>JBEKSE010000015.1:0-86820 GCA_049517315.1 Occallatibacter sp. | reverse complement strand
AACCGGGGCCCCCGCGGACAGGTCTTCGTCCGCGGGGTGGGAGACTAGGCGGAGTTTGAAGGCTGTGGCGGGACCACAGCCGAAAACGACAACAACGTATGGCCCGATTTGCGCCGCAACCCCTGGGGCCGGGGCCAGTTTTCCTCATTTCTTCGTCAATCGTCGTTAACAGACACCCGGTATGCGTCACTCCTCACTCCTCGAACTGAGAAAAACTGGCTCCCGCCGCCTGCTACGCCAGTAGTGTTAACAGGCCCTAGTTGACCGGTCCCTGCGGGAAGTTGTGGCTCTGCGGCTCCAGGTTGAGCGTGCCGAAGGCCTGCTCGTACTGCGCAAGATTCTGTCCCAGCATGTTCCACAGGGCTTTGGCCTGTTGCGGACTGAGGAAAACCGCATTGTGGTTGCGGATGGTGATCTGGTCGGGGGAGTCGCTCGAGGCCAGGCCGAATACCAGTTGAAAATCCCAAACGCTCACGCGGATCTGCACGCTGTTGGCGTAGGACTCGCGGTAATCGGGAGTTTGGGCAAGGTTCATTTGGGGCTGCTGCGCGGATGGGCTCATGGTTTCTCCAAATTACTCCGGCAGGTGAGCGGGAGTGGGGTTGGTGCGAAAGGGGGGACTCGAACCCCCATGGATTGCTCCGCCAGATCCTAAGTCTGGTGCGTCTGCCAATTCCGCCACTTTCGCAGGTGCAAGACCTGAAACCAGTTTACCGCGAAGCGCTGGTTTCTCCCGAGCAGCGGCGTTGAGGCTTTCTAGTTGAACAAATCCTTCATCTTCTCGATGAGGCTAGCCGATGCCGGCTTGTTTTCTACGGCCAACGATTCGGCCAGTTGGCTGACCATATCGCGCTGGGCGCGGGAGAGCTTGCGGGGAATCTCGACCATCACCTTCACGATCAGGTCGCCAGTTCCCTTTTCGTTGAGGAACGGAATGCCCTTGCCGCGCACGCGCAGTTCCTTGCCGCTCGGCGTGCCTTCGGGAACCTTCAGAGTGACCGGGCCGCCGATGCCGGCAATCTCGATTTCAGCGCCCAGAGCGGCCTGGGGAAAGCTGATGGGGATGACGCAGCGCAAGTTGTAGCCGTCGCGTTCAAAAAACTCATGACGCCGGAGGGAGAGCACCACATAAAGATCCCCCGAGGGCGCGCCTGCGCGGCCGGCATCGCCTTCGCCGGCGTAGCGGATGCGGGTTCCGCTCTCCACGCCGGGCGGCACCTTGACCTTGAGCTTGAGTTCTTTGGTGACGCGAGTCTCGCCGTGGCAAGCCGCGCAGGGATCGGGAATGACCTGGCCGGTGCCTCCGCAGGCCGTGCATGGACGGGCCACGGCGAAGAAGCCCTGCTGGTAGCGCATCTGCCCACGGCCCTGGCATTGGCTGCAAGTAGCGGGCCCGCGGCCGCTGGCGCTGCCGCTGCCGTGGCAGGTGCCGCAGGCCTCGAGGTGGCGAATCTTGACCTCGGTTTCGTGACCGAAGATGGCGGCCTCGAAGTCCACGGTCAGGTCAAAGCGCAGGTCGTCGCCGCGCTGCTGGCGCGTGGCGCGGCGCTGGCCGCCGCCCATAGAAAACATTTCGCCAAACAGATCGCCGAAGATGTCGCTAATGTCAACGCCACCGGCGAAAGGTCCGCCGAATCCCTGGCCGGACGCTCCGAGGCCGGCATGGCCGTAGCGGTCGTATGCGGCGCGCTTGTCGGAGTCGCTCAACACCTGGTAGGCCTCGCTGGCCTCCTTGAATCGCTCCTCCGCAGAATGGTCGCCGGGGTTGCGGTCAGGGTGGTGCTTCATCGCCAGCTTGCGATAGGCGCTCTTCAATTCCTGGTCGCTGGCATCGCGCGAAACGCCCAGAACCTCGTAATAGTCAGCTTTGCTCACTTTAGGGTCTGTCACCTAATCTCCGGGGTCAGTGTTGCGAGTGAAAATCGGGTCAGACGAGTCGAAGTCCGAAGGCTGTGGCGGGTCCACCGTCGAGGACGACAACGAAGTATGGCCCGATTTTCGCCGCAACCCTGCGGGACCTGGCCAATTTTCCCGATTTCGTTGTCGTTCGTCGCTAGCAGACATCCGGTATGCGTCACTCCTCGCTCCTAGAACTCGTAAAAATTGGCTCCGGTCACTGGCCCCGGAGATTAGATGGCAGACCCTAAAATTGGCACTCATTCGCTTGTCTGTTTCGGGTTGGAGTTGATGCGGACCATAGCGGGGCGCAGGAGCCGGTCGCGCAGCTTGTAGCCGCGGCGAACCTCTTCGGCCACGTGCTGGTCGGGCAGGTCAAGGCGCTCGACGGTGCCAAGCGCCTCGTGTTGGTGGGGATCGAATTCCGCGCCAATGGCGGAGATCGCCGTCACATGCAACTGGCGCAGAACATCTTCCATCTGCTTCACAATGATTTCGACGCCGGAACGTAATTGCTCGGCGGTGCCATCGGCCTTGAGCGCCATTTCAAAGTGGTCCATCACCGGCAGAAACTTCTCCACCACGCTGCCGACGGCGTAGTCGCGATCAGCGGCTCTGGCGCGCTCGGCCCGCTTGCGAGCATTCTCGAACTCCGCCTGTAGCCGGGCAAGGCGGTCGAGGAGCTGGTCGCGCTCGGCCTTTAGCTGGTCAAACTGCTCACGGGTGACTGGCTCCGCGCAGGCCGCGGGCTGGACTTCGCCGGTGGCATGCGCAGGCATTTCGATGACGGAATCTCCAGCCGACGCAGCAGCCGCGGCAGACGCTTCTTCCGATAAGGTTAACTCTGATTCCTGTTCTGGCATGGTTCTACGCGATCTCCGAAATAGCTCTGTCGTTTGATTCAATGATAATTTCCACGGCAAGTGCCGGCTTCTTTCTTGCTTATCGAGAACAACACTCAGGGTCCGATGCGAGCCCATCCGTTAGTCTGCAGGAACTTCCAGCAGGCGCTCCGAGAGCTTTGCAATGTAACGCACTGCCTGAATCATCTCCTGATATTGGATGCGCGTGGGCGCGATAACGGCTACAGTGCCCAAATTGGCGCCATGAAGGCGAGCCGGCGCGCCGATCAGCACCAGGTCCTGCATGGCTTGCGAGGCCTCATCTAGGCCAGCCATACCGAGGCCCACCACCACACGCACTTCCTGCTGGCGGCCGTCCACATAGGCGGTGAGCAGCTCCACTAGCCGCTGTTTGGCTTCCAGAGCCAGCAGCATCTGGCGCATCCGCTCGCGGTCAACTTCTGCGGCGATGAGGTTGGCCATGCCGTCAACAAAGATGGCCGGGCCGGTTTCTCCCCCGGCCAGCGCCCCCTTGCGGCAAAGTTCTTCGACCGAGGCCAGCATCTGGTGGTATGCCTCGCGCTCCAACTCGACGCGTCGGGCCACTTCGGCACGGATGCGCTCGATGGGCCAACCGCGGAAGTTCTCGTTGAGGTAGCGTGCGGCTGTCTCCAACTCGATCTGGTTCAATTCGCGGTCCATCGCCAGCACGCGATCCTGCACTGCGCCTACCTGGGTAACCAGCACGGCAAGCACTCGTCCGGTGGAAAGTCGCGAAAAGTGGATGTGTTCCAATATCTGGCCCGTTGTGGAGCTGGCAAGAGCGACTCCGAGGCCGCTGGAAAGCAGTGCTAGAACATGCGACGTGCGCTCCAGATAATCATTAGTACTGGTGACGCCGGAAAAGCGTTCTTCGATTTGCTCGCGTCGCGCTTCGCTCAGGGACGGCGACCCCAATGAGGATGCGCCTTGTGGCACAGCGCCCAGGCTGGACGGTTGTGCTCCGGCGGCCATGCGGCCAGGCTCGGTAATCTGCTCAACGTAGTAGCGGAAGGCGGCGGCGGTTGGCACGCGGCCAGCCGAAGTGTGCTGCTGATCCAGCAGCCCTGCTTCGCCCAGCGTGGCCATCACGTTGCGAATGGTGGCCGAGCTCAAGCCTTCCCGGTCAGCGAAAAAATGCGCGACCGCCTGCGAGGCAACCGGCTCTCCGGTAGCTATGTACAACTCGATGATGGCCGTGAGCACCAGCCGCTCTCGCGGATTGATGCGTACATCAGGCATCTTCTCTGTTCTCCATCCCTGGCCTGCAAATGGCTGTTAAAGCCACCTGGCCCGGCGCGAAAAAAGCGACTCAACCCCTGCTTTATCTAGCGTTTATGGTAGATAAAGCGCAAAGATCTCCTCTTTAATTCTAGGGATCAGTGAGGGCCGCTGTCAATATGAGCGCCGGACGGCCAACACAGTCATGTCATCGAAACTCGGGCTTCCGTTGGTAAACGCTCGCAGGTCGTCAAGGCAGGCGGCAATCAGCTCCGCAGGTTGCCGCGCAGCCTGCTGCCGCACCAACGTGATGATGCGGTCCACGCCGTACTCATCGCTCTCGTTGCTGGCTTCCGAAAGACCATCCGTGTAAAGGAAGAGCGTATCGCCGGCATCCAGTTGCACGCGCGTGGCGGAGAACTCCGTCTCGAGAAACATTCCCAGCGGCAAACCGGTGGACTCGATACGGAAAACGCCGCCGCGACCAACGACGATTGCGGGGCAGTGGCCAGCGTTGTGGATTTCTACCTCCCCGGTCGACTTGGCCAGCCCGCAGACCAGCGTGGCGTATTGTCCCGCCAGCACGCTTTCGCAGAAAAAGCGGTTGACATAAGTGACAATTTGGCCGAGCGGCAGGGACATATGGGAAAGACTGTGGAACAGTGCGTGAAGCTGCGCCATCAACATGGAAGCGGCCACGCCCTTGCCGGAGACGTCGCCCAACAGGAAAAGGAGCTGCCCATCGGACGGGATCAAGTCGCAATAGTCGCCGCTGACGGCGCCCAGAGGCGCGAAGTGATAGCTCGTCTCCCATCCTCCCGCGCGCAGACCCTTCGGCGGCAGCAGGTTGCGCTGAAGCTCCGAAGCCAGGTCCAGATCCCGCTGCAGCGCGGCTAGTCCCGGTTGGTTCAGGTGATCCAGGCAGTACTGCACCAGGGGATCCGCGAGCAAGCGATCCGGTTCCACAGTGTCGTGGCACTTCAGACATATACCGTAGGTGCCTTCGGCCATGCGGTCCAGCGCCGAATCCACTTCGCACAAGAGGCCACCCAGTCCGGAGTTTGGCGGCGCGGTGGCAATCGCCACTTCCAGCCTGCGCTTGCGCTCTTCCAGTTGCTCTTGCAGGAACCTGACCTCTAGTGTGGCCATGAAAATCCCCTCAGTCCAACTCTTGGTGATTGGATTGCGCAAGCCCGGTTTTCGATGCGCGTTTCACCACCGCACTTTCCAGATTGTTAGCCCATTCTGGAGCGCCGTAGAGAATGGATTGTTTGCTCAGAGTCCGCGCCCCGCTACGGCTGGATGTAATAGCCGGTGTTGGTGCGGACGGTCAGCGCAGGGTTATCGACGAGCACCTTCAAATCGTGATATTCGTCAGCACGATCGGTCTTCGGCGGATCGAAGGAAAGGGTATAGTACGCGCCGGCGTCCCGGACACAACGGTCGATCTGGGCCGCCATGTCGTTATCCGGACCGACGACGCTCCCGCCGGTCTCGACGGCAAAGACCTTCAGGCCCAGGTTGGGGAGATTCATCTTCGCGGGCGTCTTCACGCCTTTAAGAAAATCCTGATAGAGAAACGTATGTATATTGGGTTGCCCTAGTGAAACGCTGTAAACAGAGATACGCGCCTCGCGCAGTCTCGTGGAGAGCTGAACGAGCTCATCGAAATACTGCTGTTGCTGCTTAAATGTGAATTGAATTCTTGGATTATCGAAGAGCGGCCAGCCAGGACCGGTCCAGATCAGCAACTTCCTGCCGGGCTTTTTCGCTTCAGCATCCGCAATGTTCTCGAACGCCCGGAGTGAGGTCTGGAACCGTTCGTCCGCGCCCCAGAATCCGGCTGAGTTGGTAATGGTGCGCAGGTGGTTGTCAAGATTCTTGATGTCCTGGGCCAAACCATTTCCATCGTATGTAGGCCGGTTCTGGGCATCCACGCCCTGGTTGGTCATCGCGAAGAGCGAAACCGGAGCCGCGAGATGCCCGCCGTTCTGGAGCAGGAAGTTCGCAATCTGCTGCCGGGTCATGGAAACCTGCTGGAACCCTTCGTTCACTGTATCGATCAGCAGAATCACTTCAACCGGCGGAGTGGCCTTTTGCGAACCACCCCCGAAGGCTTGAAAGGAGAGAATCTTGCCGGGCTGGTTGTTATCCAGCAGCGTGAAATCCTTGAGCTCCAGGCCCGATACGGGCGCTCCCGCCTTGTCGGTGACCATTACATCAAGGTAATCGGGGCCTTTTTTCTTTTCGGGTGTGGGTGCGGGATGCGAAGTGAGCGCAGGGACCTGGGGCGCGGACTGCGATGCGGCCTGGAATTGCGCCGATGCCGCCGCCGGAGCGGGATTCTGTTGCGTCCATGCAAGGGTCGGCAAGCAAATCAGAATCGACAGACAAAGACACCGTAGCTGGCTCATACGATTTACCTCACATGTATTTTCGCCCCCGACTTGGCGCCAAGTCTAACAGCGCTGTCTGCGGGGCGATAATTCCAACAGGAGCAAGGAGCTTGCAGAAATGAATCGCCGCCCGGCAAACCTGGGCTCATGCGCGCTGGCATGGCTGGCTGTGAGTTTGTTTGCACCGGGAGCCGAAACTGCGCTTCCTCAACAGGCGGGCGTTCTGCCTCTGCCTTCAATTCCTCAGCTCATGCGCGAGGTTGTTGACCACCAAAGGCAGCTCGAAAAGGTTCGCGAGAACTATACCTACAGCGCCACTGTGACCACCCAGGAAATCGGCTCAGACGGCCAGGTGAAGAAGACCGAAACCGAGGAGCTTGAGGAGTTTTTTGTGAACGGCCACTCGGTCGGCCGCACGGTGAAAAAAAAGGGGCAGGCGCTCAGCGGCCATGACCTCGACAAAGAGACCGAGCGCGTAACCAGGCTGGTGGAAAAAGCAGAAAAGACGCCCACCGATCAGCCGTTGGAGGGCCAGGAGATTTCCGTCAGCCGTCTGCTTGAGATCATGGACGTGCGCAATGAGCGCCGCGAGAACTATCGAGGCCGGCCGGCGATTGTCTTTGATTTCGTGGGCCGGAAGAATGCTCAGACGCACGGGCTGGCCGAGGACGCTTCAAAGGATTTGCAAGGCACGTTGTGGGTCGATGAGGTTGATCGCCAGATTGCCCATCTGGATGCGGTCTTCAACGACAATTTTCACGTTGGTGGCGGAGTTGTCGCCAATGTCCAGAAGGGTTCCAATTTTCATTTCGATCAGGCGCTGGTGAACGGCGAAGTTTGGCTCCCAACCGGCGCGGAGGGATCCGTGCAGGCGCGCGTGTTTCTGGTAAAGAGCTATCGGCAGCACTTTGCAGAGCGCGACTACGACTACAAGCGCTTCCGCGTTGAGGCCGAACAGGGGAAGAACGCAAAAGTGGCCGGGGTGAAATAGGCGTCACATGGTTGGCGCGGAGGGTGAACGATAGCCAGCCCGCGTCGATTAAATTAGAAGGATGTTTGCACGCAGGTTTTCCATTCAGCGAATTGATGTGAGCGGCGCACGACACGCGTGCCCGATTGGCTGGATCGACAATTTTGCCATGCGCAACTTCACCAACGATCCGGTCTTCGATGACACGCTTCCCGTTGCCGACGGAGTTCTGGAAGCCGGGACGCGCGTCCCGATCGAGCGCCTTCAGCCAGCCATGGAAGACTGGTTTCGCCGCAAAGGCTACCTGAAGGCGGACGAGCGGCTGGAAGTTGCGAAACTCGACGGGGCATAATCGCCGGCCCCTCAAAAAGAATGTCAGGCGGCTGTTTGCTGGCGAACAGAGGTATTGCGCCAAAGATCGACCTCGGCCTGACGGCGGATCTTTAGCGAGGCGATTTCATGGCCGTCGGCGTGGTCCCATCGCAACAATTCCTGAGCTGCCTCATCGAACCTGCCGTCGTTGAGAGACTTCAGAAGAGTGGAAGCTTCGAGCCGTCCCGCGCCCAGGTTGAAAACGAAGTCCACGAGGGCATCGAACTGTCCTTGCGAGAGCGGCACCTTAACCAGGCGTCCGACGGCCTGCTCGGCCTCGCACACGTCCGAGGCCAGAAGATTGGTAGCCTGCGGCTCAGTTATTCCGTTGGGAAACGACTCGGGATGGAACAACCGGTGGCCATAACCGATGGTTGGAAACCCTGCCACATCCAGATAAACGCGATTGCGAAACCCTTCAGAACGCTTCAACAGCTCCATACCTGCAGTGCTGAATTTCATTCTTTCCCCCTGCCTTTTGTTGGAGATAACGTTAATTTCACGCTAGCAGGAAGTAAGAAATAATCTGCAAAAGCTGCTGCTGGGCACCCGCAACCCTCAGGGGATTGGGATTGGCGTGATCGGTTTGCCCGTAAGTTGCTGGAATTTCTCCAAAAGCAAGAGAATCGCAACATCGAAGTTGTGGTCGTGGTTCCTTTGCCCAACAGCGTATCCAACCGACTGGGTCAGCGTCCAAAGGACGTAGTGGCTTTTTCGGTCGTAGATCACCAGTCGAAACATGGGCAGCGGATCGGCTGCGCCATTTTCCTTGTTAACCGTGCTGCTAAAAGCCGGGCCGCTAGGCGCCGTGAGCTTGAGTTCCAGCACTAGATCCGCATCCGCCGGGTCTGCCACCAACTCAAACTGGCCGGTGGCCTGGAGCACCGCGTAGAGCTGAGCGTAGCCGCGACTCGGGTCTCCGGAGAAGGGCGAAGGAAACAGCCCGCTGTCGCTCCCGGCATTGGAGACGAAGATCTTTTTGGCCGAGGGAATAGCCGAGGGAATGAGGCCTGTTGGAGTGGCGACAGGCTGTTGGGCGAGGGCGGCAACCACCGAAAGAAGGGCCGCGCAAGCGACAAAACGGAAGCCTAAACCAGTGCGAATCAATGGGAGGTCCTCCTGAGATCAAAAATACACTCCTTCATCAAGACCCGGCTGCAGGGGAAATGTTGTTGCATGAGCAGCCGCGGAGTGTGCCGGGGAGCCCTTTACGGCCAGCAGAGCTCTGCGGAGGCTTCCAGAGAACTGTCGGTCACTCTTTTAGGTTTGAGGGCCGGAGTTGACGAAAATCCGAGGGGTCGGCATAAAAGATTTATAAAGTGCACCAATTTTAGTGCAATTTTCAAGTTATTGAAAGGGAATGACTTAAATGGGAATAACCCAAGATACCGCGCCATTTTGGACAAGATTTCCTCGTATCTATCTTGACAACAGTTTGTAGCGCTAGTGGCGAATTGGTAAAATAGGCAGATGGTGAAACGACGAAATTCAAGCAACGCGAACTCGAAACCATCGCTTCGGATATGGCTGGTGGCGGGAGCTTCGTCCCTTGCGCTGGCCGCGGGAGTGTTAGCAGTCTCCACGCGGACAGTGCTGGCGGATGCAAGGCTTCGCCTTCCATCGGCCACCGCGCCCCCGGCGGTTCCGATAGCGAGCGCTACACCCGCCCTGCTTGCGCCGCAGAAACCCCTGGAAACCATTCACCCGCTCCACGGCATCGCCTCCTGGTATGGAGGCGTGTTCAACGGTCGCCGGACAGCCAGTGGAGAACGCTTTGACATGTACGCGCTGACCGCCTGCCATCCAACCCTTCCCTTCGGCTCGTTGGTTCGGGTGGTTAACCTCAAGAATGGACGCTCGGTCGTGGTGCGCATCACGGACCGCGGTTACCTTTTCAAGGGTCGAATCCTCGATCTCTCGTATGGCGCCGCCCAGAGACTGGCGATGACCAAGCCCGGACTTGCCGAAGTTCAACTGGAGGTTCTTTCCCTCGGCAAGCCTCACCACGACAACTAGACAACTGACAACGTTCAGCAGCAACGGCCAGCCCGAGGGCTGGCCGTTGCTTTCTGGGGGTTGGACACAGGTGGCAGTCTAGCTGACCTCCGAGGCCGAGACCTAGGGCTTATCTGAACTCTTTCATCTCGAGGATATTCTCGCGGAAGACTGGGCGGATGATGGGCGTGTCTGCCGCCGAAGCGCCGCTGAAATCCTGCCACTCGTTCACGATGCTGTCAGCGGGCGTTCCATCTCCCTGTAATCCAAATCCAGACCCAGACACCGTGTAGGGACTGGAGCTATCCGTAACGGTTCCTTTGAGTACTCCGTCAACGTAGATAGATAGGGTCACGGTTGAGGTCCCCGACGCAACCAGTGTGAGCGTGTGGCTTGCGGTGGCTGAAATCGTTCCGCAATTTCCGCCGCCCAGGTACTTGAAGTTCTTCATCACATAACATGCCGTGTAGTTCCCGCTTGAAACCGCGCTGAATCCCACACAATATCCAGGAATGCCTGCAGAGACTCGCACGCATGCCAACTTCGCGTAGCCAATAGTCGTGCTGGATGAAGCAAGAGTTATCTGCGCCGTGTCCGATGCAGATGCGGAGTAGTAATAGACGGCGCTGGCCGAGCCGGAGATCTCCGCGCTGTTGGCGCCGGTGGTGTAGATGGAGTTAGTGCCCCCGGCGAGCGTCCATTTTGAGTTATAAGTGGGCAATAGTGTTCCGGAGGAACCTGTGAAGTTATCAACGCAACTGCCGCTCCCGGTGGGGCATTGGTTAGGGGCTGGCGAACTTCCGGCGTAATCCTGCCATTCGTTCACCATGCTGTCAGCGGGCGTGCCATCTCCCTGCAAACCGAACCCGGAGCCAGCCACGGTATATGGGCTGGAGCTGTCCGTGACGGTTCCGTCGAGAACGCCGTCAACATAGATCGATAAGGTAACTGTGGAAGTTCCCGACGCGAACAGCGTGAGTGTATGGCTCACAGTTGCGGAAATCGTTCCGCAATTTCCGCCGCCCAGGTACTTGAAATTCTTCATCACATAACAAGCGGTGTAGTTACCGCTCGATACCGAGCTGAAGCCCACGCAATACCCGGAAATGCCTGCAGAGACTCGCACGCAGGCAAGCTTCGCGTAGCCAATAGTGGTGTTGGAGGGAACGAGAGTAATCTGCGAGGTATTCGATGTAGAGCCGGCGTAGTAATAGACGGCGCTGGCCAAGCCGGATATCTCCGCGCTGTCTGAGCCGGTGGTGTAGATCGAGTTAGTGCCTCCCGCCAACACCCATTGTGAGTTGTAAGTGGGCAACAGCGTGCCGGATGCACCTGTGAAGTTATCAAAACAACTGCCGCTTCCTGAAGGACATCCAAAGGTGGTCAGATTAATGGTGTAAGCCGCTGTTGCCGCCGCGCTTTGCAAATAGCCGGGAGCTGTAGCGATAGCTTTGAGGGTCTCTGAAGCCGAGACGGAAATTGGTCCAGCGTAGACGGTCGAACTGGTCGTGGGCGCCGTGCCGTTGGTGGTGTAATAGATGGTTGCGCCGGGAGTGGTGTCATTGATACTCACTGTCTGGGCCGCGGCATATGTGGCGGCTGCAGGCGAGAAGGTGGGCGTCGCCGTGGGTGAAGCGCCGCTGTAATCTTGCCATTCGTTCACCATGCTGTCGCCGGGGGTGCCGTCCCCTTGCAATCCAAATCCCGACCCTGCCACGGTGTACGGACTGGAGCTATCCGTGACGGTGCCTTTGAAAACTCCGTCAACATAGATGGACAAAGTCACTGTAGAAGTTCCTGACGCGACCAGGGTTAGTGCGTGGCTCACGGTTGCAGAAACCGAACCGCAATTTCCGCCGCCCAGGTACTTGAAATTCTTCATGACATAACACGCGGTGTAGCTGCCGTTCGACACCTTGCTGAAGCCCACGCAATATCCGGGAATGCCTGCGGAGACTCTTACGCACGCCAGCTTTTCGTAGCCAATGGTGGTGTTGGATGGAGCCAGTGTTATCTGCGCCGTGTCCGATGCGGATGCGGCGTAGTAATAAACAGCACTGGCCGAGCCTGATATCTCCGCGCTGTTGGAGCCGCTGGTGTAAATCGAGTTAGTACCCCCGGCGAGCGTCCATCTTGAGTTGTAGGTGGGCAGCAGAGTGCCCTGCGGCCCTGTGAAGTTATCCACGCAACTGCCGCTCCCGGTGGGGCATCCGTTAACGGGCATATTGATGATGTAGGCGGCGGAGCCCGTAGCGCTTTGCAGAGATCCGCTGGCGATAGCGATGGCTTCAAGCGTCTCCGTGGCAGAGACAGTAATAGGTCCGGAGTAGAGAGTCGAGCTGCTTGTGGGCGCCGTGCCGTTGGTGGTGTAGTAGATCTTCGCGCCGGGAGTCAGGTCGCTGATGGCCACCGTCTGCACCGAGGAATAAATCCCGGGAGCCGGCGAGAAGGCCGGTGTGGCAGCCGGAGTCATGATGTTGTAAGCAGCCGATGCCACGGAGGATGGCGCAAATCCGCCTATTACGGCGATGGCCTGAATGGTCTCTGTCGCAGCGACCGTTATTGCGCTGGTGTACTTTACGGAGGCGGCGGTGGGGATGGCTCCGTTGGTGGTGTAGTAGATGGTCGCGCCGGTAGTCGCGTCAGTGAGCGTGACCGGCTGCGAAATAGCGTAGGTTCCGGCCGCGGGAGAAAAGACGGGCGCCGCAACCGAGAGAACCTGCACGAGAATCTGCACTGTGTGAACATGTCCGCCGCCGCTCACAGTAATGGTGAGCGGATAAATTCCAGCGGTTGTGGCAGCGGCGACCTTGATTGTTAGCACGTCAGTCGTGGGCGCGCTGAGGGCCAGGGAGACCGCGGCCGGAGTCACCGTGATGGCGGCGGGCGCGCTGGAGGTCAGAGTGACGGTCCCGCTAAAGCCGTTGATGGGCGCGAGCGCTAAGGTGCTCGCACCCGTCCCGGATGGGGAGATCTGCAACTCGGGGTTCTGGGTGGTGAGCGAAAAATCCGATTGAGCAACCATGACATTCACTGCATTGGAGGCCGCAGAGTTGTAATTGGCGTCTCCCTGGTAGAGAGCGGTAAAAATATTGATTCCGTTGGCGGCAAAGTAGCCGGGAATGGCGATGGCGGCCGTACCGCCGCTCAGATTTACAAACGTGTCGAAGCTCTGGCCGTCGGAGAGGAAAGCAATCGTCCCTGTGGGGGTAGGCTTGCCTGCAGGTCCGGCGACGGTGGCCATGAGAGTAAAGGCCTGGCCGGACGCGGGATTGGCGGAGCTTGAAGTGAGCAACACGGTGGGGGTGAGCTTGCTGGCGAGAGAGACAACGGTTCCGCCGTTGGCGGCGCTACCCAGCCAGTTGCTGTCGCCGGTGTAGTAGGCCATAAGCGGCAGGATGCCCGCCGGTACGTTAGTGAAGGTGACCACAACTTCGAGGCTGGCGTTGCCGGTTGCGCCGAAGGGTTGCCAGGGAGCGGTGATTGATTGACTGCCCAGGGTTACGGTGACGTTGCCGGTGGGCAGTGTTCCGTAGAGGGATAAGTAGCCCGTGGCAAGCACCACATCCACGGCCACGCTGGCTCCGGCGGCGACGGAGGTGACCAGCGGTTTGATGGTGAGGCTGGTGCTGCCCTGAATCACGGTAAACGCAGCGGCGGCAGGCTCAATGGAAGGGTTATAGCTTGGATCGCCGGAATAGGACTCGCTGAGCGAGTGGCTGCCGGGCGCAAAAACTCCCGTTGACCACTCGGCTACGCCGACCGAGTTAAGCGGCTGCGTTGAGGTGACGGTCGCAGAGCCCAGCTTGTCGGTGAAGGTGACGGTTCCCGTGGCCGGAGTGAGCTCGCCGGCAATCGTGGCATTGCCGCTCTGTGGCTGCGCATCCAAGAAGATTTGCGCGCCGTAAGGCAGCGTAATACCGGAAGAGAGCGGGTAAAGGTTGAGGTCGTAGGGATTCCATGCCCAGCCGGTGGCAATCAGTGCGTTGTTTTCCGGAGTAACAGTGACCGTGACCGGCGCGGATTTGCTAGCGGCGAAGCTTCCGTCGCCTCCGTATGCCGCGGTGAGCTGGTAGGTTCCGCCGGGAAGATTGTCGACCAGCGCGTAAATGCTGCCCGCGGCCAGGGCAATATCGTCGATGGCCGCATAATGGGTGATGCCGTCGTTGCCGGTGAGGCTCACCGCGCCGCTGGGCGTGCCGGAGCCGCTGGAGGGCGCAACCGTGCCGGTGACAGTGGCCGTCTTGCCGTGGGCAAGCGTGGTGGGGCTGACACTGAGGGTCGTGGTTGTCGGGGTGAACGCGGCCGTGTTCCAGTATTTGATCAGGTTGGCCACGTCCACTGAGCCCAGCCCGGTGGCCAGGTCGTAGCCCGTGCCGGCCGTATATCCGCTTTCGACAAAGTAGCCGCTGGAGTTCGAAGCAGCGGAGCCGGCCACGCAGTTGGTTGTGCCGGGGTAACAGGGCACCTGGTTGCCGCCCATGGTCACGTCGTGAAAAGCCGTCGCTTGTTTGGCGGCGAGCGGATAGTAAACGAAGTCGGCTTGCCCGGCCCATGCGCCGGTGCTCTGGTTGATGAGGGACTGGATGGCGGCCATGGCAGGGGAACTGGCGGAGGTGCCGCCCACGCCGGTGATAACCACCGCGCCGCTCGAGGTCAGGTTTGCGCTGGAGCAGTCGCCGGGATTGGCGCAGATGGGATAGAAGCTGTAGTTGTAGCCGTTGGCGGCGAACAGAGAGAGATCGGGCAGGTCGCGCACTTTGTCGGCGGGTACACCAGCTCCCGCCTGCCACGCCGGCTTGGGGTAACCCGTCGCAGTGTCGCTGGCATAGATCGCCGCGCTGCTGGCTCCGCCTCCGCCGCCGACGATCAGTTCGCTCGGCTGATTTGCGGGATTGCCGTTGTCGTAGAGGTTGAAGCCGAAAAAATCGTTCCAGGCCTGCTCGGGGATGGTTTTGAGGAGTGAGATGCTGGGCAAGATGGTGGAAGTGGTGGACCAGTAAGTGCCCAGTTGCGAAGTGATGGCCGAGGCGGAGCCAGCGTACTGGCTGTAGTAGAAATCGGTGCCGCCGACGGCGACGTCGTAAGGCGTGGAGGCAATGCCGTTCACCCCGAGCCCTCCGTATGCCACCTGCTGCGTGTCAAAGTTGTCGCAACCGGCCGAGCCGCCGTCACCCGCGGAGACAAAAACCGTCTGGCCCTGCGCCACGGCCTGCTCCCAGAGCGCGCTCCAGAAAGCGTTTCCGCTCTGGCCCAACTCCATCTCGCACTCGCCGTAGCTGGTGCTGATAACGCCGGCCAGATCGTCTTCCACAGCGCGCATCGCGGCCAGAGCAAGACCGTTGGTGAGCGCCGTGCCGCCCGAGGTGTAGAGCATGACCGTTGCGCCGGGCGCAACCGAGCCGGCAAGCTCGATGTCCAGATACGCTTCAGTGGCCGCGCTGTTCTGGCCGGGGTCACTGCCGTCAACCACCACCGTGGGCAAACTCGCGCTTAGCCCAAAGAGGCTCTGATAGGCCTGAACCAGGCTCAGGTCAACGTTGGATTCGCTGACGATGGCAATCGACTGCCCTGCGCCGGTAATGCCGGATTTGTAGACCGAGTTGATGTCATACTGCGTTGCGAAATCGCCCGGCGCCATCACCAAGACAATTCCAGTGCCCTCCGGATAAGTCCATTCAGGCGTGGCCTTGTGGGTTTTGGAGTTGAACTGCGCCTGCCCCAGAACTTTCAGGCGAGGCTGAGGCTGGAAGTCGTTCAGCGGGGCAAGGCCGGCAATAACCGGAGCCAGCGCGGCGGGAATCGATGGATCAATCGCATTGGCCAGATGCGTCTCGCCGTTCACCAGATAGCGGTGAATCTGAGTTTGAAAGGCCTCGTTCACCTGGCCCGCGGTTCCTGAGAACTCAATCGCCACACGTCCGGCATGAACCTGATTGATGGTCAGTCCGTGCGACTCCAGCCAGGCGGTTACGGCGGCCACATCCGAATCAGCCGGCCCGTAAAGGCGGCCGAATTCCGCTGAAGTCAGCCAATGATGAAAGGACGCATTGCCCGGCGTGTGCGCGGCCTGAATGAAATCCGTGAGCGCCGACTCCTGCTGTGGAGAGCGCTGAAGCAGAAGCAGCATCCGGCCCGTGGGCAAGGAATCTTCTACCGCGCCCAGGTCGGTTGCGGTTTGAGATGAGGCCGCACCAGCCGGGCCTCGGACCAGCGGATGAATGTTGCCGTGAAGAACCACGCGTACCGTGTCATCGGCGGCGCTTTGAGCACGCGGCGCGGCCTCTTGCGATGCGGCAGGGTCGCGCGGCACAGCAAATGCGGCTGCAATTGCAAGGTTCAATGCAACAAACAACAGGCCCCTGACGATCGTACGAAGCAGTTTCATGATGAGATCATCGGAAGCGCGCGCGATGGGCCGCAACATGAAAACCTGAACAGATTGGGAGGTTGCCGGGGGTGCGTTCAGAATCGGAAATGCGCGTCAAAATGGGAAAAAACAGGACACCATTTTCACGGTCCAGAAGCGGCAGGCTCTATTTGCTTGCGGGTAGCTCGAACGGCTTTTGCAGCCAGAGCCGGGCCTCGTTGACTGCGCCCTGGCTGTTGTCGTTGGTTTGCGCAGCCAGACGGTATTCGTTCACCGCGCGTTCGCGCTGGATGGTCAGGTCGAATATTTTTCCCAGTGCGATGTGGCTCCATGCCTCGGTCCAGCGCGGTTCTCCGTCGCCGCGCAGAGCATCGCGATAATAGTTCACGGCTGCCTGATAGTTGCGCTGCGTAAAGAGCAACTCGCCGATGCGGAAGTTGACCAGCGAACTCTGCGGATTGACCTCCAGCGCTTTCTGGTATTCGGCCAGCGCACCGGGAAGGTCGCCCTGCGCCACCAGTCGCTGGCCTCTGAGAATGTTAATGCGCACTTGCAGCTCAGGAGTGGACTTGAGCACCCAGTTTTCAGGATCGAGGCTGACGCGGCGGGGCCGGCCGAATGTGTCGAACTGATATTGAGTGTCTGTCCCGACAACTTCAATCCTTTGCGTCTCAGTCTTGCCTTCGGTTTCGATCCTCATCTCAATCGGCATACGGAAAAGGTCTAGGTCCTGCTCAATCTCCCCGACGGTCCGGAAACCTTTGTTGTTGCCCAGACGGTAGACGGCGTACTTGTTTGTGAACTGCGGCGCGCCTGTTCCGTCAACCCATTGCGCGAAGAAGGCGGTCAGCTGTTGACGGCTCTCGGCCTCGGCGAGTCTCTCGAACTCAGATGCGCGAATGTCCCTGCCGGCGTACTGGCTGTGCGCGGCCCTGAGAGTGGACAGAAAAGCCTTGTCGCCCATTTCCCAGCGCAGCATGTGGAAGATCATGGCGCCCTTTTCCATGGTCATCGATTGGAACTCGGGCGAGAAAGGACTGAGGCGGCTGGCGCCTGACAACGGGATCGTGTCATAGGCCAATGCTCCGGCAGCCACATCTTCGACGGCTGTCTTCAGCGCGTTCTTCCCGCTCTGGTTCTCGACGTACATCAGTTCGGCGTAGCGGGCCATGCCGTTGGTAATCCATGCGTCGTCGAGGGTGCGTGGGCTGATTTCGACGCCCCACCACTGGCGGGCCATGATGTTGGCCAGCAGGCGAATACCGGATTTGTCGGCGACTCGCGAAGCGGGAATCGCCGCCAGCTCCGGCGCCCAAACGGCGGGCAGCGTGTCATCAGGCATCTCGACCACATTGAGATGGCTGGATTCAGGCGCGCCGAAGGAGTCGACAAAAAAGCCGTACTCGCCGGCCGCCGTCTGCGCCAGGTCGTTGGCTGCCTGCTGGTGGCTGGCCGTCAGGTAGATCTTCACATTGCCGGGACCGGCCGAGACCGGCTCCGCATATCGGCCCGCAATCACCGTGCCGGGAAAGCCAGGCTTCGTCCAGCTGAAGTCGAACTTGTCACCGAGCTTGCCATTGGCAAGCGTTACCGGTTTGGCTTCGCCCTGGCTGCCGCTGGCGAAAACCTTCATCCCCTGCGGCACGCGAATGTGCATCTCGGAGGTAAAGCGGGCATTCAGGTCGCCGGCCATGGGAAACCAGCGCGCCTGGTAAAGCAGGTAAGTGACGGGATCTTGAATGGCGGCCAGCTTGACTCCGTGAACCGGGCCTTCCTCGTTGCCGTTAATCGTGCCCTCGTACTCGAAGGTCCAGCGCGAGAGCTGACCCTGGACAAAAGGTGCCGCCGGAGTCACGCGGATGCTCCCGTCCGCAGTGCGTTCGCTCGGGAGCAGATTGCCGGCGTCGTCAGTAATTCTGGTCAACTTGAGCGCCGGATGAAAACCGAAGCTGACAGCTTGTGCGGAGTTGGTCTCGGCGTTGTCCGGCGCGGTAAAGCTGACCACAGCTTTGGCCGTCAGATGGTGGCTGGCCGGGTCGAGTTCGGCGTCGATAACGTAGCCGGAGATGGTAAGCGCGGACTGCGACTGAGCCAGAAGCGGCTCATTCATCAGCGTGCAGGCCAGGCCAACAGCCGCGAGCATCTTCCGCTCCATTCGAAGCATCGCACTCATCCTCTTGCGTCCCGCCGCATCATCTCCACTACACTCAGGTGCCCCATCCATTTCGCGCTCTTTGCGAAATGGGTGGGATACCTCGACCCTCAACCGTCCCGCCGCATCATCTCCACAGTAATTTGCGCTGTGCGCTCGATGGCGCCAGCCGCTTCGCTCGCTCCACTGCTTTTGGCCAGCAAGCCGCGAATGCGCGCCAGTTCTTCCATCATCATCCGGCGCGGCGAGCCGTCAGGAATCAGCGGCGCTATCTTGCGGACGACATTTGCCGCCGTGAAGTCGCTCTGAATCAGTTCCGGCACCACACGCTTGCCTGCAATCAGATTGGCCATGGCCACGTGAGGCACAGTCACAATCCGCTTGGCAATGGCGTAGGTGAGCGCAGAGACGCGGTAAACGACGACAAAAGGATTGCCGATGAGCGCCGCCTCAACCGTAGCCGTGCCGCTGGCCACGATTGAAACGCGGGCGTGAAAGAGCGCGGCGCGGGCGTCACGGACAAAAGCGATAATCGGCGCATCGTCCGGCAGGCAAAGGTCCGACAGTTCATCGTGAACGGCGCGTATCTGCTCTTCGGTCAGTGTCGGAGCCAGGGGGACGATGTACTGGTACTTGTCGCCGAGCTGGGTTGCGGCTTTGACCATGGTGTGGAAGTTGCTGCGAATCTCAGCATGGCGGCTGCCGGGAAGCAGCGCAATCCACTCTTTCGCGGGGTCCAAATCGTAGCTTGCTCTCCCAAAAAACATCTCTGCTTCGTCTGGCGGACAGTCTTTCGGGGGAACGGCATGAAGGCCATGATTGATCTCATTGGCCTGTTTTGCGAAGTCTTCGCGGCTGATCGAGGGCGCGAGCAACTCCGCCAGCGGGTGGCCCACAAACTCAGCCTGAACGCCCTGGCCGCGATAGAACGGCTCCTCGAAGGGAAAGATTACCAGCATCTTATCAACGTATTTTCGCACCAGCTTGATGCGGTGCTTCTTCCATGCCCACAACTGCGGACTGACGAAGAAGACCACCGGAATGCCCAGCCGGTGCAGTTCTTTGGCCAGCCGGAAGTGAATCTCGGGGAAGTCGATAAGCACGGCCACGCTCGGCCGACGGTCGCGTATGGACTGCTTCAGCCGCCGATACTCCCACCAGATGCGGGGTAAATGGCGAACCACCTCGGTCAGCCCCATGACGGCCATCTCTTCAGAGCGGACGACGCACTCGACCCCGGCGGCGGCCATGCGCTCGCCGCCCATGCCGAAGAAGCCGGCCGTTTGGCCGGATGCGGAAAGCTGCTTTCGGAGCGCATCGGCCAGCATTGCTCCGTAGTGTTCGCCGCTGGCCTCGCCTGCCGAGATGAAGATCTTTTGTGGCATGAATGGGTCTGCGCCGCCTCGTTATGCGCTCGTGAACATCATAGCTTCTCGCCCTGCGTTTTCTTACCGCTCGAACGTCTCGACGCTGGGAGCCGGGTCGGCCTGCTACGTGCGGCTGCTCGGCTCACGGCGCGCGACCTCTCCCGTCCGCGAGCCGCAACGCCTATAATCAGCGTGTTGTGCATACATTTTCTTCATCTCGTTCAGGCCTGGTTCTAAAACTGGCCGCCGTTCTTGGGCTTGGTACTGCGCTGGCCCTTTGCATCCCGGTTTGCGCCCGCGCGCAGAGCGCCGCGGAAATTGAACCCGCCGCAGCGGAACACGGCCGCATACTGCTGATTTTGCCCTTTGACAACCGCACCGGCCAACCCAGCCTGGAGTGGATTCGCGAAGCCGCCGCGGGGATTTTGAGCAGCCGATTGGCCTCGGCGGGCTTTGCTCCCATGAGCCGCGCGGACCGCATGTATGCGCTGGACCACTTGGGGCTGCCGCAGGGCTTTCACCCCTCGCGCGCCAGTTCGCTCAAGCTGGCCGAGACGCTGGACGCAGATTCGATCATCGTGGGCAGCTACGTGACCGACGGCACGGGCATTGTGGCCGAGGCCCAGTTGGTGGACGTGCCCCATCTGCGCATGAGCGCATCGGTTACCGCCCGAGGCGAGATGAGCAATCTGATTTCGGTCTTCGGCTCGCTGGCCTGGAAGCTTACGCGGCAGCTCGACCCCGGCTTCAAAGTTTCCGAAGAGACTTTTGTGGCCGCCGGCTCCGGACTGAACCTTGCCGCCTTTGAGCAGTACATTCGCGGTATCACCGAGAGTGACCAGCAGGAACGCCTGCGCCATCTGAATCAATCTGTCATGCTCAGCCCTGGGTTCTCTCCGGCCTGGATGGCGCTGGGACGCGAGGACTACTCGAGCCAGCAGTACGAGCAGGCGGCAGCGGCTTTTGCTAAAGTGGGCGGCAACGGCGCCGGAGCCGACGATGCCCTCGAAGCCGGTTTCTTCCGCGGACTCTCGCTGTTGTTTTCCGGCGACTACCCGCACGCTGAGGAGGCATTTGCCGGCGTGGCTCGCGTGCTGCCCCTCGCTGAGGTTCTCAACAATCAAGGCGTCGCGCTGGCCCGCAGAGGCCAGGACGGCATTGCGCTCTTCCGCCAGGCAGAGGCCGTCGACCCAGATCAGGCTGATTACCACTTCAATCTGGCTGTCGGCCTGAAGCGCCGCGCCAACACCGCCGAAGCCCTGACGGAGCTGGCTGAGTGCCTGCGCATACGCCCCAACGACACCGAGGCCCAGGCGGTACAGAAGGCTTGGACTGAAACCGGCAAACCCGCCCCGGCAAAAGCCGCGCTTGCGAAACCCGCTCCGGAAAAGGCACCCGCCGCCCAGCCGGCCGCCGGCTTGCAAGAGCCGGCGAAAGCAGGAGACGCGAACGAGGTAGCCGTGGGCAAGGCCGATCCGCTGGAACGCATCGAGCGCACTTTTGACGCCGCAGCTTTCCACCAGGCTGCCCTCATGATGGACCAGATGAATACCGCGCGCCTGGCTGCGCTTCCGCCGCCGCAGCGCGCGCAAAAGCTCTCCGCCCAGGCTCATGACTACCTGGATCACGGCCTGCTTCTCGAAGCGGAGCGGCTCTACCAAGCCGCCGTCGCCGCGGACCCAAAGATTGCTGCCGCTCACGCCGGGCTGGCGGAGATTCGCGAACGCGACAACGACGTTCAGGCCGCCCGCAAAGAGGCGGTTACATCGCTGGAACTTATGCCGTCGGTTGAGGCGTACCTGGTGCTGGTGCGGCTGGATATAGCGGCCAACCACCGGGACGAAGCTCTCCACAACGTCCGCGCGGCTCTCCAGATCGACTCGAAAAACAAAGCTGCTTTGGACCTTTGGCAGCAGATCGAAGCCGGCGGCGGGCAGAGGAGGTAGGGTGGTTTTTCACACTTGTGACTAAGAGCGTTGCAAGGGAGAAAACTGGCGGAAATGATTTATCAGTTGCCTCATTCGTAGGGAGGGTTCGGCGTGGGTAAAGTGACTATCGAAGTCAATTCCAATTGGGTGAAGATCGTGCGTTCACCCCTCTATTGGATAGTGGCGACACTCCAGGGAGTGGCAGTTAGCTTCGCCCCGCTTTTTCTCTATTGGAGCGGCAAGGGGTTCTTTTCTTCCGGCGAGAAACGGATCATCGTTCCTCTGTGCTTTGCGACTATCTTTTTTGTCGGTATGTTTTACATGCTGCTCGGCAGTGGAGTTATCAGAGAGTTGAGAAAAGCGCCAAAGGCCGAGATCTAAGGAGAAATCCATGATTCAGCGCGTTCGAATGGCTGCAGTATTGATTGGTTTGGTTGCGGCCCTGAGGCTCGCCACTTCGGCCTCTGCTCAGCAGCCGCTGGTGGACAAGTTCGTTCTCTCCGACACTATTCAGCCGGTTACCGCCGGTGAACTGGACCGGGCCATTGCTCACGCCAACTCCGACGGCGCCAGCGCCCTGCTGATCGAGCTGAATACTCCAGGCGGGCTGCTCGATTCGACCCGCTTGATGGCCGGCGCGATTCTCTCTTCAAAGGTTCCGGTCATTGTTTATGTGGCTCCGGCGGGCGCGCGCGCCGGTTCTGCCGGATTTTTCCTTCTGGAATCGGCCGATATCGCAGCCATGTCTCCCAGCACGAACGCTGGAGCGGCTCATCCGGTGATGGAGTTCGGCGGCCAGCCCGATGCGACGATGAACCAGAAAATCGAGAACGACGCCGAAGCTTTTTTGCGCTCTTACGTCACTCGCCGGGGACGCAACGCCGAAGCCGCCGAAGACGCCGTTCACACTTCGCACTCCTACACCGCGCAGGAGGCGCTGGACAAGCACCTGATCGACCTGACCGCCTCGAATGACTGGGAGTTGTTTAAGGCCCTCGACGGCCGCGAGATCACCCGCATGGACGGCAACAAGCTCGTGCTTCACCTGGCCGGTGCGCGCATTGAAACACTGAAGCCCACCATGCGCGAAGAGTTGCTGGGCTGGCTGGTCGATCCCAACATCGCCTTGCTGTTTCTTATCGGCGGCGCGCTGCTGATCTATCTCGAATTCAACACGCCCGGCACCATCGTTCCCGGAGCGCTGGGCACACTGATGGTGCTGCTGGCCATCTTTGCGCTCAACCTGCTGCCCATCCGATTCACGGCGGTCATGCTGCTGGTGGCGGCGCTGGCCCTGCTGTTGCTGGAGGCCAAGTTTGGCGGCCACGGCGTGCTGGCGGTCGCAGGCATCATCTGCCTCACATTCGGCACGCTTACGCTGGTTGCCGCGCCAGTGCCGGAGATGGCCATCAGCCCCTGGGTAGCCATTGCGGTCAGCGCCGCCTTCGGGTCCATCACCGTCTTTCTAGTCCGGCTGGCGGTGCGCGCCCGACGCAATAAATCTCTGCTTGGACCATCGGCTCTGGTGGGCAGCCGAGCCTCGGCCATGGAGCCGCTCACGCCGGAAGGCCACGTGCTGGTCGAGGGCGAAATCTGGAACGCTGTAGCCTCAGAGCCTCTGCCGGCCGGCGCGCCGTTGCGCGTGGTGGGCCTGGAAAACTATCTGCTCCGCGTGGAGCCGGCGGCGCCGCAAAAACCGCCGCAGGCTCTTCTATAAGTAGTACAATTCGGTCGTAAGTGAGGAATGCCCAATGCCTGATTTCTTTACCGCGATTCTGATCATCGTTGCCATCGTCGCCCTCTATGCGCTCAACTGCATCAAGATTCTCCGCGAATATGAGCGCGGAGTGATCTTCACTCTGGGCCGCGTCTCACCACAGCCCTACGGGCCAGGCATCATCTTCGTCTTCCGGCCATTCCAGCAGATGGTGCGCATCTCGCTGCGCCAGGACGTGCTCGAAGTTCCGCCCCAGGACGTGATTACCCGCGACAACGTCACCATCAAGGTAAATGCGGTGGTCACGCTCTACGTGGTCAGCCCCAACGACGCCGCCATCAAGGTGGCCAATTACGTTTACCAGACCTCGCAGCTGGCGCAGACCACTCTGCGCACGGTGCTGGGCGAGGTGGAGCTTGATGAGTTGCTCAGCCATCGCGACAAGCTGAACGTGCGCATCCAATCCATCATGGACCAGCGCACCGAACCGTTTGGCGTGAAGGTTATCTCGGTTGAAGTGAAGCAGGTGGACCTGCCCGATCAGATGCAGCGCGCCATGGCTAAGCAGGCTGAAGCGGAGCGCGAAAAACGCTCCAAGATAATCCACGCCGAGGGCGAGTTCAACGCCGCGCAAAAGCTGGTGGACGCGGCTGCACTGCTGGCCACCGAGCCCATGACCCTGCAATTGCGCTATCTGCAAACCCTCACCGAGATCGGCGTCGAGAAGAACACCACCATCGTCTTCCCGCTTCCGCTGGAGATGATGACGCTGTTCAACAAGCTGGGCGCGACCGCCATGGCAGCGGCGGAAAAGAAATAGGCGGACTTCTTTCGGATACTGCAATAAGATTGGGTGCCCCATCCATCGCGCTTTTTGCGATGGGTGGGATAGCACAAACGTTGGGTGCCCCCTCCTGGCCGCGTCTTTGATTTTGCGGCATCGGGGTCTCCAACGACGGGTCTTCGTCGTTGGGTTGAGCGAAGGGTGGGATAGCACAAATCTAACTGGCCCCATTCTTCGTCGGATCTGATCAACAGAATAGTCTTCAACCAAAGGGCGCTCAATGCACGGAGTCTTTGACGAGGAAAAGGTTGTGCCGGTCGAGAGCCGGCCAGACACTGAAGTGACGTTGGGCCCGATGCTGCTGCTGGGTCTCTTTTTTGGCCTGGTGCTGCTCTGTGGCCTCTGCTTCGGGCTGGGCTACTCGATGGGCAGCCGCGGCGCTCGCGAAGCCTCAACCGCCCAGCAACCCGGAGATCAAGCGTCTTCGCAGGCCGCTGGTTCTCTTTCAAAGCCCTCCGCTGTTTCGCAGATGGTCCCGCCGCCGCCGCTGCCAGCGGCCGACCAGTCCGCTTCCGGCGCGAATCCGGCCACAACCCCGCAGGACTCAGGCGGTGCTCCAGCCGGCGACGCCAACTCCACACCGTCGATCGTCAAACCGGCTCTGCCCTTATCGGCGATCACACCCGCATCCGCGCTGGTTTCTGCCCAGCCTGTTCCTGCGCTCAAGGACGCGTCAGCCGCCGCGATCATGGTTCAGATTGCCACCGTTTCGCATCAGGAAGACGCCGATGTGCTGGTTGGCGCGCTGCACAAGCGCGGCTATACGGTTACCGCTCGCCGCGATCCGGTCGACAACCAGTTCCATGTGCGCGTTGGCCCTTTCAGCAACCGCAACGACGCAAACGCCATGCGCCAGAAGCTGCTCCGCGACGGATACAACGCAGTCGTGCAGCCGTAGGCGTTTGTTTGGATAGCGCAAAGTTTCCGCAGCGCAATTGTTTCTCAACGCCGCAGGTTCTCACTTCTCAGGCGTTCCCGCTATAATCCGCAAAAAGGGGAGGTCATCTTGAATAGAACTCGACGCAAAGCCCTCTGTGCTCTCGCTCTTGCTTTCTTCGCGCTGGTTTCCGTTGCCGGAGCACGCGCACAGCAACTCTCGGAAAAACTTCAGAACGCCGTCGGACATTGGCAAATTGTCAACAGTGACGGCTCACCCGGCGGCAAGGCAGAAACCTACCTGAAGGACGGCAAGCTCTTTGGCCGCGTCACTGAGATAAAACCAGGCCGCTCTCCGCACGATGTGTGCAACAAATGCTCCGGTGAGTACAAGGACCAGCTCATCCTGGGCATGGTTTTCATGCGCAATTTCCATCCCGACGGAGATGACTGGGTGGGCGGAACCGTGGTAGACCCGGAAAATGGAAAGGAATACCAGGGCAAGATCTGGACGGTCGGGAAAGACAGCCTCCACATGCGCGGCTTTGTCGGCATTTCGCTGTTTGGGCGCACCGAAGCATGGGTGCGGATTCCCTGAGCGGGCAGCCCGAATTTGCGCGACGAGAGCCTTATGTCCGCATCCACTCTGGCAGTCCTGATGCGATAACCTCGCGCACAGCGTGTGACAGCTCATCGCGCGTGGCATAGTCGCCTGGATTCACGGGCGCGTGGAAGATGATGTGCGCAACTCCTGGCTTGATGCCAAAGCTGCCTTTGGCCAGCATCGTCTCGGTGCCGTAGATGGAGACCGGAATGCACGGAGCGCCGGTCTGCATAGCCAGATAAAACGGACCCTTCTTGAATGGCAGCATGCGTCCGTCCCTGGAACGCGTGCCCTCGACAAATGTGGTGATGTGCAGGCCCTTGTCCAGAATGCGCTTGGCCGTGGCCACGCTCTGCTGCGCGCCGGCCGCGGTGCCCAGCCGGTCCACGGGAATGAATTCACCGAGTTTGAGGCAGTAGCCAAAGATGGGCATATTGAACACTGCGCGTTTTGAGAAGCCGGAGGATCGCCCCGGAATCCGCGAAATCAGCGCTGGCGGATCGAGGTTCGACACATGGTTGGCCATGAAGATGCACGCGCGGCCCGGAGGAATGTTTTCCCGTCCCTCGACCCCAAAGCGCATGCCGCCCACAAAGTAACCCACGCGGACAATGAAGCAGACCACGTTATACAGCGGCCCCACGTTGCCGGTAATTACGGTCAGCGGAATGAAGATCACCGCCGAGGGAATGCTCAAGACGAGAATGACAACGAATACGAAAATAGACAAAATCATGAGTGTCCCGCAAAAAATCTGAGATTTGTTTTGCCGGCCGCCGGGGGCCCCATCCATCGCGCCTTTTGCGATGGGTGGGATAGCACCGAGTGCCTCTACGTTCGCATCCACTCCGGCAGCCCTGAGGCGATGGCCTTGCGAACCGCCTGCGTCAATTCCTCGCGCGTGGCAAAGCCTGCCGGCTCAATCGGCGGATGAAAAACCACGTGCGCCACTCCGGGATGCATGCGCACGCTGCCTTTGCCCTGGATGCTTTCCGTGCCATGAATCGAAACCGGAATGCACGGCGCGCCCGAACCCATCGCCAGGAAAAACGGGCCTTTCTTGAAGGGCAGCATGCGGCCGTCCGGCGAGCGTGTGCCTTCCACAAATGTGGTCATGTGCACCCCCTTGGCCAGCACGCGTTGTGCAGCGGTCACACTCTCCTGCGCGGCCGCCGGGTTGCCGCTGCGATCGACAGCAATGAAATCGCCCTGCCTGAAGCCGGTTCCCAGCACAGGCAGGTTCATCAGCGAGCGTTTCATGAATGCCGAGGTGCGCCCCGGAATCAGCGAGATCAGCGCGGGAGGGTCAAGGTTGGAAACGTGGTTTGCCATGAAGATGCACGCGCGGTCCCTTGGCACGTTTTCCAGGCCTTCAACGTGGAATCGCACACCGGCCATCCAGCAACTGCTGGAGAGCATGAAGCGCGTGCCTTTGTAAAGCGGCAGCACGTCGCCCGTCAGCCAGCACCACGGAATAAACAGGATCGCCGTGGGAATTCCAGTGACGACCATCGTGGCCATAAACAAAAAAGTAGAAATCATGCAGGCCTTTCTGAGCTTTCAGCGCTGAAGCGCATTGCGGCAATGAAGCAGTCTCTCACTGATGCGCCCAGGCCTCGCCATGTGCAATCAGCGATGCCGGCCCGGTGAGCCTCAGTTCCGTGCCGGGACCGTCCCACTCCACCGTCTGCGCACCGCCGGGAGCTACGACCGCGAGCGGCGAGCGACAGCCGTTCAGCGCCAGAGCCGCTGTAGCCGAGGCTGAGCTGCCTGTGCCGGATGAGGTCGTCGGTCCCACTCCGCGCTCGAAGATGCGAATCTCAATCTCCGTGGGACTGATGATGCGAAGAAATTCCACGTTGGTCTGGTGGGGAAAATCGGCATGCACGCAAATCTCCGCGCCGATCTGCTGCCACGTCAATGAGGCGACGGTAAACTCGGCGTTGTCTACCACAATGACAAAATGCGGATTGCCGGTGGAAACCTCGACTCCCGCAACTCGAAGCCCGTTGCCCAGCTTGACGGCACGCGGCGCAAACGATGGAACGCCCATCCCGGCGGTCACTTCCGCGGTAAATTCGCCGTCCGTCTTCAGCGCATTCACGCGGCAGACGCGCGGGCCTGCGTCAGTCGCAATCTCCACTTCATCGCCCGGCTGGAAGCCGCGTTCGAGCGCCATCCACGCAGCCGCGCACCGCGTGCCGTTGCCGCTGATTTCGGCGATGGAGCCATCGGCGTTGTGCAGGCGAATGCGGCCCGACTTGGGTCCGGTCCATGCAAAAAACTCGATGCCGTCAGCGCCGATGCCTGTGTGTCGATCGCAGAGGCGGCGCGTCAAATTCACACGGTCGTAGTCTGCCGCCGCCTCTTCCGTCACAATCAAAAAATCGTTGCCGCAGGCGTGAGCTTTAGTAAATGGAATCAATCTTCCTCCAAATCGATGCGGGTGAATGGATCGCGTTTCCTTGCCCGATGCTATCACCGTAGTCGAAGGCTCTGGGTGCCCCATCCTTGCGACGTTCTTGTTTTCGTCGCAAGGGTGGGAAAGCAAATCACTCAATGCGGGCCAATTCAGCTCATTCTGGCTTTATTGATGAAGACCTGCCCAAGCGATAACCTGAAACATAAATCGTCGCATCGGGCTCTCCCGCCGTCGAAAAGTGACGAACCGCAGTCAGCCCCTCAGGATGCGCCTTCACTGCGCGGTCAATCTCGTCCCCATCGAAGGCCAGTACAAGACCAGCGTTCGCAGCCGGCGCTGCGAGCGCGGCGCGATAAATCTCCAGGTCGCTCTCGTTGATCGTCTGGCGGAGCGGAATCCCGGTGAGCGCAACAAGCTCAGGAAAGACCGACGTATTCATCAGCACCACGGCTTGCGGCCTCTCAGCGAGCTGCGCGCGCAACACAGGGGGAATCTCGATCTCGTAGGCCCTGCGAGCTGCAATATTCTTCGTCCCCTCCATATAAACCAGCGGTCGCTCGCGCACCATTTGAATTGCGTTGACCGCAAACACAGCGAACAACGCGCCCGCCGCATAACCCACCCATCGCGCATTCACCCCGCGCGGCTTGAACTCATTCACCACGGCCAGCGCAAACTGCGCCGCAAATCCCAACCCCAGGGCAAAGGCTGGCAGCATCTCCATCCCGTAGCGCAGGTTATAAAACGAGTGCGGCCACCAGACGGGAAGAAAGATGGGCACCGAGCCGTATGACACGGAGTACGCATAAAATGCGGCGGGAAACCACAGCAGCAGCGCCCACATGAACGCTCGCCTTCGCGCCGCGAGCCAACCCCATGCCGTCCCCGCAAGGCTCACTATCAGCAGTGTTTTGCCCCACCCCGCCGCAGCCGCATCCAACTCAGCGCACTTCACAAAAAAAATCAGCCCAACCCAGGGATTGTGCCAGCCGGGATGCGGCGGAAATCTAGGCACGGCGGTGCGAATCTCGATGGCCTTGGCCGAATACGGTCCGCGCGCGAAGTAGAGCCAATCCCCAAATCCCACTGCGTTGTACGCAATCCACGCCAGCGGCGCAGCTACTACCAGCGCGCTTGCCATCCAGAAGCCCGGCGACCGCAACCGGCCGCGGCGAGCGAGCATCAGGCCCATGCACGCCCATGCCAGCAGAGCCAATATCCAGCCGTCGTAGCGCGTAAAAATTGCAGCCACGAGCGTCGCCGCAATCAGCCACTGCGTGCGGCTCAGTTTTCTGGGGTCTGAATCCAAACTTGCACGCCACTCCACCAGCCAGACCACGATCCACACCATCTCGCAAATAAATAGCGGCTCGGTCATGGCCGTGGTTTGCAGGTAAAGCAGATTAGGATTCAGCGCGAAGAAGGTCAGCGCCAGCGCCGACGGCGTCCGCCGCAGCCAGCAGCGCGCCAGCCGATAGATGCCAGCGCATGCGGCGAGATATGCCAGCGCCGATGGAATCACGCCTGCCAAACCGTTGGCCCACCAGCTATAAATCTGCACAAATGGAATCAGCAGCAGATGCGGCAGCGGCAGCCACACCGAGCCCAGTTCAGTCAGCCGCGGCTGGTGGGCGTCGAAGACCCGCCGCGCTATGTGCAGATGGGCAACAGCATCGCCATAGTTGAGCATGGCACCGTGTTGCCAGCTCCACATGATCGCGGTGATGGAGGCCGCCGCGCAGCCCGCCACTACCGCCAGCCACTCAGAACCTTTCACGCGACGATGGGAACTTTGCTTCATCAGGCTTTCAGTCAAGGTGCGTCAATTCGCGGAACAAATTAACTCTCTCGTCAATCTCATCGCGCGTCAGCTTCTGCAGCCGTTCGGTGCCGAAGCGTTCGCACGCAAACGAGCCCATTACGCTGCCGTAAAACATCGCCCGGCGGTAGGCTGCTGGAGACTGCTCAGGCTGCGAAGCCAGGTAGCCGAAGAATCCGCCGGCAAAGCTATCGCCCGCGCCGGTCGGGTCGATGACCTCTTCCAGAAGCATTGCCGGCGCGCGGAAAGTCTTGGCGTCTTGACTAAACAGCGTCGCGCCATATTCGCCGTGCTTCACCACCAACTGCTTAGGCCCCAGCGCCATCACCGCGCGCGCCGCCTGCACGAGGTTGTTGTTGCCGGCAATCATTTTGGTCTCGGTGTCGTTGATGAGGAGAATGTCGAGGCCCTTCAAGACTTCGAGTAGCGCCGCGCGATGATCCTTGATCCAATAATTCATGGTGTCGCCGGCCACCAGCTTCACGTCCGGCATCGCTTCGCGCACCCGCCGCTGCAAAACCGGATCGATGTTCGCCAGAAACAGAAACTCCGAGTCGTGGTAAAAGTCGGGAATCTTCGGCTCGAAGGCTGCGAAGACGTTCAAATCCGTAATGTGCGTCTTGGCTTCGTTGAGGTTGTCGAGATAGGAGCCTTCCCAGAAAAAGCTCTTGCCCGCCATGTGCTCAATGCCGCGCGTGTCGATGTTGCGGGCCTGGAATACTGCTTCCTGCCTGCGGCCAAAATCCTCGCCCACCACGGCGATTACGCGCACATCTGTAAAGTAACTCGCGGCCAATGAAAAATAAGTCGCCGCCCCGCCCAGGCAACGCTCGCGCTTGCCCGCTGGTGTTTCAATCGTGTCGTATGCAACGCTGCCCACTACGGTAATTGCCATTTGTTCCTCTCTAAACCAATCGCGCTGACTCGCTACTAGCCCAGATACTTCCCGAACAGCAGCTTCAGTTTTTCCTTCGCCGCCGCAGGAATCGCTTCCGGCTGGGTAAGCACAGCATACTTTGCCGCCGACGCGCAGGCGCAATTCCGCTCATGCGGCATCGCAGCCACAGCGGCCTTCACCACGCGCGCCGCGTTCTCGGCGTTCTGGTGCAGCACGGCCACAATCTGCTCGACAGTCACCGCGTCGTGGCCTTCACGCCAGCAGTCGTAGTCGGTCACCATGGCAACGGTCGCGTAGCAGATCTCCGCCTCGCGCGCCAACTTGGCCTCCTGCAAATTCGTCATGCCAATCACGTCCGCGCCCCAACTGCGATAGAGGTTCGACTCCGCTCGGGTGGAAAACTGCGGACCTTCCATGCACACATACGTCCCGCCCAGCTTGCCCACCACTTCCACCGCTGCGCACGCATCCGCGGCGGCTTTCGCCACTGTCGCGCAGACCGGATCGCCAAAGGCCACGTGGCCCACAATCCCCTCGCCAAAGAACGTCGAGATGCGATGAAATGTGCGGTCGATGAACTGATCGGGAATCACAAAATCCGTCGGCTTGTGCTCTTCCTTGAGCGAACCGACGGCCGAAACCGACACAATCCGCTCGACTCCCAGCTTTTTCATGGCATAGATATTGGCCCTGAAGTTCAACTCCGAGGGCAGGATGCGGTGCCCACGCCCATGCCGCGCAAGAAACGCCACGCGACGCCCCTCCAGCTCGCCCAAAATAAACTCATCCGACGGCGCGCCAAAGGGTGTATCCACTGTCTCTTCGTGTACGTTGGTAAACCCGGGCATCGAGTAAAGCCCGCTGCCGCCGATGATGCCAATCTCCGCCTGAGCCAAAGCCTGCCCCTTCTCCGCGCGCCGTTTCCGGCGCGCCTTTTTGCACTCTGCAAACACCTTAGTATAAAGGCAGGCACAGCTTCGGCGCGGACCTATTGCGTTTACGTTGTCAATGAGGCGCGAAACCGATAATTTGGAGGCATGCGGAAGATGAATTCCATGAGAGCCTGCGCGGCGCAGATTGCGCTCTGTGCGGCATGCGCGGGAGTTTGCGCGGCGCAACAAACTCCAGCGCTGCCGGATGTGACACTAGCGCCACGGTCGAGCGCGGTGGTAAGCGCGCAGGTGATCGACCCATCCAAAGAGCCGGCGATCACGCAGGGACAAAAGCTGCGGTTGATTCGCAGCCGGGTCAAATATGTTTTTGTGCTCTTCGAGGAAAACCGTTCCTTCGACTTTTACTTTGGCAGTTACCCCGGAGCGGATGGACTCTACGCGGGACCGGCCGGGCCTTACACCTCCAATCAGGTGGCAGGATTCACGCAGGCGATTGTGAATACCGACGGGACGGTGGGCGTCATTACTCCGTTCAGAATTCCGGCTGCGGTGGTTGATGCTGAGGGCAAAACAGTGCCGATTTATCCGGCGGACGTCGCGTCGGTGAATCACTCGCATGTGGCAATTGCGCGCAAGATTGCGCTGGACTCAAACGGCGTGGCGCAGAACTCGGAGTATGCGCTGACCGAGGAGGGTGTGACGCTGAAGGACGGTAAGGCATCCAAAGTGCCGACACTTGAGCGCAAGCAGTTTGGCGAGTTGGTGATGGGCCATGTGGATTGCGACACGGCGCCGTTTCTATGGCGATACGCTGACCGTTTCACGCTCTTTGACCACTTCATGGATACCATCGTCGGCCCGTCGGCGCCCAATGCGATTGCCCTGATCAGCGGCCAGAGCGGTGAAACGCAATGGATGCTGCACCCGGATCAGGCGGCGACGGGAGGCCAAGGCAATGGAGCGACTGTGCCAGTAGTTTCAAGCTCCGCGCCCTATTGGGGATCACCGCTGGACTCAGCGAATCGGCTGAAGCAGCCGCAGGAGAAATCTTCCCCTCGTGGCATTGCGAAAAACCTTACCTTTGCCAGCCTCCCGCTTTCTTTCATGGGCAGCGACATCAAAGAAGTCACGGCAGCGGACTACGACCCTGGCTTCGATTTGCCCGACGTGCGCGAAGATATTGAAAAAATTGCGGGCCACGGCACGAGCGCGGTCAATTGGGGATGGTATCAGCAAGGCTATGAGCATGAAAACAACGACGCCAAAGGGAAAGCTTCGCATGACGGATATATTGCTCATCACAACGGGCCGCAGTTTTTTGGCTATGTGGCGAACAATCCTTTGGCCACCACACATCTGCATGGCCTAAGCAGGTTCTTCGACGATGTCGCGGCCAGGCGGCTGCCGTCCTCTGGCGTCTTCTATGTGCGCGGCGGTTACGGCAACATCGATGGATGGCGGCCGCTGGACCCCAACCCCAGGCTCGCCAGAGTTTTCAACGGCGACGACGACCACACCGGCTACTCCGATACGCAGATCAGCGAGGCGCTGCTGGCCGAGGAGATCAACGCCATCGCTGAGAGCCCATACTGGAGCCAGAGCGCCATCATCATCACCTATGACGAGTCGGATGGGTTGTATGACCACGCTCAGCCGCGCATCCGCTCTTATGATGCGGCAGGGCTGCCGCTGCAGCAGGGGCCGCGCATTCCGGCGATTGTCATCTCGCCTTACGCAGTGGCCCATGGCGTCTCGCACGTGCCTTCTGAACACAGCTCGATTATCAAATTTGTGAACGAGCTGTTTGGCCTCGTGCCGCTCGCTGACCTGCCCGATGAAGAGCGCGGGCGGCAGATTGGCGTGGAGAAATTCGGCCAGGCAAATCTGGGGCCGTCGGACGATAAGGTGACAGGGGTGGGCGATATGAGCTCGGCCTTCGACACGCTCCGGCTCCGAGGCGTGCGCGCGCCGCTGAGTGCCAAGTACGCGGTGATTCCGCCCGCGGAAATTGCCCGCTTTCCTCATGCGAATGGCGCGGGCTGCAGGCAACTCGAGATCACGCCGACCGATAGCGGCCTGCCCAATCCCGTGCCGGCGGACTTTAACCCCCGGCCGGATTCCACGCCGGGCGTACCGACGGCCGGTGGATGGACGCCGTAATGCGAACCTTGGCGGTCATTGCCCCGCTGGCGCTGGTCGTGACTGTCGCTTGCAGCGTTGCGCGCGCGGCCGGCACTTCGCCGACATTAGCTCGCGTACGCGCGGCAGGCGTGCTGCGCTGCGGCATCGACCAGGAGGAAGCCGAATATTCAACCTCCGACGATCATGGCAATCGCGAGGCGTTCGACGCCGATCTTTGCCGCGCCGTCTCGGTTGCAGTGATGGGAAAAAATGCGCGGGTTCGAGCAACGCATTATCCCGATGACAGCGCCGCCATGCAGGGGCTGCGCGCAGGCGAAGTCGATGTGGTGGCCACGCTCTCTGACGACTTCACTCATACTGTGGGAGCACATCTCGAATTCACTCAACCGCTGCTGTGGGACGGCGTCGGATTTCTCACACCGGCCGAAAGCCCGGTCGTGCGAGCGCGCCAGTTGAGCGGCAAAAAAATCTGTTTTCTCGCGGAGACTGCCGTTGAAGAGAGTGTCCGCGCCTGGTTCGCTCGCGAACATCTGGAGTTTGTTCCGTTTCCGTTTCAGGAAGAAGGCGAAATGCGAGCGGCCTTTGCCACAGGCAACTGCGGCGCGTTGGCCGGCGACCGGACGCGTCTGGCCGAAACACGCGCAGCGCTGGCGCGGCACGGGAAACGGGCGCGCCTCCTGCCCGAACAGATTTCAAAAGACCCGCTGGCAGCCGCGGTCCGCGACGACGATCCCCGGTGGGCGGCGATTGTGCAGTGGGTAATGCAGGCGCTGGTCCAGGCCGAAGAGAGCGGAGTGACGCAGGCGAATGTGCAGGCGAGGCGCGCTCACGCAGACAGCGATCCCGTCTTGCGCTTTCTGTTGGGCGCGTCGCGCGAAATTGGCCCCGCGCTTGGGCTCGATGACGATTGGGTTGTCCGCATGATTGATGCGACAGGCAACTATGGCGAGATCTATGAACGCGACCTGGGTAGCGGTTCGCTCTTGAAGCTGCCGCGTGGCGATAATAATCTGTACGAACATGGCGGCGCCATTACGGCATTGCCTCCAAAGTAATGCCAAACATAGGAACATTCTTTGCCAATAGCATGGCTGCTGGCCAGATGCGAAGATATATAGATAGCTTCAGCTTGCCCTTCCGCACCGGGTGAGAAATCGCCAGGAGAGACTCGCGATGCGCCGTGTTGCGCTCATCTACAATCCGGCTTCCGGCCAGCACACCCTGGGGCGTCGCCAGGCTATCGACAAGGCGCTCGTTATCCTGCGTGAAGCGGGCGTTGAGGCTGAAGCGCTGGAGACAAGCGCGCCGGGCAGCGCCAGCTTGTTGACGGTGGAGGCCATCAGCCGTGGCTGCGACGCGATTCTTGCCTGTGGCGGCGATGGCACTGTTCATGAAGTTCTGCAAAGCCTGGTTGGCACCAACATTGCGCTGGGCGTGGTGCCGCTGGGCACCGCGAATGCGTTGGCGGCGAATCTGGGCCTCCATTCATCCCCGGCGAAAACGGTTCGCAAGCTGCTGGCTGCGGACCCGGTGCGCATCTCAGTGGGCCAAATCTCGTATCGAGCGAAAAAGGGGGCAACTGACTCGCACTACTTCACTGTGGCTGCCGGAGTGGGCGCGGACGCTCTGTTTCTTTCCAGGCTCGATCCCAGCCTAAAGCGCCGGCTCGGTTATCTGCTCTATCTTGTTGAGGGATTTCGCGTCTGGGCCACTTATTCTTTTCCGCTTTTTGAAGCTGCATTTGTGGAGCGCTTTAGCGCCCAGCCGCGCGTGGAACAGATCTCCCAGCTTCTTGCGGTGCGCATTCGCGACTTCGGCGGCGTCCTCCACAACTTTGCCCCCGGCGCCACGCTGCACAACAACGACCTGCGCCTGATTGCTTTCAAGACCCGCAGCCGCCTGAGCTACTTTCGTTTTTTGCTGGCGACCATCTTCGGTCACCAGACATTTTCCAGTGAGATTGAACTGCTCGACGCTGTCTCTGTCGAGTGCCGTCCGTCGAACGGCTCTCCAATGCGCGTCTTTGCAGAGGCCGATGGGGAACTGCTGGGGCGACTGCCGGTCAGGATCGAGATCGTCCCCGATGCCGTCACCCTGCTGATTCCTCTTGGCGCGCGGCCCTGAACGCTGTGCACAGACCAGGAAGATGGAGCCGTTTCCCCTGCGCAAAACCCGGTCAATGATTTCAAGCAAATGGGCCACACTTATGAGAGACCGCACCTCGCTTCAAGCCTGAATTCTTGCTGTATCCTATTGAGCAGATTCCGCGTTCGCAGCGTGGAAAACTCGAATTGTCGTTGCGATTCAGCACGTCTTGTATCAGATAAGGGCCGTGCGGAAACGCCGGGAGGAACACATGCTTGGAATGGCCTTGACTGTGGTCTTGATTCTTGCGCTGATCGGCGCGCTGCCGGCGTGGCCACACAGCAGAAACTGGGGATACTATCCGACCGGCGGGATTGGGCTGGTCCTCGTGATCCTCCTTGTTCTCTTACTTCTGGGCTGGATATGAGAAGCAAATCCAATGCGACGAAGCAGCGCTGGCATCCGAGGCTTGCTCGAGCGACGGCGATTGTTTTCGCTTTGCTGGTGTTGTGCGGGGGCGCATTCGCTTACTCCGTTTTGACGCACGAGGAGATCGTAGACCTGGCATGGAAATCGGAGATTCGACCGCTCCTGATCGAGCGTTTCCCGGGCATTACCGATGAGCAGATCAAGGAGGCTCATGCCTACGCGTACGGAGGCTCGGTGATTCAGGATCTGGGCTACTATCCCTTCGGCAATAAGGAATTCAGCAACCTGGCCCATTACGCCCGCTCCGGAGATTTCGTTCTGGAGTTGCTGGCTGAGAGCCAGAATCCCGATGAATATGCCTTTGCGCTGGGCACGCTCTCACACTATATCGCGGACATCGACGGCCACCCGGCGGTCAATGAGGCCGTCGCAATTAATTATCCGAAGCTTCGGGCGAAATACGGCAGCTCCGTTCGCTATGCCCAGGACACAACGGCGCATCTGAAAACGGAGTTTGGATTCGACACTGTGCAGGTGGCAAAGAACCGCTATGCGCCGGAACAGTTCCACGATTTTATCGGATTCCAAGTCGCGGAGCCGCTCTTGGAGCGGGTCTTCCCAGTCGTCTACGGGCTTGAATTGAAGGACGTGCAGCCGCACCAGGACCTGGCAATTGGCTCCTATCGTTTCTCTGTCAGCCGCGTGATTCCTGAGATGACCCAGGTGGCGCTTCAAGCGCACAAAAAGGAACTGATGCGCGAGACGCCCGACTTTTCCCGGCGCAAGTTTCTCTATCGCCTGTCCCGCTCCGATTACGAGAGAAACTGGGGAAAGTCCTATACAAAGCCTGGATTGGGCACACGAATCTTATCCTCGCTTCTTCGCTTTATGCCAAGGATTGGCCCTTTCAAAGGATTGGGATTCAATAGCCCGACCCCGCAAACCGAAGACCTGTATATCAAGAGCATCAACAAAACCACCGATGATTACCGCGTTCTGCTGGAAGAGGTGCGCGCGGGCAAGCTGGTGCTGCCCAACCGCAATCTCGATGACGGCAAAAGCACTGAGGCAGGAGAGTACTCGCTTGCGGACGATACCTACGCAGACCTTCTCGCAAAGCTGACGGCGCATAATTTCGATAAGACATCCACCCAGCTCCGCGATAACATTCTTGGGTTTTACGCGGGCGCCACTCTGCCGGCTGAGACCAAAAAAGATTCGACTCGCCGGCAAGAGGTTTTGGCCGATCTGAGCCAGCTAAAGGCAGCAACGCCTGCACCGGCCGTGGCGGACAAGCCGGCCAATCCAAAACCCTGAATGAAAAAGCTATTACAATTTCTCTTATGCTGATTGGCGTCATCACCGTCTCCGACCGTTGCTCGAAAGGCCTGATGACCGACACCGCGGGTCCAGCCGTTATCGCGCTCGTTGGCCGGCAATGGCCGCAGGCGGAAATCTCCCCTGACCTCGTGCCTGACGACGAAGACTGCATCATCGCCACGCTCGAAAAGATGACCCAGGAGGGCGCGGCACTGATCTTCACCGTTGGCGGCACAGGACTCGGTCCGCGTGACCGCACCCCCGAGGCGACCCGCCGCGTGATTGACCGTGAGGCCCCCGGACTGGCCGAGGCCATGCGCTACCTCAGCGCCGCGGTTCATCCTTTTGCTTGGCTCTCGCGCGCTGTGGTTGGACTCCGGGGCAACACGCTCATCGTCAATCTTCCCGGCAGCCGGCGCGCCGCCGAAGAGTGCCTGTCGCCTATCCTTGTCCTGCTGCAGCACGGCATCGACGTAGCAACCGGCGGCCAGACGCATCCCTGAATGCCCGCCTACTTCCCCCCGCCAAACCGCCAGGAAACTGACCCGCCCGCCCAAGACACCATGCGCACGCCGACGCTCTGCTCGTTTGTTCCGCAATCAAAATCGTTTGCCAGGCCGCTGGGGCCCGACCCCGGCGCGCAGTACGGTGCGGTGCCCATCACCCAATTAGGAGCAAAAGTCTCCGTGGTCTGCCCTGTGTAGCCGCGCGCCAATTCGCCGTTCGCGCCCAGTTCCAGCCGGCCGCTCAGAAACGAACGGACCATGGCCATGCGTGTTTCGCTCACCGGAATAGCTTCGTATGCGAGTGGATGCTGCGCGTTGCCCAAATCCAGCTGCTTATGGCCCACGTATTCGTACTCGGCGCGTCCATGCAAGCCCAGCGGCAACCGGTCCAGCGTCGCAAGGGCGTCGAAGATGGAGCGTGGCGCCTCGGGTGTAACCTGCGCGGGAATCGTTGCGCCGCCAATCGTTGCGCCCAACAATCGCGCATCGGCCTTCGAGAAGACCGCCTGCACAGTGCCGAAGCTGAACAGATGGCGCGCGCTGGCGGTGAGAAACTTCAGCGTCCCCGGTCCCAGAGGTTGCTCGGTGCCGTTGTCGGGATCGATCTTGCCCAGGGTCTCCGTGGTCGTCGTCCGGCCCACCGTCATGCGCACATCGGTTGCGAAGACTTGTTTCTCTAGCACCAGTTGCTCGGAGTGGGAGCGCTCGAAGGGCGACAGCGCCTGCGGTGCGGTAGACTTTTCTACTGCCGTGCGCGGATCCTGTGTGAAAAATGCCTGCCCCATGCTGAACGAAGCCGAAGGCAGCCAGCGCACAGGCCCCGTGCCCGGATTCAATGTCACCGTGGCCTTGGGCGCTAGAAGCGTCTTCCACTCATCGAACGAATAAGCGGAATTCACCATATCGACGTTCTTCAACTCGATCGCGTCCGGGCGTAGTCCGCCGTAAAAGCGCACATGCTTTCCCAGATCGCCATGCAGTGCCGCATAGGGAGTCGCATCGCGGATGGTGACGTTATTTGATAACACTTTGACGAAAGCACCGTAGAGTTGCGCAGTGCTGGAAAGATAGTGGTCCAGATTGTCGCGGTGAATATCGTCTTCGTGGTAATCGAGCCCGGCCATGCCCTGCAACCACGGCCTGAACGTGTGCGTCTCGCGAGCCTCCGCGCCTTCTACACTGCGAAACTCACTCTGCCGTATCAGCCCCTCGCCGAAGTTGGAATAGAGAGCCAAATTATATGTCCGAATAAATCCGGAGAAGGCAGCTTCGTCGCTGGCTCTCATCGTCCAGCGGTCGTTTACCGCCACCAGCGCCGTGTGCGTTTGGTCCATCTGGCGCGGATCAATGGTGTCTCCCAACTCAAGCCCATCTCCCAGCGGCACCAGGTTTCCCTCGTGCGACTTGCCCCAATAACCAATGGAGAAAAGCGTAAACTCGTGCCTGTCTGCATCGAAGATGCGCAGCGCGTTCCACTTGTATTGCTGCCGGTGCTCCAACCGCTTCATCAGGCCATTACCGTAGTTGGCCTCCAAAGCCACCCACTCCCGCTTAGACTCATTCCTGGGCGCAAATCCTGCTGTCAAATCCGCGTCGCGATCGTCGCCGGTGAAAGTGACAAACCGGCTCAGTTGCGCGCGCGGATTATAAGTGGCCGCAAGATTAAGCGCATGATTGCCCTCCAGCACATTGAAGGCTCCGCCGTCTGTCGTCACGCTGCCCAGCGCGCCGGAGACGTAGATATTCGGGTCGGCGTAGCCGTTGCCGTGCGCGTTGGCGGAGAGATTGTTGGTCACCAGGTAGCCGCCTACCGCTATGTACTGCGCAATCGGCTCGCCGTGATCGCCGGCCACGCCAGGCACAAAATACTGCGGCGCCTTGATGCCGCCGGATGCGGTCTCGATGGGCAGGCCGGGAATCGAAATCGGCGCGCCCGGCCGTCCGGGATTGGCGTCCAGTAGCTCCTCGCGCACCATCACTCTTTCTGAAGGGTCGGGCGAAGTGAGCGCGACCTCGCTGACATCGCCTGTGACGATCACCTGTTCAGCAGCACCGGCCACTTGCTCCAGCCGCAATGTCAGGCCCGCAGTCCCGGCGCTCAAATTCATCTTGTGCGTCACCGCGGCAAACCCCGCAACTTTCAGGCGCACCGTGTACTCGCCCCATGCGGGCAATGTGACGTTGAATCGGCCATCCCCGCCGGTAATGCTGCTCACCCGCGCGCCTGTCTCGGAATCGAATTCCACCCTCGCTCCCACGACCGGCCTTCCTGACGGATCAAGCACTGTGCCGCTTACGCGTGCCCCGCCGGACAAGGCCGTTGGAATTTGGGCGGCCGGCGCAAGGCTGAATCCCAGAGCCGCAAAGAAAAGTATTACGATTTTTATATTCGTGCTACTAGTTCCCATGATCGTGCCCGCGCCCCTGGCCCCTTCTTGCATCAATGTTTGTGGTTGCGTTTTTGTTCGTGCTCGTGGGGATGCTCAATCGCATGTTCCGGAACGCTCATCACCAGCCGTCCGTGCTGCACGCCTTTCAGGCCAATCAGCAGATCCGCGAACTGGGCAACCTGGGCCGATTTGCCGTGCACAATCAATACTTCCAGGCAGGATTCGTGGTCCAGATGGGCGTGGCTTGTTGAAACCACAAGTTCATGGTGCGCGTGCTGCGCCTCGGTCAGCTTTTCGGTCACGCCGTGGGCATGGTGGTCGAAGATCAGCGTGATCGTACCCACCACTGTTGCGTCCGGCTCCGCGGTCTGCTCGGTCACCAGCCGGTCTCTGATCAAATCGCGAAACGCTTCAGACCGGTTGGTATAGCCGCGCCGCTGAATCGAGCTGTCAAAACGCTTCAGAAGCTCCGAATCCAGCGCAATCCCGATTCTGCTCAGAACGCCCATACGCACTCCCGACAGACCAATTGACTTCCCTTGGTTTTCAAAGGGGAAGTTTCAGAGTAGCACGACTTTTAAAATCATGCTACCAAGCCTTCCGCTTCCAGACCCGAATCCTGTTCGACTCTAACTCGGTCGTAGATTTTGAGGTAGCAGGGAGCAGTTGCGTCCCGGACGGGCTCTGACAAGACTTATCCCTGCCTCCGCAAGCCTCTGGTCCGGGATTTCGTTGACTCCGGGGCCTGATTCGGGTATTCTGAAGTCCTTGCGCGGTGTTGCGCCTGGGGTCCCTGTGTGTACATTCGGACCCGGCTAGCTCGTATCCCAGGTGGAATTTCTCGGGGATCGGCTGGAACAGGCTGCCGGCTGCTGGATGCGAGTTTTGTAAGACGCGTTTTCAGCCTGGCTAGAGTCCTTTTGAGGGCCAGCCCCCCGTAGTCCTCACCCGAACAGATTTGTTTGGCAGTGGGTGGAAATTTGGCCCGTGCGCTCATTTGGCGCGGGCAAGAGCGCTTTGTGCTGGGTTTTTCAGTGTTTCGCCCCCGTACAGGGGTTTGTGATTCGCCAATTGTTGCGGGCGGTTTTGTTTGAAACTGGCGTTTTAGAGGGCAGGAGAGAGATGAGCACCTTTATTCCGAGCGGCAAGAATATTGACCGCAAGTGGTTTGTAGTGGATGCCAGCGGCAAGACGCTGGGCCGTCTGGCGACCAAAGCTGCCGATGTATTGAGCGGCAAGCTGAATCCCCAGTACGTGCCGTACATCGATGTGGGCGACCACGTAATCGTGATCAACGCGGAGAAGGTCCGTCTGACCGGCCTCAAGGCTCAGAGCAAGCTCTATCGCCGCTACACCGGTTTCCCCGGCGGGCTGCGCGAGGAGTCGTACACGCGCCTGCTGAACCGCAAGCCGGAAATGATTCTGGAACAGGCCATCAAGGGCATGCTGCCCAAGAGCAAGATGGGCCGCCAGATGGCTACCAAACTGAAGGTTTATCGCGGCGATAAGCACCCTCATGAGGCGCAGCAGCCGGTGGCATTGGATATCGCGTAAGAGCAGCGCTACCTTCTAGCCGCTAGCTTTGGCATTTAGGATTCGAAGTTTTGAAAGGTCCGGGCTTTAGCCCGTACGCTCAAGTGAATAAAAGGCGCGGGGGCTGGTAGGGATGGGTTTTAACCCATCCAGTCATCCCTGAGGCCAGGCCGGAATCGAAAAGAGAGAGAGCAGAGAATGGCAGATTTGGTTCAGTATTACGGGACGGGGCGGCGCAAGTCGGCGATCGCGCGCGTATTTCTGCGTCCCGGCACGGGCGAGTGGAAGGTTAACGGCAAGGCATTCGATGTGTACTTCGTCACCGAGCAACAGCGCGTGGCCGCAAAGCGCACGCTGGCGCTGGTCGAGTTGGCGTCGAGCTTTGACGTGGTCACCACGGTCAGAAGCGGCGGCGTGGCCTCGCAGGCCGATGCTGTCAAGCTGGGCGTTGCCCGCGCGCTGGTACAGTTTAATCCCGAGTTGCGCAAAGTGCTGAAGGCCGAAGGCCTGCTGACCCGCGACTCGCGCATGAAGGAGCGCAAGAAGTACGGGCAGAAGGGCGCTCGTGCAAGGTTCCAGTTCAGCAAGCGCTAAAGCGCTTGCAGCGACTGAGGTACCAGGGACTAAGGGACTAGCCGTAACTTTGGCGCTGTTTTCTAGTCCCTGGTCCCTGGTTCCTGGTTTTTCAAATTCCCGCAATAGCGGGTTAAATTCGGGCGCCGGCATCGACCACCCGAATGCAATCCACGAAGGAGGCCCATTGGCCACGATCACAATGAAGGAGCTGCTCGAAGCTGGAGTTCACTTCGGGCATCAGACCAAGCGCTGGAATCCAAAGATGAAGGAATACATCTTTGGCGAGCGCAACGGTATCTACATCATCGATCTGCAGAAGACGCTCAAGCTCTTCAAGGAAGCGTCGAAATTCGTCACCGAGCTCTGTGCGAGCGGAAAGACGATTCTGTTTGTCGGCACCAAGCGCCAGGCGCAGGAAGCTGTGGCCGAAGAGGCCAACCGCGCGGGCATGCCGTACATCAACCAGCGTTGGCTGGGCGGCCTGCTCACCAACTGGGTGACGGTGCAGAAGTCGGTGAAGCGCCTTCAGGAACTCGATGAGATGGCCACTGACGGCCGCTATGAGCTGCTGACCAAAAAAGAAGTTATCAAGCTGGAGCGGGAGCGCAAGCACCTCCAAGCGAACCTGGCCGGCATCAAGACGATGAAGCGCCTGCCCGATGCGCTCTTCATCGTCGACTCTAACAACGAAGCGATTGCCGTGAAGGAAGCCCGCAAGCTGGGCATCCCGGTGGTAGCCGTGGTGGATACCAACTGCGATCCCACGGTGGTGGACTACGTGATTCCCGGCAACGACGACGCGTTGCGCGCCATTCGCCTCTTCACCTCGAAGATCGCCGATTCGGCATCCGAGGGCGTGAACCTGGTGGGCGACAAGGCCTTCCAGGAAGAGCAGCCAGTCGCTGTGGCCGAGGAATCAGCAACCGAAGCTACCCCTGCCGAGGCAGAAGTAGTGGACCTCGAAGCGGCTTTGGGCGGCGGCATTCGCAAGGCGCCTGCCGCGGTGGCAGCGTTGGACGAGGCCGAAGTGGCCGAAAGCGCTCTTTAATCTTTCCTGCGCGTAGCGCGCAGAATGAGACAAGCGTGGCCGCCAGCGTTGAGCGCCACGCTTTTCTTATGCCGGGACTCCTCCGGTGACAAGACTTCGGGTGCCCCACCCTCGCCGCGTTTTTGTTTTTGCGGCTAGGGTGGGAAACCCAAATCTCGACCGGCATCCGTTCTTGATCAGTCAGGACGGGGGCGAAGAAGGTTCAGAATTTCAGAAAAGAGAGACAAAAACAGTGAGCGAAAAGATTGATGCCAAACAGGTAAAAGAGCTTCGCGAAAAGTCCGGCGCTCCCATGGGAGACTGCCTTAAAGCGTTGCAGGAGACCAAGGGAAACATCGAGGAAGCCTTTGTGGTGTTGCGCAAGCGGGGCATGGCCTCGGCGCAGAAAAAGGCCGCCCGCACCACCAACGAGGGTGCTGTGGGAACCTACATTCACGCCGGCGGAAAGATCGGTGTGCTCCTCGAACTCAATTGCGAGAGCGACTTTGTGGCCCGCACCGAGGACTTCCAGGAACTGCTCAAGGATGTCGCGATGCATATCGCGGCCTCTGATCCGCGCTATGTGCGGAGCGAGGATGTGACCGCTGCCGATATGGAGCGCGAGAAAGATATTTATCGCGCACAGGCAGCCGCCACCGGCAAGCCTGCTCCGGTGATCGAGAAGATTGTCGAGGGCAAGATGGCCAAGTTCTACGAGGAGGTCTGCCTGTTGGAGCAGCCTTTCATCAAGGAGCAGACCGTCAGCATCAAGGAACTGATTGCGACCAAGGTGGGCAAGCTGGGCGAGAACATCACCGTGCGGCGCTTCGCGCGCTTCAAGGTGGGCGCGCCCGACTGGACCGTGGCCACCACGAAGCCCGTGGAAGCGGCGACCGAGTAATTAGCCAACCACATTCCGGAAATCTTAAAGGCCCAGGGTGCAAACCCCGGGCCTTTTCTTTTTTGCAAGTTATCGAGCAACCGCCACGATCCGCAGCTAAATCCCCTCCTGCGAGTCTGCATCTACAGGTGTCTCCGGCGCCGGAGAAAGTTAATCTCTCAGCGGACCAAGGCCAGATTTATTTTTGCGGGTCTTGATGGAAAGTTGATCTTCTTCACTAATTCCCTGTAACGGGGATCATCTCTCAAGGTGAGTAAGTCAGGGTCCACCAGACACCAAAGGGCATCCGCTTCATGACGGGAAAAGGCGGCATAGAGCAGATCGAGCGCTTCCTGCCGTTTGCCGAGAGCGACGCAGGTCTTGGCCAACATTGCTGCTGGATATTTCCCCATCGCGTAGTATTCCTTTTGCTTGGTATAGAGTCTCTCCAATAATCCGCGCTCCCCACCGCTTGCATAACCCTCTCTCGCAGACGCCATAATGTCTTTGAGCGCCGGATCGTTCCGGACATCAGCGCCCTTTTGTCCCTCATCCAGAAAGGTGCGAAAGTCACGCTGGTCGAAACTGGTGAGCATCAGGTAGAAGTGAGGCATGAAAAACTCCGGGTCGGTGCGCTCCACATCCTTCAGAAGCGCGATCCCCTCCTTCCTCTTCCCTGAATTGAACAGGATAATGCCTTTGTCGGATAGAGTGGCGTGCGAAGCGGGATCAAGTTCCTGGGACACTTCGAATTGCTCAAGGGATTCTTCAAATCGGCCCGGCACCGCGAACGCATTGGCGAACCAGGCGCGGGTCACGGGATCTTTGGGATTCAGCTCGATAGCGCGGCGAAACTCCTTCTCTGACTCTGCATAGTCCCCTGCGCCGTAATACTCGGCAAAGGCCAGCGCTCGATGGGCTTCGGCCAGAGAATCATCCAGTTGCACGGCCCTCCTGGCCGCGGCAATTGCCCTCGGGTAGGAATCGGTCAGCGACAACGTCGAATAGATATGCAACAGGTTGTAAGTATCGGCCAGTCCTACGTAGGATCTGGCATCGTTTGGATCGTGCACTATCGATTGTGTGAAATCGTCCAAAGCACGGTTGAGGCTGTCCGGAGTCCTTTGATTCCACTCGAAGCGGCCTTTGAGGTAGAAGTCATGGGCCAGGCGCTTGTCCGAATTGTTAACGGCCGTCGATCCGGGAGGAACGGACGCTGCTTCCGCTGGGCCAAACATCGAAGAAGTCCGATGCGGATTTCCGCTACTGACGGAACGAGCAGCCACGGTGTAAAGGGCTGCGCCTACCGCTCCTGCCGCAAGGATTCCAGCAAGCACGGGCTTCCAGCCAGGCTTGAAGTCGTGCCGGCTGGCTTGCAAGTTGGCAGTTGCCATTCGCTGAGCGTCCAGGGGAACAGTGATCAACGGCTCAGGCGTGCCAATCCTGGGTCTTTCGTGTCCCGTCGCTGAAACGGAGCCGTCAGCTCCCGCGCCCGCGCCATCCAGACCAATCTCAAGCTCCGCCCCTTCCAGCGCCTTGGCTGACCTAAGCCATTCATCCAACTCCAATGTATAGGCATAGACGCTGCCCCGCCCGCCGCCGGGCAGACGATGAACCGGCAAAGCCCGCTCGGTCTCCCACCGCTTCGCCGTCCGCTCGCCCCTGCCGAGGTAGGATGCAATCTCCTTCCATGAGTCAAGGCGGATGTTCGCTGAAGCTTCTGGCAGGCCGGATAGGCCCGAAGGAGCATTTCGCACGAGATGACCTCCAATAACCTAAGACGGCACTTGCCGTGGGGAGCTTAGATTCCCGATTATAACCTGAAGTTCGGCCGCTTCTACCCCATCTCACTCGCGAGAGACCGGCTGAATTCGCATCACGCGGCTTCCCCTCAGCCCTGAAATCCCTGCGTTTGCCTCCCAGGAAGCAGAAAGAGGCAAACGAGGGATCGAAGGCATCAGAAGACGAACCCTAACAGGATGAATACTCTGGAGAATTGCACATGAAAATCAAAATTGGATTTCTCGCAGTTCCAATCCTTGCCTTGGCTGGCGCGGTTGCTTCAAACGCCTGGGCTAACACCGTATATACCGTCAACGAAACCATCACCAGCCCGCTTAATGGAACTCCCGGAAATCCGACCCAGACCGACTCGGTGGTGGGCACCATCACGACGGATGGCACGATCGGGGTTCTCCAAACAACCAACATCATCAGTTGGGACCTCGATTTAATCGACGACACCAATCCACAGTACAGTTACGATCTCACGACCAGTGATTCGTTTGTGAATGAGTATGACTATGGTGGTGAGCTGTCGGCCAGCGCCACAAGTCTCTTCTTCAATTTCAGCGGCACCGGCGCAATTTTCTTTGAAGCCAACAGCCCCGGATACGCTAGCGGTTATCACTATTGGTGTCTGACCGCGAGTTTTTACGGTTGCCTCGCCGGCAATTCGATCGCTCCGGATAATGTCTACGCGGGGAACATCGGCGACGATTTAGTCGTCGCCAGCGGCACTCAGGGCCAAGTGGGCAATTCACCACTGAATCAAGGGGGAGAAGTCCCGGAACCTTCGACAGCACTCCTCCTCGGCAGCGGCCTGGTCGGCTTGGCCGGCATGTTGCGCCGCAAGATCGGCCTGCGCGCTTAACAGCTTCAGAATAAGCAAGCAACGTGTTTCTCAGGCCCAGGGTGCAAACCTTGGGCCTTTTTGCAGATTGCAGACCCACCGAGCAGTAGAAGCTCAGACGTCTTTCACGTTGCCGCCGCAGTCCGAGTGGCCGCAAAGGCAGACGATTTCCATCTTCTTCCCAATTCCTTCGCAGTGGGGGCTGCAATATTTTGCGTTCCCGGCTGGGACACAGGTACAAGCCAGATTTCCGCATTTTTTGGGGTTCGTCATAATCCTCCTTCCTCCTCTTTTCTTCCTTCTCTTTCCTTTCTCGCGCCGTTCCGTTCTGACGCCTTGCTGCAACACAGCATTATTAGATGTCACTCTGATGCAAAAGGGAAGCGATAAAGAGCCCGGATTATCGCCACGCCCGGACTTGGGCTGCGCCGCCGAACCGCCTCGTGCAGGACGGGCTGAACCCGTCGCACATGGTGATTGCCTCTGGCGCCTTCTATGCGATACTCGAAAAGGCATGTATAAGCGAATCGTTCTCAAGCTTTCGGGTGAAGTGCTGGCCGGCCCGCGCGGATTCGGCCTGGATGCCGACAAACTCGCCGAGATTACCGGCGAGATTGTAGATGTGCACTCGCTGGGCGTAGAAATCGGCGTAGTGGTGGGCGGGGGAAACTTTTTTCGCGGCGCAGGTGCGCAGGCTAAAGCGATGGACCGCGTGGCCGCCGACAACATGGGCATGCTCGCCACCATCATCAACGCCATCGCCATGCAAGACGCCATTGAAAAGCGCGGCGTGCAGTGCCGCGTGATGAGCGCCGTCTTCATGAACCAGGTAGCCGAGCCGTATATTCGCCGCCGGGCAGAGCGCCATTTGGAAAAAGGCCGCGTGGTCATCTTTGCCGCCGGCATCGGCAATCCCTTCTTTTCCACGGATACGGCGGCCAGTCTGCGCGCCATGGAAATCAAAGCCGATGTGCTGCTGAAAGCCACCAAAGTGGAAGGCATTTACAACGCCGACCCGGTGCTGGTGAAGGACGCGGTCAAGTACGACGAGATCACCTACATGGAAATTCTGCGCCAGGGGCTGAAGGTCATGGACCTGACCGCCGTGAGCCTGTGCAAGGACAACAACCTTCCCATGATCGTCTTCAACATGAACCAGCCGGGGAATATCCGGCGGGTGGTGCTGGGCGAGAAAGTCGGCTCGCTGGTCACAGCGTAAGACTACCAACAGATAACAGCTGACAGTTTCCAGTTGAGAGGCGTTTTGCTGTCCGCTGATAGCAGTCGGCCATCGGCCATCTTTTGCCCGGAGGCGTCTAACTGCCAGTGGAGATACGCAAGCCAGATCGGCTGAATGCATTGACGGGCTTGCGCTGTTTCGCGGCCATCAACATCGTTTTCTTCCATTTTTCAAATCCCAACTGGTTTGGTTGGCTGGCGCCGGTAGTCGATGCGGGCTTTGTCTCAGTTAGCTACTTCATACTCCTCTCGGGTTTTGTGCTCGGCTATAACTACAATGCGCGGGCGCGGGCCGGAGAACTGAACCTGACGCGCTTCTGGAAGGCGCGGTTCACGCGCATCTATCCCATCTATCTGCTCAGTCTGTTACTGAGCCTGGGGACGTTAAGCAAGGAGTACGGCAGTCACACCCACGCCATGTTCTGGACTGGCGTGGTGCTCACACCCTTGCTGATGCAAGGGTTTATCCCGGCCATCTCCACCTTCCTGAATACGCCCGCCTGGACCATGTCGGCCGAGGCTTTCTACTACGTGATCTTTCCCTGGCTGGCTCGATGGAAGCGGCCGGAGCGCGCAGGACCCTACCTTTGGAAGATGGCTGGCGTCTGGATGCTGGGCTTGGTTCCCGGCGCACTCTATATTGCATTCAACCCGGACGGCATTGCGCATCCCGACCGCTGGAGCTACGGGCGCTGGCTGTGGGCCCTCAAATATACCCCTTACGCGCACGTGGCCAGCTTTGTCTTCGGCGTGATGCTGGCGGAACTGGACGAACTGATAGCGCGCGACAGCCGTCTGCGCCTATGGCTGGGACTGGGCGGCTTTGCCGGTATCTATGGCCTGCTGACGCTGGGGCCGCTGATGCCTTATGCAATCATGCACGACGGCTTGCTGATGCCGTTCTTCGGCTGCATCGTCCTGGGGCTGGCCGGGAAGAATCCGCTTGCGGCCGTGCTCGGAATACGTCCGCTGGTCTTCGTTGGCGAGGCCAGCTACTGCCTTTACTTGCTCCACTTCAACCTGTGGAATATGGTCCATGAGTCGCACGTCCTCGACCGGATGGGGCTCACCCGTTTCGACCCCTGGCTCAGTTACGCGTTGCTCATCGCCATGGCCGTCGCGACGCTTTACCTGGTCGAAAAGCCGGCGCAGCGAGTATTGCGCAAGTGGATGGGCGCGTAACAGCCCATCACGGCCGATCACCAGCTCCTTAAACAGTCACAAAGCCGGATTCACGCATATTCAGCTGGCTTATTAAATGTTCACCCAAACTACGAGGCCCAGCCATGACCAGGCTGGGCCTTCTTGTCTGCGGAACTGGCTGCGGTTACGGTGTAACCGATTGCGTGGAGTAGTTGCCGTGGGGAACAGACACGATCGCGGTCGGTTTTTCCCCTGTGGGATACGGAGTGGCCTGTGTGACCGCCAGCGCGCCCGAAGTCGGATTAGCTATAAACCCGGAGATCGAGTTGCCCAGGTAGTTGGCGGTATAAACAAACCTTCCCAGCGCAGGATCCATCACAATGGCAACCGGCTCAGTATCCGTCGAGTTGTTGCCGGAGCCAGTGGCGTTCACTGCGCCCGTAGGAACTCCGGTGGCCAGCGTGATCTCGTAGGGAGATACCGTGGAATCCAGCGAATTGGTGACATAGATGAACATGCCGCGCGGGTCGATAATCACGGCGGTGGGCTCATTCCCTGTTTTGAACGGACCGCTGGGCAGAAAGCTCAGAACACTGCCGTCAATAATCGTGTAGCCGATCAACTGAGACTGCGCGAAGTCCGTGATATAAACAAAGCGATTGGTCGGGTCAGAGGCGATAGCCGAGGGCTTCACGCCTGCTTCCCATGGGCTGACTGTGATGGCGGGGTTGCCTGAAGTAGATGCCGTCAACGTGCCGCCCGAGCCGATGGCGAAGCCAAATACCCAGCCGGAATTGGCACAGCCGATGGGAGGGCAGGGGCCGGTCGTCCCCCCGGGATTGTAGGCCGTCACGTCATAAGCTGAGACGAAGACGGCATTGCCGGTCACGTCGCTGTTATTGGCCAGTACGGTGATTCCCGTTGGCACAATATCATCGCCCGCATAGATGCCGGCGGAAACATTGCTGAGATTCAACGGCACTGAAGCAACAGCAGCGCCAATCGTGCCTGAAGAGAGCCCATACTCTGTAAGCGCCGCGGAGCCGGCAGTGCACGTCTGAGTTGCCGAGGGCGTGCAGGAGATTACATACAGATAGGTCCCGGCAGAGTTCACTGCCATGCGAATCGGCGCGGCGCCTGTCAGGGTAAGCGTGTCAGCCGCCGTCAGGGTGCCGCTGATGTTGATGTGGAAGTGGGCGATATTGTTGCTTCCCGAATTGGCGACGTAAAGGTTCTCATAGTCGGAGGTGACGGCCATGGCAACAGGGTTCACTCCACCGGAGGAGACAGCGCTACCCGCCGTGCGCAACGCGCCGGACTGGGAGTCTGCCGCGTAAGTCTCGATCTGCCCATCATTCGAGGTTCCCGTGCCCGTGGAGTTGGCCACGAAAACATAATCGATGGTCGTGATCGCGCAGGCAGAAAAAACGGTGGCTACTAGAAGGCCTATGGAAGAGACCAGAAAAAGCTGGCTCAATTTGCTGAACTTCATGCGCTTCCTTCGTCGTGGGCTGGCCATCTGCGAGCCCAGGAAAACTGGTTAAGTTGCCCCGTATCGATTGTAAAAGCCCGGTACGAGGTGTTGCTAGAGCGCCTGGCAGCGACCAGGCGCCCAATATTACTTAGGTCCGCCGCTGTTCGGAACGGCGACCACAGCCGTCGGCTGGGCGTTGGACTTATAAGGAGACAGCTGCGCGTTGATAAGAGTGCCCGCTGTTGTGCTCATCTCAAAATCGGAGACATTGCTGCCCAGAAAGTTGGCGGTGAAAACAAAATGGCTGGTTGATGGGTCAATGCCGATAGCCACCGGATCAAGGCCTGCGTCGTAAGGAGTGCCTAGGGGGCTGAGCGCCCCTGAACCGCCGATGGAATACGCGCTCACAGTGCCGTCAAGCGTGTTGGCGACATACGCATACGTGTAATTGGGATCGACGGCGATGGACTTGGGTTGATTGCCGGCCGGAAATGAGCCGAGCGAAGTCAACACGCCGGATGCCACTGAAAAGCCAAGAACCTCGCGATTGATGTAATCCGTGACGTAGACGTGGCCGCCAGAAGAATCGCTGGCAATGCCGCAGGGCAGGCTTCCGGCAGGGAATGGTGATCCCCGTATCGCCGCGAGCGCGCCGTTCGAGCCAACCGAGAAGCCAAAGATATATCCAACGGCGCCCGCGTAGGCGCTGGCGTTCAGATTGCAGATGTTGACTGTGCCCTCGTTATTCGCCGCAACGGCCGTCGAGTCGTAAGCCGCGACGTACACATAGACTCCGCCTTGCAGCACAGTGACCGCCGTAGGCACCATCACGTCGCTGGTGCTGCTTGGGTTGATCAGCGGCCAATAGCTGGCGTTGATGCTTGGATTGACGATGGGTGGTCCCAAGCCGCCGGCAGGGATCGCAGTAGAGCCGCTGGTCGACGCTGGCTCGATGGGGAATACGCCCACCGACCCCGAGCAAGGGTTCGCGAGCGAGCAGCTTCCCAGCGACTGGAATGTGTCTACAACATAAAGATACGTCGACGGCGACGTGCTCGTTCCGTTCACGGCAACGGCAAGCGGGTATATCCCCGGCGTATTCACGGTGTTCAGGGGATAGAGTTTGCCATCGGGGCCAATCTGGAACTGAACGATGTTGTTGTCAAGCTGATTGACCACGTACAGGGTTCCGTAGTCGGAGGTAACGGCTTCGGCCACGGGGTCGCGTCCACCCGAAGGGAAGGGCGATGACTGTATCTGGCGCATAAAGCCGGAGACAATGTTGATCTCGAATACATCGATCTCGCCGTAGCTGTTCGGTCCTGCGGCCAGGGAACTGGACACGAAAACAAAATCCGTGGTTGCCGTGCTGCAGGCGGTCACAAATCCGGCCACCAGAAGGCTGGCTGCGGAAACCAATAGCAGTTGGCTCGACTTGTTGAACTTCATGCGCATCTTTCGTCAGTGGCCCGGAACTCCGGGCCTCCAAAAATCAGGTTTGGAATCGAGCTCCCGTGCGCTCCGTAACAACTTCGTGCCCAGGAATTCGGCTGCGTTCTTGATGACTGCGAATCAATCGAAATCCTGGGGCGAAGGCTCGCTTTCCACCCCAGGCACGTCCTTATCAAGCGGCAGGTCAGTTTGTGCGCCCATCCACAAGGCACCAGGTGGGCTGGCCTGTCAGCGGATAGCTGGCGGGCACTTTCGACACCTGAGAGAGTGGGGTGAGGGTGCCGGCGTTTTGGTCAATCGCCTGACCGGTCACGGTTGAAGAGTTGAAGTTGGCCGTATAGAAAAACTGATTCGAGGGATCCTCGACCAGGCACTGCGGGCCGGCGCCGGTGCCGAAACCGATGGGCGTGCCTGACATTTCGGTGGGCTGGAATGGGCTGTTCAACACGTAACCCGCCAGACCGCTCTCGGCCGTCCCCGTACCCGTCGTGTTGTTCCCCTGATTGGCCACGTAGAACCATTTGCCCTTTGACTCCACCGCCAGCCAGGTAGGGTTGGATTGGTTCGGATCATCCGGAATGATGCCGTTGGTGGCCGCCGCCAGAGCGCCGCCGCTGCCGGTGGTGAAAGCCACAATCTGGCTTTGCGCGCCGGTGGGGTTGGGAGTTGGCGCCTCGTTGTCCAGCACGAAGACATAACCGTTTCCGCTCACGAGTGCGGTCCCCTGTGCCACATTGAGCAGCGGGTTAGTGCTGTTCTGGTTTATCGTCAACTGTCCGTTTGAGGCATTGTAGGTGTAGGGAAAGACCGATGAACCGCCGGTGTATGCCCCGGTAATCGTATCCACGGTGGTTCCCGCGCTGCTCATCGTCAGGAGGTACCCGCTAGCCATCGCAAAGTCAACGGGATTGGAGGGAACTGGGAAGTAGGTCAACGGAAATCCGCTGCCGCCCGCCGCAGTCACCTGGGTATTCTGGAGAAGCGTCAGCCGGCCCGTGGTCGGGTTCACTGCGAAGGCCGTAACGTCGCCGCAGGTCGTTGCGCCGATGAGGGCAGCCGCGCAGTTCGCGTTGCTGGTGGCCGCAACCGGAACGCTGGAGGTCGAGGTTGGAGCCGGCGAATCATGATCCAGCACGTAAATGAAGCTTCCCGAACTATCGGAGATAATGCGGAACGGGTTGACGCCCTGCGTGTAGAAGGTCTCCTGAGGCGTCAGAATCCCGTTGGCGCCAATCGCAAATTGGGTAATATTTGCATTCAGGCAGGGATTCGTCGCGGTGCAGTCGGTGCCGCCCGAGGCGTTCACGCCCCGGTTGAGAACATAAAGAAAGCGGCTGCCGCTCAGCAGGACGGCCCGCACCGGATTTGCTCCGCCGGAGGGAACGGGCAATCCGTTGATGTTGTATAGCTGGCCCGTGTTGTGGTCAATCTTGAAGCCGCTGATGATGCCGCTGCCTGCGGACTGCGACGTCACCGTTCCCGTCACATACAAATAGCCGACCGAATAATCCTGAACGCAAGACGTAACGCTGAGAATAACGCCAGCAGAAAGGGCGCTTAAAAGAAGGGCCTTGCCGAATTTCGTGAACTTCATGCGATTCCTTCATCCTGGTCAGGCGTGCGCCGCCAAGTTTGCTAGTTCCACAGCAGAGCTGGGTTGGGACGGGTCCCTGTTGCATTGTAAAAGCCCAGGGGTGGTTGTGCCTAGTTTTGGCGAAAGACGGGGCAAAACGGTGCATTTTTCCCTGTCCGGCTCGGCGTCAGGCGCGGCGAAATCCCCTTCATTCGGGCTGGCCGAGCCATTCTGATCCTATTTGGATGCGGTTTGGACCCTCAAACCGCGAAAACGTCCGTCTGCATCTACAGGAAGATGAACCGCCCAGGTTGGCTGGCCTGACCCTCCCCCAGCCACGAAGCCATGGTTTCAATGCGCCACGGCTCCCGGCCAGGGGTGAAGGCCGCGCTCTACCAGACCCGGCAGGAGTTCGCCGGATACATCGGTTGGCCCTTGGTGCAGCCAAAAGCCCTGCCGAACTGGTCGAAGTTCTGCACTGTGCCGTTGACGCGCCAGCGTCCCGGCGAGTGGGGATCCACCAGCGCTGCCTGGCGAGCTGACTGCTCGGTCTGGTTCTGGCACCACACCTGCGCAAAGCCCAGGAAGTAGCGCTGTGCCTCGGTGTAGCCGTCAATCTTGTCGTTAATGCTCTTGCCCTGCGCCGCTAATGTATCCAGCAGCGCCATATACGCGATCCTCAGGCCGCCATTGTCGGCCGTGTTCTCACCCAGCGTAAGCTTGCCATTCAGCTTTTGTTCGGCGATGTTGTCATGCGCCGGCGCGGCCTCAAAGTTGCCGTACTCCTCCACTTCGCAGTCGGTCCGCTCGGTAAAGGACTTGCGGTCCTCGGGCGTTTGCCACTCGCGCAGGTTGCCCCTGCCGTCGTACTTCGAGCCCTCGTCGTCGAAGCCGTGCGTCATTTCGTGGCCGATCACCACGCCGATGCCGCCGAAGTTCACCGCCGGATCGACAGTGAAATCGAAGAAAGGCGGCTGCAGAATGCCGGCCGGGAAGTTGATGTCGTTGAACGAGGGATTATAGTAGGCGTTTACCGTGGGCGGCGTCATGCCCCACTCCTTCTCGTCCACCGGCTTGCCCAGATGGTTCAAATTCCATTTGCGCTCAAAAACCGCGCTGCGCTCCAGGTTCCCGATCAGGTCGTCGCGATTCACCTTCAGCGCTCGATAGTTGCGCCACTTCTCCGGGTAGCCGATCTTGTTGCGGATCAATGCCAACTTCTCTTCCGCGGCCTTTTTTGTATCCTCGCTCATCCACGGCAGCGTCTTGATGTCGTCGCCCAAACTCTTCTCCAGCGCCGCCACCAGTTGGTCCATGCTGGCCTTGGCCGCCGGCGGAAAGTGCTCCTTCACCCAGCCCTGTCCCACTGCCTCGCCCAGCGCGCGATCGGTCATTATGGTGCACTGTCTCCAGCGCGGCGTCGGCTCCTTCTGCCCCGCCAGCGTCTTTCCAAAGAAGGCGAAGTTCTCGTCAAAGAAAGCCTGCGGCAGGTTCACTGCTGCGTCATGAATCGTGTGCCAGCGGAAGTACGCCCTCCACGCAGAGACGGGCTCCTTCTGGACCAATTCATTCAGTTCCATGAAAAAATCCGGTGTCGCCACATTGAGCGTGTCGAAGGGGCGCACTTTCACGTCCTTGAAGTAAACCGAATATTCAAACTCCGGAGTCAGCTTCTGCAAATCGGCCAGGGTATAAATGTGGTAGCGTTTATCCGGGTCGCGCATGTCGGTGCGGCTGGTGGAGGCCCTCGCCAGCGCGGTCTCAATCTCCATCACCGCCGCGGCTTCATTCGCGGCCTTCTCGGGCGCGTCCCCGGCCAGCGTGAACATCTTGGTCACGTGCTTTACATACTGCTCGCGAATCTCCTTGAAATGCGCGTTGTCCACAAGGTAGTAGTCGCGATCGGGCAAAGACAAGCCGCTCTGCCCAATCTCCGCAATCTGCTTCGATGAGTCCTTCTCGTCCTGCCCGACGCCAAACCTGAACAGTGGCGCCGAGCTCCCGTCGGCCTCCAGTTCGCCCATCAGCGCGGCCAGCTTGCTCGCATTTTTCAGGCCGTCAATGCGCTTGAACTCCAGCTCCAGCGGCTTCAGCCCCGCCGTCTCGATCAGGCCGGTGTTCATGCAGGCGGCAAAGTAGTTGCCATACTGCTTTTCCAGCGCGCTCTTGGGGTTGCTTGCCGCCGCGTCCAGCTCCTGCCATAGCAAATAGCGGTTTCGTTCCGCCAGCAGCGAGAACGACCGCGCCCAGCGCACCTGGTCGCCGGGAATGGGGTTGTTCTTCACCCAGTTGCCGCAGGCGTATTGATAGAAATCCGCGCAAGGGTCGGCGGTCTTGTCGATCGCCGATAAATCGAAGCTCTTGATGGCTGCCGGCGTCGCGGGCTTCTGTGCATCAGTTGCGGGAGAGGTTTGAGCAACGGCGGTTCCAACCGCCAGAATGAGAATCGGTGCGAAACAAAAGCATTTCATGAAAAGTCCTCTTGGTGGCAAAATCAGCCGGTCTGGTCCTTTGACGCGGAAAGCGCTCTTGGGTCGCGTCTGCAATCGCATCTTTCGCGGCAGCCGATTCATACAAGCTGCATCGCCTAGCAGCCTATCACGCCCGGCTGAGAGTGACGGAGAACGCGCCTGCTCCGCCTCGCTGCATTTGGTCGATAAACCCGTGATACTTGAACGCGGCGAGTCGGGGATGTTCTGCCGGGTGGAGAGTCATGGCAAGCCCCGCTTTCGCACCGTTGGCCGAATAGGCGAACAGCCTGCGAGCACTCCGGCAGACAGACCCGCTGAACAACTGTTTTCTGGTATCCTTGGCGAAACAAAACTTCTTGAAAAAGGTACGTATATGAAGAGGAATAAGTTAAGGGAGCTTCTCAAGACTATTTTCTTTCCTGCATGGCTGTTCATGGTCGATTTACTTCCTCGTAAGTGGCATGTGACAGTTGATCATATAAGGGTGTTCGGTAAGCTTCCTAATCTTAAGCATCCGCGGACTTTCAACGAAAAGATTGCTTACAGAAAGCTATATGACCGTGACTCAAGAATGCCCCCTCTGGTAGACAAGATTATCGCAAAAGAGAAAATGGCCGCCAGATTTGGTGATGGCTTCATCATCCCAACACTGGCGACATTTGAAAGCCCGATAGATATTGATTATGATGCTCTACCTTATCCGTGCGTTATGAAAACGAACCACGCGTCGGCCGCGAATGTATTTCTCATGAACCGGCCCGCAGATGCAAAAGATGAAGAAATGATACGCCGTCAGCTTCGCGAATATCTTCGTATGGACTTCCATGCCGCTTCGGAAGAATGGGCATATTCCAAAGTTCGTAGACGACTACTCGTAGAGCCATTCATCGAGAGCGGAGAGCATGGATTGGTAGACTACAAATTTCATACATTCAATGGGCGAGCGTTTGCCATACAAGTCGACCTTGACCGGTATACCGGTCATCGGCGGACTATTCGCGATTCGAATTGGAATGAAATGCCTGTCGAATATACTTTTCCACGACCTTCATATGCTATATCGCGGCCTGACAACCTTGATAAGATGCTTCGCTACGCAGAGCAGATCGGGGAAGATTTCTCTTATGTAAGGGTGGATTTATATGAGATTTCAGGCTGTGTTAAATTTGGCGAAATGACGTTTTATCCAGGAGCTGGACTGGAGCGCCTCTCGCCGGAATTTGATGAGTTATTAGGAATGCAGTGGTCAATCCCAGAGAGAAATTAAGAGCTTAATGAATCTAGTTAACCAGAAGTGCCGATTTGCCTTACTGCCTGGTAGCTGTTTTCGCTGGGTGCTCCATCCTTTTCGCGCTATTTGCGAAAAGGGTGGGAATACACAATCCCCATTCCGTACATTAGCCGCACAAAATCAACTGTGCTTTAGCCGCTTAGGAAACTCGATTCGGAGGGAGGCGGGGGGTTCAGCCCCCGCATAGAGCGGGCAAAATAAATCCGCTTCAGCCCCGGCAACAGCCGCCAATTCAAGTTCACGGCTGAAACACCAGTCGCGTGCCCTGCTCCGGGCTGTTCCACAAGGATTCAATCTCGCTGAGCGGCGCCGACTTCACTTTGAATTGAAACGGCTCCCGAGCAGCGCTCTTGAAAAACTCCTCGACTGCCGTCCGAATCTGAATGAGCGACGCGCTGCCAAAACCGCTGCCCAGCAACTCCAACCCAGAGCTGCGCAGAGAGGCTGCCGCCAGGCTGATTGTCCCGCCGGCGCTCGAGCCAATCTGCACATACCGCACCCGCGGCGCAGCCTTGTGCAGTCCCTTCTGCGAGATGGCCTCCAGCGCGCACTCCGCCGGGCGACCCCATAGATAATCAATCACCACATCCACGCCTGCTTCTTCGATCTCGCTCTTGAACGCGGCCACCAGCGGATCATGCTCCTGGTCGAGCAAGATAATCGCATCCGCACCCAGCGCCTTCAGCTTTTCCAACGCCTGCGGATTGCGTCCGGCTGCAATCACGCGCCGCGCTCCCAGCCTTTTTGCGATCTGCACCGCAAGCTGGCCGGCCACGCCGGTTGCGCCGAGAATGAGCACGCTCTCCCCGGAGACAAACTGCGCGCGCGCCTTCAACGCAACCCATGAAGACATGGCAGGATTGGCAATCCCCGCCGCCGTCGCGTCATCCAGCCCCTCGGGCAGCGGAATGCACATCCAATTCGCCGCCAGTGTCCGCTCGGCAAAACTCCCAAAAGGGCTGCGCGCCGCGCCGAAAAACACGCGTGTTCCGTCCTCCAGGCGCCCTGCGCCGTCCACTCCAGGCACAAACGGAAGCTCCCCCGTGCTGCCGTAGTGTGTACCGTTCGCCAGAGCCTTCACAATGGGGTGAAGCCCGGCAGCGGCTACCGTCACCGCAAGCTCCCCTTCTGCCGCAACGGGGTCGTCAAAGGTGGCATATTTTGGTGGCGTATCAAAGGCGCTCACAACGGCTGCACGCATGAGTTTTCTCCTTGGGTTGGCAGGCTTTTCTTTTCCGGAAACCAGTCGGGGAATCTGGCTTTCCCCGGATTCTATTGCATCTCCCGCCCGAACTGGAAGCCTGATGTCTAGTGCCTGTTATGAACTTTGCCGGGTGCCCCATCCTTTTCGCGTTCTTTGCGAAAAGGGTGGGATACCACGATTCCCCATTCCACTTTGCAGATTATTCCCTTCCCGCCCCGCACAATGAAATCAGAGTCCGCCCTAATCTGTCTTGCAAGGAGAACCCTCATGACTGAAGAATCAAGCTTCCTCCCCGAGAACTCCGCCAACGCCATCCCCAAAAACCCCGCCATTGCGCGCTGTTCCGCCGAGTGGAGACGCGCCTACCAGGGGACCATCGAGAATGGAGAATCCAACTACACAGCCCGGCAGAACGCTGGATGGGCCTATCGCAGGGCCATGCCTCCGCTCACCGGACAGGAGAACATCAGCAGCTTTATCGCCTGCGTCGCCCACGGAATACTCATCGACGCAATCGATGGAAGAGACGCAACCAGGCTCCTCTATGCTGCCCAGGTTGCCCTAGCCGGGGTCCGTAACCAACCTTCCTCACCCAAAAACACCGCCGCCTGACCACCCCCTACCCCCCTATTTATATTTTCAAAACCATGCAGATTAATTCCGCGTTGTGGAAATCTCCAAATGACCGCCGGGTACCGGGTGCCGGGTGCCGGGTGCCGGGTGCCCCATCCTTTTCGCGTTTTTCTGCGAAAAGGGTGGGAACGCACAATGTCCATCCCGCCTTGCAGATCATTTCCACCCTTTCCTCGCAAATCTTGATCCCGCTTGCAAATTGACGACATGCCCTGCCACACTGAAATCGTGGCCACCCAGACAATCGTCATCCTCGATTTCGGTTCGCAATATACGCAACTGATTGCTCGGCGCATTCGCGAGCAGAACGTCTTCTCTGTCGTGCTTCCCTGCACCGCGCCCCTTGCCGAGATCAAAGCGCTCCATCCGCTCGGCCTCATTCTCTCCGGCGGGCCGTCGTCGGTCTATGATGCGGACGCGCCCGCGGCCGACCCCAAGCTGCTCGAACTCGGCGTGCCGGTACTAGGCATCTGCTATGGGCTGCATTTCATCGTCCATCACCTCGGCGGCAAGGTGCGCCCGGGCGCCAAGCGCGAATACGGCCACGCCGAAGTCACCATCGAAGACAGCGCGACGACGCTCTTCGCCGGCTTGCCGCCCACGCTCCAGGTCTGGATGAGCCACGGTGACGAAGCGCTGGAGCTGCCCGCCGGCTTTCACCGCATCGCCGTCAGCGCCAACGCCTTGGCCGGCATCGCCAACCAGCAGCGCCGCATCTGGGCTGTGCAATTCCACCCCGAGGTGCACCACACGCCGCTCGGCCCGCACATCATCAAAAACTTCGTCTTCCAAATCTGCGGCGCGGCGGGCGACTGGACCCCGGCGCACTTCATCGAAACGACTGTCACCGCAATCCGCGAAAAAGTCGGCAAGGGCCACGTCATCTGCGGGCTCTCCGGCGGCGTGGATTCGTCAGTCGCGGCGATGCTGGTGCACCGGGCCATCGGCGCAAAGCTCACCTGCATCTTCGTCAACAACGGCGTCCTGCGCAAAAATGAATTCCAAAGTGTCCAGAAGAACATGCGCGACAATCTCGGTCTGAAAGTCGTCGCCGTCGACGCCGGCGAACGCTTCCTGAAACAACTGGCGGGAATCACCGATCCAGAAACCAAACGCAAGCGCATTGGCGCAGAGTTCATCGCCGTCTTTGACGACGAGGCTGCGCGCATTGCCAAAGAAACCGGCGGTGTGGAATGGTTGGTTCAAGGCACGCTCTATCCAGATGTGATCGAATCGTCGAGCGTCAAAGGACCCAGCCAGACCATCAAGAGCCACCACAACGTGGGCGGCCTTCCGCTGGGCATGAAGCTCAAGCTGATCGAGCCCTTGCGCGACCTCTTCAAAGATGAAGTCCGGCGAATCGGCCGCGACCTCGAGATGCCCGATGAGATTCTTGGCCGCCAGCCTTTTCCGGGCCCCGGTCTCGCCGTCCGCATCCTCGGCGAAGTTACGCCTGAGCGTGTCGCGCTGCTGCAAGAGGCCGATGAGATTGTTGTTGCCGAAATCAAGGCCGCCGGGCTCTATTCGTCCATCTGGCAGAGCTTTGCCGTTCTGCTGCCGGTCATGAGCGTGGGCGTAATGGGCGACCAGCGCACCTACGCCTACACCGCCGCCGTCCGCGCCGTGCATTCTGAAGACGGCATGACCGCCGACTGGACTCCGCTTCCTTACGAGGTGCTCAAGCGCATCAGCAGCCGCATCGTCAACGAGGTGCGCGGCATCAATCGCGTGGTCTACGACATCACATCGAAGCCGCCGGGAACGATCGAGTGGGAATAGGTGCTTGCTGCACGTGTGTAAGCGCCTTCGGCGCCGCCGGGCGCTAAAGCTGAAAGATGTCTGGAAGCTGTTTCATGACCTGGTTTTGAAAGGGTACGGATTAATCCGTACCGTAAATTCCAAAACGGAGGGAGGCGGGGGTTTCAACCCCTGCACAATGCCGCCAGGAAAAACGTGGCTTTAGCCTCGGAGGGAACGCGCCCTTACCGCTTCCTTTCCAAGCGCAGCGATACATCTACGGTGTGAGCCTGATCATCCATGGTCAGTTTGAAAACGCAGTTGGCTCCGGCAAAAGTTCGTCCGAGCGGGGAATTCGGATCTTGCCCGGAATAATAAGAGCGCAGCGCGCTCTCATTGAAGACCGCGCCGGTGGGCAGCTTCCATGCGGACCACATTGCTGCCCGAAGATCGTCGGCCGTATTTTCAATGATCAGTTTTCCCATGGTATAAACCGGGCCCTGCTCAGCAGTAACGGCGAAGCTCACTGTTCCATCCGCGCGGTCGTAGCTGGGAGTGGGATGAACCCTGGCCTGCATGTAGCCCTTGTTGTGGTAAAGGCTTGAGAGGTATTGCCAGTTCTCGGTCAAGCGTTGACCTTCGGCAATATCTCCGGGATGAAGTTTCGATTGCCGGTCGAACTCCTCTTGCGTAACTCCCAGACCGGGCGCGAGTTGGATTCCCGCCAGCTTGTACACGGCGCCCGGCGAAACCGACACCGTAAAGGGGATTCGGATCGCCTCTTGCGTAACCACCGGCGCGCCTTGCGGCGCAGCGTGGATCTCCGCTTCCAGGTAGCCCTTGTCGTGATAGTAGTTGCCCAGGTAGGTCTCAATCTGGTTTGGGCTTCCCTCGCTGTCATAGGCTGAGCCGGTCAACTTGGCGAGAATTTCCGCGACCTTAGGATCAGTGGGAGCCGCCGCGCCATCCAACCGAATCTCGCCCACATCGACCGGCGGCGCAGTGATGGAAAAACTCATCGCGGTCACCTTGCCCAGCTTTTGGTCTGTGTAGGGCGTGGCCGTGACGGTGGCTTTGATGCCTTTGGCCGCCAGCATCTCTTCGAGAGCGCCGCGCACACCTTCGAGTAGTCCGCTCTCGGCTGGCACTTTGCCGTGGTACAGGGGAAAGCGATCGTGCAGCGCCGCATCCAGTTCTTTGCCTGGAGTCAACGGCAGATTCTCCAGGCGAACCGGGTAGAGATCGGTGTGCGGAACTATGGTATAGACAAGGTCCACGCCATCGAACTTGAAGAGGAGACTCTCAAAAACGCCGGTGTCCATCAGTTTCTGCGAGTGTTCCTTCATGTCGGCATAGGCCAGGACCGTGCCCTTTTTCAGCCCCGCGGCCGCCATAAGTTCCTGGTCGGAGTACTCCGGCGCGCCCTTGAACTGAATTGTCTTGGGCAGAAACTTCTGTGCGGCTGCGGGCAAACTGGATGCAAGAAGGAAAACGGCTGTCAGAATCAGAAAACACGTGCGCTTCATGATAAGGAAAGAGTAGCAAAAGGATCCGCTTGCGCGGGGAATCAATTCGCCGATGCCAATGGCTGATGGTCCATGCGTCCGAATCTCAAGCCCTGCTTACCTTCCTGCCGCGACCTTGCTTTTGAAGAACTCCAGCGACTTGAGCAGCCCTTCTTTGAGCGTGATGTGCGGCTCCCAGCCGAGCAGGGCGCGTGCCCTGGCGATGTCGGGGCAGCGGCGTGCGGGGTCATCCTCGGGCAAGGCTTCAAAGCGCAATTCGCTCTTTGAGCCGGTAACTTCCAGCACGGCCTCGGCGCACTCCAGAATCGTGAACTCGACGGGGTTGCCGATATTCACCGGCAGGTGCTCATCCGAACGCGAGAGGCGCAGGATGCCTTCGATCAGGTCGTCCACATAACAAAAGCTGCGCGTCTGGCTGCCGTCGCCGTAGATGGTCACCGGTTCGCCGCGCAGGGCTTGCATGATGAAGTTGGAGATAACCCGTCCATCGCTGGGATGCAGGCGCGGGCCGTATGTGTTGAAGATGCGCACCAGGTGAGTATTGACGCCACGCGAGCGATGATAAGCCATGACCATCGCTTCGGCAAACCGCTTCGCCTCGTCGTAAACCGAGCGTGGGCCCACCGGATTCACGTGGCCCCAGTAACTCTCGCGCTGCGGGTGCTCCAGCGGATCGCCATAACACTCCGACGTGGAAGAGTGCAGATAGCCGGCGCCATGACGGGCAGCGATTTCCAGAGTGTTTTCCACGCCTGCTGAGCCGACGCGCAGTGTTTCAATTCCCAATCGGAGATACTCCGGCGGGCTGGCCGGAGAAGCAAAGTTGAACACGTAATCAACCGCGCCCACATCGAAAGGCTTGCATATATCCAGTTCCTCAAAATGGAAGCGCGGTTCATGGCCGAGATGCGCGATGTTTTCACGATTGCCGGTGGCCAGGTTATCCACGCCGATAACTGAATGGCCCTTGCCCAGCAGGCGGTCAGTGAGGTGAGAACCAAGAAACCCGGCAGCGCCGGTAACAAGTACGCGCATGGTCAACAGTCTATACTCCAGATGAATCGTCAACAAATAGTTAATTGTATTAGCCGGAATGGCGGAGTTAGCCCTGCAATTGCTCTTCTCGCCGCTACACCAGAGGCTTGCGTGGCTTGCCTTGCAGCGCCTGATAACTTGCCGGGCGGCCCATGCTCACATAGGTGAAGCCGTGATCCATCATCTTATGCGGATTATAGAGGTTGCGCCCGTCAATCACGATGGGGAAACGAACCGCCCGGTTGAGGCGCGCCAGATCAATCTCGGCAAACTCCTTCCAGTCGGTCAGAATCAAAACCGCGTCAGCACCTTTTGCGGCTTCGTATAGGTCCGCGGCATAACTGAGCTTCTCGCTGGGTGGCAGCACCTCTTTTGCTCGCTCCATGGCTGCGGGATCGTAGGCTGTGACCAGGGCGCCGGCATCAAGCAGCTTTTTAATCACCTCAATAGCCGGTGAATCGCGAATGTCGTCGGTATCGCCCTTGAATGCCAATCCCAGGGCAGCCAGCCGCTTGCCGCGCAAGGTCCACAACGAAGCGCGCACCTTGTTGAAAAATATCTCCCTCTGGGTGTCGTTGACCCTCTGAATCTCCCGGAGAAGCTGGAAGTCAACACCCTGCTGCTGCGCCACCCAGTGAAAAGCGGCCACGTCCTTTGGAAAGCATGACCCGCCATAGCCTAGCCCGGCATGAAGAAATTTTGCGCCGATGCGGCTGTCCATGCCCATGCCTGCCGCGATGTCCTCAACGTCGGCGTCCACGGTCTCGGCCAGATTGGCCACGGCGTTGATGAAGGAGATTTTCATCGCCAGAAACGCATTGGAGGCATGCTTGATAATCTCCGCGCTCTGCGCGGAAGTTACCAGAAGTCTAGCCGGCGCCGCCGCGCTGCAAGCGCCCTGCAAGGCATCCGGCTGAGAGTAATAGCTGCCGCCGGTGAGCGGTGCGTAGATGCGCCGCAAGACTTCAGCGGCGCGCTCGGAGTCTGCCCCGACGACGATGCGGTCGGGATGCAAAAAGTCCATCACCGCCGTGCCTTCGCGCAAAAATTCCGGATTCGAGGCCACATCGAAGCTGTGCAAGGCCACACCATTGCGGTGCAGCACGCGCCGTATCCACTCGTTGGTGTACACCGGCACCGTGCTCTTTTCCACGATCACTTTATAGCCATTGATGGAGCGGGCAATCTGCGAGACCACGGCCTCAACGTAAGAGAGATCGGCTGCGCCAGTATCGCCCTGCGGCGTGCCTACGGCGATGAAAACTGCCTCGCACTGTTCTACACCGGCGCTCAGATCGGCGGTGAAGTTGACGCCGCGTCCAAGGTGCTTCCGCAGGAGCTCCGGCAAATGGCGCTCGAAGATGGGCACACCGCCGCCGCAGAGATTCTTCACCTTGGCTTCGTCGTTGTCCACGCAGGTAACCTGGTGTCCGATTTCGGCAAAGCAGACAGCAGCAACGAGTCCTACATATCCGGACCCGATCACACAGATGGAAACTGGCTTCGACATGCGCTTGAACTTTCTCCTTGGAGAATTAGCGGGTTGGGCGCGGCCGCAGAGACACAAACCAAACCCCCACCATCATATAGTCCAGCTCCTGGTTTATTGGCTAAAGAAAGGTGCGCAAGCTCCGCCACGTGGAAAGAAATTCATCAACACTGCGCTCAAATCAGGGTAGACTGAGTCGCAGTCCACACAAGAAGAGGTTGCCTCTCTGATAGAGTGAGATTGCAGAAGTATGCCCGGCAAGTGGCCTGTTTTTCTGGAGAAGCTGAAGATCCTGATGGCAATTTCCGCGCAATCCGCTCGTTCCGTCTGGGCTCCATTTCGAATCGCACCCTGGTATTCCGAGCGTGTATGGGGCTTCCGCGACCTTCATCCCTGGTATGACCGGATAGTTGCGGATGGTGAGCCCATCGGGGAGGCGTGGCTCACCGGTGACCAGTGCATTGTGGCTACGGGCGCGCACGCCGGCCAAACGCTGGGCGCGCTATTTGCCGAAGCGCATGAAAGCCTGTTGGGCAACGCTGGTTCCAGTGGCAAGGCCGACGGACCAAATGCTTCCCCTCTGCTGATCAAGGTAATCTTTGCCAAAGAAAAACTCAGCGTCCAGGTGCATCCGGACGACGCGATGGCGCAAAAGTATGGCGATCCGCGCGGCAAAACGGAGTGCTGGTACACGCTCTCAGCCGAGCCGGGAGCGCAGGTGGCCCTCGGACTCAAGCCGGGCGTCACACTGGAAGGCATCAAGGCTGGAATCGAAGCAGGCGCGCTCGAAAGCAGCCTGAACCTGCTCGATGTCGCTGGCGGAGACATGATTTTTGTGGACGCAGGAACGGTTCACGCTATCTTCCCCGGATCGATTCTGCTGGAAACTCAACAGAACTGCGACCTGACCTACCGCATGTACGACTACGGGCGCGGACGCGAGCTGCACATTCAGAAGTCCCTCGAAGCCACGCGGCTTCAAACCCGCGCGGGAAAGATTCCTCCACGAGCAATGGCAGACAGGACTCTTCTGATGGACGGGGAATATTTTTGCGTGGAGCGCATTAGTGTAGCCGGCAGCAGGACGAGTGCCAGCCTGGCTGATGAATCCCAACCGGTCCCTGGGCTCCAATACTTGTTTGTGGCTTGTGGATTGGCGAGAATTGCCGGACCGTCCTTTGAAGCCCTGAAGTTGCCCATGGGGGGCATCGTTGCTGTTCCGGCTGTTTCGCCGGAGTTTGTGGTGGAAGACCTGGGCAGCCTGGATTTGATGCGCATTACGCCGCGCTGGCCCGCAGAAAAAAGGTAACAGGAACAAGCTGAAAGAAGGGATACGCAGAATGGGCATCCGGCTTTATCTTGTACCGACCCTCGCCGTGTTTTTTGTCTGCGCTACATACTCCGCGGTTGCGCAAACCGTACCGGCGGCAACGGAAGGAAAATCGTCTTGGGCCATCGGAGCCGGTATTTCCGGTTACAACTCCGATTATGGGAATGGCCACATTCTTGGCGGAACACTGTGGATCGATTACAGACTCACGAGGGTCCCGTCATTGTTGCAGGGGTTTGCCATAGAGGCCGAGGCTCGCGACCTCAACTACTTCCGCTCGGCGACGGAAGAAACGAATCTGAGACAGGACACTGCCGGAGGCGGCCTGATTTACTCCTGGCGTCACTTTGCTAAATTTCGCCCTTATGCAAAGCTATTTGCAGAGTATGGAAACAATGACGAGGGATTGAAAACGGGAACGCGCTACCACGACTCCCGAAATTTTTTTGCCGAGGGAGGTGGCGTGGAATACCGGATGATGCGGCATCTCTGGGTGCGAGCCGATTATGAATACCAATCCTGGCCTGATATGTTCTCCAAGTCCACTGTGTCCACCGGGCGAATGAACCCCCAGGGAATTACGGTTGGCGCCATCTACCACTTCACCCGGCCCCGTCTGCATTGAGGGCAGATTGGCGCGCCGGATGGCGATTCATCCCGCAGCCGAAATCCTGAGACCGGACCTGCAACTGAGTGACTTCCGCTTGGAAGCCGCACGGGGCCTGAAAGCCTGTTCACGGCCATTTCGGGCCGCATAACTAACTCCCTGCTGCATAATCAGATACGCTCGGCTGTTTTTATACTTTTCGCTGGTTTCCTAAATCCCTTGTTTTGATGCACAATCAAGAGCAGGATGAGCTTTCGATTCGCACTGCCCGATGAACTTCGCGGAGCCGTAGACCAGGCAACCGCCGACTGGACCGTCAACAACAAAGTTGCCCGCTTCTGGCAGAAGGATCCCAGCCTGTGGACTCGCGACGGCGAGGAGAAATGGCTCGGATGGATCGACATCGTCGAGCGGCAGCAGGAGGACCTGGCAACTTTTGCCTCGCTGGGCGCGGAGATAATGACCTCCGATTTCCAAACGGTTTTGCTGCTCGGCATGGGCGGCTCCAGCCTCTGCCCCGAGGTGCTCAGTCTTACCTTCGGCCAGCAGCCGGGCTTTCCGGAGCTGCGCATTGTCGATTCCACTGATCCTGAGCAGGTGTGGACCGCCCGCAATGAGGTCAACCTGGCCAATACTCTGGTGGTGGTGGCCAGCAAATCCGGCTCCACGCTCGAGCCAAACATACTCAAGCAGTTCTTTTTCAATGAGATGAAAGAAGCTGTGGGCTCGGATGACGCCGGCAGCCATTTCATGGCCATTACTGATCCAGGCTCGAAGATGGAGCAAGTCGCCAAAGACGATGGCTTCGGCTATATCTTCTACGGCGACCCCGCCATCGGCGGGCGCTTCTCTGCGCTGTCGAACTTTGGCGTAGTGGTGGCCACGCTTGCCGGCTTGAACACGGAGAAGTTACTGACCGAGGCAACCAAAGCCACCGCGTCCGCTAAGCTGGACCCGGAGAATAATCCAGCAGTCGAGTTGGGCCTGACCTTGGGCACAGCGGCCCGCGCGGGACGCGACAAGCTCACCATCTTCACCTCGCCGGAGATCTCTGACCTCGGCGCATGGATGGAGCAGTTGGTTGCCGAGTCCACCGGCAAGCAGGGCCTCGGCATCACGCCGGTAGACCGCGAAGCGATTGCCGCGCCCGAGTTCTACGGCAAAGATCGCATCTTCGTTTACATCCGTTATGCCGGAACGGCCGATAGCAACGCGGATTCAAGCCTTTCCGCCAAGGTCGCTGCCATCGAGGCAGCCGGCCATCCGGTCGTAACCATCGAGATTGCAGACCTTTACGAGATTTTCTCGCAGTTCTTCACTTGGGAATTTGCAACCGCCGTGGCGGGCTCGGTGATGGGCATCAACCCATTCAACCAGCCGGATGTGGAATCGGCCAAGATCGAGACCCGTGCCCTGACCGCGGCCTATGAGGAAACTGGCAAGTTGCCCGTGCGCGAGCCCGTGCTGGTGACCTCCGCAGATGGTCAGGAATTCAAGCTCTACGCCACCGAGGCCTACACCGCCACGCTGAGAAAGGAAGCAAGCGCCGCCACGCTGGCAGGCTATCTGCGCGCGCATTTCAACCAGATTCATGCCGGCGATTACTTTGCCGCGCTGGCTTATCTGCCCATGTTCCCCATGCACGAGGCGGTGATTCAGGGCCTGCGTCACAAGGTACGTGACGCCAAGCGCGTGGCCACTTGCCTGGGCTTCGGCCCGCGATTCCTGCACTCCACCGGGCAGGACTACAAGGGCGGCCCCAACACCGGCGTCTTTTTGCAGATAACGGCAGACCACGCCATGGACGTGGAGATTCCGGGGCAGAAGTTGACTTTTGGCGTGGTAATCGACGCCCAGGCCGCCGGCGATTTGGCGGTGCTGGAGTCGCATGGACGCCGGGCTCTGCGGGTTCATCTGGGATCAAGTGTGACAAGCGGCCTGCAGACGCTGGCCGCGGCCATTGACGAGGCGCTCGCGTAGGGCCGGGAATTGGCCCCAAGCCCGCTTATGGTCTGAATATCTCCTCCGGTCCGCGGAACTTTTCCCCGGCAGCGGGGTTCAAGCAGATGACGGCTCCCTCCATTCCCCGTCTAATCAGGGTGAATGGGGAGCAAACTTCAGGCCCAGGAGATGCATGACGATGAATCGGCCAATGTCTAAGAAAATATTGCCCCTGACCCTGGTTTGGGCCATGTTGGTGATTCTGTGTGGCGCAATTGCGCTCGCCCAGGACGCTGCACCCGCCCCACCCGCGGCGGAAGTCCGCACCGACAACCAGATCGAAATGGACGTGGTGCATGCCCTCGATTCCACGCAGGCGCTGAAGAGCGAGCTGATCTCGCCGTCCACCATTCAGGGCGAAGTTACGCTTTCCGGGACGGTTACAACCGACTCCAACCGCAAGCTGGCGGAGACAATAGCCGGCCGCGTGGCAGGCGTAACCAAGGTGAATGACAACCTCAAGGTCGTTAGCGCGCAGGCAGCCGAGGACACGGACGACAACGGTGATCAGGAGATGGCGCAGCCCCAGCCGGAGCCACCGAACCAAGGAGCCCCAAATCCGGGAGCCAGCCACCCTGTAACACAAGACCAGATTCGCGCCGAAGTCCAATCCCAGATTCAGGCCCAAAAACAGGCTCAGCTACAGACACCGAGTGGCCCAGTGACCATTCCTCCCGGCACCCTGCTCAAGTTGCGCACCAATGAGCCGGTAGGCAGCAAGAGAGCCAAGGATGGCCAGCCGGTTGAGTTCACTGTGATTCAGACTGTGGCCGTAGGCGGCATGAGAGCCATTCCACGCGGCGCCACAGTTCATGGTGTGGTCACCCAGGTCGAGCAGTCAGGCGCCTTGGCCGGAAAGCCGGTGCTGGCTCTCACGCTCACTTCGCTGGAAATGGGCGGACAAAGCTATCCGCTTAGCACCGACCAGTTCAAGGTCAGAGGACCGGGCAAGGGTGATCGCTCGGCCAATAACATGATCGGCGGCACCATGATGGGCACCATTATCGGCTGCATCGCCGGCCGCGGCATAGGTTGCGCCATCGGCGCTGGTGCTGGTCTGGCCGCGGGCACGGCCGCTTCAGCGGCTACCCCCGGACCCGGCGTCTGGATTCCCGCCGAGGCGCTGGTCGAATTCCACCTGAGTGCCCCGCTGACGGTCAACCCGGTAAGCGCGCAAGAGGCGGCCCGTCTGGCGCAGGGGCTTTATCAGGGCGGCCCTAATCTTTACCGGCGCGGCTATTATCCCAGTGGCCAGCCGTATCCCTATGCGTACCCGCCGATTTACTACCGTCCCTACTACGCCGTGGGCGGCTACTATTACTGGCGCTGACAGCCTGACAATCGACACGCAAAATGCGGGCATCCCGGAAACCGGGATGCCCGCTAAGTTTTTGTGAAGCGTTTGGGCATTTGTACGGAGATTTCTAAAAGTGAACAAAGAAATCTGAAAGGGCGCAACTCCACAGGCTGCGGAAGAACCCATTGTTTTGAAAGGGCACGGCTTCAGCCGTGCCGTAAATGCAACAAAAACAGTAGCGGGCTTTAGCCCCTGAGGAAATGTCTATTCAACCTGCTCCTGTGCCGAGCGCCAACGCCAGCCTCCTTGTCGTCTATAATGGCGTCAGCGGTTCTCCAATTGATATGCTCTGAAAGCACATCCGCTAAGTGGCTTTTTCCTTAAGAAAAAGCCACCTCGCACTGGACTCTCAAGGGCACGTGAATTGGAGAACCGCTTTAAGAATCGCGTCAAGCGACAATTGCAGGTCAATTGCGCACGTCAGGCCGACGTCTGCGCGTAGAGAGTTGAAGGTTCAAGTCCGCCATGATCCGTTTTTTGCAGAAAGATAATCGCGTCGTCAAGGCACTTTTCGTAGTCATCATCGCCGCCGCCTCGGTGGGCATGGTGGTCTACTTGATTCCCGGCCTCACCGGCATGGGCGCTAACACAACCGACACTTACGCCACCGTCTATCCGCATTGGTACAGCCGCATCTTCTCTTCGGGAGAAACTATCAGCCAGCAGCGGGTAAGCCAGATGGCGCGCCAGCAGTTGATGCGCCGTGGCCCGCAATACGCTGACAACCCGATGATCGTCAGCATCATCGAGCGGCAGGTTGGCCAGCAACTGGTACAACAGCAGATTCTGCTCGCTGAAGCCGAGAAGCTCGGCATTTCTGCCTCTGACGACGATGTGGCGCAGTTCCTTCATCAGGGCCAGTTCGGCCAATTCCTATACCCCAACGGACAATTCATCGGCCAGGATCAATACACCAACTTCATTGCCCAGCAGTTCAATATGTCCGTGCCGGAATTTGAGCAGGAGTTGAGAGACCAGATTCTTATCAGGCGCCTGCAGTCGCTGGTGACCGCCGGCATCACGGTGAGCGACAAGGAAGTGCGCGACTCCTATCGCACGGAAAACATCAAAATCAAGTTCGATTATGCGGTGATCTCCGCCGACGACCTGCGCAAGACGATCAATCCCTCAGACAGCGACCTCCAGGCCTTCTTCACAAAGAACGCCGCGCGCTATGCCACGGCCGTGCCGGAGCAGCGCAAAGTCACCTACTTTGCGTTCACTCCCGACCAGATACCCGGTGGCGCCCCGCAGGTCAGCCAGCAGGAGATTCAGCAGTACTTCAAGGCGCACGCCTCCGAGTATTCGGTTCCCGAGCAGGCTCGTTCGCGCCACATTCTTATCAAGGTGGCTCGTGACGCCGACGCCAAAACCGATGCCGCAGCCAAAGCCAAAGCCGAAGCGCTGCTCAAGCAGATTCAAGGCGGGGCGAACTTTGCCGATCTGGCAAAGAAAAACTCCGACGACCCCGGCAGCAAAGACAAGGGTGGCGAGCTGGGCTTTGCCCGTCGCGGCATGATGGTGCCGGAGTTCGACAATGCCATCTTCACCCAGAAGATCGGCGACACCAAAGTTGTGAAAACCTCCTTCGGCTACCACATCATCCAGGTCGAGGAGCGGCAGGAAGCGCACACCCAATCGCTCAGCGAGGTGCTGCCTACGATCCAGGCCACCATCGTCCGCCAAAAAGCCGCCGCAGCCGAACAGAACTACGCTCAGGCGCTTACCTCTGAGGCCATTAAGAGCGGCTTGGCGAAGACCGCAGCAGCTCATCATCTGGAATTGACCACCACTCCGCCGCTCGGCGTGCAGGGCGTGATCTCAGCGCTGCCTGATTCCTCGCAGATTATGGGCAAGGCCTTCGAATCCAAGCAGGGCGACCCGCCGCAGTTCGCGGCCACTGGCGAAGGCTTCGCGGTTTTCCAGGTTACGGATGTCGAAGCAGCTCACGCGCCCGATTTTGCGAGTTGGAAGAGCCGCGTTGCCGACGACTACCGCAATGAGCAACTTCCTGCCCTGCTCGCGCAGAAGACCACTGAGCTCGCCGCCAAGGCCAGGACCACGCATGATCTTGCCAAGGCCGCCAAGGACATGGGCGCATCTCTCAAGTCCAGCGAGTTGGTTGGTCAATCCGGCCAGGTGCCCGATTTCGGCCAGGTTGGCCAGGTCGCCCCGCAACTGTTCAACATGAATCCCGGCGAAATCAGCGGACCCATCAGCGCGGGACGCACCGGCGTAGTTGCCAAAATCGTAGACAAGCAGGAGCCTACCGCGGACGAGATCACCAAAAACTTCGACCAGTTCCGCGATCAGATTCTCGACCAGCGCCGCGGCCAGGCCTTCAACATTTTCCTGAGCACCGTCACGGCCGATTACAAAAAGCACAACCGCATCCTGATTCCAAAGTCAAAAGCCAACGAGATCCCGGCCACATAGAAAGCAGACTAACTGGAAACACACAAAGGCCCGCATCCATTCCTGGACGCGGGCCTTTTGTCATCCACTCTCCACTAATGACTCACGACTTTGCTGGGACGCGTCTATTCGCCATTAGTCCCGAGTCCCTAGTCCCTAGTCCCTGGTCCCTGTTCTCAAAACGGTATATCGTCGTCTGAGATTTCGGCCTGTTGGGCGTATTCGTCTGGTCCGCCCGCCGCAGCCGGAGGCCGCTGGTCGAAGCTGGCCGAGGAGCCCGATGAACTCTGCGACTTGCTGTAACCGCCCGCGCCACCACCGTCTTCGCGGCCGGAAAGCAGCGAAAGATCGAAGACCACAATCTCCGTTTTGTAGCGCTTCTGGCCTGACTCCTTGTCGTCCCAACTGCGCGTCGTTAGCTTGCCCTCGATGAACAGCTTCGAACCCTTCTTCACATAATCGCGAATAATCTCGGCGGTGCGCTTGAACGCGACCAGGTTGTGCCACTCGGTGCGGTCCTGCCAGTTGCCCTGCGCGTCCTGGAAGCGATCACTGGTAGCCAGGGTGAAGTTGGCCACCATGGTGCCGCCAGGAGTGGACCTGATCTCGGGGTCCTTGCCTACGTTGCCTAAAAGAATGACTTTGTTAACGCTCTTTGCCATGTTCGTATACTCCGTTAGTTGAACAGAATAGCAGACGATCAGCGTTTACGCTCAAGTGCCCGGTTGCGCAGAGCCTTGGCCAATCCAAGCGCCGCCAATAATCCGCCAAAAGGAACGCACATCAGCGCGACGATCAGGGCAAACCAGCCGGCATTGGTGCTGGCCCCGGTGCGCGAGAACCCGCCCAGCACGGTCTCCAGCAGTACCCCGGCCAGAATCCCCGCGCCCAGCATCAACCCGCCCCATTGCAGCAGTTGACGTGTCCCGTCGCCCGGCGAAATCTGGCCTTGGCTGGATGGCTTCGAATTAGGGTTGTTCGCTTGCATCGTCACTTCTCAAAAAACCGCGGGCTGAGATTTTCCTGATCCCTGACCCCTGATCCCTTACCCCTGAATTTCAATTCGCCAGCCGCAGCATCGCATAAGTAACGACGCCGGTAACCGACACATAGAGCCACAACGGAAAGGTCCAGCGGGCAACCTTGCGATGCTGCGGAATTCGCCCGCTAAGCGAGAAAAAGAAAGTCACCAGCACCAGCGGCAGCGCCACGATGGCGAGAATGATGTGGCTGGCCAGCAGCGGAAGGTAGACCTCGCGCAGAGCGGCGTGCGCGGGGTAGCGAACATCGCCGTGCAGCGCGTGATGCGCGATGTAGCTGATCAGAAATAGCGTGGAGAATCCAAACGCGGTCATCATCGCCGCGCGATGAGCCGCAATGCGCCGCGCTCTGATAAACGTGTAGCCAACGAGCAGAGCCGTCGCGCTCAGGCCGTTCAGCAAGGCGTTGAGTGCCGGCAAAAATGCGTACTGGCTGCTGGAGGCCGCGGCGGGATGAACGTAAATCAACCAGAAAAGAAACAGCGTGGCCGCCGCGCTGATGGCCAGAATGGCGGCAACGGCAGCGCGCGTGCCTTGCTGGCGGCTATTCGTTGCGGGAACTGCGGTCGTCATGGCTTCCTCAGGGTTTCGCTGTGGCGCAAAGCATGAGCGAAGTAAACAGCAGGGGCAAATAAAGCACGCTGACCTTGAGCAGATCGCGGGCCAGCCTGCGGCTCTCGTCCTCAGTGGGCCCGCGCAGAATGCTTGCGAAGCGAATGGTATAGCCCAGGTAGACCAGGCCCAGCACGACGGCCAAAGTTGCGTATGTAACGCTCGCCAGACCCAGCCGCCAGGGCATCAGGCTCACGGGAATCATCGCCACAGCAAAAAACAGCGCCTCGCAGACCGTGGACCAGCCATCAGGCTGCACAACGGGCAACATGCGGATACCGGCGCGCGCGTAGTCGTCGCGATACAACCACGCAATCGCCATGAAGTGCGGAAACTGCCAGACAAAAAGAATGGCGAACAACGCCACGGCCGGCCACTCAATGCGCCCGCGCGCAGCAGTCCAGCCAAGCAGAGGACCCATCGCGCCGGGAAACGCGCCGATGAAAGTCGCCAGCGCGGTGACACGCTTGAGCGGCGTGTAAATTGCCACGTAAGTAAAAGCAGTCAGCAGCGCCAGGGCCACGGTAAGCGGGTTGGTGGTAAGCGCCAGCCAGCACGCGCCCAACGCCAGCGCCGCCAGACCTGCCAGCACTCCCTGGGCCAGTGAGAACCGGCCCGCGGCCATCGGGCGGTCGGCGGTGCGCTTCATGCGCGCGTCTATCCTGCGTTCCAGGGCCTCGTTCAGCGCACCCGCTCCGGCTGAAACCAGGCCAATGCCAAGCAGCGTATTCAGCAGGCCCCGTTGCACGCTCGAAATGCCCGACTGCATCGAACCCAGGTAAAATCCGCCCCAACCGGTCACCAGCACCAGCCCCACCACCTTGACCTTGAACAGTTCTCGCAGGTCGTGGATCAGCGTGGCTGTCGCGCCCGGGCTGGGCGCGTGCATATGCCCCGGGCCCACTCCCGAGCCGTGAGTGGTGACCTCTGCGGGAACTGCGGCCTGGGTAGCGGAATTCATCAGAATGGGAATAAACCTCGTTGTAGTTGAACGTAACCAATACCGCGCGAAGCCGCCAGCGAACAGGGCACGCGGTTCTTGAACCCTGTTCCCTATTCCCTATTCCCTGTCTCTCTACTGCTTGCCGAAGCGATAAACAATGCCGGTGGTGAAGCCGAGGCTTTCCTGTTCGGTCGAGCCGAAGCTGGTCATGTAAAACTCAGGCGCAACGCGCAATCCAATGTTCGGTGTCAGATTATATTCCACAGGAATGCTGGCGCTGAATGCCAGGACATATCCATTCGGCCAGAGTCCCAGATCGGTAGACAAGGTCGTGCTGTGGTTCGTGTCGCCGGAAAAGTTCCCGTAAGAGAACCCGCCCATGACGCGACCGGAGACCGAATATTTGGGTTGCAGATAGAACCGGTAAGTGGGTCCAGCCAGAAGCGCATATTGGCTGATGGCCGGATTGGTGATTCCCTGAACGTAATTCGGGTTGTTCGGCTGCAGGCCCACGTATGCGGTAGCGTAATAGCCGCGGCCATCCACCGTCACGCCCGTCCGCTCGCTGAAATAGCGAGTCACCCCAACGTTCCACGCGTATTCATGCGCGCGCTCCAAGGGGGAGCCGTGAGCAACGCCAGGACTGGAAGGATACCCTGGGCCGGGCTCAAAGCGCAGGTAGCCCATACCGGTGTACGCCTCATAAAGGTGGGCGTAGGCCTCGTGAATAGCGGCAGCGCGGCGTTGGGCGCGGCGGGCGCGAATGCGAGCCTGGACGCTCAACTGGCCTTGAGTCTCGCCGGCAGTCTGCCCGGCCTGATCCTGGTCAGGGGCTATAAGGCTGCTGCTCGAAGTTGGGCTTTGGGCCACGGCGGCGGTTACGGCGGCAAAAGAGAGCGCCAGCAGAAGGGCAAGACGGCGAGAAGAAGACATCGGTATTGGGTTTCCTCCACGGGAGTACGGAAGCGGCCTACACAGTGCTTCCCCCACTAGTTTATTAGAACACCTTGGGGCGAGCCATGGTTGTGAACCGGCGGCGGATTCACCCCCCTGCACAACGAATTCCGCGCCAGGCGCTCGCTGAGGGGCCGCCAAATCGTCCTGCCGCGCAATCCCGTCAGAATTCGCCGCTAAATCCCGCAAAATGCTCTACGATAAAGGCCAACGGAGGCCGTAAAGCGTATGGGGCGGATCTTGCTGGGAATTCTGCTGGGCATCCTGCTGGTGCCCGTTGCCGTGCTGGGATGGCTGAAATTTGGCAATGTGCCTGTCGCCGTGGCAGACCCGCCATTGCCGCAGGAGCGCCTGCTGACCGGGATTCCGCTCAATGAGCGCATCGACCGGGAAATGGTAAAGACTCCCCCTATCAAGGCCGATGAGGACAACCTGGTGGCGGGCGCCGAGGTCTACGCCGACCAATGCGCCCTCTGCCACGGTTTTCATGGCAAGCCGTCAGGACTGGGCTCGCGCATGTTTCCCTCTGCGCCGCCGCTATGGGAGAAGCACGCTCACAACGCTGTGGTTGGGGTGAGCGACGATCCTCCCGGCGAGACATACTGGAAAGTGGCCAACGGCATCCGGTTGACCGGAATGCCGTCCTTCAAGAGCGTGCTTACTGAAACTGAGATGTGGCAGGTAAGCCTGCTGCTGGCCAATGCCGACAAGCCGCTGCCCCCAGCCGCCCTGGTGATGCTCCACGGCGCCCCGCCTGCCCCATCTCCGGCTTCCCCGGAGACAAAAAAGTAGCGCGAACAAGCTTGAACCGGAGGAGGACGGGGTCCCCAGCGACGGGTCCTTGTCGCTGGGGTGGCAGGCGGGGGTTTCAACCCCCGCATAAGGTCAGCAGATTAGCGCCGGCTTTAGCCCCGGAAGAAATGGCCGCCGCTGCACTTGACGTTCACTAAGCAGGCGCAAAAAGAACCAGAAAGGACTCAAACCATGCCGATACTTGACTCGTTGCGCAAGGGCCTCAGTTTTCTGCTCTTGAGCTTTGGCGTCTCCAGCCCTGCCAAAAAACCGAGGCCGATTGCAAAGCCTGCGCCTGAACCCCCAAAGAAATAACTGGAACGTGGCTGCGCCCGCGGCAACTGAAGGGTACAGCGAGAAAATCGTGCGACCCGAAGAGTTCCCGCCCCCTCCAATGAATTGAGCCTTCAAGCCTGATCGAGCGCCATCACTGAGGTTTCTTCCCCGTGGCTGCCACCAATAAAAAGAACTTCTTCCAAGCCTTCCTCGACTTCTCCATTCTGTTTTTCGGCGTTTCAACCGCGTCGAATCTCTCGCGCACTCAGGGCCGGACAGTGAGGAACCGCGGCCTCTTTCTCTTCCGCTCACCGAGGAGTAAATGAGCTGCCCCGCCACTCAGGCTCACATTGTTAAAATCAGAGTATGCCGCTGAGTCGCCAACAGGCCCTTGATTTCTTCCACTCCCCCGATCTGATCGGCCTGGGGTTCGAGGCCGATGCCGTGCGCCGCCGCCTGCACCCCGAAGGCGTGGTCACCTACATCATCGATCGCAATATCAACTACACCAACTTCTGCACCGAGTACTGCACCTTCTGCGCCTTTTACCGGCCGCTCCCAAAAGAAGGAGTAACGGACGCGCGCTCGGAAGAAGGCTACATCCTCGATTTCGAAAAGATCTACGAGAAGATCGCCGAAACCCTCGAGATGGGCGGCACTGGTGTGCTCATGCAGGGCGGCATCCATCCCGACCTCAAAATCGACTGGTTTGAGCGGCTCTTCTCGGGCATCAAGCAGCGCTTCCCGCAAATTTGGCTGCACTGCCTCACGGCCTCTGAGGTTCTCGCCATCGCAAAGTATTCTGATCTCTCCCTGCGCGACACCATCATTCGCCTGCGCGACGCGGGCCTTGATTCCATCCCCGGCGGGGGCGCGGAGATTCTCGACGACGATGTGCGCAAACGCATCGCCCGCCTCAAATGCAATACAGAGGACTGGGTCAGCGTTCATCGCATGGCGCATCAGTTGGGCATGAGAACCACGGCCACCATGATGTTCGGCGTGGGCGAAACCTTCGAGCAGCGCATTAACCACTTCGAAGTTGTCCGCCGCCTGCAGGAAGAAACCGGCGGATTCACGGCCTTCATTCCTTGGAGCTTTCAGCCCCACAACACCGCCCTCGGCGGCCGTGGCTGGGAAGAAGCCACCAGCGTCGAATACCTGAAGGTGCTGGCTATCTCGCGCCTCTATCTCGATAACATCGAAAACGTGCAGGCAAGCTGGGTAACTCAGGGATTGAAGGTCCTCGAGTTAGGCCTTCACTTCGGCGGCAACGATGTTGGCTCGGTGATGTTAGAAGAGAACGTAGTTAAAGCCGCGGGAACGAGTAACTGCACCACCGAAGAAGAGTTGCGCCGCATCATCCGCGACGCCGGCTTCAAGCCCGTCCAGCGCGATACGCTCTATAGGACGATGTTTTTGAACTGAGCGAGCATTGTTCTGTTAGTCTGTTGCAATGTTTCTGAATAAGATATTTGAGCATTTCCTGCGGGTAGCGTCCCGAACTTGGATCGCCGGCGGAATTTGCTGTCTTTTACTAGCATCGGCTTTCGGAATTCGCACGGTCATCTTTATCCATCGGGCCGCGACGGCTAATGGAAGCGTCGTTCGCCTAATCGAAGCTACAGTCGAGAACAATGAAACGATAAATTACGCCCCGGTTTTCACTTTTACCGCGAGCAACGGATATCGCTACACAATTACTCCAAACACCGCTTCGAATCCATCGGAATTTAAGGTTGGTCAAGCTGTTCAGGTTCTATATGAAAGGAACAGCCCCTCCAATGCAAGGTTGGCGTCATTCTGGCAGCTTTGGTTTTTGCCAGTCTTGCTCTCGGGCCTTGGAATCGTTTTGGCTGGAGCAGGCTATCTTCTCCTTCGCTATGAACGCCTTCGTAATAGGCGCGCTACTGCCTTAGCTGTCAGCTTGTAGCTTTTATGCTACAATCATTTTCGTGATCGAACTCGTCCCGTACAAGAAAGAAGACGGACGCTGCCCGTACATGGAATGGTCTTCCAGTCTGCGGGACAAGAGAGCGCAAGCCAGAATCATGATGCGTCTGCGGCAGGTTCGAACAGGCAATTTGGGTGACTGCGCCTCCGTGGGTGAGGGCGTTATCGAGCTGAGAGTTCATGTGGGCGCTGGATACCGGATCTATTGTGGACGATTCGGAACCAGCCTGGTCATTCTCCTTTGTGGAGGAGACAAATCGAGCCAATTCAGGGATATTCAGCAGGCAAAAGAGTTCTGGGCTGACTGGAAGAGAGGTAGGAAATGAGACATTCTAAAGCGGGTGATTCCTTTCATGCGTGGGAGATTGAGCAGCTCCAAGCCGATCGGGAGCTCACTGTCGAATTTCTGATAGCTGCCATGGAGTCCCTCGACAACCCCGATGAACGCGCCGGCGGGTTGCTGGCGCTGCGAGACGTCGCCGAAGCTTACGGTGGCTTGGGCGCGGTCGCTGCCCAGGCAGGCATCAGCAGGGAATCCCTCTATCGCGCGCTCTCACCCAAAGGCAATCCGACTCTCAAGACTCTGATTGCCGTCCTGAACGCAGTGGGCCTTCGGCTCTCTGTCACGCCCGCGCAGCAGGTGCGGAAGCGGCGAACGAAGGCTCGCGACAATTCTCTCGCGGCTTAACTCGGTTCCGCGTTTGCTCCACTCGGAAATGACAGCCCGAGCCGTTTCGCCCATCCGCAACGGCGACCGCGCCGAATTTGCAGAAAATTTTCCTTCCTCGGCGCACAATCTAGCAATGAGCAATGATGACAGGAGCGGGCCTTTACTGACCGCTGTCCACTGTTCACTGTTCACTCCAAAAAGGGCACCCCCCTACCCCCCCTATTTCCTGTGAGACTGTGAAACTGTGAACTCCATAGCGTCTTCAGATGCGCCAAAGTCCTGGGCCTCAGGTCCTCCGGCTTTCCTTACCCCGCCCTTTTGTGGCACACTTGCATCCATGGGAAGCAAAGACAAAGGTAGAAAAGAAGTCAAGAAGGCGCCCAAGCCAAAGCCAAAACCGGAACCCGCGCAGAGACGCGAAGGATTCACGCCGGCCCCGCCGAAGTAGGACTAACCCGCACTCGCTCACCGAGCGCCGCGCGCAGACAAGGGACTGTCTTCCTTGCCGAAGGATATTTCTGCGCCATCGGCCCGTTTCGGGCAATTCGTTCGCCGCAGCCACTCCTGTGCAGCAAAAGCAGAGCCTAATCACAGCAATCTCCGATCGATTAGGTTAGTTTGAAGACAGATTTTTCACCGGGGGTGTACCCGTGCGTTGGAAATCTGCCACAACCCTGCTCGCCGCCGCTCTGCTCTTAGCCGCTGCCGAGGCGCAGGAACCTATCAATCCTACGAATCTCTCCGCCAGCTCCGCCCTGCCTGTCGTGCAGCCTCCTGGCCGGCCCGCCGTCGGCATCGCGCTTGAAGGCGGCGGCGCTCTCGGCATCGCGCACATCGGCGTCCTTCAGTGGCTTGAAGAGCGTCACATCCCCGTCGACCGCATCTCCGGCACTAGCATGGGGTCGCTCGTCGGCGCTCTCTACGCTTCGGGCGACACGCCCGCCCAGATGCGTGCACTCGCCGTCAGCGATGCCTTCACCCGCGTCTTCACGCTGCAAACTCCCTATGCCGACTCGAGCTTTCGCCGGCGTCAGGATCGCCGCCAGCTTCCGGATGCGTTTACCATCGGTCTCCGCCATCGGCTGACCCTGCGCAATGCCCTTCTCACCGACCGCGGCGTCAACGAGTTCCTCACCGTCAACCTGCCCAACTACAACAGCGATGAACTCGACTACAACCAGCTTCCCATTCCTTTTCGCTGCGTGGCCACTGACCTGAACACCCTCGCGACGGTCACCTTCGCCTCCGGGCCGCTGCCTCAGGCTGTCCGCGCTTCCATTTCCATTCCCGGCGTTTTCCCTCCGGTTCAGGATCGCAACGGTCACTATCTGGTCGATGGCGGCATTCTCGACAACCTGCCCACCGACGTTCTCAAGCACGACCTGCACGCCGACATCATTATCGCCATTCGGCTTGAGGACGCGCCCCTTGCCAACTCCGACACCACGTCCATCGTCGGCGTACTTGACCGTGCGTTCGATGCCGGCATCCAACGCAACGCCTCGCAGGCTGAGCAGCTTGCCGATCTCGTAATCCATGTGCCGGTCGCCAGCTTCTCCGCCACCGACTACGCTCGCGCGGCCGCTTTGATCGACGCCGGCTACAAAGCCGCCGAGCAGAACCGCGCAGCCCTCTTGCGGTACGCTCTTGACGCCGACGGATGGAAAGCCTATTTGGCTGCGCGAGAGAGCCGCCATCGCCCGCATCCCGGCGTGTTGCTCGAGGTTCGCGTCGAAGGCCAAAAGCCGAAACCGGATCCGGGCGCCGTGCGCGAGGTCCTCCGCGACCTCAAACCGATCGAGGGCCAGCCCATCACGCCCACCGCCACCCTCAACGCCCTCAAACCCGTCCAATCCAACGGCGAAACCTTCGCCAGCTGGGAGACTTTTGCGCCCGCGCCCTCAGGGTCTGCGCCGCCTTTATCGAGCACGCCCGACACTGGCCTCCTCGTTCGCCTCAGCGGCGACCGCATCGGCCCGCCTTATTTGCTCATCAGCCCGGAACTGGCTGCAGCTACCTCGAACATTACCCGTGGCGAAGTGACTCTTCGCCTGGTCGATCAGGGCCTTGGCGGTTTCGGCTCCGAGTTACGCGCCACCGCGCGCATCGGTTACATGACCGATCTCTCCGCCGAATACTACCGTCTGCTCACGCCCGACGGCTATTTCCTTGAGCCGCGCACGGGAATTGTTCGCGAGCCAGTCTACATCTGGGCCAACCAGAAACGCGTCGCCGAACGATTCCAGCAGAATCTTGACGCGGGTCTGGAAGCCGGCCGCACCTTCTCCAATCAACTGCAGGTGTCTGCCGATTGGCGCTCCGAGGATACTCGCTGGAGTCTCGTCACCGGCTCAGGCGGCGGGCCGTATCTCTCTGGAACAGCCCAGTCCGGCCTGCTGCACCTCAACATCGATCAGGCATCATCCGGCGAGATTTCGCCCAATGGCTTCCGCCTGGCAGCCTCGGCCGGCGCACTCTACCATGCCGCGCAAAGCGCTAACGCTCCGCAGGTCAAGCTCACCTTCAGCACAACCCGCTCCTCGAGCCAGGCCAACATCTTCGGCATCAGCGGCGAGATCAACTCTTACCTTCGCGCTAACGTCGCTCAGCCCTATCGCTTCACTCTCGGTGGTCCAATGCGCCTCTCGGCATCCTCGTTTGATGAGTACCGCGGCACCGACACATACCTGGCTCGCGCCGGCTATATGCACCGCCTGGCGGCCTTGCCAACCGGCCTTGGACAAGGCCTCTACGGCACCTTTGCCTACGAGGCCGGCGAAATCTGGTCGCCGGAATCCAAGTCGATTCTCCGCCAGGACGGTCTCGCGGGCCTGGTGGCCAACACGCCGCTCGGCCTGTTCACCTTCGGCGTATCGGTAGGCGACGCTGGACACCGCAAGGTCTTCGTCACCCTGGGCCGCTGGTTCTGAGGATTGTGTATTATCACTAGGAGACGACAATATGCGCATGCACAATCCGCCACACCCCGGCAAAGTGCTTCGGGAATTCCTGGGCGACACAAACGTTACGGCAGCCGCAAAGCATTTGCGGGTTTCTCGCGCAACCCTCTCCCGCGTCCTAAACGGCAAGGCCGGTATATCGGCCGATATGTCGCTGCGTCTTTCCGCGGCATTTGGCACTCATGCGGAAATCTGGTACGAGCTGCAAACCGATTACGATCTTTGGCAAGCATCCCGAAAAAAGCAGCCGAAGATCGAGCCGTTCAGCCGTGCTGCTTAGTAGTCATTAGCCCATACACACAGAGGCCCTCCCGAATGGGAGGGCCTCTGTGTATGTATCTCTTAACAGTCGCGGCTTACGCCACCACTTCAATCCCCATTGAGCGAGCGGTGCCCTTGATGCTCTTGATGGCCGTCTCCACCGAAGCGGCATTCAAGTCGGGCATCTTCTGCGTAGCGATCTCGCGCACCTGCTTTTCGGTCACTTTGCCGATCTTTTCCTTGTTCGGCGTGCCCGAGCCTTTGGCGATGCCAGCCGCCTTCATCAGCAGAACCGAGGCTGGCGGCGTCTTGGTGACAAAGGTGAAGCTGCGGTCGGCAAAGACCGAGATGACGACTGGAATTACCAGCCCTTCCAGCTCCTTGTTCTGCGTGCGCGCGTTGAACTGCTTGCAGAACTCCATGATGTTGACCTGCGCCTGGCCCAGCGCGGGGCCAACCGGCGGCGCCGGAGTAGCCTTGGCGGCAACAATCTGCAGCTTGACGTAACCCGTAATTTTCTTCGGAGGTGCCATGTATGTTCCTTCGGAACCAGCTTCGAGCTTCTAGCTTCTAGCTATCAGCTGGTATGTCACTGTTCAAATTTTGGTAACGAAGTTTCCGCGTTCGCCTACAACCGAGGGCTGCTAGTTCACCCGGACGGCTAGAAGCTGGAAGCTAGTAGCTGGAAGCTGCGTTACTCAATCTTTTCCACTTTGCCGAACTCCAGCTCGACCGGGGTGGAGCGTCCGAAGATGGTCACCATGACCTTTAGCGTCTCGCGATCTTCGTTGATCTCATCCACCACGCCGTTGAAGTTGGCAAATGGCCCGTCGGTAATGCGGACCTGTTCGTTCTTCTCAAACTTGATTTTGAGCCGCGGCTTGTCCTTGGCGGTCTCGGAGCGGAAGAGAATCCCACTAACTTCTTCCTCGCTCAGCGCCACCGGCTTGTCGCCCGTCCCCAGAAAGCCCGTCACCTTGGGCGTGTCCTTCAACACGTGCCACAAGTCGTTGTCCAACTCCATCTCGACAAGCACATAACCCGGCAGGAAAACCCGTTCCACGGTCCGCTTCTTGCCGTTGACAATCTCCGTTACCGGCTCGGTGGGAATCATCACCCGGCCCACTCTGTCGCCCAGCCCGAAGGCCTGCACCCGGCTTTGGATGGACTCGCGCACCTTGCGCTCAAAGCCCGAGTAGGCATGCAGAATGTACCACCGGAAGCGCTCGTTGCGCACCGGCGGAATCTGCTCGGCAACTTGTTCAGTCTGACCAGGCAGCCCAGCTTCTTGCGCTGGTCCAGCTTGTTCGACTTGCTCGGTTTGATCCAATTCTTCTTCTGCCATCCTCTGCTCTCGTTTCGCTTTCGCAGTTACGGCTATAGCATTTTCGGAATTGCTCTGCATCGAAAACTCACACTCAAGTGGCCTTTTCACCAGGGAAAAGCCACCTTTCAATGCCCTCAAAACGCCTGCGTGAATTCCGAAATTGCTCTAAAACCCGCCCAGACGGCCCAACAACGCATGCAGGCCAAACTGAAAGATTGTGTCCACCACGAAAAAGAACGCGCCAAAGATGCCCACCGCGATGAGCACCACAACGGTTGTGGCTTGCACTTCCTTGCGCGACGGCGCAACCACCTTGCGCATCTCCCCGCGCACATCGCTCAAGAACTGCGTGAATTCATTCCATTGCCCAACCACGCTGCCAATAATCTTGGACACGGGATTTGTCTCCTGCCGCTTCGCCGGCGGCTGCCGCACTTCACCATTCACGATTGCTGCCTTCGATGCCATGGTTCAAATTCCTTCGCGCCAAGCGTAGCGCCGAGCGCACAACTTAATCTGGCAGGGGCGGAGGGATTCGAACCCCCAAGTTCGGTTTTGGAGACCGACAGTTTAGCCGTTGAGCTTACGCCCCTAAAAACAGGGGTCAGAGGTCAGGATTCAGGAGTCAGTTCTTAGCGCCTCAGTCTGCACGCACTTACTGATCCCTGATCCCTGATCCCTGGTCCCTACGTTACTTCGTTTCCTTGTGCGGCTGGTGCTTGCGGCAGCGATTACAGAACTTCTTGAACTCCAGACGGCCAGTGGTCGTCTTCTTGTTCTTCGTCGTCGAGTAATTGCGCTCCTTGCACTCGGTGCACTGCAATGTAACGATTTCCCGCATTCCTAATTCCTTCCAGCTAACAGCAACCAGCTATCAGCTAACAGTTTCAAATCCCCGCCACAGACTGACAACTGTTAGCTGTCGGCTGTTGGCTGTCACTTGATAATGTCGCTCACCGTGCCGGCGCCCACCGTGCGGCCGCCTTCGCGGATGGCAAATCTCAGTCCCTTTTCCAACGCCACCGGCGTAATCAACTCCACCGTAAGCTCCACATTGTCGCCCGGCATCACCATCTCGACGCCCTCAGGCAACTCCGCCACTCCCGTCACATCCGTCGTACGGAAGTAGAACTGCGGACGATAACCCTTGAAGAACGGCGTATGGCGACCGCCCTCTTCCTTGCTCAACACATACACCGAGCCCCGGAAGTTGGTGTGCGGCGTGATCGAACCCGGCTTGGCCAACACCATCCCGCGCTCAACGTCTTCCTTGGGAATGCCGCGCAGCAGGATGCCCGCGTTGTCGCCCGCCATGCCCTCGTCCAGTTGCTTCTTGAACATCTCGACGCCCGTGCAAACGCTCTTGCGCGTTTCGCGGAAGCCGACGATCTCAACATCCTCGCCCACCTTCACCTTGCCGCGCTCGATGCGGCCCGTCACCACGGTGCCGCGCCCGGAGATCGAGAAGATATCTTCGATCGGCATCAGGAAGGGCTTGTCGACCGCGCGATCCGGCCGCGGAACATAGTTATCCACCGCCTCCATCAGCTCGTCGATCTTCGCCTCCCACTTCGGGTCGCCATTCAAGGCCAACAGCGCCGAACCACGAACCACCGGCGCGTCTTCCGGGAACTGGTACTTGCCCAGCAGCTCGCGGACTTCCATCTCCACCAGCTCGATCAGCTCTTCATCTTCAACCGCGTCGCACTTGTTCAGAAAGACCAGCACGCAGGGAACGCCCACCTGGCGGGCCAGCAGAACGTGCTCCTTGGTCTGCGGCATCGGGCCGTCGGTCGCAGCGACGACCAGAATCGCGCCGTCCATCTGCGCCGCGCCCGTGATCATGTTCTTGATGTAGTCGGCGTGACCGGGGCAGTCGACGTGCGCATAGTGCCGGTTGGCCGTCTCGTACTC
>JBEKSE010000014.1:0-92411 GCA_049517315.1 Occallatibacter sp. | reverse complement strand
TATGCCGGGAAGCCGGTGATTCTGTTTTTTTATCCCAAGGCGGACACGCCGGGCTGCACGATTGAGGCCTGCGGATTCCGCGACACGTTCAAGAAGATCCAGGCGGCGGGCGCTGTGGTGCTGGGCATCAGCCGCGATACGCCGAAGGAGCAGGCGAAGTTTCGCGCCAAGTACGAGTTGCCTTACACGCTGCTTGCCGATGTGGACGAGAAGGTCTGCAACCAGTTTGGCGTGCTGAAGGAAAAGAATATGTATGGGAAGAAGGTGTGGGGCATTGAGCGGACCACGTTTGTGATTGGCCCGGACCGGAGCCTGCTGCACGTGTTTCCCAAGGTGACGCCCGCGGGCCATGCGGAAGAGGTGCTGGGGCTGCTGAGTGAATTGAAAACAGCGCACAAGTGAGGGACAAGCTGCCGGGACAGTTGGTTGAGCGCGGATTGCTTGAGGCGTCACCGGAGGTGGTGGCGCCGCTTCTGCTGGGCAAGGTGCTGGCGCATGTTACGCCGCGGGGAGTTTTGGCGGGACGGATTGTGGAAACCGAGGCTTACCTTGGTCCGCACAACCAGCCGCCCGATCCGGCAGCTCATTCTTATCGCGGGCCCACGCCGCGCAACCTGGTGCTGTTTGGCCCCGCTGGACATGCGTATGTCTACGCTATCTATGGCCGGTACTTCTGCATGAACATCACTTGCGAAGTTGATGGGCAGGCGGGTTGCGTGCTGCTGCGCGCGCTGGAGCCAGTGGTGGGCGCGAATGGGATGGCGCGGAATCGCGGACTTGAGAAGGGCGCGGCGGGAAGGTTGCTGACTTCAGGTCCGAGCCGGCTTTGCCAGGCGCTGGAACTGACGCGGGCGACGCATAACGGGCTTGATTTGCTTGATGCTCATTCGCCGTTGCAGGTGCGCGACGATGGCTATGCGGCGGGTGAGATATTGGTGACGCCGCGCATCGGTCTACATGTGGCTGTGGACTGGCCAATGCGCTTTGCTTTGGCGGGAAATAAGTGCGTGTCGGGGCGCAAGAGCTTGAGGGGTTGGTGAAGTGCAAGCAGAGCAGGCTATGCGTGGGTTTTATTCTCGGTGAAAATCGCCGCTTTTGCCGCCGGATTTTTCTTCGAGCTGAATGTTGCGAATGACGATGGATTTGTCGAGGGCCTTGGTCATGTCGTAAACGGTGAGCGCGGCGACGGCTGCGGCTGTGAGGGCTTCCATTTCGACTCCGGTGGGCGCGGTTGTGGCGACTGTGGCACGGATGCGCACGCCTCCGGGGACGATCTCCGCCTGGAGATCGATGTGCGAGAGCGGTAGAGGATGGCACATGGGGATCAGGCCGGCGGTGCGCTTGGCAGCCTGGATTCCGGCGATGCGGGCGACCTCGAGGGGATTGCCTTTGGGGTTGGCGGGAAGTGCGTCGAGGACGGCGGCAGAGAGTTCGACAAAGGCCGAGGCGGTGGCGGTGCGGCGAGTGGGCTGCTTGGCGCTGACATCGACCATGACTGCCTGGCGGGATTCATTGAAATGCGAAAGCTGCGGGGAGTCGGACATGGGGATCCTCTTGAACAGGGCGGATTGGGATTCCAGGTTTCCCACCCATTTCGCATAGAACGCGAAATGGATGGGGCACCCAGCATTCTCAACCAGTCGGGTGGCTCCTCACAAGAGCAGAATGTGGACGAGTGAGCCGGCTTCGAGGCTGTGCGTGTCTTCAGGAATAACCAGGAAACAATTGGACCGAGCGAGAGCGACTAAGTCTCCTGAGCCGTGCCAGGGGACAAAGGAAACCTGCGGCTGCTGGCCGGATGCGGGACTGAAGTTGCAAAACGCTGGGAGAAAACGCGTGAGGCCGGCTTTGGCGTGGCGGTCGGCGGACGGGGCAAGCCGCGCGAGTGCGAAGCGAGGATAAGACACCGCGTTGCCGGCGAGGGCTGCGAGGACCGGCGCAGCAAAGAGCAGAAAAGTGACGGCGGTGGAGACGGGATTGCCGGGAAGACCAAAGAAAGGGAGCGGCAAGGTGGAGGGGCGTGGAAGATCGCCAAAGACTGTTGGCTTGCCGGGTTGGATGCGGACGCCGGTGAAGTGAAAGCGTGCTCCGATGCGGGCCAGTGCGGGCTCGACGAGGTCGAATTTGCCTGCGGAGACGCCGCCGGAGATGAGCAGGAGATCAGCGGAGACGGCTTGGGCAAGAGCGGCGTCGAGGGCTTGGGCGTTGTCGGCTGCGGTGGGCAAGACCCAGGGCTCACCACCTGCAGCGGCTACCAAAGCGGCGAGCATGGGCGCGTTGGAGTTGCGAATCTGGCCGGGGGCGGGCGAGGACGCAACGGGAACCAGTTCATCGCCGGTGGTGAGGATGGCGACGCGGGGCCGGACAAAAGCTTCAAGAGAAGCGTAGCCGCAAGCCGCGGCAAGAGCGATTTGCCCGAAGTGGAGGGTGGTTCCGGCGGGAAGCAACTCATCGCCCTCGCGGGCCTGCGCGCCCTGGGCAACAATGTTTTCGCTGGCCTTGATGGAGCGGGGCGGGAGCAGGCGGATTTTGCTGGTTCCTTCTGCGATGGACGTCTCGACGTGTTCAAGCATGATGACCGCGTCGGCTCCTTCGGGAACCGGAGCGCCGGTCATGATTTCCCAGACAGACTTGGACGGTAGTGGGCCTGAGGGAGTTTGTCCGGCTCGGGTTGCGCCAGCAACGGTCAACTGCTTGTGAGTGGAGGCCTCTGCGGCGCGGCAAGCATACCCATCGCGAGTGGAACGGGCGAAAGGAGGCTGATCGCTATCGGCAGAGAGAGGCTGAGCGAGGATGCGGCCTGAGGCCTGAGCAAGTTCCACGTGCTCACAAGCGGGCCGGCCCGATGACTTTGTGTAAGCGGCCACCAGCGTCGCGGCCTGGTCGTAATCAGGCAGAGGAGAGATCATGGAATGGATTGTAGAGGGTTTGAAACAAATGCGATTGGAGAAGGCGAGCAAAGATACGAAAGGCGCTCCCTACATCCGGGAGCGCCTTTCAGTAAGCAAGAGAGAATTGTCCGTCTATTTACCGGACTTGGTGGGCTTGGGAGCCTTGTAAGCGGTGTCCAACTTCTGCGAGAAGCTGGCGAGGATTTGCTTAACTTCATCGGCATATGCGCCGGTTGGAGCCAGATCAAGATACTTCTGGTACGCCTCGAGGCAGCCGGCAGGCGCAATCATTTTCTGCGTCTTGGGATCTACTGTGGTATTGGCGATCAGGCCGTTGCCCTTGAGGTAGTAAGCCTGGGCCAAAGTTGGATCGGCCTGGATGGCCTTATCAGCAGCGACAGCCTGGGCATCCGGGTTGTGCTCCTGATAAAAGATGACAGCCTCGTTCTTGAGATAGAAGCCGGCCTGCGCAGGATTGATCTTGGCGGCTGCATCGTAGGCCGCGTTCGCCTCGGGAACCTTGCCGGTGCGCGCATATGACTCGCCGAGACCGGCATTGGCCGCGCCCTGAGCTTGGATATTCGGTTTTTTCGACGCGGCTTCCAAATCAAGAACCTTCTTATAGGTTGTCTCCGCATCGTCATATTTCTTCAGACCGAGTTGCGCCTGGCCCAACTGTACCCAAAGTGTGGAAGCGTCCGGCCTGGCCGCAGTGTCCTTGAGCATAAGGGCTTCGACATCGGCATACTTTGCTGTTCTGATTTCGTTTTCCTTAGCTTCGAGATCCGCCCTGGAGGCATTGGCGCCGAGAGCCTGGACAGCGGCGTCGCGCGCAGAGTTGGCATCAGCAAAGTCCTGGCCGGCCTGCTTGATGTCGGCGTTGAGATGCTTGACGACTTCATTGGCCTGCATGGCTTCAGCATTGTGCTTCCTGAGCTCAACCAACTGCTTTTGTTGATCGGCGGGCAGCTTGTCGATGTAAGCCTTGCGGGACATGTCGAAATCCTGGAGCACGTCCTGGCCAGCCACGATCTTGACACCATCAAAGGAGTCGACGAATTTGTCGGCAGGCGTGTCGGGTTGGCGGTAGACCACGGTATAAGTGCCAGTATTCGCTTCGCCCGCATAGTCGCCGGCGGGAGTAACCGGGAAGGTGAACTTATTGGTGTGGCCGCCATCGGTCGAGAGACTTACTGTGCCGGAGGTTCTTGATGCGCCTTCCGGTCCCATGATGTGACCGTGAATCTTGCCAGTGGGTCCCTTGAGCGCTGTGGGCGCGGCGGGTGTTTGCGCAAGCGCGGGCAAAAGGGCGAAAGCCAGCAGGCCCAGCCAAAGTGATATCGTGCGTTTCATCTGCTTCTCCTTGGGAGCGGCGGGAGCCGAGAGAACCCGCGAGCTCAAAAAATCATTTTATGCAGGCCTATGACCGCATGGAACCATGAGCGCGGCCGCAGGGAACTTCTTCTCAGCGCCAGGAATCTGACGCCGGCCCACGCTACCGTGCCCAGCTATCCATGGTAACCGGTTCGTCGGACCCGTGCGTGTGGCCTGTATCACACTCTAGAATAATACTTATGGCAATCACGATTCGCCCTGCTACTCGCGCGGATATTCCGCAGATTCTGACATTCATTCGCGCCCTGGCGGCTTATGAGCGCGAGCCCGAGGCCGTTACAGCGACCGAAGATGACCTGGAGCGGGACGGATTTGGCCGCAACCCCTTTTATTTCTGCCTGATCGCGGAGCACGAGGGACGTCCGGCGGGCTTTGCTTTCTATTTTTTCAACTATTCGACGTGGCAGGGGCGGCCGGGGCTCTACCTGGAAGATTTGTTTGTTGAGCCGGAGTTGCGCGGCCTTGGAATCGGCAGGGCTCTGCTGGAGCGCGTGGCGGCTATCGCGGTGGAGAAGGGCTGCGGACGCCTTCAATGGGCCGTGCTGAACTGGAATACGCCGGCCATTGATTTCTATCGCGCGACGGGGGCGGAGTTTATGGACGAGTGGCGGATAGCGCGTGTGACTGGCAAGGCGCTGGAGGTACTGGCCACCTGCGGTGGGGCAGACGGCGGTTGCGCGCCGTGAGGTTAGTGATTTCCCAGGTTTCAAAAGCGAAATCTGTGTGGCCGACTCATAAGGCGGCCGGCATTTGTGCTATCCCACCCTTGCGACAAAAACAAGAACGTCGCAAGGATGGGGCACCCAGACATCTGCGGTTGGGCAGACGGCGCTTGCGCGCCATGAGGTTAGTGGATTCCCAGGTCCCAAAATCGGGACCTCCACCCCACGGACCTGGGGCACCCGGTTTTCAGGAAGATAGGCAATGAAGAAAATTCGCGTGATTGGCGGCGGACTGGCGGGACCGGAAGCGGCGTTGACCGCTGCACGGTTGGGCTGCGATGTGGAACTCTACGAGATGCGGGTGATGGTGGACGGCAAGCCGAGACTGACCCCGGCCCACCAGACGATTGAGTTTGGCGAGCTGGTCTGCTCGAATTCGCTGAAGAGCGAATCGCCGAACACGACGCCGTGGCTGCTGAAAGAGGAGATGCGGCGGTTGGGTTCGTCGCTGCTCCGCATTGCGGACGAGACGGCTGTACCGGCGGGCCACGCGCTGGCCGTGGATCGCATGGAGTTTTCGCGGCGCATCTCCAAGGCGATTGCTGACGAGCCGAAGATTCGCGTAATTCGCGAGGAAGTCAAAACTCTGGACCCAAACGAAGACGGCACGAAGTGCACGATTCTGGCTACAGGTCCTCTGACCTCGGATGCATTAAGCGCGGAGATTGAACGCATTACCGGCGCAGGCCATCTGGCGTTCTACGACTCGATCTCGCCCATTGTTGAAGCCGATTCCATCGACATGGAGCGAGTTTATTTTGCCGCGCGCTGGGACAAAGGGACGGCTGACTACATCAATTGCCCGATGGACCGCGCGGAGTTCGATTGCTTTCTGGATGAGCTGCTGGCGGCAGAACCGGCCGAGGCCAAAGAGTGGGAAAAACTCGATTATTTTGAGGGCTGCCTGCCAATCGAGGTGTTGGCCCGGCGCGGCCGCGACACTCTGAGGTTCGGTCCGATGAAGCCGGTGGGTCTGCGTGACCCGCGCACGGGCAAGACGCCCTGGGCCGTGGTGCAGTTGCGCAAGGAAAATCTGCGCGCTGACAGCTACAACCTAGTGGGTTTTCAAAACCATTTGAAATTCGGCGAGCAGGCGCGGGTGCTGCGGCTGATTCCGGGTCTGGAGAACGCGCGCTTCCTGCGCTACGGGCAGATTCATCGCAACACATACATTCAGGCGCCGCTCCTGTTGGACGAAACGCTGCGTCTGAAGAAAGAGCCGCGGATCATGTTTGCGGGGCAGCTCTCTGGAGTGGAAGGCTACACGGAGTCGATTGCAACCGGGCTGCTGGCGGGGATTTATGCTGCCGCACTGGCGCGCGGGGAAGAACCTGTGCCGGCTCCGCGCACGTGCGCCCTTGGCTCGCTGGTGCATTACATCACGCACGCCGATCCTAAGCATTTTCAACCGGCGAACGTCACTTTCGACCTGCTGGAACCGCTGGAAGAGGAAGTGCGCAAGAGGGTTCGCGATAAGAAGGAGCGGCACCGCATGCAATGCGAACGTTCGCTGGCGGCCTTCGATGCGTGGCGGAACGCAATGCCGAAATCCGCTGCGGAACTTCGCGCATAATATCTGCGTAGGTCTCTTGTACAGTGTGCCTTCCCCGGAAAGGACTCATATGCGCGCTATCTCTGCCGCCGATGCCGTTTCGCCTGCGATTCAACGCACAAAAGAATTCCTCTTCAGGCCATTCTCCTGGGGAAACTACCTGAAGCTCGGCTTGGTGGCCATCATCACCGAGGGTCTTTCCAGCAGACTCAATTCCTCATCGAACCATAACCAACCCTCCGGACACGGCCCCGTCTTCAACTCCCTGCACGACATCCCCCACGAATGGATCGTCGCCATTGTGGCGGCCGTGCTGTTCGCGATTGTGGTGTCGCTCGTCGTGGCATATCTCATCACCCGCCTGCGGTTTGCGTTCTTTCATTGCCTTGTTCACAACACAAAAGAGATTCGCCCCGGCTGGCACCTCTATCGGGACAAAGCCATACGCTTCTTCGGTTTGAACATTGCGGTGGGGCTCTGCTTCGTGTTGCTGGCCGCCCTCATCGCCATCCCGTTCGTGCCCGGATTCGTCAAGCTCTTCCAGGAGATGGCGCCGGGCGGTCATCCCGACATCCCGTTGTTGCTGTCCCTGGTGCTGCCCTTGATTCCCATCATTCTTCTGCTGGCGCTGGCCGCAGTTCTCGCGGACGTGACTCTGCGCGATTGGATGCTGCCGCACTACGCTCTTGAGGACGCCACGGCAGGCGAAGCGTGGTCCCAGGTCTGGGCGCGCATCACTGCAGAGAAGGCGCAATTTCTTGCCTACGCGGTGCTGCGGCTCGTCCTGCCCACCATCGCCATGATCGCGCTGTTTGTCGTGCTCATCATTCCCGGCATCTTCCTCGTCGGTTCCCTGGGAGGCGTTGAGTACGGCATCCATTCGGTATTCGCAGATGCCACGGGCGGGACCAGGGTAATCGGCATAATCCTCATGGCCTTCTTCGGCGTGGTTGCCTTCGGCTTCGCCTTATTGGCGAGCATCTGCCTGGCAGGACCAATCGCCACGGCCACGCGGGAGTTTGCACTGATCTTCTATGGCGGCCGCTACCAGGCTCTTGGCGACATTATTTCTCCGCCGCCACCACCGCCGCTGCCAGTTAGCTGACCGTATGGGGCAGACCGCCTGACCATGGCCTTACTTCGCCGTGACGTGATCGTCTCCGTTCTCTTCACCGTCTTTGGCCGGCCTGGGATCGCGTTCGTTTATCTTTTGCTCCCGATGAACTGGAGGGTTGGGGATCCAGGGTTTCTACCCTTTCCGCAAGAGACGCGGAAAGGATGGGTCATCCAGCCTTCGATGAATGGTGGGCGGCGCAGACGCTTGTGGCCACCAAGGATTGAGGTGGGATGCTCACCAATGGGCTCTCGGCTTCGGGATGCGGCAAGGCAGAAGCTGTGGCATGATGAGGTGACGGGCCTCTACGGACATGGTGGATCTTGCGCACATTCTCTCTAATCGCGTGGTGGCCGTTGCCTTGCGCGCCGCGCTGGGTGGCTATTTGATTTATATGGGGCGCGAATTCTACGCGGATCCGCTGGCTTCATTCCGAAGAGCGGCGCGTCCGCTTCCGTACGATCCGTGGGTGAGGCATGTGATTCGCGGGCTGGCCTGTTTTTGCCTGTGGGGTGGATGCTTTATCATCGCCGCGGCTATCGCAGTGCTGGTTCTTAATCTGCATGGATATATATTGGCGGTTGAGCTGATGGTCATCGCGACCGTCGCAGCCTGGCTTCTGCTTCCAAAGCGTCCTGAAGCGAGTAAGGAAGATAGTTCTGAGATTTAGGAACGCACAAAAACAGAGGCGAATTCACCCTTATCGTCGCGGCATCGTTGTCGCCGTTTTCTCGAATTTCTAGACGCGCGCCAAGTCTGGTGCCAGATCCGGAACAGCTACGCCGATAGGAAGCGCGCGGGCGCTCTTCACCTCTCGCCTCGGTTGGGCGTGAAACGAGCAGCATGCCCGGTGACAATTCCGTCTAGCAGGATGACTCATCCGATGCCCTCGCAAATATCCTGAACTTCTCTGCGTTGGTCTGCGTATGGACCCGCAGGAGAAAATCATGAGATTAATTCGTCTTGTTTCAATCGTCATGCTGAGTGTGTGTGCTTTGGCACACGGACAGTCTTCTGCCAAGCCCGTTGCCAGCTCCGATGCGCAGAAGTCTTTCGACCTGATGAAGACTCTAGCGGGGACCTGGAAAGGTCCCATAACAACGGACAACCCCGCGTGGTCCACAGACCAGCCCATGTCCCTTTCCATCCGGGTTGCATCAAGTGGCAACGCGCTTATTCACGAGTTGAGCACACCTGGTCCCGAGGTCACCGTTTTCTATCTCGACAACGATCGACTAACGTTGCTTCACTACTGCGATTTCGGCAACAGGCCGCATTTGGTGGCTCGGCCATCTACGGATGGCAAGACGATAGAGTTCGATCTGGTGGACGCTCCCGGCAGCAACGCCATAGGGCATGTGAGCCACGCTGTCTTCACCATCCTCGACGCGGACCATCACATAGAAGACTGGACGTTCACGCTGGCGAACGGCACGCTTGTACACGGACACCTGGATTTCAAGCGAGTGCAGTAGCGTCTCTATCGCAAGTTGTGCGGGGTGGAGGCTGGATGGCTCTGATCGACAAAAGACTCCGCACGGCCTGATGGATGCGCTCGACGGCAGTGCGACGGTAATCCCAGCGTTCGTCTTCACACGGCTGTTCGACAACCATGGTCGCGTTGGCTTCAAAGAGCAGAACCTCGCCAAGCGAATTGAGGGCGAAGTCGATTCCCCCGTAGTCGAGCCCTAGCGCTGCTTGTATAGATGAAAGGGCGGTAATGGCCTTGCTGCTCAATACGCCGGGCATGTCGGCCAGGAATCTCGCTTCTTCCGCGCGGTGGTCGGGACGGTCCGCCATGTCGGCGCTGAAGTAGTGAATCTTCCAGTCTTCGGAGATGGCCAGGTGGAGAGGATAAAGCTCGCCGCCAACCATCATCACGCGATACTTGCGCGCGCAACCGTCGGCGCCGCGGGCGTCGAGGTATGCAATAGCCAGCACTTCAGCCTCGGGCATTCCTTGTCCGGGGAGTCCAGCTACAGCGGAAGTGAGCGCTGAGCCGGAATCGACTTTGACGAAGTGCATCCCCATGTGGAAGCCGGGAACCCGCAAGAGCAAAGGGAAGGTAAAGCCGCTGGCGGCAAGCGCGCCGGGGCCATCCGGCGAAGCTAACAATGCTCGCGGGAAGATGGAAGTTTTCGGAGCGATCACTCCCGGAAGCTGACCCAATCGCTCGGCATTTTCGCAGCGGCCTGTTGCACGCACCGCAGCGGGCGCGTTGAGAACCGGCGCCGACGTTGACGCGAGCATTAACTCAGCCGCATCCAATGCCTCGGCTGCCACCTCTGAATCGCCAATTCCGTTGATGACAAGTTTGTGCGCGGGGAGTGGCTTCTTCTTGTCATAGAAGTCCGCGACGACCACATGGGTCTCAAAAACGCGGTCGTCGATGAGCTTCTCGATGGGCGTGCCGCCGCCGGTGGACGAGACCAGCAACACAACAGGCACGGGCTGAGATGTGCCGCGATATGGGTTCACGAAGAGACTTCTCTTGCCGAAGCTCTTGCGCTGGTGAAACTTCGCGGCCTCTGGCTCGCCGAGTTGGGTAAGCGCGTAATACATCCCGCCATGCGCCTCGGGCAAATCTGGATCCATGCGAAGCGCCTCTTCGTAATGCACCCGTGCCAGCGCCGGATTGTCGCCTTCCAGCAAGACGCTGCCCAGGTTCACCCGGCAGACGATGTCGTACGGATGGTACTTTACCGCTTCGGCATAGACCATCTCAGCAGCTTTTCGCTTCCCCGTCGAGACCAACAGCTTTCCTAGCCCGAAGAGGTTCGCGAGGTGCGAAGGCTCAAGTTCGACAACTCTCAGGTAGTCGGTTCTGGCTTCGAGGTTGCGTCCCATCTGGGCCAGCAATGTTGCGCGTTCGACGCGCAAAGCAACCTCAGTATCCTTATCCATGTTTTTGTTTGAGTCGAGTTGCGCATCGAGCAGCTTTACCCTGGCATCCCGATGGAGCCATGGTTGCCAGACGGTTTCGGCATTTGCCGCGGTCTTCGCCTTGCGCTGCGATGCCCGGGCCCACTGCATCACTGCACTGCTCTTGCTCAACCTTCTGTTGTCTCTTGTCTTTGGCATTCAAAAGGTAGCCCTTTGGAGCGCGGATTGACGCCCGACCTACCTCTCGGTATGAGCAATTGCAATGCCATTCCTTGCAGACGCCCTGGCCAGCATCTACTCATTTGGCCCTAATCTGAACATGACCTGCGCCGGAGTGGACTTTTTGGCGGGAGCGAGTCCACTGTCACCAATCTCATCCTCAGGATCGTTTTTCATGTTGGGGATAAACTGGGCAGATGAGCGGCAGTCTGCATTTCAGGTCGTGCGGCAGGATGGGACTGTGAGCGGGGGCCCGTCTCCGTCCATCAAAGAGATGCTTGGGGAAGCGCTTGGGCACCACCAGGCTGGGCGGCTGGAGGAGGCGGAGCAGCTTTATCGGCAGATTCTTGCCATCGATCCCCGTCATGCGGACGCACTGCATTTGCTGGGGATGATCGAGTTTCAGGTGGGGCGTCTGGAGGCCGCTGCCGATCTGATTCGCAGGGCGATTGCGATTCATGGCAAAGGGGCATCCTATTATGCCAACCTGGGCACCGTCCTTCAGGCTCAAGGCAAACTGGACGAGGCTGAGGCAATGTACAGACAGTCATTGGCCCTCAAGCCGCAATTGGCAGAGGTTCACATGAACCTGGCCAACGTGCTTCAGGCACAAGGGAAGCTCGACGAAAGTATCGTCTGTTATGAGAGGGCACTGACTCTTAAACCTGACAGCGCTGAGACCCTGAACAACCTGGGGAACGCGCGGCAGGAGCAAGGCCAGCTGGATGCGGCCATCGCCTGCTACGAGCGAGCTCTCGAGATAAAGCCGGACTACGCCGAGGTCTACTACAACCTGGGCAACGCCCACAGGTTCCTGAGCAAACTGGATGAAGCGGTCGCATATTATAGGCGGGCGCTGGACATCAAGCCCGAGTACCCCGAGGCTTACTACAATCTGGGCAACGTCCTCCGCGAACAAGGCAAAGTGAACGAAGCGTTGGCGCAATTTGGAAGAGCTCTCGAGCTGCGGCCGGAGTATGCGCAAGCAAGCTTCGGCGAGGCGCTGGCTCAACTGGTCAACGGGGAGTTCGCGGCTGGATGGGTGAACTTTGAAAAACGCTGGCTGACCGCCGATCACGACACGCCGAGACGAGACTATGCGCAACCGCTATGGACAGGCCAAAAACTCTCCTCCGGAAGTCTCTTGATTTGGGGTGAACAGGGAATCGGCGACGAGATCATGTTCGCGGGACTGATTCCAGACGTAATCCGCACAGGCAACCGCTGCGTCCTGGATTGCCAAGAGCGACTCAAACCTCTTTTCGCACGTTCTTTTCCCGGCATCGAGGTCGTCTCCGGTTGCGGTCCAGGGCTTCATCCGGAATTGGAGATCGTTGCGCAAATGCCTTGCGCGAGTTTGCCGGGCGTCTTCCGAAACACCAGCGCGTCATTCGCCGCCACTACCTCACCCTACCTCTTTGCGGACTCTACAGAGCGAGACCGGTTGCGCGCCAGTTACGCCGATGGCAGACGGCTTGTGGGACTGGCCTGGCAAACTAACAACCGCAAGACTGGCCGCGAAAGATCAATTTATCTATCATTGCTCGCTTCGCTGTTCAGGCAATCCAATATCCGGTGGATCAGCCTGCAATACGGAAATCATGATGGGTTGGAGAGTCAGGCAGCGGAAGCAAATGCGCCCATCTCCATTGATCGCACTGTCGATCAACTTGCAGACATAGATCTCTTCGCGGCGCAGGTCGCCGCGATGGACCTGGTGATCACTATCGATAACTCGACTGCGCATTTGGCAGGCGCGCTCGGTGTTCCAGTTTGGGTACTTGTGCCATTCGCGCCCGACTGGCGTTGGCTTCTGGATCGCGAGGATAGCCCCTGGTATCCGACCATGCGGCTATTCCGCCAACCAAAGATTGGCGACTGGCAATCCGTTGGCGAAAAAATGCAGCACGTCTTATCCGTTGATTCCATGAGCGATGATTCAGCATGAGCATAAATTTTCCCAAAATCCGCGAAAAGGCCTGAACTCAAAAGCAATTAGTGCCGATAAGCGCTGGATACACTCAGGAATCGGGGGTGGAAGATGCAGATAAACGAAATCTCGGCGAACGTTTCTCCTACATCAGGATGGGCCACGATACAGTCCCAGCCAAAGCCGACCACCTCGTCAACCCTGCGGCCCGCTGCGCAACCAGAGCCCGAGGATACCTTCATCTCCTCTGTGTCCGTCGAAGCCCCGTCATCCGCTGCCACTGTGCAATCGAAGCCTGTGCCTGCCAATGCCTCCGCGCCTCCGGCTGCCCCAGCAGCATCGCCCGCGCCTGCTGCCGCGCCCACCAAATCCGCCCGACCAGCGCATTCTTCCGCGCCGGTTCAAAGTTCAACGAGCACGAGTGAAGCTGCGACGATCTCTTCCTCCTACTCGACAACGATTGCGGGCGTAACCTACTCAGGAAGCGTGACCGAGTCGGATGGAACGTATACAGTTTCCGTTCCAAACGTTCCGGGAGCCACCGCCAGCGGATCGAGCGCCGCGTCCGCGGAAAGCAATCTAAATGTCTTATTAGACGTTCTCGCCTGAAGCACTCCAGTGTGTACTGACGCTGCGACTGACTGATCGAATCGGGAAAGTGCTCGAGATGCCAGGTTCAAGCGGCGCAGCTTCGCGTAACATCTGATCAAATCCCAGGCCGCATCATTGTCTCGACCATCGCAGCGCAAAGTTCTGACCTGCCTGGCTATATGTTGGCCTTGGTGTTAATTGCCGTTGCCGTCATTGCGACGGGGCCTCTGCTTCCGAAGCCTTCGGACGCGACTGGGGAACGTGGATTCGAAATCGAAACCACGCGAAGACCGAATTAGAAAATCCAACTGAGGAACCTTTCTGTCGCTGGCAGTGTCCAAGTAGATAGAGGGTACAGGCGAGAAGCGTGTACCCTGAATACTGGAGCGCAAGGATGCGTTGGATTTCCATAGTGGTTTGTTCGGCGGTGCTGGCGGCGGTTGCGGTTGGGGGTGAGGCGCAGAGTGCGCCGGTGAAGGCGCCGACAGGAGCCACGCACATCATGTTGCCTCCCGTGCCCAAGGCGCTTCTGCCGGATTCATTTGCCGGTTGGGTAAGTGCAGGAGCGCCGAAGAAGCTGAACGATGCGGCCCAGGCAGACGCAACCAACGCTGCGGCTCTCAAGGAATATGACTTTAGCGATGGCGTGCTGGCGCAGTACAAACGTGGCGGCGAGACGCTGAGCCTGCGCGCGCTGCGGTTTCGCGACGTGAGCGGGGCCTTCGGCGCGTATTCGTTTTACAGGCAGAATGGATGGCCCAAGGAAGAGATTGGCACGGGCGCAACGTCGAACCACAATCGTGTGCTGTTCTGGGTGGGCAATACCTTAGTGGATGCGAATTTTTCACGGATCAGCCCCATGTCAGGAGCGGAGCTGCGCGAGCTGGCCGGCCAACTGCCGGTGCCGGAGGGCGGCAAGGCTCTGGCGCCACCAGTTCTGGCTGATCTTCCGCAAGCTAGCCTGGACGGTCAGACGATGCACTATGCTCTGGGAGCGGCGGGCTATGCCGGTGCGGGCGGCGTGCTGCCGGCGGAACTGGTGGGCTTTGATAACGGCGCTGAGACTGTGACGGCCAACTATTCTTTGCGCTCCGGCCCGGCCACGCTGACGATCATCGACTATCCCACGCCGCAGATCGCCGCCGCTCAAGAGACGAAGATTCGCGCGTTCATCAAGGGCGTTAAATCGGCCGGCAAACAGGCTCATCCGGAGTGGCCCAAACCGCTGGCGGACTCCGACGTGGTTTCGCTGGAAGTGCGGCGCAGCGGGCCTCTGGTGGCGTTGGTGAGCGGGGACGCGATTCCTGATGAGAGCCACAAGCTGCTGGGTATGGTGCATTATGAATCGGAGCTGATGTCGATTCCGCAGCCGACGGAGTCGGAAGTGTCAAAGATGGGCAAGCTGCTACTGGGAATCACGATGATGGTTCTCATTGGCGCCATGGCGGCGATTTTGCTGGCATTTTTTCTGGGAGGGTTCAGGGCGCTGTACCGCATTGCGCGAGGGAAGCCGGCGTCTTCGGTCTACGATACGGAGTTCATCAGCCTGAATCTGCGGGATTGACGGAAAATTCACCGCCGAAGTGCGAGCGCGCATCCGAAGGGTAACGGTGGTGCAAAAGCTGTGAAAAACGCCCAGGAGACCCGACGAAATACCCTGAAAACACTGTAAATTGCGGGAATTAAAAGGCGAACAGGAGTCGAAGACTGCTGCTGTGTATTTTCCAAGGAACGATTAGCAAGTTATTGACATTAAAGAGTTTATTTCTTCGCAGATTTATCCTTGACACTCCCATCCCCCGCCCCTAGTATGCAGCCAGAAAGTTCTGATGGTTTTGCCTCCGTTGGAACTATTCTCCCTGAGGAAGGAGCTGCCCTGTTGCCGGGCGGCTCTTTCCGTTTTTTGGGCACGTTGGAGGGGATTTTCTCGGTCGTTCGAACCTTCATCGGGCTCTGCTGACAGAAAGAGGCCCACGGATGACCGTGGGCCTCTTGAGCTGGGGTTGAGAGTCCGCGCTAATTGTGCTTAGGCTCTTCCTTGGGCGCTGGGCGCGCGGCTGGCGCTGGGCGCGCGGCTGGCGCTGGGTGTGCGGCTGGCGCTGGGCGCGATGCGGGAGCTGGGCGCGATGCGGGAGCTGGGCGCGACGCTGGTGCTGGGCGCGATGCTGGTGCTGGGCGCGATGCTGGTGCTGGGCGCGATGCGGGAGCAGGATGCGCTTGAGGTCTTGCCTCCGCCTTTGGTTCAGCCATTGGTCTTGCCTCAGACTTCGGTTCGGCCTTGGGTCTCGCTTCAGGCTTTGGTTCAGCCTTCGGCTTGGATTCTGCCTTCGGCTCAGCCTTTGGCCTTGCCTCGGACTTCGGTTCGGCCTTGGGCCTTGCTTCTGACTTTGGTTCAGCCTTGGGTCTCGCCTCCGGCTTCGGTTCAGCCATTGGTCTTGCCTCAGACTTCGGTTCGGCCTTGGGCCTTGCCTCGGACTTCGGTTCGGCCTTGGGCCTTGCCTCGGACTTCGGTTCAGCCTTGGGCCTTGCTTCTGGCTTTGGTTCAGTCTTCGGTCTTGCTTCAGACTTTGGTTCAGCCTTTGGCCTTGACTCGGACTTTGGTTCGGTCTTGGTTTCCGTCTTCTGTCCCGAAGGCGCAGCGTGCTTTTCCCCTCCGAGAGGCTTTTCGGCAACCAGGTTCTTCGGGTGGCCGCCATTGGTCTTGGCAAAGGAGGCCTTGTCGGCTTTGGCCGCCGTCATGTGTTGTGTCTGGAACCTGGTAGGCGCCGTGTGGCTGTCGTGTGCGGCTACCAGCTCAGCGGGCGTGGCCTTGTGTTGAATGCCGCCGGGACCGCCGCTATAAGCGACGCGGTGGCTGTTGGCGATTGTATTTCTCTCCACACTTGCCCGGTCGACATAGGTGGTGTGGATCGTGTGCTGATTCACGTTCATGACCGCGGTGTTGTAGGCAAACTCGTTGCCGCGCCACTCGCCGCCAGCGAATCCGATGCCCTCATAGCCGAAGCCATAGTTCACGCCGCCGTAGTAGCCCACGTGACGGCCCCAGTAGCCCCGATGAAACCTGTAACGGCCACCGTACCAGTCCCAGTAATCGGGCGTCCAAAGCGCGCCCTCATAGGGAGCCTCCACCCAGGCTCCGGGCACCCAGTAGTAGTCACCCTGATCCTGATCGTAGGCCCAGTAGCCTGGCATCCACATCAGGTTGGGCTCGGGGCAGATCGGCTGCTCATAGACCGGCAGCTCCGGTGGGGCGAAGCCGACACTGATGACGACTTGTGCGTGTAATGATGCGGGAATGAGAGAGAAAAGCAGCGCCAGCATGAGCCAACGCGCGGATCGGAATATTCGCATGAGAAGAGCCTCCTGGTTCTTTCGTGCCAGCTCTGCTCACGGAATCAAGTTTCCCTGAGCGGGGCGAGGGCGTAGGAACTCGGCAACGAGCTTATCCTGAGCCCTCTCCCCGTTCTGGTCAAAACTGTACAGGAAGATTTCTCTGCTTCAGTCTTCTCAAAATTACATCATCAGTAGCGGTAGCTCAGGCCCATGCCGACGATTTTGCGGGCCTGCAGATCCACTGGTATGTAGAGGACCTGCGGGTACCCTACGGGTGCGCCGGTTGGCTGCGGGATCGTTCCGATGTTCCCCGCCACCTGGCCGATGCCGATATCGAAGGCGAAGTGCGGCTTCTCTCTCTGGGTGACGCGCACGGCGTAGTCCATGGTGGTGGGCAGGTCAGCCTTGCCGGCCACCAGTTGAATGCCGGCGGGCGGGGTGGGGCCCAGGCCCTTAGATGTGCGCGGCTCCTGCGTGAAGCCCGCCGAGGGCACGGCCACAAGGCCATGGCCGAGGGGCAGTGGAATGCCCAGGCCTCCAAAGAGCCGTCCGCCGAAACGAGTGCTCTGGCCGCCGATGCCGAATATGGTGGCATTGGTAGCTTTCCATCCCAAATTCGCCAGGAATGGAACCGGCTTCTTGGCCCAGGTTTTGGTTACGGCAACGTAGACGTCTCCATTGGTGTAGGACTTTACAGCGGGGATGGGAAGGATGGGTAGGGGTGGGGTCCCGCCCGCCAGATCGTAAGCCCCAGCTGCCTGATCGTAGAGTTCCACTGCGATCGTGCCAGCTTCGCCGGTAACGAATTTGTCGCCGGTGCGAACCACGCCGCCTACTGCTACTCCCGGCGTCCAGGGGCCGAACTGGCCATCGTTAATCGCCACAACCTTGCCGTGAAAGACGTTCATGCCGTTCGCGTTCCAAAGCTGGCTAAAATCCGGCGTGGCCGGGAAAGCGGTGGCTGACGCTGTAGATCCCAAGACAAAATTGCCCTGCACTGTGGTGGTCGGGCCGCTGTTGCCGAATTGGTGCACGCTGCGTGTGTAGCCGGCTTCGGCGCGGCCGTAAAAGGCCTCGGTGATGCTGAAGGTTTCGATATTGCCGATCACTTTGGAGGCGTCGATAAAATGGACGCCGATGGCGGGGTGAGAAAACGCCTGTCCCTTCTCCATATAAACAACATAGGCAGTGGGCGTCAGGAAGCCGCCAGTTTGGCCCTCGAGCGTCAGATACTGGGCGTTGAGGTGGGCGGTAGCGAGCATGGCGACCGTGAGGGAACCGCAAACTGCGAGTTTGTGGATGAGGCGAAGATTCACTTGTTTTCAGCTCCATTGGAGGGCAGTCGCCTGCCTCCGGTGACGTTCAGACAGCTTTCTCCTTTTAACACAATGAAAGCAGGCTCGTCTCCAACTTTATTGGGGTGGTAGACTCAGCCCATGCCGCGTGGTCTATTTATTACGTTCGAAGGCCTGGATGGTTCCGGTAAAACCACACAAATCAACCGTCTTGCAGCATGGCTGAAGAAGCGCGGCCGCAGCGCTCTGATTACGCGCCAGCCGGGCGGCACGAAGACCGGCGACCGCATTCGCGCGCTGGTCTTGGATTCGCGCTCAAAGGGGTTGGCGCCCATGGCGGAGATGGCGCTGATGTTCGCCGACCGTGCCCAGGTTATTGCCGAAGTACTGTTGCCGGCGCTTGCGGCAGGCGAGATTATTCTTTGCGACCGCTATACGGATTCGACAGAAGCCTACCAGGGCGGCGGCCGCGAGTTGGGCTCCGAGATCGTTCTGGAACTTCACCGCCTCACCTGTGGCGGGCTGCAACCGGACCTCACGCTGCTGCTGTTGCCCTCGCTGGAGCCTTCGCTTGCGCGCGCACGGCGGCGTAACCAGCGCGCTGTGGAAGAGAGCGGAGAGGACGAGACCCGCTTCGAGCAGGAGCAGGACGCTTTTTACAGCCGCGTGTGGCGGAAATACCGGGAGATTGCCGCGCGGGAACCGGGGCGCGTGGTGCTGATCGAAGGCGATCTGAGCATCGACGAGGTTCATGGACGGATTGTGGAAGCTGTCGCAGGGCGGCTGGTTGGGTTGCCTGCAGAAATGTCCAAATAGCGGCAATTTCCATGAATGATAATGCTACAGCGGCTAAAGCCGTTTGTTTAGTGGCCCGTTTCGGCACGACTAAAGTCGTGCCCTGACACAGGGCAATAAACATTCGCTGCGCCCTCCGGCTACGGGCCATCCTACCTTTCGTCTCAATCCCGGCGAGGGCTGCGCAATTACACTTTTATAAGTGAACAGAAAATGATGAGGGAAGATCCATTTGCGCCGCAGCTTGGCCTCAGCTTTGAGGAGCCGCGATCTTCTCGCCGCATCTGGCCGGTGCGCGAGTTGGTGGGCCAGGTGCGCGAACTCGTGGAGCAGGAGTATGGCGACGTTTGGGTAGAAGGCGAGATTTCGAATTTTCGTCCGGCGCCGAGCGGTCACATTTATTTCACGCTGAAGGACGCCGAGGCGCAATTGCCGGTGGTGCTCTTCCGTCGTCAGGCGATGCTGCTGCGCTTCCGCCCCGAGGACGGCCTGCATGTGCTGGTGCGCGGCCGGGTGAGCGTCTACGAGCAGCGCGGCCAGCTGCAACTGGTGGCAGAGACGATGGAGCCGGTGGGCGCGGGCTCGCTGCAATTGGCGTTTGAACAGCTCAAGGCGCGGCTCAAGGCCGAGGGTCTATTTGATGCGGAGCGCAAACGACCGCTGCCCGCCTTTCCGCGCACCGTCGGCATTATCACCTCGCCTACGGGAGCGGTGATTCGCGACTTTCTCAATATTGTGGCCCGGCGCCACTCGGGCTTGAGCGTGCTGATTTGCCCGGTGAGCGTGCAGGGAGATTCTGCGCCGGCGGAGATTGAGGCTGCGCTTGAGGAACTCAACGCTTCGGGCCTGGTAGATGTAATTGTCGTGGCTCGCGGCGGAGGGTCGCTGGAAGATTTGGCGGCCTTCAACAGCGAGCGCGTGGCGCGCGCGATTGCGGCCTCGACATTGCCGGTGGTTTCGGCCATTGGCCATGAGACTGACTTCACCATTGCGGATTTTGTCGCCGACCTGCGCGCGCCTACGCCCTCTGCCGCCGCCGAACTGATTACCGAGGCGCAACACAAGATTGCCGAGCACCTGGCCACACAATCGCACCGGCTGGATCGGGCGGCGCGCTTCCAACTGCTGCAAGCCAGGCAGCGCCTGACGCGCGTGCCTGTGAGCCGCGCCGAAGGGCGCGTAAACACGCTGCTCAACAGGCTGGACCAACGCCTCGATGACCTGAGCTTCCGGCAAGAAGCTGCGATTAGCAGCCAGCTTCGCCGCCGTCAACTGCACATTGCCGACCTGACAGCTGCCGTTCTGCGCCACGATCCGCGCCAGGAACTCGGCCTTGCGCGCGAACGACTGGCCGCTTGCCGAACACGCCTCGACCGCTCGCTGGAACGGACGCTTCACCGCTCGGCGGCCCACATGAGCGCACTCGACGCGCGGCTACATTCGTTATCGCCGCTGGCGGTGCTGGAGCGCGGCTATGCGCTGGTGCTCGACGCTCAAGGCGGCGTGGTGCGGACAACAAATCAGATTGCGCGCGGCGACCAACTCACGACGCGTCTCTCGGATGGCGATTTCATCAGCCGCGTGGAATCCACGAGAAAAACCAGGAATTGAGACTATGACCACTCCAGGCGTTCGCAAGCTTTTCGGCACTGACGGCATTCGCGCCGTGGCGGGCGAATCCCCGCTGGACCAGAACACGATCTACGCTTGCGGGTTGGCTCTGGGCCACTCGCTACGCAATATGACGGCGGCACCCAAAGTAATATTGGGCCGCGACACGCGCGAATCAGGCGTATGGATTGCCGCGACGCTTGCCGCGGGCTTGCGCGAGACGGGAACGCGCGTGGAGAGCGCGGGGGTGATCACTACTCCAGCAATTGCATTCCTGGCGCGCACGCACGGATTTCAGGCGGGAGTGGTGATCTCCGCCTCGCACAATCCCTGGCGCGATAACGGCATCAAGCTTTTTGGCAGCGACGGCTTCAAACTGGCTGACGCAGTGGAACTGGCCATGGAAGACGAGATTGTGCATCACGCGGCAGAACTCGAGATACAAGGCGCCGCCCCCGACGAAGCAACTCAGACCGTGGTCGAGGACAACGCCGCACTTCAGGCCGACTACATTCAATTCCTCATCGACTGCGTGCCGGGACTTTCGCTGGCCGGGTTGCGCATTGTGGCCGACTGCGCGAATGGAGCGGCCGCTGCGGTTGCTCCCGAGCTGTTTCAACGGTTGGGCGGCGAGGTGGCACTGCTGAACATCAACCCTGACGGACGCAACATCAACTTGAATTGCGGCGCGCTTCATCCGGAGTTTGTGGCTGCGGAGGTGAGCAGACGCAGGGCCGATCTCGGCCTTACCTTTGACGGAGACGCAGACCGCTGCATGTTGGCCGGCGCGAAGAATAATGTTATCAATGGCGATGCGATTCTGCTGATGGCTGCGCGTGATTTGAAGGCCCGCGCCTTGCTGACGGGAGATTTGGTTGTGGCCACCACCATGTCGAACATGGGCTTGGAAGCGGCGTTCAAACGCAGTGGCATTCGCATGTTGAGAGCGCCGGTGGGCGACCGTTATGTGCTGGAGCAGATGCTCAAGAACAACGCCGCGCTGGGAGGGGAACAGTCAGGCCACATTCTGCTGCCGCATCTGGCCACCACTGGCGATGGACTGCTGACAGCGCTTGTTGTTTTGGATTTGATTGCTCGCTCAGGAAAAAGCATCGAAGAGCTGACAGCGGACCTGAAGGTCTTTCCGCAGGTGATTGTGAACGTGAAAGTGCGCGAGAAGAAGCCGCTGGAATCAATCCCTGCTGTGGCCTCGGCCATGCGCGCAGCCGAAGAAGAATTGAAGGATTCCGGGCGCGTGGTGATCCGCTACAGCGGCACCGAGGCTCTGGCCCGCGTGATGATCGAGGCAGAGAGCGAAGAGGCGATGCAGAGACACGCGAAGGCGATTGCTGAAGCGATACGCGCGGAACTTGGAGTTAGCTGAGAGAATTCCAAGTGCGGTGGGCAATTGACATTGCGGCGCTTGCCGGTGATACTGGCCGGTTCGTGGCAAAAAATCGTTTCCGGAAGTTGGAAATTCAATGCTCTTGATTGTCTTCACACTTTCCATGTTTGTGAGCGCGGCACTGCTGTTTCTGGTGGAGCCGATGATGGGGAAGATGGCGCTGCCCATGCTGGGTGGAACTCCGGCCGTGTGGAACACCTGTCTTGTCTTCTTTCAGGCGACGCTACTGGCTGGTTACCTGTATGCCTATGCGGTCACGAAATGGCTGCGTCGCAGGACTCAGATTGTTCTGCATGTCGCCCTTGCGCTTACGCCCCTTTTCGTGTTGCCGCTTCGCATCCCAATCGGATGGGAGCCCCCGTCCCAAAGCAATCCAGTGTTGTGGATCCTCGCCATGCTTTCGGTCGCGGTGGGCCTGCCATTCTTCCTGCTATCAGCCTCCACGCCGATGCTGCAGAGATGGTTTTCGCAATCGGGACACAAACAAGCAAGCGATCCGTATTTTCTTTACGCAGCCAGCAATGCGGGCAGCCTGGTAGGACTGCTGGGGTATCCACTCTTGCTGGAACCCACTTTGCGTCTGAGCGTACAGAGTCATCTTTGGAGTTACGGTTACGCGTTATTTCTGGTCATGACAGTGACTTGTGGCGCACTGGTTTGGCGGGTGCAGCCCGGCATAGCGGCGGCTGAAGCCGCGCCGCAGGGAGAAACCGGCGCAGCTGAACCGAGTGCCGCCTGGCGCCAGCGCTTGCGATGGATCGCATTTGCCTTTGTGCCTTCAAGCCTGATGATGGGCGTAACGACAGCGCTGACCACCGACGTTCCCGCGATTCCGCTCTTCTGGGTATTGCCTCTCGCGTTTTACCTATTAAGTTTCGTGCTAGTCTTTGCGAAGCGGCCTCCTATCTCGCATGAATTTCTGATTCGCAAACTTCCTTTTCTTATTCTTGCTGCGCTCGTTCCAACCGTCTGCAAGACCAAGCTTCCGTTATTGGCTATGATTCTGCTCTATGTGTCTACGCTGTTTGCCATTGCTCTGATGTGTCACGGAGAGCTTGCCCGCAGCCGGCCAAACGTAAGCCGCTTGACGGAGTTCTATCTGTGGATGTCCTTTGGAGGCGTGCTGGGCGGCATCTTCAATGCGCTGATCGCGCCCGTAGTTTTCTCGACAGTGGTCGAGTTTCCGCTGGTCCTGATCTTCGCGGCGCTTCTGCGGCCTCCCATCGACCAAAAGTCAGATTTATCGGCTAAAGCCGCAAGAGTTAAACGCAACGACTGGCTAATGCCCATTGCACTTGGGCTGTGCACGGCTGCGGTGATAATCGGCCTGACACGCCTCGGATTACGGCCGAGCCGCTCGCTGAACATTCTCATTTTTGGCTACTCGATGCTTTGGTGTCTGAGCTTCGGCAAGAGGCCGCTGCGCTTCGCCGCGGGGCTCGTTGCACTGCTGGCAGCCAGCTCGCTCTATACCGGGCCTTTTGGGACGATTTTGCACACAGAGCGCAGCTTTTTTGGAGTTTCGCGCGTAACCAGCGATCCTACAGGCAGGTTTCGGAATCTCTTCCACGGCGGCACCTCTCATGGCATACAGAGCCTTGACCCGGCGCTGAGCTGTGAACCGGTGTCGTACTATTTCAAGTCCGGTCCTGCCGGGAACATTTTTGGGGCCTTACACGCCAAGACATTCCATGAGATCTCTGGCGAAGCTCGGAAAGCAAAGTGGGCAGTAGTCGGACTGGGCGCGGGCGCGCTGTCCTGCTATCTTCAACCTGGCGAATCGCTGACTTACTACGAGATCGACCCTGTAGTAAAGCGCATCGCCTCAAACCCTCACTACTTCACCTTCCTCAGTCAATGTGCGCCCACGGCGCGGATTGTAATGGGCGATGCGCGACTCAAATTACGTGACGCGCCGGACGGAAGTTATGACCTGATCGTCCTGGACGCCTTCAACGGAGACACGATTCCCATGCACCTGATGACCAGCGAAGCATTGGCGCTTTACACGCGCAAGCTGGCGCCGGGCGGACTGATCGCTTTCCATATCAGCAGCCTCTATCTCGACCTTGCGCCCACGCTTGGCGCCATTGCTCGCAATGAGGGTTTGGTATCTCTGATAGATGACGATACGGCTGTATCTCAGGCACAGATCGATGCGGGCAAGTTTCCCTCAAAGTGGATGGTCATGGCGCGAAGCCGGGCCGATCTTGGAGCACTGGCAACCGACCCTCGCTGGAAACCTGTGAACGTACCTCCCGGAACGCCGGCGTGGACTGACGATTACTCAAATCTATTGCGCACAATCAAGTGGAACTTTGGAGTGGGCGATCTCACCGTGAGATGACCGAGCGGAAAGAGCAAAGAAGAAATGAAACTGCACGCAAACGCGCTCCCGATGCAATTCGCGCGGAGCTTGGCGCATAGGCTCGTCGTCTTACAAACGTGCCGATGTGAGGCGTAATATACTCCGCACAAGAGTTCAAGGAGTAATCGTGAAAGGCGTGATTCAGGCGTTGCTGAGCCCGCTGGTTCTTGTCGTCTTTTTTGCAGGCGCACCGGTCACTGGCCTCGCCGTAAAGGCGCAAGAGGCTGCGGCAGCACACTTCCGGGTCGACCCCGTGCGTCAGCTCCGCAAAGGCGTAGATGCATGGCCGTTAATTGCGAATCCCGTCACTCCCGCCGAGCGACGCGTGAACGCAACTCTCACGCTGCTGAACACCGGGCTACAGTCATCCCTTCGCGATTGCGATAATGGTGCTCGTGCGGAGATGAGGCAAATAGGCGCGGTCGAGACGGGACAGGACCCAGCCGCGGACGATTGGGAGCGCAAAGTCAAAGTGACCATGACGGGCCCGCGCTTCTTCAGCATGGTGGCGACTGACGATACGTCCTGCGGTGAAGCGCATCCGAACAGTGACACGATTGCCATGGTCTTCGATATGACCACGGGCACGCTGGTGAACTGGGTGGATTTGGTAGCAAAATCGGCCGGAGCAACTGCGGGGGGAGATACCGCTTACGACGGAACCAGGATCGGTGCGCTGGTATTGCCAGCATTTCAAAAGATCAACATCGCCGCGGCCAATGCGGATTGCAAAGATGCATTTGAGAACCCGCAGTCTTTTCTGATATGGCCCGATGCAAAGCACGGAACTCTGGTGGCGGAAGCGATTGGTGTGCCGCACGTTGTGCAAGCCTGCGCTGAGGAGATTCCACTGACGATGGAACAGGCACGCAAGCTTGGATTCGACGAGAGCCTGGTAAGCGCGATTGAGCAGGCGCACGCGCGGGCTGTTGCCGCGCCGAAGCCCCGATCGAATCGAAATGCAACGACTTCTCTCGGTCGCCGACTACCAGTGACATAAGTCATAGATGCGCTGCTGCCCATGGACTATTCTGCCAGTTAGAAGGACCAGCCATGGGCGCACAGCCGGCACCGACAACTTCGCTACCCCCCAAAAAACCGCTGATTCGCCGGACTGCGCCGGATCGCTCGCAACAGATCAGGCAGCTTGTGCAGTGGCTGTTTGTGGCGCTGAACGGCTGGCTGGGAATCCAGTTTTATCTTTGGGCTCGCTATTTTGAGCGCGGCGGCGTGGGCCTGTATGTGCCTCGGCCGGCAGGGGCCGAGGGCTGGCTGCCTATTGCCGGATTCATGAACTTCAAATGGCTCGTGGTCACCGGGACAGTACCTCTCATCCATCCGGCTGCCATGTTTCTGTTCATGGCTTTTCTGCTGATGAGCCTCTTTCTGAAAAAGGCATTCTGCTCGTGGCTCTGCCCGGTAGGAACTCTCTCGGAAAATCTATGGAAGCTCGGAGGAAATATTTTTAGACGCAACCTGCGCCTACCGCGATGGGCTGATCTTCCGCTGCGCGGCTTGAAGTATTTGCTGCTCGCGTTCTTTGTGTTTGTGATCGGCGCAATGTCAGCGGAAGCGATTGGGGATTTCATGCAGACTCCTTATGGCCTGATCGCCGACGTAAAAATGCTGAATTTCTTTCGCAATATGGGTCTCACAGCGGCGATTGTCATTGGAGTTTTGGTTCTTGGATCCATGCTGGTGGAGAACCTGTGGTGCCGCTATCTCTGCCCTTATGGCGCGCTGATGGGGCTGGTCTCGCTGCTATGTCCGTTGAAGATTCGGCGCGACGCGGATGCCTGTATCGATTGCGGGAAGTGTTCGCGAGCCTGCCCTGCAAATCTTCCTGTGGACCGGCTGGCGCAGGTTCGAAGCGTGGAATGTACGGCTTGCATGGCATGTGTTGCGGCCTGTTCGGCGCAGGACGCATTGCAGTTTTCTCTTCCGCCACGAGCCGCTACAACTCCTCGGACGCGGTGGCGCGGGCGTGCAGTCACGCCACTGGCGGTAGCCGGGATTCTGGCGTGCATTTTCTTCGGGATGATTATCTATGCAAGAGCTACGGGCCACTGGCAGACGAATTTGCCGAGAGCGGTTTATATGGACCTGGTCCCTCACGCGAACGAAGCGAGTCATCCGGGGATGGAATAAAGGCTTCGGCTACAAATCGCGCCAGTTGGGACCGAAGGCGAGGTCGGCAACCAGAGGCACGTCGAGCTTTATTACGCCTTCCATCTCGGCGCGGACCAGGGCTTCGACTTCAGCGGACTCATTTGCGGGAACCTCGAATAGCAATTCGTCGTGGACTTGCAGAACCATCCGGGTTTTGAGGGCGCGCTCGGTGAGCTTGCGGTCGATGGAGATCATGGCCAGCTTGATAAGATCGGCGGCGGTGCCTTGCAGCGGCGTGTTGATGGCGGTGCGCTCGGCGAAGCCGCGCTGGTTGGGGTTGCGGCTTTCTATGTCGGGAATGGGGCGGACGCGGCCGAAGAGAGTGCGCACACTGCCTGTCTTGCGCGTGGCTTCGAGCGTCTTTTCGATGAACGCCTTCACACCCGAGTAACGCGTGAAGTAGCGCTCGATGTAGGCGCGCGCCTCAGCCTGCGGAATGCCCAACTGCGCGGCGAGACCGAAGGGCGAGATGCCGTAGACAATTCCAAAATTGACGGCCTTGGCGCGGTTGCGCGTCTGCTTGTCCATTTCTGCAGGCGACACGCCGAAGACCTCGCTGGCGGTGAGGGTATGAATGTCTTCGTTGTTCTGATAGGCGTGGACTAGGAGCGGATCGCCGCTGAAATGGGCGAGAAGGCGCAACTCGATTTGGGAATAATCCGCCGAGAGCAGTTGCGTGCCGGGGGCGGCAGTGAAGGCGGCGCGAATTTCGCGGCCCAGTTCAGTGCGGATAGGAATGTTTTGGAGATTGGGATTAATGGAGGAGAGTCGGCCAGTAGCTACCGCAGCCGCCTGGAACGTTGTGTGGACGCGAGAGTCAGCGTCGGCAAGCAGCGGCAAAGCGTCGATATAGGTTGATTTGAGTTTGGAGAGATGGCGGAATTCGAGGACAAGACGGGGGACTTCGTGCTTCTCAGCAAGAAATTCGAGTACGTCCTGCGCGGTGGAGACAGCCTTGCCTTTTCCGCGGTTGGATGGCGCGGGCAGGCCGAGATGAGTGAAGAGCACCTCGCCAAGTTGCTTGGGCGAGTTGATGTTGAAACGGCGTCCCGCGAGCAAAAAAATTTGTTCGCCGACACGTTTCAATTCGATGGCGAAGCGCTTGGAGAGGCCGTCGAGGACGCTGAGATCGATGCGCACGCCGGCTTGTTCCATGCGGAAGAGAACCGGCGCAAGGGCGAGGTCCATTTGATAAACGCGGTCGAGGCCGGCTTTTTCGACTTCGACGCGCAGTGAGGGAACGAGCGCGCGGATTGCGCCAGCGCCAGCGGCGAGCGTGGAGGGCGCGGGCTGCGAGTTGCGCGCTGTCACATCGGCGAGCGACTGGGTGGAGTGAGTTGGGTTGAGCGCGTAGGAGAGCAGCATGGTGTCGTCGACTGCTCCACGCAATGTCACGCCCAGGGCGCTGAGCAGGTGCAGAGCAGATTTCCAATCGTGCGTTTGTTTGAGCACGGCGGCATCTTCGAGCAGGGCCCGCAGTTCGGGAGTTAGCGGCAAGCGCAAGGCTGTGGCTGGCTCAGCACAGACGCCCACGTTGAAGCTAGCTTGCTGGCTCTTTTCGGCGGCTTCGGCTATATCAAGCAGAGAGAGGTTTTGCTGTGGTTCATCATCCGCTTCTTCAAGCGCAGGTGGCTTCGTGTCGAGGGCGAAGGCAAAACCGTGGGCGCGTGCGGCAGCGTAGAATGCGGCGGCTTGTTCGTCCGTTGGGTCTTCGATCAGTTCGATAACTGGCGCGGTTTCAGAAGGAGCTAGCTCGCGCAGCATGGAGGTGAATTCAAGCTCAGTGAAAAGCTCTCGGCAGGCTTCGAGATCGGGCGGCTGCGTTTCCATCGCCGTGAGATCGAGCGTGAGCGGAACATGGGAGTCGATGGTGACCAGCTCTTTGGAGAGCAGAACGGCGTCCCGATTTTGCTCAAGCGACTCGCGATAGCTTTTTCGCTTGACCTCCGCGGTGCGGTCGAGCACAGCGTCCAGAGAGCCGAATTCGACGATCAGATCGACGCTTCCTTTGTCGCCGATGCCAGGCGCGCCGGGAATGTTATCGACCGCATCACCGCGCAGCGCCATCACATCGATGACCTTTTCCGGCGGGACTCCCAGCACTTCAACGACCTTGGCGGGATCGAGGATGAGGTTGTCTTTTTGCGGGTTGAGAATCTTCACGGTGGGCGTGACCAACTGCATCATGTCCTTGTCGCCGGAGACGATGAAGACCTCGTGCTGCTCGTCAGCGGCCTCGCGAGCGAGAGTGCCGATAACGTCGTCGGCTTCAAATCCCTCCGCTTCCAGGATGGGAATGCGCAGGGCATCCAGCGCGCGGCGGATGTAGGGGATCTGGCGGCGCAGGTCTTCAGGCATGGAGGCGCGGTTGGCTTTGTAGCCCAGGTAGTCCACTTCTTCGAAGCTCTGTGTTTTGCCGTTCCACTTGCGCAGAGGCTTCATAGTGCGGGCGCGCTCATCGCGGAAGACTTCGCCGCTCACATCGAAGACGGCGGCAAAGTAGTGCGGCTGAAAATCCTGGCGCAGCTTCTTGATCATGTTCACAAAAACATAGATCGCCGCAGTGGGCAGGCCGGAGCGTGTGGACATGGGCCGCGAACGCTGCATCGCGTGGTAAGCGCGAAAGATGAACGACATGGTGTCGAGGAGGAAGACGGGCGGCTTGGTGTCTTTTGGCGTCATTTGGAAATGGTACGGAACCCTCCTGCGATTCGAAACGCATGGGTGGCAAAACCACCTAAGCTATGAAGAGTTTAGTCTGTTAAGGACGGGCTAAAAGCGGACTTCTCCACCGGTTTAACGGCAGGTGCCTTCTTCTAGCATTTTCACTCTTGCCTGCAAATCCATGCCGAGCTCGGCTTCCAGCGAGAATTGCTCAGAGGCAAAATGTTCAAAATCGGTAATGCTCATCTGACTGGCTATTTCCAACATTACCTCATCCTCCATCGTCCCAGTGATCGACTGGAGAAATCCACTAATCGCCAACTCGCCAGAGACGGTGTGCTTCTGGCGCTGCATCGCAATAAATGAGCGGATATTACGAATTTCAAGCAATACTACATCCCTATTCTGCGCAATTTGCGTTCCTAAAGCATATGAGGCATTTGTCTTTGCGGGGTCTATTTTCCTTGCGGAAGCATCCCATACAGCCATGTCGGTCTCAATCCTATCGAGGAGACTCTTGTACTCCACTGGAGTCAACGCGGCTTTATGAAACTGACTACCTTGTGTTTCTTGGGCAAAGATTGAAATTGAGGTCAAAGAAATTGCAGTGAACCAAATTGCGTGCACGAAGCGGAACCGCATTTAGGCCTCCTTCGGTGCGTCGGGTGCAATGGGTGGGCGCAGGAATAGATGCTAGTGTAACGCAGCACTCCTACGATTCAGCCAGTTTAGCATCAGCCCAGGAACATGCAATCCCCGTAGCTGAAGAAGCGGTAGTTTTGCTGGACAGCGTGGCGATAGGCGGCTAGGACCGGCTCGCGCCCGGCGAAGGCGCTGACCAGCATGAGCAGGCTCGATTGGGGCAGGTGGAAGTTGGTGAGCAGGGCGGAAACGAGACGGAACTGGAAGCCGGGGGAGATGAAGATCTCCGTTTCGCCGGAGTGGGGTTCGAGCGGGCTGCCCGCGGTTTGAAGTGCACAGTGCTCCAGCGTGCGGACAACTGTGGTGCCGACGGCGACGATGCGGCGCCCCTCGCTGACGGCGCGATTGATGGCGCCAGCGGCGGGGGCAGAGAGCGAGTAGCGCTCGCGGTGCAGATGAACCTGATCGACTCGTTCGACGCGAAGAGGCGCGAAGGTGCCGAGGCTTACGTGGAGCGTGAGGCGCGCGATTTCGACGCCACGAACAGCGAGCGCATCGAGGATTTGCGGGGTGAAATGGAGGCCGGCAGTGGGCGCCGCTACCGAGCCCCGCTCGCGGGAGAAGACGGTCTGGTAGCGTTCGCGATCCGCCGTCTCGTCGTCGCGATGGATGTAGGGCGGCAAGGGTATATGGCCGATGCGGTCGAGGACGGCGAAGAAATCGTCCACCGGCTTGAAGCGCAGCAGGCGCTCGCCGAACTGGCCGCGCTCGATGACTTCGGCTTCAAGCGCGATGCCGCCGGAAGGATCGGGGAAAACGAGGATCTCGCCGATGGCTACCTTTCTGCCTGGACGGACAAGGGCGCGCCAGAGGTTTTCGCGAGATGCCGATTTGGAGTTGTGGTTTCCCACCCATTCCGCTGAACACCACCCCAAGGACGAAGACCTGTCCGTGGGGACCCCGGTCAGCGGAATGGATGGGGCACCCAGAGTTTGTGTTCCACCCGGTCTAGTCCTTTCCCAGGTCCCAGAAACGGGACCTGGGGCACCCGGCGTTTGGAAGGCTACCTGCTCGGTGAGCATTACTTCGATGCGGTCGGTTGGATGTGTGCTTTCCCAGGTCCGAGAATCCGGACCTGGGGCACCCGGCATTTTCATTCGGTGGGCGAAAAGGCGCGCGGGAATGACGCGGGTGTCGTTCAAGACCAACAGGTCGCCGGGATTGAGCAGCGAAGGAAACTCGGCGAAGGTCGAATCGCGCACGGCTCCGGCCGAACGATTCATCACTAACATGCGGCTCTGGCCGCGCTGGGCAGGAGGTTGCTGCGCAATCAACTCCGCGGGCAGGTCAAAGTCGAAATCGGATACGCGCAGGCCATCCCCTGGTTCGCCTTCTTCAGAAAGGCTGGTCATGCTTTGCCCTTCTTGAAGTAATCGTACGAGCGCAGGCGGGCGCGCTCGATGGCGTCGTTGAGTTCCTGGCGCTTGGGCTCGAAATCTTCCGGCGCGAGATCGGCGGGTACGTGCGTCCATGGCCCCCAACTGACGCAGATGCGCGTGAAGGGCTTGGGCACAAGGAATCGGTCCCAGGCGGGAATGACCCACGCGTGTTCCGGTTGCAGATGGAAGGCGCCGATGGGCGCGCCGGTTTTCTGCGCCAGCTTGATGGGGCCCATTTTGGTTTGATAGATGGGGCCGAGCGGGCCGTCGGCTGTGAAGATGGCGGTGCGGCCAGTTTGAATGATGTGCGCCAGGCCGAGCAGCCCCTCGCGCGCGCCACGCGAACTGGAGCCGCGCACAGCATCGAAGCCGAACAATTTGAGGATGCGGGTGATGAGTTCGCCGTCGAAGCTCTGGCTGATGAGGATTACGGCGCGGGAACGGCGGAAGTAGACCGTGCAGGGCAGCACGCATTGGTGCCAGAAACAGAAAATCTTTGGCGGAGACTTCTCGCCGAAGAGGACGGGGATAACGCCTTTTTCGGCGATTACTTCAAAGCGCCAGGTGCGGCTGATGATGGAAAGCAGCGCCCAAACCAGGCGCGGAACCACGGCCAGCACAAGGCGTTGGACGAAGGTGAATCGTTGATGGGATTCGGAGGTCACTCCTTCGATTTTAGCGGAGTTGGCGCCGTTGGCGGAGTTAGCGGGGTTAGACAAAGCAACGAATCGGCGAGTGCGCTAACCCTGCTAGCTCTGCTAACTCCGCTTCTAGCTATAGCGCAGCCAGCGCAGGAGTTCGGGCAGCGTGGCGCGCTTGCCATACATGAGGATGCCGACGCGGTATAGGCGCGAAGAGAACCAGAGCGTGGCCCAGATGGCGAGGATCAGCAAACCCAAGGAGGCGGCAAGCTGCCAGAGCGGCACCACCTCCAAACCCATGCGCGGAAGCATTACGTAGGGCGCGGTAAGCGGAAAAAGTGATGCGGCAACGGCCCAGACGGAGTTTGGATCCTTGAGCAGCACAGGAAGGATACCCATGCTGAGATAGAGGGGGATGATTGCCAGCGGCATGAATTTTTGCAGATCCTGCGAGGTTTCGCACGTGGCCGCCAGGCCGGAGAAAAGCGTGCTGAAAAGCGCGAAGCCGAGCACAAAGTAGACGGGAAAGAAAAGACCTTCCATCAAGGAAAAGTGAACCTTCAAATTGCCGGTGAGCACGGCTGCGGCCAGTGAGGAGCCGAGGAACAGAGTTGCTGCGGTCATCCATATGGCGATCTGTGTGAGACCCACTGCGCCAACGCCGACCAGTTTCCCGGCCAGCAGATCGTCGGCGCGAGTGATGGAGAGCATGACCTCGAAGATGCGCGAGTTCTTCTCTTCGATAATTGCGCGGGCCATATCGAGGCCATAGAGCATGATGGGCATGGAGAGCAGAAAAGCCATCAGAACGGCTTTGTAGAAGGGCGATATTCCCTTGCTTTGTTCCGTCTCGCCTTTCTGGTTCAACTGAAGGGTCTCGACCTTGACACGCTTGAGCAGCTCATCGGCGTCGGCTGGCTTGATTCCTCGCGCTATCATGCGCTCGTCGATCAAGCCGCGGTTCAAGGCATTCTGCAGGCCGCCAACATTGGCAAAGTCGCCGGACGAGAGCGAAGTATAGGTCGCAGTGACCGCTCCGCTGGAAGACGTATTGATGGAGAGCAGCCCGTCGATGGCTTTATCGTGGACCTGTTTCTGCAAGGCCGCAATATCCTGTTGGGTTGCGGGGGCGACCAGTTCGACAGCGAAATTGGCGTCCTTGTCGTTGAGCATTTCATAGCGAACCCGGTTGCCAATTTCCGCATTGTCGGCGGCAATTGCCAAATGCTTTCCGGCCTCGGCTTTGCCATTGGTTAATGCGCCCCAGCCGAGCAGCGCGACGATGAACAGCGGCACCAGGACCGTGGAAAACATGAAGGCTCGCCCGTGAATCTGTTCGAGGTATTCTCGCCGGGCAATGAGGAGGATGTTACGCATCGGCGTTGACTCCCACGGTCTGAATGAAGATTTCTTCCAGCGACGGCTCGACCAACTCGAAGCGATAGATGGTCGCCATGGCCGCGGCATCATGCAGCAGTTTCTGCGCATCGCCGTTAGGCTTGAGCGTGATCTCGGCATGGCCGGAGAAGTTCTTTGCTTGCGCAACCTCACAGCTGTTGAGGAAGGCGGAGTTTCCCTGGAATTCGACAATCACGTGGTTGCGTTCGTAGCGAGCCTTGATTTGGCGCAGATTGCCGGCCAGCACGGCTTTGCCGTTGTTGATGAGGCAAATGGAGTCGCACAGCTTCTCGACCTGGTCCATGCGATGGGTGGAAAACAGAATGGCTTTGCCCTGACTTTTGAGTTCGAGCAGCGTCTGCTCGACCAGCACGGCATTCACGGGGTCGAGGCCGGAGAACGGCTCGTCCATGACGATGAGCCTGGGTTCGTGGAGCAGCGTGGCAATGAACTGGATCTTCTGCTGCATTCCCTTGGAGAGCTCTTCGGTCCTTTTGGGCAGGGCGCCGGAAATCTCCATGCGGTGGGCCCAGGCCACGGCACGCTTTTGAGCTTCATTGCGGTCGAGGCCGTGCAGCTGGCCGAAGAAGATGAGTTGGTCGAGGACCTTCATTTTCTTGTAAAGGCCGCGCTCCTCGGGCAGGTAACCTACCCGCTCCAGGCTGTTGCGTGCAAACGGCTTATCAAAAAGGGTGATGCGGCCAGAGTCAGGGACCGTAATACCCATCATCATGCGTATGGAGCTCGTCTTGCCCGCCCCGTTCGGTCCCAGCAGGCCGAACATCTGGCCGGCTTCAATCGACAGGCTCAAATCGCTGACAGCAACTTTGTTCTCGTAGGCTTTGGTTACTCCCGCGAGTTCGACAACTGGCATGAGTTCTCCCGCCGTACAGCTTGGTTTGGTTTTCAGCTAAACCGAAGGGGCCGGTCTGAAAGAAGTTTAACAAACCTGCATAAAACAGCTTGCGTAATGCCGAGAATCGGGTAATATGCGTGAAGGATTCATAACAGTTCAAATGCCCTAACGGCCAGATCTCAAAAGTTCTGTTTGCCGCGATGCCGGCTCGATTTTTTCCGAATTGTTCCGACTTAACTGTTGGATTATCTGCGGGGAAGAGAAAGCGCCGGTGTCTCCAAATTCGAGGGAAGATTGATCTGACGGTGGGCAAAGAGGGTAACCAGAGAGTACACCCCATAGGCGCAAGTTAGGCGTAGCCGGGGGAAGAAAAATGTTAGCCTTGCTGCTGGGGGCCGAATAGTGGTAACCTATCGAACGCGATAATAGTAACCCTTCGGAGGCTGTAATGGTAACCTCGTTAGCGATGGATGGTTACAATTTTTTCAAGAACGAGCCAGTAGACACGCCAACATCGAGACCGCAAGCTATCGGAGAGCTTGACGTTCGTCAGGCAGTTCTAGAGGATCTTGCCTTAAAGATCCTTTATCTATCAGGTTCGCTTTCTATTTCCGAACTTTCCGAAAAGACCCGGCTCAGTTTTGAGGTGGCCAAGGAGCTTTCAGCTCAGCTACGCACGGAACAGCACTGCCAGGTTACGGGAGTGAACGGTTACGTTCCGCAGATAGCCATCACGTCTCAGGGCAGAGCGCGGGCGATGGAGCTTTTCTCGCAGAATCATTATGCCGGTCCCGCGCCGGTATCACTGGAAAGCTACGTTGAGCAGGTCCGGAATCAGAGCATGCACAAGGCGGAAGTACACGCAGACGGCGTGCAACGCGCCTTTGCGCATCTGGTGATCGGCAACGAAACGCTGCGGAAGTTTGGAACGGCACTGAATTCAGGCACTTCCATATTTCTTTATGGGCCGCCCGGAACGGGAAAAACCACGATTGCCGAGACAATGTCGCGGGTGATCGCCCAGGATGCGGTCTGGATACCGTATGCGATAGAAGTGGACGGCCAAATTATCACGGTCTACGATCCGGCGATTCACAAGCGCCTACCGGGAATGGAGCCGGAAATTCGGGACGAGCGCTGGGTGCTGTGCGAGCGCCCGGCGGTTCTGGCTGGCGGCGAGCTGACGATAGAGATGCTGGACCTGCAATTCAACCCGGTTACAAAGTTCTATGTTGCCCCTATACAGATGAAGGCCAATAACGGGGTTCTGATCATAGACGACTTCGGGAGGCAGCGAATGCGCCCGGAGGATCTGCTGAACCGCTGGGTGGTTCCGCTGGATCGCAGGATCGATTTTCTGGCTCTTTCTGGCGGAAAGAAGATGGAGATACCGTTTGAGATGTTGGTCGTGTTTGCATCGAATATGGATCCGGCGGAACTGGTGGACGCTTGTTTTCTGCGCAGGATTCAAACCAAGATCAAGATCGGAACGGTTTCAGACGCACAGTTTTGCGAGATTTTCCGCCGCGTTGCCGATGAGAATCAAGTGGAATTTGATGCTGCCATCCCCAAAGACCTTATCGATTTCATCCGCGGCACAATGAAGCAGGAACTGCGTCAATGCTATCCGCGGGATATTGTGAACCAGGTACTTTGGGCGGCGCGCTACGAAGGCAAGAAGGCCTATTTTGATTACGCGGCTATGACGCAGGCTGTCGAGGCTTATTTCCTGGCCAGACCTTGAGCAATCCTTGTGGGGAGAGTTCTTGCCCGTTCCGCGCATCGGGCAGGGGCTCTGCCCATATTTGCGTGGCGTATGGAGCGTAAACTTCGTGTACATGAAGGTTGAACCCATTGGATTCGACAGCGAAACTGAATGATCTCAGGTCCGAGTTCCTTGCCACCAGTACGCAATCGATGCCCATTGCAGGCATTATCTACTGGTCCATCGTTGCTGTGGCTGCGCTCTACGTGACTCCGAATCAATTAGGCTACATCGTCGGTTTCGGAAGCGGGATGATCTTCCCCTTCGGACTTCTGATCGACATCTTGAGGGGCCGGAAGATGAAAAAAATGGCCCCGGGAAATCCCGTGGGCCAGCTCTTCTTCCAATCGATGGGGCTAGTCGCTTTGTTCTGGCCGCTGGTCATTATCGCCGCAGTTCTTGCGCACAGTGCTAGTTTGGTTGTCCTTGGCGGAGCAATCCTGATGGGCCTCATCTGGATTCCATACGGCTGGGCAGCAGACGATCCGGTTGGATTGCAGCACGCTGTTGCGCGCTCGATTCTCAGTTACGCGTGTTTCATGTTTGTGCCTGAGCCGTACAAGTCGACCGCGATCAGCATTGCGGTTTTGCTCTGCTACACGTACAGCCTGATTAGGATGAGAAAAGCATAAGAGCAAGTGGGCCGCTGGAACTGGTTCGCTGAAAACATTTAGCATCCGGAGTGTGGCAGACCTCGACACCCCGGTGATGTATGTTCGCGGCGTAGGCCCGAAGGTGGCCTTGATGCTCGCCGCCAAGGGCATCGAGACTGCCGAGGACCTGCTTTACCACCTTCCATTTCGGTATGAAGACCGCCAGAATCCGCGCAGCCTGGACGAGCTGAAAGCCGGCGAGACGGCCAGCGTGATTGCCGAGGTGCGCGGTTCGATGCTGCTGCGAACGCGCAAAATGCCCATCTTCGAGTTAACCGTGGGCCAAGGGCGGCTGGCGATGAAGTGCATCTGGTTCAACGGCAGCTATCTTGAGGGGAAGTTTCACGCGGGCCAGACAGTGGCACTGTATGGGCGGGTCGAGCCGTCGCGCTCCAGCCAGAATTTCAAGATGATTCAGCCGCAGTTTGAGCTGCTGCCGGATGCGAGTGACGACGCCGAGACGCGACTGCTGGAAGTGGGGCGGATTACGCCGGTGTACGAGTCGCTGGGCGGCGCACGGCTGGCCTCGCGCTGGCAGCGCAAGGTGATTTTCCACTTGCTTGAGGGGATGCAGGGCGCGATAGCGGAGTGCCTGCCGTTGAAGATGCTGGAGCGGCTCGAGCTTCCCGGCCGGAAAACAGCTTTGCACGAGGTGCATTTTCCGCCCGAAGGGACGAATTTTGCGCAGTTGCAAAGCTGGTCAACGCCAGCTCACCGGCGGCTGATTTTCGAGGAGCTTTTCTTTCTGGAACTGGGGCTGGAACTCAAGCGCCGCCGAATGAGGGAGCGCGTGGGAATCAGCTTTGCACTTACGGACAAGGCTCGCGAGGCGATCCGCGAGGTGCTGCCCTTTCATCCCACGACGGCGCAGAAGCGGGCGCTGGGCGAGATTGTGGCCGACATGCATAGCCCCAGTCCCATGAGGCGGCTATTGCAGGGGGATGTGGGCTCGGGCAAAACCATTGTCGCGCTGCAGGCGATGCTGGTGGCCATGGAGAGCGGCTATCAAGCGGCCTTGATGGCGCCCACCGAGATTTTGGCGACGCAGCATTATCTAGCCATGCGCAAGCTGCTGGAGCGCTCTTCGCGCCGCTATCGAATTGCGCTGCTGACCGGCTCGCTCACAGAGGAGCGCAAGCGCCACACGCGCGGCCTGATCAACCGTGGCGAGGCGCAACTGGTGATCGGCACCCACGCGCTGATTGAAGAGAAAGTGGAGTTCGACCGGCTGGGGCTGGTGGTGGTAGATGAGCAGCACCGCTTCGGCGTTTTGCAGCGCTTCAAGCTGATGAAGAAACCCAATCAGGCAGAGCCGGATGTGCTGGTGATGACGGCCACTCCGATTCCGCGCACGCTGGCACTCTCACTTTACGGCGATCTCGATGTGAGTGTTCTGGATGAGATGCCTCCGGGAAGAACACCGATTGTCACGCGCCGCGTTCCCGGCGAAATGGCCGGAGAAGTTTGGGATTTCGTGCGCAAGCAAGTGGAGAAAGGCCGGCAAGCGTACATTGTTTACCCGGTCATCGAAGGTAGCAAGGAGGATCAGCCGGAACTGGATTTCTCGCATGATGATCCTGAGTCTGGAATCGAAGTTACGAAAGTTACTGCATCCAAGGTCTCAAAATCGAGGCATGCAGCACCCGTCTCCAGCAAGAAAGGTAAAACAGCGGAGCTGTTTCCGAAGGCCGCTCAGGAAGCGAATCCGGGTGCGAAATCGGGACTGAAGTCGGCCGTGGAGATGCACGAAGAATTACGCACAGGACCGCTGGCCGGGCTGCGCGTGGGGCTGCTTCACGGACGGTTGGACGCCGACGAAAAAGAGATCATCATGCGCCGTTTTCATCGTGGCGAGATCGATGTGCTCGTGGCCACTACGGTGATCGAAGTGGGCGTGGATGTTCCCAACGCGACGGTGATGGTGGTGGAGCACGCGGAGCGGTTTGGGCTGGCGCAGTTGCATCAGTTGCGCGGGCGCGTGGGCCGCGGGGCGGCGAAGAGCTATTGCATTCTAATTACGGGCGAGCGTATCTCACCGCTGGGCGAGGAGCGGCTGAATGCCATGGTTCGCACCCAGGACGGCTTCGAGCTGGCGGAGGTGGACCTGAACCAGCGCGGTCCCGGCGAGTTTTTTGGGACGCGGCAGGCGGGGCTGCCCGACTTTCGCGTGGCCAACCTGTTGAGAGACCGGCAGGTGCTGGAACTGGCCAAAATGGAGGCCGCCCACTTTGCCAACCCGCCCGGCGCAGGCAAGCCGGGAGGCACCGAGTCGACGGAAGTTGAGCGGGCGCGAGTGTGGGCGCGGCTCAAAGAAGCATGGCAGCGGCGCTATGGACTGGTAGAAGCAGGTTGACCGTGCGAACGGCCACTTGGTAGCATCAACAGAACGATCCGGTATGGGCGACGAGCGAGTCCAAAGGATATTCCCGCAGCATTGTCATTCGGAATCAGATAAGACACAGCATGGTCGGCTGACCCGTTGAGAGGAAAATCGCCGCAATGAAATTTAGGCCGCTGTTCCTTTTTGTCTTCGTAGTTCTAATTATTTCTATTTCCGGCTGCAAGCCCAACCCGGTCGCGCTGATGACGGCGGTGAAGGCTGACAACACCGAAGAGGCGAGAAAGTTCATCGAAAAAGGCGCCGACCCAAATAGCCGCACGTCGCCGACCGGCTGGAGCGCACTTCACTATGCGGCAAGAAACGGCAATGTGGAAGTTGTCAGCCTTCTCCTGAAGGCCGGCGCGAATCCGAATTACTCAGGAACCATGGAAGGACAGACGGGTACAGTCGTCTCCCTGAAGCCGTTGATTCTTGCTCAGGCAACACTGGATCTTGTGAGACAGATTCCGGCCTCCGACATGGAAGAGACATTGCATCAGATTGGGCTGGATGACCCCGCGCTTTTAAAGAGCATGAAAGATCCAGACGCGGCAATTCGATACCAGAAAGTTGTCGACGCCCTGGCACCAGTTACAACGGAAAAATAGCGACTGAGCGCGCAGGCTGATTCGAACGGCCTTTCAGTCCGTCTCCGTGGCGCGCGCCCCTTGCGTCAGTTCAACGGGAAACGTCTGGATTTCCAGGTCAATGCTGGCAATTTCTGCGCCGCAATCCTGCTGGTGGCTGCGGGTGCATTGGCAGAGTTCGGTAAAGCGGATGTGCCCACTCTGACTGAGTTCCAGGCCGGCAGCGACCATTACGCTATAAATTTCAACACAGGCCTGGCGCTCGAACTCGAACAACATATTCACAGTGCCGGTATCGTTGGCGCCTCGGCTGAGGACCCAGCCGCCGCAGCCCAGAATTGCGCCGGTAAGGGATTGGACCAGACGCGAAGGCTCTTCGACGGAGACTGCCTTCATCTGCATGGCCCAGGGAGTGCTCATCGTCTGTATTGCGTCGCGAGTGGGCAGAGTCAGTCTCACACCCGCCTTATCGGAGCCGGGGTGCGCAGCATAACCGATGTTGCGGAGTCGAACGAAACCTGACTCTCTTTGAGACATTCAGGCTCGCGGCAAGGGTAGAGCCTGTTGCGCTGGTAATTGGAGACGCGCCAGTTCTTCAGAGGCCGCGGCGAGCTTTACTTGATGCCGGCGCGGCACAGCAAAAGGGAAATGATGTAGTTTGATAGACAGCATGATTGTAGGCTCCGGAATCGACCTGGCGGAGATAGGGCGCATCCAGCGGTCAATGGATCGCTATGGACAGCGGTTTCTTGACCGCGTTTACACTGCCGCGGAACAGGCCTATTGCCTGCGCAAGCGCAAAGCAGCGGAGAGTTTTGCGGCGCGGTTTGCCGCCAAGGAAGCGGGCGCAAAGGCCCTGGGAACAGGCATCACACATGGCGTGAACTGGCTGGAGATTGAAGTGGGGCGCGAGCCCGGAGGAAGGCCTACTCTCCAGTTTCACGGACGCGCGGCGGAGTTTGCCGCTCGCCTGGGGGCGCGCCGAGCTGCGCTTTCCATAACCCACACCGCAGAGCTGGCCATGGCCAGCGTGGTGCTGGAGGACGGGCGATAAACTAGTCTGTTCTGCTATTCTCAAGGCGTAAATCCGCGCATTTTCTTGCAAGGGGAGTGCCGTGCCAAGCCGCAAAGAGATTCAGTGGTCGCAACTGAGAGTGGGAGCGCTGGTGATGGCAGCCATGACCGTTCTGGTCGTGCTGATTTTTCTCATGTCCGGCTCGAGCGGCGGACTGTTTGCGCGCAAGCTGGCGCTTCGCGCGTACTTTGATAATGCCGCGGGGCTCAAAGACGGCGCGCCGGTGACGCTGGAAGGCGTGACTATCGGCAACGTGATTCATGTGGGCGTGGTTGCGGACCGCAACCCAACTCCGGTAGAGGTGACCATGCGGGTGGGTTACGAATACCGGAATCGCCTGCATACCGACTCGACTGCCACCATCAACCAGGCCGGCGTATTGGGCGACAGCTTCGTCGATCTCAGCTCAGCCCACGCGACCGGTCTTGCCCCGGACAACAACGCAGAATTGAAGGCCGGCGGTGCGCCCAGCATTCAGGACGTGATTCGCACCAGCCAGGTCTCCATCAAGGAGATTAACTCGCTGACGCGCAAGATAGAGACCCTGGTTGATTCGCTTAATTCGAAGCGCGGTACCGTGGGCGCTCTGATCAACGATCATGAACTCGCCCAGAAGATTACCACTATCGCCACCAATCTGGAGACCATCACCGGCGCCGTGGCCAACGGCAAGGGCTCACTGGGCAAGTTCGTCAATGACGACACGCTCTACAACCGCGCCAACTCTGCCGTCGACCGGCTCGACAAAATTACGACCGCACTGGACGAGGGCAAGGGCAGCGCAGGAAAGCTGCTGAAAGACGATACACTCTATAACAATCTGAATGCCGCTGTGGCCAACACCAATCAAATGTTGGCCGAAATCAACGCTGGCAAGGGCGCGATGGGCAAGATTGCCAGGGACCCAGTCTTCGCCGAGAAGCTCGGCGACACCGTTGCCCGCCTTGACTCGATTCTCAAGAGCGTGGATGAAGGCAAGGGCTCATTGGGGCAGTTGGTGCAGAATCGCTCGATTTACGATCATGCCGATCAGACTCTGGATCAGATGCAACGGTTGGTGAAGAGCATCCGCGAGGATCCGAAGAAGTATTTGGTGATTCGCATGAAGGTATTCTGAGAGCGCTTTCATCGCAGGCGGAAAATGATCGATCCAAACCCTGCAATTGTCCCGACATTTCTGCTGGCGTGCGCATGGTTTGCGGCCGGAGATTTCTGCTATGGGCGTCGGCCGCGGCTGAGCTTGACTGTCGGTGTTCTAATGGCGGTTCCATGCGCGCTGGCTATCCTCTATTACTCGCACTTATTCGACAATGCGATCTGGTACTACGAGCTTCGGACCGTGCCGTGGATTGAGCTGGCGTTTTCGGGAATAGGGTTTCTGGGCGGAGCGATTCACAAGTGGAATGATGCGGAAACGCGAGTGGGCCGCGTGACCGTGCCGGTTGTGTTCGCGGTGATTCTGCTGATCCCGTTCATTAAACCGATCCTGCAGCCTCTGGATATGGCTGCGCTACAGGACAAGTGCGCAGGGAGAGTCTGCCTGCAGAGTAGTTATGCAACTTGCGGTCCGGCGAGCGCTGCGACGCTGCTGCGGGGATATGGCAAGACCGTGACGGAAAGGGAGCTGGCGACCGCCAGCTATACGTACGCGGGCGGGACAGAGATCTGGTATCTGGCGCGGGCAATGCGGCGAAGGGGGTCGAGGCAGAATTCGTCTTGAGCGACCGCACTTTTCCGTTTCCATCGATTGCAGGCGTGCGGATGGGCGGTGGACACTTCATTGCGCTTGAAAAGGCAACGGAAGAGGCAGTGACGTTTGTCGATCCGCTTACAGGGGAATCGACGATAACCCCCGTTCAGTTGCGAGCGCGGTATCGGTTCACTGGGCTCTTTCTGCAAGTGCTACCCGGAAAAAATTGAGCGGGGGAGGGTGCCTTGATGAGTCACTCAACTGAGGGTTCCCCGAAACATCCTCCAAAACTCGATAAATCCCTTGAGCCGCACAACCTGAAAGTAGTCGCTGGCGACCAAGTAAAAAATCACCGCAATAGCGGAAATCCAATGCAGGGTGTCGGCGCCTAGTTGGTCGCTGAAGGGCAGCGGCGCGGCGGAGAGAACCATGGCCAGCACAATGAGCGCCAGGTTGACGATGCCCATCACCAGATTGACCTCGACCAGCTTAGCTGTCATGGGCTTGCCCAGGCGCCGACTTTGACCGAGGGAAGAAAGCACGGAGCGCCGCTCAAGCAGCATTACCAGTGGCGCAATCGAGAAGGCCCAACTGGTGAGCGCCCACGCGGTGAAGAGCGTCAGCGAGAGGAAGATCGTCCACATCGAGAAGCCGACCAGGTCCGGCTCTGTGGCGGAAGTAATGTGTGTGGCCGCGACCCATTGCATGGCGCGGAGCCATCCCCAGCAGGCGAAGAAGAAGAAAGCCAGCCATGCGGCCTGAAGGGCGATCATGCCGAAGGGCCGCAAACGCAGCGATGGCTCCATTCGCTTGAGGAGCAAATTGCGACCGAGGCCGGAAACGATTACCCAGACAAGCGCGGCCACCGGCAAAAGCCAGCGCAAGACAGCGGCAACATGAGGTTGATAGAGCGCCCAAACGTTGCTGAGCTGCACTGCGGCCACCCAGGGGTTCTGTGGATCGAGAGTGGCGAGGCCAGTGGAGTCCGGCGGCAAGGCTGCGAGAACCCGTTGCGCTTGCACCCAGCAAACCAGCAGTAGCGGCACTCCGAAGAGCCAGCGCCACGCAACCTCAATCAGTGTGAGCGAGGGGCACGCGAGGACCCAACCCATCTGTCCGACGAGCGACTGGGTTCCGCGCAGGGGCGCTGCCATACTGTTCCTCTTGAAAAAGCTGGTTGAGATTCGCGGTTCCCAGGCCTCAAAATCCAGACCTGGGCCACCCAAACATGATGCAACTTCTCTACTTCACAACAAGGTTTACCAGTTTGCCCGGTACCACAATGATTTTGACTACGGTTTTCCCTGCGGTCCGCAACTGAATTTTTTCGCCGGCGAGCGCCGCAGCTTCGATTGTCTTGGTGCCGGCATCTGCGGCCACGCGCACCACAGTTACAAGCTTGCCGTTGATCTGGACCGGGATTTCCAATTCGTTTTCCCTGGCCAATTCGGGATCGCTGATGGGCCAGGGAGCGCGCAGAATTGCATCCTTTTCGCCAAGTTCTTCCCATAGCTCGGCCGCAAGATAAGGAGCAAACGGCGCCAGCAGCAGCACCAGCGTGCGCAGCAGTTCGCGCACCACCGGCGCGGGAATTTCGCCTGCCGCCAGTTGCGCATCCGCCGCCTGAATCTCGTTGACCAGCTCCATGATGGCCGCTACGCAGGTGTTGAAGTGCCAGCGGCCCTCGAAGTCCAGCGTAATTTTGGCGATGGTCTGATGCAGCTTGCGCAAAAGCGCAGCTCCGTCGCTTTGAGTCTTTGACTCGCTTTGCGAAGCAGAACGCGCCACCGGCGCATACTTTGTGACCAGCCGCCAGACGCGCGCCAAAAAGCGGCTTACTCCGGCGACGCCATCTTCCTGCCAGTCGAGGTCGCGGTCAGGCGGAGCTGCAAACAACGCGTACATGCGCGCCGAGTCGGCTCCGAAGCGGGCCACCATCTCGTCGGGCGAGACTACGTTGCCCTTGGACTTGGACATCTTGGCGCCATCTTTGATGACCATGCCTTGCGTAAATAGGCGATGCACCGGCTCGTCGTTCTCAATCAGCCCCAGGTCGCGCATTACCTTGGTCCAGAAACGCGAGTAGATGAGGTGCAGAATCGCGTGCTCCACGCCGCCGATGTATTGGTCGATGGGAAACCAGTACTTCACAACCTTTGAGTCGAATGGAGCGCTTGAGTTTCTCGCGTCGGTATAGCGATAGAAATACCAACTGGAGTCGACGAAAGTATCCATCGTGTCGGTCTCGCGCCGCGCCGGCCCGCCGCATTTGGGGCAGACGACGTTGACGAACTCCGGCACGCGGCTCAAGGGCGAGCCGCCCTGCTGGGTAATCTCGATCTGCTCGGGCAGCACCACCGGCAATTGATCGTCCGGCACCTGGACCAAGCCGTCCTTTTCGCAGTAAATCATGGGAATCGGCGTGCCCCAATAGCGCTGGCGGCTCACGCCCCAATCTTTCAGGCGAAAGGTGACGGTAGCTTCACCAAACTTCTTTTCGACGGCAATCTTTTGGAGTTTTTTCTGCGCTTCTTCACAGCTCAGCCCGTCGTATTCGCCGGAATTTACAAGCACGCCGTCATGTGAGACGAACGGGAGGCGCTCCGCGCTTTCATCGCTTTGGACTGGCCTTATCACCTCGACAATGGGCAAGCCGTACTTGGTGGCGAACTCGAAGTCGCGTTCGTCGTGTCCCGGAACGCTCATGATGGCGCCGGTGCCGTAGTCGGCCAGAATGTAGTTGGCCACCCAGATGGGAACGCGCCGGCCGTTGTAAGGGTTGATGGCAAAGCGGCCGGTCGGAACGCCGTGCTTTTCTATCGCGCCCAGATCGCCAGCCTCGCGCGCCTTCTTCTGCTGGTCGATCAACTCATCGACCTGCGCTTTCAGCTTTTTGTCGGCAGCGGTAAACTCGGCCACCAATGCATGTTGCGGAGCCAGTTGCACGCTGGTCGCGCCGAAGATGGTGTCAACGCGCGTAGTGAAGACGCGAATGCGCGTCTTGCCAGTCCCTAGTCCCTTAGTCCCTAGTTCCTCGTTGATTTCTTCCAGAAAGAAATCAACGTCCGTTCCTTCGCTGCGGCCAATCCAGTTGCGCTGCATGGTGCGAACTTTTTCCGGCCAGCCGTCGAGCTTGTCCAGGTCGTCGAGCAATTCCTGAGCATATGCGGTGATGCGGAAGAACCACTGCACCAGGTCGCGCTGCTCAACTTTGGTGGTTTCGTGGCGCCAGCAGCAGCCATCGACCACCTGCTCGTTGGCCAGTACGGTGCAGCATTCCGGACACCAGTTCACCTTGCTCTTCTTGCGGTAAGCGAGGCCTTTTTCATACATGCGCAGAAAGAACCACTGGTTCCAGCGGTAGTACTCGGGCAGGCAGGTGGTCACTTCTGTGGCCCAGTCAAATCCCATGCCGAGGCGCTCAAACTGACGCTTCATGGCGGCGATGTTCGAGGTGGTCCACTCGCGCGGAGGGGTATTGTTCTTGAGCGCGGCGTTCTCTGCCGGCAGCCCGAATGCGTCCCAGCCCATGGGGTGCAGCACGTTGTAGCCGCGCATCCACGTGTGCCGCGCCAGCGCGTCGCCAATCGCGTAGTTGCGCACGTGGCCCATGTGCAACTGGCCGCTGGGGTAGGGCAGCATCTCCAGCACGTAGTACTTGGGCTTGCCGCAGGAAGGAGGCTCCGCCGCATAGAGCGCGGGGTCCGCAGCCCATCGCTCGCGCCATTTGGGTTCAATCGTAGCCGGGTCGTAACGCAGTTCTATTTCTTCCGCCATATCTTATTCAGTGTAAACGGAAGGCGTGAAGTGCTGGTGCCACTAGACAGGCCTGTGGTTTCCGGTCAAGAATGAAGCCATCATGCCCTACTCCCGATTCGCACTTGCAGTTTCGCTATGCCTTGCGCTTGCTATGCCCGCCTTGGCTGGCCACACGTTGGCCCCGAAGGAGCAAAAGGTTCTGACAAACTGGCTAGCGAAGCATCCGCAATTTCGCGAAGCGTCAGACCAGGATTGCGATTGCACAGAGGATATTCAGCAGATGAAAGCGGGGGACGGCGGAATTTGGCGCCCGGTCCCGGACTACCATCCGTACCAAGCAACCGGCGACTTCAACGGCGATGGAGTCCGTGATTTTGCTGTCGTTGTGATCGACAGGACGAAATCAACGCATCAATACACGTTTCTGGTCTTTAATGGACCGTTTGGCTTGGATTCGGTCGCGCCAGCATTCGTTGCGCCAGCTCTTGACCTGAAATACATGGGATTGTTCTTTGGCCCGCCTCGGCCAAAGCCATATCGCCTCATCGTGGGGCGCTTCGAAAGTGACAACACTTCGATGTTGGTTCCGCGCGGCAAGACGTATAGGTTACGGTAGGAGAGCGCTGGAAGTTATTGAAACTCGCCAGAGATCATCACTTACGCAACTGCTTGCAAGGCTTTAGCCTGCTCGATCCTCTGACGGCGTTTGGGCGTATGCAGCGCCTCCCACAGGTCGGTCCGGCGCTGCACATTCAGCCAGAACTCCGGTGAGTTGCCGAAGACGCGCGCCAGCATCAGCGCCGTGTCGGCGGTAACTGCGCGGCGGTCGTTGCACAGTTCATTCACCAACTTCCGCTGCACACCCATCGCCTCGGCCAACGCGCCCTGCGTCAGGCTCATGGGAGTCAGAAACTCTTCCACCAGCATTTCGCCTACGCTAACTGGCTTCCGTTCTGTGCTCAACATAACCAAACCTCATCGGTAACTGTGATTGTCGAGATAAACCTCAATCGCTTCGCCTCTTCCACCGTTCCATTGGAAGATCAGCCGCCACTGCTCGTTGACCCGGATGGGGTGCAACCCCGCCAGACTCCCGCGCAGCTTCTCAAAATGGTTGCTCGGCGGCATGCGCAAGTCAGCGTCAGACATTGCATCGTCCAGCAACTGCAACTTTCTGAATAGCCGCGTCTCCAAACTGGGCGGAATCTTCCGGCTGGGCAGGTCGTGAACAAAAAACTCCTGCAACCAGCCGTCCCGAAACCCGAGAATCATGCGGCAGTCTTTCTCCTTTGAGCTATTGTACCGCGCAATGGTACATTTGCCAAAGAGCTATTTCGCAAGTTTCTTGAAGAAGCTCAAATCGAGCTACTATTCTCCAAGCTTGGCTTGGGGGAAGCTTGTCGCACCCGCCATGCGCAGGTCACTTTTTCGGGCGCGACTCCGGCGGCACAAGGCCCGCCACGCGGTAGTAGACGACGAGTTGGCCGTAATGCTCGCCGGAGTGCTCGATCAGGCCCCAGGCGAGATCAGAGAAGCGGGTTTGCTGGTTGGCGAAGGGATCCACGTACTGCTCGCCCATTCCGCCGTCGCCCTTGCTCTTGATGAGCGCCGCGCCATCTGCGAAGGCTTTTTTGACATACGCGACCACATCAGCCTTGGTTTTGAAGTCGGCGCGCTTGGGATCGCCGGAAGGCATTTTCTCGCCGGTTACGGCGTTGATGAAGTAGTAGCTTGCTCCGGAAGCGTGCAAGAGCTGTTCGGCGAAGGAACGCTGCGCAGGAACCGGCTTGAAGTCGTATTTGTCTTCTGGAAAATCCTCGGCCATGGCAGTCAGTTTTCGCCCGATGTCGTTCCAGTTGTCTAGCAGGACCTGAGATGGACTGGCTGCGGGTTTTGGGGCGGCTTGCGGGGCCGGCACCATCTGAGCGCGCACTATTTGGACAAACAGCGCTGCCAAAAGCAAGAGGGAAAGGTTCTTGCACAGGATTTTCATGCGATGATCTCCTTTGATTTGATTCCGCGAGCATTTTTACAGGATTTGCTTCGTGCGGGCCCGCTTTCACCCAGGACGAACAGACTATTGACGCTCAAAGAATCTACGCAGATTCAACAAGATTTTTGAGCGCGGTCACATTGCGCTCCTCGTCGCCGGGCTCGTCCACCGGGGTTTCCGCGATGAAGGCGGCGTGGGCGAAGCGCTTGTCGTTGAGCAGGCGGCGGAAAGGTTCGAGGCCCATGGTGCCTTTGCCGATGGCTTCATGTCGGTCGAGCTTGGAGCCGCGCGCGGCCTTGGCGTCGTTCATGTGCCAGACGCGGACGGAGTCCAGCCCGACGGTCGCGGCGGCCTGGGCGATGGTTTGCTCGTAGCCCTCGGGGCTGACCAGATCGTACCCGGCTACGTGGGTGTGGCAGGTGTCGAGGCAGACGCCCACCGGGGCCGTGGCCTTGAGGCGCGCAACCAATTCGGCCACCTGCTCGAAGCTGCCGCCGAGGGAAAATTCCGCGCCCGCGGTATTTTCGATGAGGATGTGAAACGGAGTCCCCTGCCAGGGAAGGCCGTCGATGGCGCGTGTAATGGAATCGGCGGCGAGCCGGAGGCCTTCGTCGCGGGTGAGCCCCTTCCACGAGCCGGGATGCAGCACCAGGTACTCGGCGCCCAGAGCCAGCGCCCGCTCGATTTCGCCGCGAAAGGCCGCAACGCTTTTCTCACGAATCTCGTCCGTTTGGCTGCAAACGTTGACCAGATAGCTGGTGTGAATCACCAGCGGACCTACGTCGAGTTTGGCGCGCAGTTCACGCATACGCACGCCCTGTTTGGGATCGATTTTGGGAGCGCGCCACATGCGCGGGCTGGAAGAAAAAATCTGAAAGGTGTTGGCGCCAATCTCCGCGGCGCGCTCGACGGCGTTGGATGCGCCGCCCGTTGTGCCCAGATGGATGCCGATGCGCTTCGTCATGCGGATAGTGTAAACGTACTTGCTGATGGTTGCGCTATTTACATTCAGGAGGGATCGCGGAAGGCTGCCATCCACCGATTACATGCGCGGCTGTGGCTCTCCGCGAATGGTATCCATCAAATACCCGCTCAATCTCCGGAAAAGTCCACACCTTCTCCCGCGTTTTTATGGCGACGCCGGAACTAGATTCCATGATCGCTGCTTCGTCTGATGACTCCCTTAGTCCTGCGAGGCTCTCCTTTGGAAATGCGGGCAGTGCAGTGGAAATCTGCGATTCGGAGGTGCGCAGGCTAAATAATCGAATTCCATCGCGTTCCCGATTGAGCGATGAGGCGTCTGTGTGCGACTGTACGTACAGAACACAACCATTTCCCACCCATGACACGGCGGAGGTACCGGCATCCTCATCCGTACCCAACTTCAGATCACGCAGGGTTGTGCCCCGAGCATCGGTAATGAACGCCCCGTCTTCGCAGTTGAATAGAATCCACTTTCCATCTGGGGACCACATCGGATTCCACTCGGAACATTCTCCCTGCCCGTCAATGTTCGTCGTCGATTTCAATACCTGGATCTTATGACTCGCAATGTCGTATACCGCAAGTGGGCCGCTATTCTCTTCAGCGTCGTTTCCATCGTTGTTCTCATTGCCGTGAACTCCAAACACAAGGCTCTTGCCGTCTGGTGAGAACTGCGGATCGGCGTAAACCTCGGTTTCTTCCTCATTCAGACGCGTGAAATACAAATGCCCATTCGTCAATTGAGTCTGCGTGTGCGACCTCAAGTCGAGAAGACTCAGATTCCCTCCATTCGGAGTATCCGAAGAAACCGTAACAAGCAGGTTCTGATCCTTCGACAGCGCGAAGTCGTAGACAGGATGCCCGAGCTCAATCTCCTGAGTCACTTGACCGGATGCAGACGCCAGGGTCAAGGTCGTTCCGGTCACAAAGGCGACGGCAGGCTCATTGGAAGTTTGAGCAAATGCAGGAATCGAAAAAGATACAACCAAGACGACCGACGGAATACTCAGGATTCGCACGATAGCTCCAATAGGCACGGTCACCCATTATATTCACAATCCGCAGGTTTCCCACCCTAGCGCAAAAACAAAAACGCCGCGAGGGTGGGGCACCCAGATTTGTGGAAGGGAAACTCGTCCCTAATCGTCGTCATCCTTCGCGATCTTCTTGCTGTGCACTTTCAGCATGGCCGGGATGGGCGCGTTGCCCATGGCGTCTTTCCAGAGAATGATATTGAGCTTTTCGGTGGGGGCGCGGTCGGCATGACTGAAGTCCATCTTCATGCTTTCCCTGGCTCCCGCAGCCGTTTTCGCGTTGGGGGTGTAGATGAGGCCGTTGTCGCGGTTGGAATAATCCGCCGTAAAGGCGGGCTGATCGCCGGGGCCGGTGAAAAGAGTGGAGATCAGCGAACTGAAGGCGTCGTTGTTATTCATGGGAGGCAGGCCGAGCAGCGATTCCATGGTGCGAATGACGCTGACGGTGGAGTAGAAGCGGCTGTCGACAAACGCTGCCCCGGCTGGTCCGCGCGGGGAGTATTTGCTGATGACCAGAGCTGTGCTGCGGTGCGCGTCCACGTGGTCAGCGCCGGCCTGGGCATCGTCTTCGAGGATGAAGAGCGCCGTATCGTCCCAAAACGGCGAGTGCGAGACGGCATCGACCACCCTTCCGACCGCGAGGTCGTTATCGGCGACCGACGACTTCGGCGTAGGTCCGCCGGGCCGGGTTCCGGCAGTGTGGTCGTTGGGCAGCCGCATCAGGATGAATTGCGGCATGGTGTCTTTGGCCTGATTCTTATCGTCGACCCAGCCTTGCAGATGGCGGATGAAAATCTCAGCTCTGATCTGGTCGGGGACCATCAGGTTGAAGTCCGGCGTCTCCTGGGCAAAATGGCCCACGAGTTCCGGCTTGGTGGCGACATTGGCGGCTATCAGTGGGATGGGCCAGGGCCACTTATTGACGCCGCCTCCCCACTCCGCGGGAAATGCCTCGCCGGGCGCAATGGCTTTGTGCGTGCAGTCGCGGCCTTGCATCAACGGCCCCATCTGCGGGTCGGCGACGCGCGATTCGTTGCAAAAAGTGGTGGAAACGTACTCGCCGAAATGGTAGTAAGTTTTGCCGTGCGCGGCCAGATTGCCCCATAAATAACCGCTGGCCGGCTCATTCACATCGGGAATTTTTTGCAGCAGCGGATAGTTGTTGGCTACTGCGCCCTCGAAGTCGTAGGTTCGCTGGCTGCCGCGATAACTCTGCGGCCAGGTTTTTTCCAGATAGTCAGTGCCGATGCCAGCCGTGGACCAGACGTGGCCGTCGCCGGAGACTTCGCCGGAATCGAAGAAGTTGTCGAGCACGCCGAACTGCAGGGCGAGCTTGTGCTGATTGGGCGTAATGCCTTCTCCGAACATGGTCATTTTCGGGTCGCCATTGCCCACCGGTTTTCCATCCTGTTCGAGATCTCCAAGAATCTGATCGTAGGTGCGGTTTTCCTTGATGATGTAGATCACGTGGTGGATGCGGCCTTGCGCGCCGCCCGCAAAGGTAACCTTCTCCTCGGCGGCCTTCATGCGGTTGGAGGCGATCACCATGTTGGTCCACTGCGGCAGGTTTTTCTCAATCTCCGCTGCGTCGAGAGTCGCCAGCGAGCCAAAGAGAATGGTTGCGATGTAAGAGAACGGCCTCATGATGGGGGCATACTTCAGGGCCTCGGTGGGGCGCTGGGGAAAGTTGTTCGGCCCGGTGCTCTTGCCTTTTGCGGTAGCGAGATAGAGTTTGCCGCCGGAAGATGAGGGAATGAAGGCCATGGACATGGGCATCCACTCGGTGGGCACGAATCCGATAGGCTCGACCATAGCCCTGCGGGCGGCAGCCTTAGTCAGCTTCTTCGTATTAATTACGGCAACGGCGTCGCTGGCCATGTTGGCCACATAAAGGCGGGTGCCTTTGGCGTTGACGGCCAGCGCCACCGGCTCGGCGCCAAAGTAACTCTGCTTCGGCAGGCGGGTATCGAAATAGCCCTTCACGGAGAGCTGACCCGCAGCCACGTTTACGGCGGCAACGGCATCGCGGTTGGCGAGAGCAACGTAAAGGGTTCGGCCATCAGGCGAGAATTCGAATGCGCATGGGTGCGTGCCTGGCGCGACAGGGCTGTCTGGTTTGAGCAGGGCGAGCGTGCGCCCAACGGTTTCTTTCACGAGATCAAGCTCGACGATCTCCGATGCGTTCCAGAGAGCGACAAAGGCGCGCGCGCCGTCTTTGGTGACTGCGAGGGCGATGGGGTAAGTTGCGGGCACGGAATCGCTTTCAGAGAGATCGAACCGTTTTTCGATTTTGCCGCTGGCGGCATCAAGGAGCAGAACGTCATCGGAAAGATTGTCCGCGACCAGTAGCTTTTCAGCGCCCGCCGCGCGAATGACCGCAATTGCAGCGGGAAACGGCAGGCCCTTGTCGCCCGCGCCTTCGCCGATCAGGCGCGTTGTTCTTCCCGAGGCGAGCTGCTGAAGCGGCAGAGGAATCAATCGCTCCGGCGTGATCTTCCCATCGGCGAAGCGGTAGACCTGTATGCCGTTGCCTGTCGAGTCTTTGCCGTCGCTGATTGGGTTAGTGAGCGAGGCCATGCTGGCATAGATGCGGCTTCCGTCGCGGCTGAAGGCCAGGCCGGAGTAGAGCGTCTGGTGGGCCTTCTGCGCCGTGCGGTTGTCAGGGAAATCGGCCAGTACGCCGGTTTGCGTGTCCAGTACAGCAAGCGACTGCTCATATTGCGATTCAAAGGTGCCATAGCCGGCGTTCACGGTAACCACGTAGCGGCTGTCGGAAGAGACGGCCATGGAGATGGGCAAGCTGTTCAACCGCTGCGGATGCCCGGGAATCTCGCCGATCAACCGCTTGCTGCTGGGAAGATCGATGGTCTGCGCCGCAGGAACGCCTGCCCCAAGAACGAGGGCCGCAAAAGGAATCGCCAACCGCGCTAAAGTGTACATACCCAAACTTTAGCAAAGCCGGAGCCGCTGCTTTTTTAAGGTTGTGTTGCGGCAAACAGGATTAGAAGTGAGGGATTAGGCCGGAGGAGAAATCAGGCGTGATTACCAAAGGTTGGGCGGCCGTAATCAGGCGCCTTTTGCGGAATGTCCTTAAAATCTTTTCATGAACGAGACCTTTGCACCCCTTACGCGAATTCTTACTGATGTGATTATTCCGAATTTGAAGGCCGTGCAGGCGAGTCAAGCAGAACAGATCGCCGCCAACGACCGTCTGGAGGACGCAATCGAGGAATTGCGGCTGAATCTGGCGTCGCAGTTTGCTCATTTATCGGCACAATTGACGGCTTGCCGCGCGGAACTGGCGGCTGCGCATGCGATGTTTGAAGCAGTGCAACAGCAGAACGGCGCGCCTGAGCGGGACCGGATGACAATAATTCACTAGGCCTGTGAACACTTCTGGGGCGCCTAAAGTAATCTAGATCAATGCGAACGATAGTGACAGCAGAGCGGCTTTGGGACGGAACCAAGCTGATCGATTTCCCCGTGGTCGTAATCGAAGACGGCCAGATTGCCTCCATTTCAACGCGCGCTGCCAATGAAGTGCCCGGCGAAGGGCAGGTTCTCGACTTTCCCGGCGCGATGCTGGGGCCGGCGCTTTTTGATGTGCATATTCATGGAGCCAAAGGCCACGACGTGATGGAAGCCACGCCCGCCGCGCTCGACGCGATGGGCGGCTTTCTGGCATCGCGCGGCACGGGCAGCTATCTGGCTACTACGATGACCGCGCCGCTGAACGATATCCTGTGGTCGCTCTCAGGCCTGGCTAAGTTGCTGGGGAGGCCGGCGGTTGCTGGGCAGGCGCGGGCTATCGGCATTCATTTGGAAGGCCCGTTTCTTTCGCACCCGAAGCGCGGCGCGCAGCCTGAGGAACACCTGCTGGCGCCTGATATTGCCACTTTCGACCGGTTCTTTGAGGCCGCCGAGGGCCGCATCCGCCTGATGACGCTTGCGCCAGAGCTGCCCGGCGCAGTGGAGCTGGCCGCTCATGCGACGGCGCGTGGGGTGCGCGTCTCGCTGGGCCACTCGAATGCCACGGCCGCCGAGACCCGTGCCGCCATTGCCGCCGGAGCCGCCAGCGCGACGCATACCTTCAACGCCATGCGCCCGCTGGACCATCGCGAGGCGGGCATTCTAGGCACGGTTCTCACCTGCGACACGCTCTTTGCCGAGTTGATTTGCGATGGCGTCCACTCGGTCAGGGAGATGGCGAAGCTTTGGTGGAAAGCCAAAGGGCAGGAACGCGCGATTCTGGTGACCGATGCGATGAGCGCCACGGGAATGCCGGACGGCGAGTACATGTTGGGTGGAACTCCGGTGCAGGTGGCCAATGGCAGAGCCACGACCGGTGACACTCTGGCTGGCAGCGTGCTGACGCTGGACCGCGGCCTCGCCAATTTTGTGGAGTTCACCGGCGCGCCGCTGGAGCAGGCTCTGCGCCTGGCCACGGTGAACCCGGCGGCCATGACCGGCCTGAGCGATCAGGCAGGTTCGGTCGCGGTGGGTCAACTGGCCAGTCTTGTGGCCGTGGACCGGGCGGGGAAGCTGGTTGGCTCGGTTGTGAACGGGGCGCAGGTTAGCTAACCTGCTGTTTCGGCCAGCCGCTGTGCCCGCCAGAGCGCGCCTTCGAGAGAGACCACAGGCTTCTGCGCCACCGGCATCAGGGGCGCGGCGGCTCTCAAGCCGGCAAAAAAGGCTTCGCGGACCAGAGGCATATGCTCGATGACGCCGCCGGTCCAGGCCACGGGAACCTCGCCTTCAATGGCGTGCTTGCGGCGCAGTTTGGCTCGCACCAGCAGCACAGTCTCAACCAGATCGACGGCTGCCTGAGCCAGAACCGCCTTCGCAACGGGGTCGCCGGCCAGGGCCAGCTCGCTGATGGCCGGAGCCAGCGCGGCAAAGTCCGGTCCCGGCGTGCTGTCGCCCAGATTGATCAGGGCCTTCAGGTCCGGCGTACCCCAGATTTCGCCAACCTTTTCGAGGATTTGCGTGGGCTGCTCGCGGTCATAGGCATGGAGCGCGCGGCGAACGCTGTTGACGCCGATCCAGTAGCCGGAACCCTCGTCACCCAGCCGCGAACTCCAGCCGCCGGCGCTCTCCCGATTGCCGTCTGGTGCGCGGCCGATGGTGTTCGAGCCTGTGCCGGCAATTTGCAAGATTCCGGGGCCACCCTGGAAGGCCGCATCAAGGGCGATCAGCTCGTCGCCGACGACCTCTGTACGTTCAGCCCCAAATTCCAGCAAAACCTTCGTAATCCACTCTTTGACGCCGGGCATGGGCGCAGAGGCTACGCCTACCGAAGCAGCGCGCACGCCGCTCACGCCGGCCTGGGCGTAAACCTCTTTGAGCAGTGTTCGCAGGTTGGCCTCGGACACTTCTGCGCCCACACGCAGCCGCTTGATGGATCCGCTTTCTGCATGGGCCAGTACCCGTTCACCTTGCACGATGGAAGCGCGGGTTCGCGTACCTCCGCCGTCGATTCCCAAAACCGCGTTCATTGGTCGTTTGCTCCTTGCTGGTTGGCACTACCAGCTTAACGTATGGAGCGAAGAGGGGGCTAACTCGGAGAGCGAAGTGGCCGAAAGGCCAAACGAGGAATGCAGCAAGCTCAGGGACGCCGGCAATGGTCCGGGCGCAGTGACCAAAACGGCATCGCAACTTCCAAATTGGCCCTCATGCATCGCCATGAGCTGATTTTTTAACACTACGTGCCGCGCCTGGCCTCTAAGTTGGAGGAATAGCTAACAATCCGAGGAAATTGTTGGTCTATCAGGAGCGGGGGAACCGATGTCCGAGATCACAGGCGCCATGTTGACGCAAGCCGGCTTGCAGCAGACTGGCTCAAATAAGGCCCAGAGAACCGCGCTGGATGTCGAGGCGCTGGCCAAGTCGTTTTTGGACAATCTGTTTTTTGTGCAGGGCCGCAGCCTGGAGCGGGCGACGGTCAACGACCTTTACATGGCGCTCGCGCACACTGTGCGCGACCGGCTGGTGGAGCGATGGATTCAGACTGTGAAGAACTACCAGGCGCAGGATGTGCGCGTGGTCTGCTACCTCTCGGCGGAGTTTTTGACCGGCCCGCATCTCGCGAACAACCTGATTAACCTGGGCATCTACGGGGAGACCGAGCAGGCTATGAAGCAGTTGGGCCTTGACCTGAACGTGCTGATTGAGCAAGAAGAGGAGCCGGGACTGGGCAACGGCGGCCTGGGGCGTCTGGCAGCATGTTTCATGGATTCGCTGGCCACGCTGGATATTCCTGCGATAGGCTACGGCATCCGATACGAATACGGAATCTTCGACCAGCAGATTCGCGACGGCTGGCAGGTGGAGACGACCGACAAATGGCTGCGGCTGGGCAATCCCTGGGCGTTGGAGCGGCCCGAGGATGCGTTTGAAGTGAAGATGGGCGGGCGAACGGAAAAGCACACCGATTCGACGGGACGGGAGCGCGTGACGTGGATTCCGCAAAAGCTGGTGCGCGGAGTACCGCACGACACGCCGATTCTGGGCTACCGGACCAACACGGCGAACACCATGCGCCTTTGGGCGGCTCAGGCCGTTGAGAGCTTCGACTTTGAGACATTCAATCATGGAGATTTTCTGGGCGCGGTGGCCGACAAAGTTTCCAGCGAAAATATTTCGAAAATTCTTTACCCCAACGACGAAGGCATCCAGGGCAAGCAGTTGCGGCTGGCGCAACAGTTTTTCTTCGTATCGTGCAGCTTGCAGCACATTCTGAAGATTCAGGCGACGCAACACCGTCCGCTGGCCGAACTGCACCGCAACTTCACCATCCAGATGAACGACACACACCCGGCAATCGCGGTGGCGGAGTTGATGCGGCTGTTAATCGACGAGCATGGGATGGAGTGGGACGCGGCCTGGCATGTGACTCAGAACGCACTCTCATACACCAATCACACGCTGCTGCCGGAAGCGTTGGAGCAATGGCCGCAAGGCCTATTCGGCGCGCTGCTGCCGCGGCACCTGGAAATCATCGACGAGATCAACCGCCGTCATCTGGACAATGTGCGAATGAAGTTCCCCGGCGATGATGGGCGCGTGCGGCGGCTTTCGCTCATCAACGAAGAGGGCGAAAAATTTGTGCGCATGGCGCATCTGGCCGCGCTGGGAAGCCATGCCATTAACGGCGTGGCTGCGCTGCATACGGAGCTGCTGAAGACCAATGTGCTCAGAGATTTCTATGCGCTGACGCCGGAGAAGTTCAGCAACAAGACGAACGGAGTGACGCCCCGGCGCTGGATGCGGCTGAGCAATCCGCGGCTTGCGCAATTGCTGACCGCGCGGCTGGGCTCGGGCTGGGTGAGGGATTTGGAAAAGCTGCGCAAGCTGGAGCCCCTGGCTGACGACAAGGAGTTCCGCGCGGAATGGAGGGCCATCAAGCGGCACAACAAGCTGCAGCTCTCCACCTATATTCAAGAGCGGCTGGGGATTTCGATTGATGCGGATTCGATATTCGACGTGCTGGTGAAGCGGTTGCACGAATACAAGCGGCAGCACCTGCTGGTGCTCTACATTCTCACTCTCTACAAGCGCATCCAGCGCGACCCTGATACGGAAATGGTTCCGCGGACTTTTATCTTTGGTGGAAAAGCCGCGCCCGGCTATCGCATGGCCAAGCTGATTATCAAGCTGATTCACTCCGTGGGCGAGGCTATCAACTCCGATCGGGTGGTGCGCGGCCGGGTGAAGGTGGCTTTTCTGCCCGATTACAGCGTGAAGCTGGGCCAGAGAGTCTATCCTGCCGCGGACCTGAGCGAACAGATTTCACTGGCAGGAAAAGAGGCATCGGGAACCGGGAATATGAAGTTCGGCATGAACGGCGCGGTGACCATCGGCACGCTGGACGGGGCGAATATCGAAATACGCGAGGAGGTGGGCGCGGAGAACTTCTTTCTCTTTGGCCTCACCACTCCCGAGGTCGAGAGACACAAGAGCGAGGGCTACAGCCCGCGCACGATTTACGAGTCAAACGCCCACTTGCGGGAGGCGCTGGATTCGTTGAGCAACGGTGAATTCTCGCACGGTGACAAGGCGCTCTTCGAGCCGCTGGTGAATTCTCTGTTGAACGCCGACGACTATATGCTGCTGGCCGATTACCAGGCGTACGTTGATTGCCAGGACCGTGTCAGCGCGGCCTACAAAGATGAGGAAGCGTGGACGCGCATGTCCATCCTGAACGTGGCGCGCATCGGCAAGTTCTCGTCTGACAGGGCGATCCGCGACTACTGCGCGGAGATATGGAAGACCTGGCCAGTGAAGATTCAGTTGTAGATCCAAAGCCCCGCTCCGGAAGCGGCTGCACATCCGGGGCGGGGCTGTTGCTGGCGTGGCGGACTATTTCGGCTCGGCGGCCGGGGCCTCAGGTCCAACGACTGTGATTGTGATGGTGTTGGACTTGACGTCCGGTCGGTTGTTCTGAATAGTCCCAACTGTGCCTGGACGTTGATCATCCCCCCAAACAGGGCGTGAAACCTGGATCGTATATTTACCCGGACGAGTGAAGTCGTAAAGGACGCTGATCAGGCCGCCAGCTGCATGGGCGCTTTCCCCCGGTTTGATGATGCATGGAAATGAGCTGCCAGTCTCCCCAATTTCTGGATATTTCCTTTTGACCTTCGGCACGGGGCCTTGTTCGTCGGTGACGTCGTATCGATAGTTTCTGTCCAAAGCGTTGCTCCCATAACTTGTGCAGTCAAAGTCATGGTCTGAGATGTTCGTCATTACAGTTTCGATGTAAACTGGATCGCCTGATTTCACTTGTGGTTTATCCGTACTGATTGTGATGGTGAATGGTTGCTGTGACGTCTGTGGGTGCGCAATGCCGGTGAGACCGAGCATTAAAAGTCCAAGCAGAATTCGCATAAATCCTCCGTTTTCCTTTCACTAGTTGCAGGTCTCCACGGCCGGCCCGTTCCAAATGGGATATCCATAATGGAGCGTGGTGTATCCATCGGTTTGTTGGTTGTCCTTGCTGAGCTTAAATCCCTCAATCGGGCCTGGCGTTCCATCTGTTGTGGCTTTCCACTTCTCAGAACTGTTCTGCTCAGCCGAGCCCGTGAACCCCCATGTTTGATAACCAATCGGAACAGGGATCGAATTCGGAACATTAGAAGTCCACAACAGGAACATAGTTGCATTGAATGATCGAGTTACTACATAGTGATCCGGCAATCCAAAATTGGGAGCATCCTCGGCTTGAGGCGGATTTGTAGCGGGTATGATTCCGGCATAGGGATAAGAAAGATCCACTCCCTGGCTGGTTGTGCAGCTGATGGTGTTCAGCGTTCGAGTGTCGCTGTTGAGCAACTGCACATAGGAGTAGGTTCCACCGGATTGAGCGCCTGATGGTTGAAATGAGATGCCAAAAGTGCTTCCTGGGTAAACCGCTGTACAACCATATCCTGTTATGTTCCCATAAACCAAGAAGGGGCTTTTAGTGCCTCCGCTTTTCGGCGGAACGCCGTCCACACACGGAATAAGTTGGTCAATGGTGAGTTTTTTGTACGGGGTGTTGGACATTTTTCCGCCTCCACTCACAGTGAAGGCTGCCCTTGCTGTCAAGCTACATTTGCCGTCAGCGTCTGCGCCTGGGATGTCTACACAGTACTTGTAGGTAACTGGGATGTTTTCGTCTTTTGGATAGACCCAATAAAACGTTATATCCGGCTTATCAAGTACCGTCTCCGTCACCGTTGCGCTTGCCGTAGATACCGGATACCCGCCGATATTTGTTCCGTCCACCGTCCAGGTATTCTTCGAAAAGGAAAGGCCGAGCGCGGTCAAATCAGTGGCAGCCGGTATCGTGGTCAGTCTGATTTGCTGGCCGACGACCACACTTTGAGCGGGAGGTGGTGTTCCATCGGTTGTGCTGATGACTGGTTGGGTGCAGTTCATGCTGGGATCGCACTGGATTTCAGGCGCGCCAAGAATCTGCACTGTTATCCCCTGGTTGCCGTCCGGATCGGTGCATTGGCTGCCTGCTGCTCCGGCTGCTGGTGTGGCATTGGCGCTCTCAGCAGCCCGAACGACCAACGGGAAAAAGACCTCCGCCGTTACGCATGCCGTCTCAGTGGGGTCACTGGGATCGGGCACAACCGAGGCCTTGATGCGCGCTTGGTCTTGGCTGTTAACGCTAAGAGAAACGGATCCGGTATCCACGTTCACTCGGACAACGACTGGGCAATTTGCTCCCTCAAGGCCGACAGTGGAGCTCAAGTTGGCTCCCTTGATGGTGACGTTGTTATAGGTTTGCCCTGCAAACCACACGTCAGGAGTTATGGAGGTGATGGTTGGTGCGTGGCGGTCGGTGCAGGGGTCAAAAGCGTGGCAGAAAGTTGGAGAAAACAGCAATAAAAGCATGGCGGCGTGGAGGAGTGGCCCAGGAATTGCCTCCCAATTTACCCAAGAACTTGCTCATGGGTCCGATCCTTTCAGTGGGTTGGCTACGGGTTGAGCCCGATATTCGGCTTGGCGGCAATTGTAACCCAAGCCCGGTCATCAAATTACGAATGAATTGATACTCTGGTAATGTTGCCTGCGAGGCCGGTATAGGGCCAGCGTCTGCTTGAGCGGCGTTCCTCGTAAGGAAGTTTCCATTCCGAGCGCGGTCCACATGCGGTCATCCCGTCACAGCCCCGACCCGTTTTCGTGTGCGAGAATTGTTGGTTCGGAAATTGGCCGGAAAGTCATGGTCTGTTCCGGGAGGATTGCACCAATGCCTGTACTTCGTTCATTTTTTATCGCTCTCTCAAAGAATCGCCCTCTTCGCCGTTTCAGCGAACGCTCCTGGGTAGGAATCCGGCTCAGTTCACGGTTTATTGCCGGAATGGAAATCAACGACGCCCTGCGCGTGGCCGAAGAGGTCAACAAGCAGGGCATGACAGTTTCGCTGGACTCGCTGGGCGAGAGCGTGACTTCAGAGGCCGAGGCGAGAGCCGCCGCGGATGTTTATCACAAGCTGCTGGACTCGATTGCCGCGCGCAAGTTGAATGCCAACATCAGCATGAAGCTGACGCAGATGGGGCTGAACCTGTCTCCCGCGCTGGCCGAGAGCATCGCCGAGAGCGTGGCCCAGCATGCAGCCAAGACGGGCAACTTTGTCCGCATCGACATGGAAGATTCGTCGCTGACGCAGGTGACGATGGAGATTGTGGAACGGCTTCATGCAAAGCCTGAGTTGCGCGAAGCGGTTGGAATCGTAATCCAGGCCTATCTTTTCCGTTCGCAGAGAGACATTGAGGAGCTGATCGCCAACGGGATTCGCGTGCGGCTGTGCAAGGGCGCTTACCAAGAGCCGGCGGAGATTGCGTATCCGCGCAAGGCCGACGTGGACACGAACTATATCAAGCTCAGCGGAATGCTGCTGGCAAGCTCGGAATTTCACGGGCTGGCGACACACGACGATGCCATGGTTGCAGCGGTGAAGAGCTACGCCAAGGAGCACGGAATCGACCCCGGCCATTTCGAGTTCCAGATGCTCTATGGCATTCGGCGCGATTTGCAAAGCCGGCTCATCAAGGAGGGATACAAAGTGCGCGTGTACGTTCCCTTCGGCAATGACTGGTATCCCTACTTCATGCGCAGGCTGGCCGAGCGGCCTGCGAACGTGCTGTTCCTGGTCAAGAACTTTTTCCGCAGCTAGAACGGACCGATTAAGGTTTGAGGTTTCCCACACCAGATCACCCCAACGACGAAGACCTGTCGTTACCACCCCAAGAAGCAACGACCGCTTCTTGGGGATCCCGATGCCGGAAAAACAGAAACGCAATAAGGATGAGGCACCCGGCAAACTGTTTCAGGAGCGATACAATTTCATGGAATCGGCGTCTGAAAAAGGGGATTCCGGTGTACTCTGATAGAGCCCACAGCAGAGCGATGGATGGAATGGCTCTGGATTTGCTCAATCCTCCATAGAGGATTTGAATCGTGGCGGGGTCCTACGAGATGGTGCTCGAGAGAGCTGGAGAACTCCATGAAGAACATGATGGGAATCGTGTTATTGAGTTTTATACTGGCCGGCTCAGCCATTGCGCAGAGCACTTATTCTGTCACCATCACCAAGGTCACAATGGGACAGGAGGACAGCAGCCGCTCGACTCATCCGCGTCCGATTATCTACTTCACCTTCAGCAATGGAGACACGGATCATTACACGTTAAGCGATTACACACCTGCCGAGATGGCTGCCGATTCCGCGAAGGCTGATTTGATGGCCGACTCCGGGAAGGTTCGTACCTGGAGCGTTGGCGACACTCTCGTCATCAATAGAATTTCGGATTGTTTCCTGTCCACGGACTACACCAACGTGAGCAAGAATCCGAAGCAACAGGTCTGCTTTATGTAAGGTTCCGAGTCAATCGGATTTTGGTGGGGGAAGTGCCCTTTCGGCATTTGCTTCCTTTCCCTTACCGACGCAGTGGGCACCCGCAGATTTGTGGTTAGTTTAAGGGCGGGCTACCTTCTTTGAATCCTGGACTTAGACAGCCTCTACGGAATCGATTTTTCTGGCGATTTCGGAGGCTAGAGTTTCAACAGAGGAGTGAAAGAGCCTGCGCTCCCGCGTGGGCAGTTCCTTCAGCAGGTCAGGATACGGCGTGATTTCGCAGCCCGGAAACGCGGGGCAGCCAGCGGTGTCTGCCATGCGGCAGGCCACGCTGATCAAATCGGCCATGCCCCAGGAGCTTTCGTTCTGTCGCGGAGCATGATGATCCGAGACAATGGGCTCAAACTCGGCGGGCATCTTCCAGTCCGCAATCAGTTGTCGGCCGGCCTCGCAGTGATCCCATCCGAAGAGTTCCCGCTCGGTTGAGAGAATGCTGGCGGGGGAACCAGTGTGAGCGCCGAGCAAAACGCTGAATTCTTTGGGACGGATCACGGCCAGCGCCAATCGTCCGATGTCGTGCATGACGCCCGACGTGTACGCCACATCCCGGTCGAGGAAGCCCACGGAAGCCAGTTGGTCGGCAATCAGGGCGCAGGCCAGGTTGTGACGCCAGAGGGCTCTCATACAAGGCTGATTCAACGATTTGCCCATGTATGCGCGCACGCCTACGGTGAGGCACAGCCCCTGCAAATTATTCGCGCCTAGCACGGCGATGGCCTGCAGAACGCTGCTTGCGGGAAACCGTGGAGCATAGAGCAGCGAATTCGCGATGGTAAGAACCTCGCTGGCAAAGGCGGGGTCAGAGGAGACAAGCTCGCTCAACTCGTGCAGCTGCACGGTCTCTTTGCTGGCCAGTTGCAGAACCCGGAGCGCGACCTGAGGAAAAGGCGGAAGGCGCAGATGGGCCCAGGACGGAACATTCGCCTCGCCGTTTTGCCTCTCGTTGTGCAACATCAGAGTCTCCCTTCGGTCGAACAATTTGCGCGAGCCGCCAGGCATTCTGCACAGACCGCACGCCAATGAAAAAGGATCGCGTGCGCCAGAGGCAATACCTTGTAATAGTCCTTTCGGCACGAAAAGGCAATCCTTGAGCGTGTCTGTGTTGATGAGGGAGGTCTAATGATTACGTGGCCAACGAGCGCGGAAACATTACCAAAATGGAGCTTGCGCCTTGAAGTTGGCGTAAGGTATGGAATGTTGTTTGTTTGCATGAACAGCATTGGGTGTGCGAGGAAGCTCTACTGCACAGTCCAGGTTTTTCCATCCGCGCTCGTCCAGGAAAAGCCGCTGGTATTGGTCAACTGAAATACTGTGCCACTTCCAATCGCCTGCACGCGCACCTTGACTGGACGTCCCGTCCATTGGCGCGTGACTGGCTCCCAGTGTTTGCCCTCGTCTTCACTGAGAAACAGCGCGCCGGCCACGTCGATTGCCAGCGTCCGCTGCTGCGTGACTGCTGCGGAGATGGCCGTCAGGCCGCTGGGCAGTATTGGCAGATTTGCATTCAGGGAAGCAGCCGATCGGGCTATCGCCTCTCGTGCGCCGTTGTCAAAACTGGCAGTCGGCGCGCCCTGCTTTGACACACGCGACACAGCAGTAAAGGCAGGTGCGTTCTGGCCGACCGGTGCGCCGCCCATCGCCGCTTTCATGCTTTCTTGCGAGGCCCCCGTTGCATTGGCGTTTGCCGAAAGTGCGCCGGTCATACGCTGCCGCTGCTGAAATCCACCCACCGCTGGCTCCGGATTGAATTGAGACGGAAATTCCTGCTGCGTCCGCATTTGCACAGACTCCGTCGAAGGTGTCCGCACCGCATTGTTTTCTCCTGGGGAGTACGCGCCTGCGCCCGGCGTAGCCTGAAGCGCCGCAGAAGGAGCAGCTTCCAGCGCGAGCTCCTCCGGTGGGCGGCGAGACGCCGTGAATCTTAGGCTTCCGGCGGCTGAGTTCGCTTCGACAGGGGGCGCGGGTTTAAGCGCTGCTCCCGCGGGTGGTTCCCTCAGCGGAACGGGCGCGGTCTGCGCATTTTGCGGCACGACCTTCGCCATCTCCGGCGCAGGTGCGGTGTGCCTCGGATGCATTGTGACCACGACCGTCAGCGCAGCCGCCAACGCAGCCGCCATCGCCGCAGTCGGAACCCAGCCAAGGCGCCAACCCCAGCGCCATCCTCTTGATGGCAAAGCAGATTGGGTTTCCAGATCTTCCGCTTCCGCTGCCTTGTGCGCCAGGAAGATCACTTGACGGCAGCGGCTGCACCGCGTCATGTGAGCTAGAATCTGCTCCCGTTCTGCCACGCCTAGCGCCTGTTCGGCAAAGGCGTTGAGGCTGTCGGCGTCGGGATGAAGATCGAGTTGGAAAACTGAATTCACAATGCTGCCTTCTCGTTGAACGCGTCAGTTAGCGAAACTTGCAAAATCTTCTTCAGATTCAAATCCAGATCGCGCGGATCGGTGCCCAGCATCTCTTGAACGGCTTGCTTGTTCAGCCCATACTCCAGCAGGTTCTTGACGATCTGCTTTCTAATACCGTTGACCAACCGGTGCAGCTTGCGGCTGACTGTCGCTTCGTGGACGTGTAGCACGGGAGCGATCTCCAGCAAGGTTCGCCCATCGATGTAATAGGCGGCAAGTAGAAACCGCTCCACGGTTTCTATTTTCTCAAGAGCGTCTACGACGGCCTTGGCGAGCAGCAGCAATTCCGCGGGAAGTTTTCCCGGCTTGGGATCAGCTGCCGGAGGTTCATGGCCCTCAACTAAATTGTCGAGCGGAAGCTCGCGACGCGTGCGCCTGTGATGGTCCACGTGGCGCTGCGCGAGCGTGGTGCGGAGCCAGCCCATCAGCGAGCCTTTTCCTTTGTAGGAATCCAGCGGGCTGCGCCGGACGCCTTCGCTAGCCTTGAGGCCGTAAAGCTCCGCGTAGAGGTGATCTGCCAGTTCACGGCCCAGAGTTTCGCTGCCGGTGATGGCAATGGCGGCGCGAAACAGCGGCTGGCGGTAGATCTCAATGAAATGTTCCCATGCGCCTTCGTGGCCGACAGCGCAGGCTTGAGCCAGCACCAGGTCGGCGAGCCGCAGGCCGCGAAGAAAGCCGGTTTGCTGACGTTGTGACGCGGTTGCTCCGGCCGCAAGGCCGTAATTCTGCGCCTTGCCAACGCTCTCTAGAATCCGGCTGAATGACTCCTGCTCGAGGCCGTAGGCGGCCGCGCCGGATTCACGCCAGAGTTCGTTGAGCAGCTGGTTCGGTTGCACGGGAAGCTGGGCCACCTTCGGCATTTCGTCGATTCCGGCGACGGCACTATCTTTGACGGGTTGGGAGGAGGTAATCCTCACGCCACCAAGATACGCCCAAAGCGCCACTTTAGAACGGCCCGCCAAAAAAAATTGCAAGAAGCTGGCTTGCCTGCGTTCTCAGCTCAAAGGCCGGCGATCTCTCCCGGCGGAGGAGAACGAATGAAGAATCTGGGCAAGTTGGGGTTGGCGAGTGTGTTGCTGTTGGCACTTACGGCGTTTGTCGAGCGGAGCGGAGTGGAGGCGGCAGGCGGGCCGCAGGAGACGTCGAATGGTTCTTACCGGGTACTGGCCCCGATCGAGAGCGGCAATTTGCTCCTGTTTCCGGTGGTCCCGGCCCACGTTAAATCGATCGGCGCAACGCCGTTTATCACTCTCGATGAGGGAATCAAGAGCGGCCAGGTGGAAGTGACCGAGGCTGGCCGCGTGCGAGGGCTGGTGCGGCAGAGAGGAACCGTCGGTGTCCCGCCTTATCAGGATGACCGCTTTCGCCCAGTCCTTCCGCCCCAAGAGAATCGCTACCGCGGAGACGAAGTGAACACGCTGGTGCTGGTGAACAACTCCGACAAGCCTCTGCTGTTGCTCGCCGGCGAGATTGTGACCGGGGGAAAACAGGACCGCGTAATCGGCAAGGACCGCATTGTTCCGCCGGGCGGCGAGCCAATCGATCTGGGAGTCTTTTGCATTGAGCCGGGCCGCTGGACCGCGAGTTCGGAGACCTTTGGCGCGGCAGGCAAAATACCCGCTCATAGCTTCATGGTGCAGCCCAGAGTGCGCGAGCAAGCCATGGTTGCCCAGGACCAGCAGCGAGTGTGGGATTCGGTGAGGGGGAGCATCTCGCAAATGGAAGTTGCGGCTGCTCCTTCCGCGAACGCGGGGATGGGCGGAGGACAGGTATACGCGCGATCGATGGGAACCACCAGCTACGCCAAGATGATGGAAGACTCGACGGTCAGCGCCAAGGTGGATGAGGCCGCGGCCCAGGTGATGAAATCGCGGGACCAGGTGCTCGCGCAACTCCGCAAGGAAGGCGCTATCGGCGTGGTGGTGGCAGTGCGCGGCGAAATTGTGTGGGCCGACCTGTTTGCCGACACCGACCTGCTTAGCCGCTATTGGACAAAGCTGGTGCGCTCGTATGCGGCCGAGAGCCTGACTGAGGGCGAGACGCACGCCGCGCCCACCGAGGCCGATGCGCAGCGATTTCTTGACGCGCCGTCAGGTGGCACGGAGACCACCGTGGGCGGTGTGGGCGTTTACCGCTATCGTGAACTTCGCTCTGGCGGCACGGAAACTTTTGTGCTGGAATCGCTGTTGCCCGGTACTGGCTACGATGTGCATATCAGCAAGCTGCGGTTGCGGAATGTGGAAGCATCGATGAAGCCGCCACGTCGCTATCACCCGGAGATCTATCGCTGATTGCTGTCTTGAATCGTTCGATTTGCAATGCCCCAGGCCTCGATTTTGAGGCCTGGGGAAACTCATTCCAAAAGCGTTCTTACGCTTTTTGTCCCATGCGCGCCAGCCACGGAACCGCGATGAGAGTAAGCGCGAAGAGGAAGATGGAAGCGGCGATGAACTCCAGGCGGCCGTGGCGCAAGTCTTCAAAGAGCAGCTTAACCGCAACCAACGCCAGCGTCGCGTAGGCGATGCGCGTGAGCTCGGCGCGACGCCAGCGAGAACCGCTGAAGGCCAGCGCAAAAGCGATCGCGCAAAGAATCAGCGTGCGAATGAAAGCAATGTGAGGAGCATCGGGAGTGGCGTCCTGGAATATGAGGAACAGAATGCCCTCGACCAGTAACGCAGCCAGAGCGAAGAGTGCCAAAGCTGCCGTTGTCAGTTGAAGAATCTGTTGCATCCAGCTTTCTTCGGGGCCACGCTTGCCGAGCGCTGAACAGACCAACGCGCAAGCTGAAATCACGAGTGCGCCCACGCCAAGCGACACAGGCGGAATTCCGGCCAGAGCATTGAAGGCACAGTTGAACAGTCCCGATACAATTGCAGCCCCGACAAGAAACGCGAGGCTATGAAGCCTGAGCGTCAACCCGCCGGTGCGCGCACTCAGCGCGGCAGCCGCAATCGCAGCCAGGCCCAGGCAAACGGCCAGCCAGAGTGGAGGCAGGCACAGCAAGCTTCCGACAAGAAACAGCCCTGCTGCCCAGGCGGCAAAGACGCTGAAGTTGCGGCCGTCCGCCTTATCGCGCAGCAATATAAAAGCCCCCGCGTAGCATGCAGACGAAAACAGCAGGCAAGCCACTCCCAAGGCGATTGCGCCGCTCGCAGACTCGAAATAGAGAACGCTCGATGCGGCCAACAAAAACGCGACCATTGCCTGGGCGGTTTCAAAAAAGGAAATCTTCTGCCTGAGCTGCATAGTGCGGACGGCGACAGTCACGCCATAGATCAGGAAAAGCAGGCAGCCGGGCAAAATCAATCCGGTCGCGCTGAGAGCCGGGTAATCCATGCGCGCGCTCTGCGGACTGGCGTAGATGAAGATTAGCGCCCAGATACCCGCATCCGCTGCCAGTGCCGCCAGGGAACGCACGCTTCGCTGGTGGTTGCGTACGGCCGCGTACTCGCTCAGGAGCGCAAATAAAAGCAGCGCGGCGATGAAGGGAATCAACTCGTGAGTGGCGACCGCAAGGGCAAGAGCTGCGACCGTTCCGGTTGCATTAGCCACCCAGAAAACCGGTGTCTGATTTTTCTTCCATGCCAATGCGGTGGCCGCGATCACGAATATGCTCAGGATGGTTGCGGTGGCCGGCGCCGGCAATACCTTGAAGCGCAGGGTCAGTTCCCAGAGCATGGGAGCGAGAATCAGGGCTGAGGTACCGGCGTAGACGGTGCTCGAAAACCATTCTTCTTTATGGACACGCGCTGCAGCCACCAGCCACAGAAGCGCATAGACGATGGCGACGGCGGCCATAACAAGGCGGGGCAGCGAACTGGATTCGGCTACGGCGCGCAGAAGATAAGCGCCGGCAATGCCCAGCATGGACTTGCCCAACACAGAGAATGCGCCACCGGCCTGCGCAAGGAAAAATCCTTCACCGACTGCGACTGGTGCGGCCGTCTCAGGCATGGCCGCAACGGGCATGCCCTCCAGAGTTCTGGAGGCCTCGAGGGCAAGAACGCGCCGCTCCAGGATTTCGACCTTGGCCGCAAGCCGTTCGAGTGTATCGGAAAGAGCGTCCATAGCATCACCCTCGAACAGGGAGACCTACCGCGTTCTAATCAGCTGCGGCCGGTGCGTGCGCGTCTTTTTCAGGCCACGGCGGCAGCAGCTTCACCAATATCCACAAGAACAGCAGCGGCAGAAGTGTCAATCCGATCGCCACGAGCAGGCCTTCGCGCGTTACCAGTTCCATCTTGTAGGTGGTGTAGCCGAGAAAGCTCTTTGAGAACAACTGCCCGCCAATAACCACGTTCCAGCGCATGGCCAGGACGCCGATCAGGGCAAGACTGCCGGAGAGAACGTACATGTATTTGCGGGCAATCTCCGGCAGCTTCACGACCTGCGTCAGGAACAGCAGAACGAGCGGCACCAGCGTGCCCAGGCAGATCTGGAGCACGATCTGCGAAAAGAAGAGCTTGGTGTGAGCCATGAAATTCAGGCTGCGGAACGATTCGTCGGCCTCGTAGATGCGATGAATCAGGTCGAGCATTTCGAGGCTGAAGTCGATGATGAAGATGTAGAACAAATACATGGCCGTGGTATCCACGCAACGGATGTCGATCTTTTTGCCGCGCATCTTCGTCGTCGCCATGTAGATCAACATCACGCCGGCAATGCCTGACACCATGGCGGAGAAGATGAAGACCACGGGAATCAGTGGCGACGACCACCAGGGATTGGCCTTGATGGAGCCGAAGATGAAGCCCACGTAACCGTGCAGCAGGAAGGCGGAAGGAATGCCGATGAGAGTGACAATCCAGCCCACCCGCTCATCGATGGCCAGCGAATGCTCGCTGATATTGCTGGAGCCGAGCGTCATCACTTTGTAGACGAGGCGCAGCAGGCCTTTGCTGGATTGCGACAGGAGGACGATCTCGCGCCGGTAGTCGAGCCAAATCTCCAAAACCAGCACAGCCATGAGATACCACAGGTACACGTAGCCGAACATGGCCATGGCCGAGGTGTCGTGCGGAGTGAAATACATCTCAGGCGAGCGGAACGGGTGTCCCAGGTGCAGGACCAGCGGCAACGGCGCAACCAGCAGGAAGGCCAGTGCCGTCAGCAGCGCCAGCCGGTAGGTGGGCTTGACTGCCTCGACGCGGAAGACGCGCTCCAGCGACGCAAGAATGAATGCGCCCGCCACCAGTCCCGTGATGAACGGGTACAAAACGATCAGCACGCTCCAATAGAGTGTGATTTCGTTGGGATACATGTAGCCTTCAACACCGCTCATAACGCCTCACTTAATCAGCTTTTTGTTCCTATCGCACCGAACCATCCAGGTCGTTGTAGAAGGCCTTCGCGCCGGTGGCCATCTGCGGCTTCAACACCTGCACGTTGTGCGTCTTGAGAAACTCGTGGATCGGGTCGTTCGGATTCTTCAAATCGGCCAGTTGGCGCGCCCCGGTGGGACAAGCCTCGCAGCAGGCGGTCGTGAGCCCCTTGGTAATCCGGTGGTAGCAGAGCGTGCACTTGTCGGCAACATGCTTCTCCGGATGAACGTAGCGGCAGCCGTAAGGGCAGGCCTGCACGCAATAAGCGCAACCCAGGCAGTATTTCTGGTCGATCAGCACAACGCCGTCCGGGCTGATGAAGGTGGCCCCCACCGGGCAAACCTGCGTGCATGGAGAATCTGAGCAGTGGTTGCACATCTTGGGAACAAAGAAATACTTTTCCGCATCCTCTTTGACGACCGGAAAGCCCTCCTTGCCGCCGTCCGGCGAGATGACCGTGGGGTTTTCAAGATGCAGGTCGTCGACGTGATAGCGTTCCACCCAGGTGCGGAAGTGGCCGTCCGGCACGTCGTTCTCCGTCTGGCAGGCGCGCACGCAGTTGCCGCAGCCGATGCACTTGGAGATGTCAATCAACATGCCCCACCAGTGGTCGCTCATCTTGTAGTTGGGCGAGGCTTCCGGAGTACCGGCCAGCACGGATTCCCAAGCGACCGCAGCTGCTGGCAACAGAATCAACATTTTGCGTCTGGATATGTTCATTTCGCACCTCCTGCGGCCGTCGCCGGCGCGTCCATCCCCGGACTGTGCGGATTGTGACAGGTCTCGCAGGGCAATCCTTGGGAATGCACTACCGGATCAACCTGCGGAAAACCTTTGGGCTTGGCGGCGCTGGCCGTATGGCAGCGTGCACATAGTACGGAGGTGTCGGGCAGAACCGGCTTTACCGTTGAAGGGTCGTTGGCGTGGCTGGCTAACGCGCCATGGCAGGCTTCGCAGTTTACATGCGCGTGCTTGCCGGTATTCTTCTTGGCCACCACATCCGTGTGGCAATCTTCGCAGGCCTGGTGACCGGCAAACTTCACCGGAAGCTGTGCAATTTCGCCGATTGCGGCCCCGCGGTAGTGCCCGTACTGCCCAAAGCTTTTTGGCACGTAGTAGTGGCGCACCACCAGAAAGATCAGAAAGGCGAGGACGAAAAGCCCCGCAAACCGGAAAAGATGCCTTGCATCCTTGAATGCACTCATCAAACTCTCTCCATTGCGCCGCTGCCCGGGGGCTTGCGCGGCTCCAAGCCGATGTGACCGGGGACACATCTCGTAGGTTTGAACGTATAGGAGGTTGCCCTATGACTGTATGTGAGCTTAATCACATGACTCTAGGTTGCAGGGCGTTCGCGCGGGCAGTGCAACTCTTTGTTTCAGAGAGGAAAACGCGCAGTCCCGCGTTGAGGCGCAAAGCGATACGATGAACGTGGGAGCGAAAAATGGCAAGAGTTCTGGACGGCGCGGCGATTGCCGCCGTCATCAAGAAGGAAGTGGCTGAGGAAGTGCGCACGCTGGCCGAGCGTGGCATCCGGCCGGGGCTGGCGGCGGTTTTGGTGGGCAATGTGGCCGCCTCGGAGATCTATGTGCGCAGCAAGGTGCAGAGCTGCGCCGACCTGGGCATCTTCAGCGAGCTCATTACGCCACCCGCTTCTATTACGACAGAAGCCATGCTCGAATTGATAGCCGGGCTCAACGCCCGCGACGAGATTGACGGCATCCTGATCCAGTTGCCGCTGCCCGCGCAGGTTGATACCAAGGCCCTGCTGGATGCAGTTTCGCCCGCCAAGGACGTGGACGGCTTTCATCCCGTAAACGCGGGCCGCTTGCAGGCGGGGCGGCCGGCTCTTGCGCCGTGCACACCGGCGGGCATCATCGAAATTCTCAAGCGCAGCGATATTCCGATCAGCGGCCAGCATGCCGTGGTGGTGGGCCGCAGCGACCTGGTGGGCAAGCCGGCGGCCATGCTGCTGCTCCACCAGAACGCTACCGTTACCATTTGCCACTCGAAGACCCGCGACTTGGGCGCGATTACCCGTCAGGCTGACATTCTGGTGGCTGCTATCGGTCGCGCGGGCTTCATCACGCCGGAGATGGTCAAGCCGGGAGCAACGGTGATTGATGTGGGCATCAACCGCATCACCGACCGAGCCGAGTTTGACCGCTTTTTTCTGGGCGACGCCAAACGCGAAGCCACATTCGCCAAACGAGGCTCGACCATCGTGGGCGACGTGCATCCAAAGGCTTCTGAGCTTGCAGGAGCTTATACGCCAGTGCCCGGCGGCGTGGGCCTGCTCACCGTCGCCATGCTGATGGCCAACACCGTTCACGCCGCGAAGATGCGGCGGGGGAGTAGCGGCGGGGGAGCAAGGTGATGCTGAGAGTTGGCCTTACGGGCGGGCTGGGCAGCGGCAAAAGCACTGTTGCGGAAACCCTGCGTGAGTTGGGCGCCGAGGTTATCGAGGCCGATGAGCTTGGCCGCGCGCTGATGGAGCCGGGGCAACCGGTATATGCCGAAATTGTGCGAGCGTTTGGCCCGGAGGTGGTTGACCCCGATGGCCGATTGAACCGCACACGACTGGCCGAAATGGCCTTTAAGGGCGAGCGACTCAACGAACTGAGCGCTTTTGTGCATCCGGCGGTGATTGCCGCTCAACGCAGCTGGATGGACCGCGTCTTTGCCCGCAATCCTTCCGCCGTGGCCATTGTCGAGTCGGCGCTGATCTTTGAGGTCGAGCGCGATGCGCGTGCTCGCGGCGAAAGCGAGACCGTGCTGGCTGACTGGCGGCGGCGCCTTGACCGCATCGTCGTGGTCACTGCGCCCGACGAACTGAAGATTGCCCGCTATGCCGCCCGCGTCAGCCCAACGGAGGCTGGCCGCAAAGCCGGGGTCCCCGGCGACAGGTCTTCGTCGCTGGGGTGGAAAGCTGCCGAAGCCGATGCCCGCCTGCGCCTGGCGCACCAGATTCCCGACGCGACCAAAGCCGCCCGCGCCGATTATGTTTTGGAAAATGCTGGAGATAAGGTGGCCCTCCGCGTTCAGGTGGAAGCGCTGTGGCAACGTCTTCAGACGGAGAGCAACAAGTTTCCCGCAGACGGTTCTTTAGAATAGAAGCAGGGGTCAGGGATCAGGGGTCAGAGATCCGGGAAACCCGCCTGCGAATGAGCTGGCTTCCACGGATCGCTAACAACAATAGAAAGGTCTTTAAGGTCCAAGAGCTATGAAAATGCGCCGAGTACTTCTGGTTCTTCTGCTGGTTGGCGGGTTCTGGTACATCGCCACGCATCTTCCCGTGGGCTCGGGTCGCACGTCGCTCTTCCATTCCAGTGGCATCGGCTACGGGTCTGGACTGCAGCTCACCGAGGCCGCGGCCGCGCCCACCTACGATGCCGAGGAGCAGAACAACATTGGCATCTACAAGCGGGTGCTGCCTTCAGTGGTCAACATCACCTCGACCGCGCTGGTCTTCAACTTCTTTTATGGAGCGGTGCCGCAGCAGGGCCAGGGTTCAGGGTTCATCCTCGACAAGGCCGGCCACGTGCTTACCAACTTTCACGTTGTCGAGGGCGCCAACCGCGGCGTCGAGGTGATGCTGAGCAACAAACGCAACTACAAGGCCAAGGTTGTGGGCACCGACCGCGTGCATGATCTGGCCTTGTTGCAGATTGACGCGCCCAACCTGCAGCCGGTCACGCTGGCCGATTCCGCCGGGCTCTCGGTGGGACAGAAGGTTTACGCTATCGGCAATCCCTTTGGCCTCAACGGGACCATGACGCGGGGCATCATCAGCTCTATCCGCTCTATCAAGGGCTCGGAGGGCGCGCTTATAGAGGACGCCATCCAGACAGACGCGGCTATCAATCCCGGCAATTCTGGCGGCCCTTTGCTCAACTCGCGCGGCGAAGTCATCGGTATCAACACCATGATCGCCTCCAACGGCGCGGAGCAAAGCTCCGGCATCGGCTTTGCCATCCCTATTAATACGGCCAAGGCTGTCCTGGGAGATCTTACCCGCTACGGACGCGTCAAGCGGCCCTCGCTGGGCGTCGTTTCATATGCCATTGGGCCTGATCTGGCGTCGCAGATAGGCCTGGCGGTCGATTCCGGCATCCTGATCCAGAAAGTCATTCCCGGCGGCGCGGCGGAACGGGCCGGTTTGCGCGGCGGCACAGAGCAAGCCTACGTGGGCAACACGCCCATTCTTCTGGGCGGCGATCTCATTGTGGCTCTCGACGGCAAGCCGGTGAATGATCCGCAGGAGATCAGCGCCGTCATGGATAAGCATCAGGCCGGCGACACCATGAGCGTCACCTTCTATCGCGGGCGCAAGCAAATTACCGTCAAGCTGATTCTAGGCGAAGCGCAGGAAACAAACATGTAGAACAAGGATCGACGCGACTGACGAAAGCCGGCGAAGGCATCGCAAACCGCCGGGGGTGTTGGAGTTCACCTGAAACCGCCCGAATGGGAAGATGACTCCTCGAAGTTGAAAATACTTGGAGGAGTTATGCCTGAGTTACAACCGGAAATTGAAGGTACGCGGCATCCCGGGCAGTTGAACGAGCCCCAGCAGCGCCGTCTGCTCATTACTTGCAAATACATTGACAACCTGCTCAGCGAGATCGAGCAAGCGCTCGACTCCGCAACATCGCCCTCTCCATTTCCCCGTTACCTTGTCGATGTAACTCCGGAACAGGCGCGAGTGCTCGAAGACCATATTCGGCGTCTCCGCGCTGAACTGCTGCACACACTGGACTGGCAACATCTGAAGCCTGAGCCGCCGGATATTCCAGTGACACGATCAATCACCACCGATCTTGCGTTTGTCGAGATTGCAATCGAAGAACTCAAACCTCGCCATCTGCGCGGATGCGGAGCGGTTCCCGCAGATGCTGTGGATGAGCTCAATCTAGTGATTCACGAGCTTCTATCCCTGGTAAAGGGCATGGACAGTTATCTCCGCAAGGAGTTGGAATTTAGGGAGACGATTTGAGAGACTGGGATGTGAGCAAAAACCGCGATACCCTCGCAATCAACCGCCAGGAGACATAAACTTGCAGAAATACTTTCTTATCGCGGCCGGTGGCGCGCTTGGTTCCGTGGCCAGGTACTGGGTTGGCTCGTTGGTTGCCAACCGCATGGGAACGAAGTTTCCTTACGGGACGTTCGTCATCAACATCACGGCCTGCGTGATTATCGGTTTCTCGCTCACTTTACTCGCTAGGCGAGTGGATATAAATCCCGCGTGGAGATTTCTGGTGCCTGTTGGCTTCATCGGCGCGTACAGCACCTTTTCAACGTATGAGTGGGAGACGCTTTCCACGCTTCGAAGCGGCGCATTCTTTCTGGCCTCCCTCTACGCAGTCAGCAGCCTTGTTCTTGGACTTGCTGCCGTATGGGCCGGCTCTATGCTTGCGGAGAATTTCTGATGTGCGATAAATCAGAGACCGTACGGGCGCGCTGCTGTGTCCACGGTTTTGCTGAGCGGGTTGGATTTCTGAGGGAGGGAATATGTTGAATGCCGGAAAGGCAGTGAAGGTTTCCATTTATCTGAGCGAAGGCGCGACGCATCACGGGGTTCCAACATATTCGAGCATCATCGACTATCTCTTCTATCGCGGCATCTCCGGCGCAACAGTTTTGAAAGGGATTGCCGGATTTGGCGCGGATCACCATATGCATTCAGCCAACATCGTTGAAATCTCCGACCATCTACCGCTCAAGATTGAATTCATTGAATCTCGCGAAAAGGTCGATGAGCTTCTCGGCAAGCTGGAGGAACTGGCTGGAACGGGAATGATAGAGATTCAGGAGACCACGGTGGCAAAGCCTGCCCAAGTCTCGAAACCGAAGAAAGCGACTCTTCCCGCTCACTTGAAAATTGAGGGCAAAGCGAAGATGATGCGCATCTACATCGGCGAAGCGGACCTCTGGAAAGACAAGCCTCTGCACGCTGCGCTTGTCGAAGCGATGCGGGCCAACGACATTGCCGGCGTTACGGTCTATCGCGGCATCCTGGGTTACGGCGCGCACCGGCGGATTCACAAAGACAAAGCTCTTCATCTATCTCATGATTCCTCCATCATGCTTTCGGTCATCGACACCGAGGAGAAGCTTGAATCTTTTCTTCCCCTCGTGGGGCAGATGGTGGAAGAGGGACTGGTCGTGCTGTCGGATGTGGACATCATCAAGTACTCCTATCGCCCGCTGGACGCAGTACAGAATGCACCGCAGGCAGGAACTCAAGGATGAACGGAGGCAATCGCAATGCAGGAACGATTTCAAGCTCGCATGTTGCGCATTCATTTCGGCGAGGACGACAAATGGCAAGGCAAACCACTGCATGAAGCGATTGTCGCCAAATGCGTGGAGCTTGGAATGGCCGGCGCCACCGTGTATCGGGGCATTGGAGGCTACGGGGCAAGCACCAGGATTCGCCATGCAAGCCATTGGAAATTCTCCCCGGACGCTCCGGTCATGCTGAGCGTCATCGATACCGAGGAGCAGATCGACAAGCTGATTCCGCATTTGGACGCGATGGTGCAGGAGGGCGTGGTTGCCATGTCGCGCGTTGAGGTGATCCGCTATTCACGTAAGCTCGACAAAGCGCAGGACACGCCGTTAGGAAGAGTGTAACGACTGATGCAGTCATTCAGAACCGGTTCCACTTTGCAAAACTGCGGCAGTCTTCCGCCCGAGACATCCGTGAGTCTCGACGGCGCCTCCCGCCTGTTGCGACTCGGCAGACTGGCCGAGGAACTTGGGGCTGAGCCTGTAGCCGAGAAAGCACGCGAGCTTGCGGCACGGGTTGCCGAAGGACGTTTCTATGTGGCTTGTATCGGCCAGTTCAAGCGAGGCAAATCCACCCTGCTTAACGCACTGGTCGGCCACGAGGTTGTCCCCACCGGATATGTTCCCGTCACAGCGGTGCCTACCGTGATTCGGTTTGGCGATGAACTTCGCGCGCGCATTCGCATGCGAGACGGGGAGTGGCGGGACGTTGACCTGTCTGAGTTGAAAGAATACGTGACCGAAGAACTGAACCCCGAAAACAAAAAGGGCGTAGACGGCGCGGAGGTATTTGTGCCCAGCCCGTTGTTGTCCTCAGGCATGTGCTTTGTTGACACACCGGGTCTGGGTTCGGTCTTCACCGGAAATTCGGCAACCACGCAGGCGTTCATTCCTCACATTGATGCAGGATTGGTGGTGGTCGGAGCCGATCCGCCGATTGCCGGCGAGGAGTTGGCGCTGGTGGAATCAGTTGGCAGGCAAGTTCAGGACTTGATTCTGGTGATCAACAAGGCCGATCGCACCACCGATCCGGAGCGCGCCGCGGCGGTCAAGTTCACGCGCGAGATTCTGGAGCATCGGCTGCATCGCCCGATGGGCGAAGTATTTGAGGTTAGCGCCGCAGAGCGGATGGAAAACCGCGGGCCGCTGCGGGATTGGGAGAAACTGCTGGCAAGTTTGCATCACCTCGTTGAAGATTCGGGAAGAAATCTCGTTCGCGCCGCCTGCAACCGAGGCCTCCAGCGCTTGAGCGAACAATTGCTGGCGATTATCAGCGAGAATCGTGACGCGCTTCAGCGGCCCATCGAAGAATCCGAACGTCGCATTGAGCTGATGAGGAAAACCATCGGCGAGGCAGAGCGCTCCATGCACGAGCTGAGTTTCCTGTTTATGGCGGAACAGCACCGGCTTTCGGACCTGTTCGGTGAACGGCACAAGCAGTTCTTCCGCTCCGCATGGACGGAATCTGAAACAGAGTTTGGTGAGGCGCTCAAGTCCATACCGCTCGGCTTTGGCCCGTACTATCGCCGCCGGGTGATGCACCTCGCCCAGGAGTTCGCGCGCCGCAAGGTTATGCCCTGGCTCAAACCTGAGCAGGAAGAGGGCGAGCGCCAATATCGCGGCGTGGCCCTTCGATTTGTGGAAATGGGAAACAACTTTCTAGTAAAGCTCGCCGGCGCGGGCCTCAGCGAACTGACCCGTATGCCCCACGCGCTCGATCCTGAAAAAGGCTTCCGCGTGCGTTCCGCTTTTATTTTTGAGGACTTCATTGGGACTGCGCGACCGCCATCACCGCTGCGCTGGCTCGCCGACATCTTTTTGCCGTTTGTGGGCGGACGCAAACTGATCACGAACGAGGCTCGAGAATTCCTGAGGCATATTTTGGAAGTGAACAGCTCGCGCGTACAAAACGATGTTCTCAACCGCATTCAAGATAGTCGGGACCGCCTGGAGGTCGAGATTCGCAAACTGCTGCATGAAATCAGCCGCATTGCCGAACAGGCGCTCGGGCGGGCGCGGAAAGTCAAAGAAGAAGGGACTCCCGCCGTACAGTCGGCAGTTGAACGGCTCAACCGATTGGAACGAGAGGTTTCGGCGCTTGCCTGATCCCTTGCAGCGGAGCGCTAACCAGTCCGGCGCGGGCAAAAAACGTTAAAGATTTGGATGAAAAACTACTGCATCGGCGGTCACATACCATCGAATATGACCGCTCTATAATATGAACATCTGTAACAAAACGCTTGTCTTAACCCGACAAAGGAGCACAACTCCGTATGCATACGCATGAAATTGAACAAATGTGTGTAGTTGCCAAAGGGCCGAATCACGGTCCGGCTCCTATTCCACAAGAAGGCCGTTGGACAAAGGCGAAAGAAGTGAGCGACATCTCCGGCCTTACCCACGGCGTGGGCTGGTGCGCTCCCCAACAGGGCGCATGCAAGCTGACACTGAACGTCAAGAACGGCATCATCGAGGAAGCGCTGATTGAGACGATCGGCTGCAGCGGGATGACACATTCGGCCGCCATGGCCGCTGAGATTCTCCCCGGCAAAACCATTCTTGAGGCGTTGAACACCGATCTGGTTTGCGATGCGATCAACGTGGCGATGCGCGAACTGTTTCTGCAAATCGTTTATGGCCGCACCCAGACAGCGTTTTCAGAGGGCGGACTGCCTATCGGCGCCGGCCTTGAAGACCTGGGCAAAGGCTTGCGCAGCGTGACCGCGACCATGTACGGCACCAGCGAAAAAGGCGCGCGCTATCTCGAACTGGCTGAAGGCTACGTGACTGAAATCGGTCTCGACGAGGATAACGAAATCATCGGTTATAAGTTCGTTCGCCTGGGCGTCATGATGGACTCCATCTCCAAGGGAGTGGATGCACAGACCGCGCTGACCAAGGCAACCGGCACCTATGGCCGCTTTGCCGACGCCGTGAAAACCATCAACCCGCGCAAGGAATAAGGAGAAGACTATGGCTTTGTTTGAAGGATACGAAAGGCGAATCGCACAGATCGACTCCTTTCTTGCCGCTGCCGGTATTGAATCGCTCGAGAAGGCTGAGAAGATCTGCCTGGACAAGAATGTCGATGTACGCAAGATCGTGAAGTCGATCCAGAACATTGCATTCGAGAATGCCGGCTGGGCTTACTTGATTGGCGCCGCAGTCGCCATCAAGAAAAATCAAACTGTTGCCGCGGAAATTGCCGAAACGCTCGGTGAGGGCTTGCAGGCATTTTGCATCCCCGGTTCCGTTGCCGACGATCGCAAAGTCGGTATCGGCCACGGCAATCTGGCCGCAAGGCTGCTGCGCGAAGAGACCGAATGTTTTGCGTTCTGCGCGGGACACGAATCGTTTGCCGCCGCCGAGGGCGCAATCGGCCTGGCTCGCTCCGCGAACAACGCGCGCAAAACTCCTTTGCGCGTGGTTCTCAACGGCCTGGGCAAAGACGCGGCTATGATCATCTCGCGCGTCAACGGATTCACTTATGTGCAGACCGAGTTCGACTATGCGATGAGCAAGCTGAACGTGGTTCGCGAAAAAGCGTATTCCAAAGGCGAGCGCGCCGCCGTTCGCTGCTATGGCGCTGACGATGTGCGTGAGGGCGTTGCCATCATGCACCTGGAGCGCGTCGATGTCGCCATCACCGGCAACTCGACGAATCCTACGCGCTTCCAGCATCCCGTGATGGCGATCTACAAAAAGGAGCGGCTGCTTGACGGAAAGAAGTTTTTCTCGGTGGCTTCCGGCGGAGGCACGGGAAGAACGCTTCACCCCGATAACATGGCGGCTGGTCCGGCTTCTTACGGCATGACCGACACCATGGGCCGTATGCACTCGGACGCGCAATTTGCCGGGTCGTCCTCGGTGCCCGCGCACGTGGAGATGATGGGCTTGATCGGCATGGGCAACAACCCGATGGTCGGCGCATCGGTTGCTGTCGCGGTCGCGGTCGAACAGGCGATGAAGGCGTAACGCAATCGGCGCTCCATTCTTTTGCTTTTTTTAAGGCGGGAGAATGGGGCGCGCAACCAGTTTGCGGCGTCACAGATGCCTGTGGTACAAGCTGACTTGGCGAAGGAATCCGCCATTGAACGCCCTCTGAAACGGACGGGCTGATGACTCCTGCGATTACGCAGGAGTTTTTCTTTTGCACCTGGATGTTCCTAAGAAAGAGGTCCAGCCGCGATGCATTCATCCACTGACCAACGCGAGCCGACCCTTGAATATTTGAATTGCGTGGAGCGCGCAGAGGAACTGGACCGCCTTCGAAACCAGGTGAAGACACAAAAATCCCTGCTGGTATTCGGGCCTGAGGGCGTGGGCAAATCGCGCCTGTTGCGCGCGTTTGTTGAGAGCCAGCCGTTTGCGCTCTATGTAGCGCAGATGAGCTCGCCACGCGAGTTTCTTCTCGGCCTGCTCCACGCATTGCGCCGCATAGACGAGGGAATCAGAGTTCCAGGAAATACCTCGGCGCTGTCATCATCGTCACTGAAGGGCATCGCGCACCGGGCGCTTGATACGCGGCCATATCTTATGGTGCTTGACCATCTCGATGCTCCGTCCCGCGTTGCGACTGGAATGATCAAGGACCTGCACTATCACGGGCGTACGCCGGTCGTTTTTGCATCGCGATCTCCGCATATGGAAGATATTGGCGCATTGCGCCCGCTGTGCGCGCTCAAGTCGGAGCGAATCGAAATAAAGAATTGGCCGCAAAAGATCGCATCGGAATTCGCCGAGCGCGAAGCTGACAGGCTGGGGCTCGGGGCTTCCAATCTGGAATCAATTCTGCCCTTGATTGTCGAGTGGAGCGACGGGAACCCCGGCGCCATTCTTCACATGCTTAATATGGCGCAACTCCCGCGGTACCGGGCACGTGACCAGATCAAGGCGCACATTCTTTATGTTGATTACCGCATGGGCCGGCGGTCGTAAGCGGGATTCAATCGACGGTATCCGGCACGGCTTTGCTAATGCAGCATCAGGCGCATTATTCGATTCATAGAAAGGCCCCTAGCGGCCAACTTTTCCGGGGAAATACCTCTATAACGTATTGATTTTAATGGTATGGACGGCAAGATTTGAACTGCCAACCGCTCGCAGGCTGGATTTGGGCTGCGCGGAAAGGGGCGCCCGGCGCAAGCAGTCGCAAAGCGATGAACTGGGATAGCTGAAATGAAGGAACAGCGTTGAATGGCCGGCGATAGAGGACGATTTTAGGACTGTTGCGACGCTGCCTTAATAGGGATCGCAAGCCTGGATTCACCGCTCACGTACACTCAGACACCCTACGCCATGGACGTAGTTCTTGCTGGGGATGGTCAGGAACCACCGTTCACATACGCTTGTGCGAATCGGCTGATGGCCTACTGAATCCCTGCGTTCAAGCCTTTTGTAAGTGCTTGGTCGAATTGGCTATCGTCTGAAATGCTCTTGCACAGCACCAGCGCGGACGTCGTTGCAACCTTGCTCACTGACTCCATTCCACCTTGGACTGTCCCTATCCCGCGGTATGTATCTTCGTAGATCAATTGGCCGTTTCCATCAGCAAACTTGAATTTGGCATCGATGCTGACACCGTTCCCAATCAATCTGACCGATAGGAGCTCGATCGCCAATTTGCAACAGACCCCCTCCGTTCCCTTGGTGCGATGGATGCCCTTGCTTGCAAGCATAAGTGCGAGTTGCTGATCAATCTCCTGCGAGATCTCGTCGTACGGAGTTTTGCGAAAGTTGTGCTTGAACAGCTTGTCCGATCGTGCGTAATCGAGGGTGAAATTCACGGAAGTGGCGCCCAAGCTGGTTTGGATATGCGGATTTGGAGCGGAGCCGCTCTCCCGTGGCGGCGAGGGCTTTGCATCAGGTTCGGAAGCCGGTTTGCCCGCTTCCGCGACTCGCGGTGCAGTACTCGTAGCAACCGATAAAGTCTCATATTTCTCAGGCGAAGCGCTGATGGCGGCGGATATCATCTTCGCAGATTGATCAAGCGCCCCTTTCATAGCGTCTTCAAACATCTGCCTTTCGGTCTTGCGCGCGCCGCTGATTGAAAGGCCGTAGCTACCCCGATGAAGCGCGCTTCCCTTTGCTTTCTGAACCCAAATCATCTTGCCTGAACTCGTAAACGCAGACCACTCGAGGACGACAAGCATTTCTGACGGCTGGAATCGAACCTCGGCAATTCGCGGACGCAATACAATTCCCACATCCTTCCCGAGCGATGATTCCCAGGGCGAATCCGTCGCCACGCGCGTAACGACGCTAAACACATTCCCGAGCGCCGGCTCGAGGTCCGCGCAGGCGGCCTGCCCCGAGTTAAATTTTCCGGCCCCTGTAGGACTCGTTGTGGCGCAGAACTCGGGCGTGAGAATAAGCGCCGCACGGAGAGCCAGTTTTTGGTCCGGAGGAGGGGCAGTTTGGCCCAGCGATGTTATCCATGCGCCAGCCAACAACACTGCGGTTGAAAGAAATGTGGCAATTAGAGAGCGCCCACGCTTGGACCCGACGGCGACAGCATCGGGATCCGCTGATTCTGCAAAGCTTGAATGACGGTTAGAACTGGAGAGACCACGGGCCATAGGTTCTCACCCCCGGATCAGCGATAGAGTACCACAATAAGGAATCTCGACCACTACCTGATACCGAGAAATGTGTCAGCGATGCAGTACGCCCCGACTAAGCCTCTGAGTCAACGGGGATGGCGAACAGTGTGGCGACGGCTGGCTAAGGAGGCAGGCCTGGAAGGGTCGCGACCGCATGACCTGAGACATTACGCAATCTCCAAGCTGGCAGAGTCTGCGGAAGCCAGTGAACAAACCATCTTGTCGATTGCGGGTCACGTCAGCCGTGAAATGTTGACTCATTCCAGCCACATCCGCGATGAGACGAAGAGGAAGGGGGCAGCCGCCCTCTATAACGTCGCAATCACGTCACAACTGGGGAATTGGAAGACCAGCGCCGATGAGTGGAAAATACTAGAACTCAAACAAAATAAATGGTTTAAAATGGTCGGGACGGGCAGATTTGAACTGCCGACCCCTCGCACCCCAAGCGAGTGCTCTACCAGGCTGAGCATAACCGCTTTATGAATCAATTAGTTACGAAAAGTATCTCCGAATTTTGGTACTCGCTTCGGAGAAAACACCATGGGCTTTTCTGACTTTATCCGCGAACGTCAATTCCTCTCGAATGTCTCGCCATCAACGCTGGAATGGTACAAATACAGCTTCAAATGGCTGGACACTGATGCGCCCACACAAGACGACCTGAAAGCAGCCGTGCTCAAAATGCGCGCAAAGGGGTTGCGTGCCACGGGATGCAATTCAGCCATCCGCGCCATCAACGCATACGCGCATTGGGTCTGTGCCGGGTCGGAGGTGAAATGCAGCCCCGCTTGCAAGCATCCGAGAATTTCGCAACTAAAGGAGCCGCAAAACATCCTGCCAACCTTCACGGACAAACAAATCCGTTCGCTGGTGGATTGGAAGCCGAAAGGCAGATTGGAGCGGCGGCTCCACTTGATTCTGTTGTTCCTATTTGATACCGGAGCGCGCATCGGCGAAGTCCTCAAGGTGCGCGTCTCAGACATCAACCTTGACGATTTGCTCGTAACGTTGGATGGGAAGGGCAGCAAGCAGCGTGTGGTCCCTTTCAGCTTCGAGTTGCGCAAGGCCATCCACCGCTACATTGCGGACTTCAATCGGAAGCCGGAAGCATTTCTGTTCGTAACATCGGCTGAGACGGCGCTCCACCGCCGCAACGTGCTGCGCTATGTGAAGCGGCTCTGCCTCTCTTTGGGATTCAACCCACCAGGACGCACGCTCCACGCAACCCGGCACACATTCGCAACCGGCTATCTGCGCAAGGGCGGAAACGTCTTTTTGTTGCAAAAGGTCATGGGGCATTCGGACCTTGAAACTACGAAGCGATACGCACACATGACCACGGCAGACCTCCAGGCCGTGCATGAGCGTCTCTCGCTGCTCTCCAGGTGAAAGGGTGCCACTCAGACACGCCTACGGGCTTATACAGGCGAAAGTGGGGCATTCTGCACAGCCGACGGAATGCCCACAAAACCAGCAAATCCCTAATTTCCGAGAATTGTTACCGTGTGTAACATTGTGGATGGCGGCGCTCTCACAGGGGAGTGTCGGCAAGATTTTGACCCACCCCCCACGCCCTTTCATGCGATGTGTCGAACGGACAAGAAGGGACCGGGGGCGGGTCAAATGTTAAAGAGGGTTCGCAGGAGAGCACACCAGTAGTAATTTCTATACATAAACTTGTTTAAATCCGAAAAACATTTTGTCTCTTTCATCGTTTTCCGAGTGAAACCATCAACTCTCCGGCGCTCATGCGAACACCCGCAATCCAGCTTTCAGGACGGCCCGCAATCGCGCCCACAGCCCCGTGGAGCGGCCCGCGTTCATGACCTCCTTTCGTGCCATACCGGGTGAAGCGCCGGGTATGGTCATCTTGTCTGCCGTACATCCCAACATCACATCTCCCACACACGCGAAGTGTGGGGGAGAGTGGTGTATATCCTGTCTCTTTCTCTAAGGGATATGCATACGGAAATATGGGCTAATCCGATGACAAGGTAGCGCCCGCACCGAGTATTTCGCACCGCGCCAACGTTATCCATTTTTGCCCTTTTCCGTGCCCCTTGGCTTTCAGCGCATCGCGCAATTTGTTGATGCCTGCCTTGGGTGAATCCTTCAGGATTGCGGCAAGCGCATCGCGTGCTGCCTGTTCTTTCTTGCCCCTGATTACCGCTTCAGGTGCCGGGTCCCCTTCCATTGTCAGATAGAACGAACCGGGCGTAGGTTTCAGCCGGAATGGGTCTGACTCAAAGTCGCGCTGTTTTACGTTCCGCATCTTTGAGAGCGATTCATAGGGCTTCGTTGTGTCATCCAGTTCGGTGACCCAACAGGAATCAACAAACGCGGCCAACTCTGAGCTACCGCGCAAGCCATCATCCAACGAACCTGATGAGCCTTTCTTGCTGTGATGCAACAGGACCACGGTTGCACCGGCTTTCACAAGGCGGAACACCTTCTGAGCAAACCGCCGCATGTCCTCCGATTTGTTCTCATCACCTTCGATAAAGCGGGTGATTGTATCCACGATGACAACCGCTCCAGGTAGTTCACCGTCCAACTCATCCAACACCGTTGGTTGCTCGCTCATGGTCTGAATGAACAATGTCTTCCCCACGAACCCGCCAAGCCCGATTTGCTTTACGCGCTTGACGAATGATGCCGCGCCCATCTCAGGGCACAGGTACACGGTGCGCGTTGGCTTCTCCGTCACATCGAAGTACCCGAAGAGCGGCTCACCCGTACACAGAGCGTGCGCGATATTCAGGGCAATGATGCTCTTCCTTTGTGCGACGGGACCGCCAAGCATCGCAATCGAATCCTTGACCAAAAAACCGTCAATCAGAAACTCAGGAGGCTTGACGTTGAGATAGCTCTCTTCTGTCATGTAGCGCGTATGCCAGTCCACCGGCTCTTTCGGCGTTTCAGGCTGCCCCGCAACCTTGCCGCCGATGGTGACAATCGGGTCCGGCTCGCCCACAGGGAACTTGCACGCTTGCCCAATGAGATATTCAAGCTCCTCCTCCTCAAGCGGCGGCCTGAATCTCTCTTCATTGATCTGGAGAGCATACTCACGGAGCGCGTCATCATCGGCACCGCCGCTCCGCCGCTTCCCCAACAGACTAATCATGTGGCAGTTTCTATGGTCCTCAATCGGGGAGCCGTCATCCATCCAAGCCGGATTGGGCTTGCCATCCTTGCCCTTGGGGATGGCCTTCTTGACCGTCCGCGCCCATCCCGGCACCGGAGCTATAGGCGTTTCCACCAAGACGCTGTACGTCTCACCGCTTGGGTGGAGGCAGCCCGCCGCCATGACGTAGCCCCAACTCCCCCGAATGTCACCGCTGTGCGTGCCCTCATCCCACGCCATTGACTTTGCGGGGTCCTCACCGGGCGTTGAGTAGTACATCTGGACGCCGAATCCATCACGGCGGCCTGTCCGCACCGTGTATGTCTCTGGCAATCCGGCACCCGCCCGCCATGCTTGGAAGGCCGCTTCACTTTCGTTGCCATGGTCGCAATCAACGATTGTGAGACCGCTCGGTTTGGTGGAAATGGCAACGTTAGCGTCCGGCCATTTTGTCCACCATGCGCGGACCTTGGTTTCATCGTTGGACGCGGAAAGGTTTCCGCCTTGGATGCGCGGCTCTTTGCGTCCGGGCCAACAAGGGAAGACGTGCCAACCGCGCCGGGTGCAGCACAGGGCAGTTTCCAGAAGGCTATTCATGGGACACCCCTTCCGCTCTCTGCACTACCGGGCGGCGCGGCACTGGGGCCTTTGGGATGACGTGGGGCACTGAGGGCTTCCAGCCGCCGTCAATCGACGTTCCATCGGCCCACTCCAGGCGGCGGAATCCCTCAGAACCTTTGAGCGGAGATATGCGCAGTCCAAAATCCGTGTCAACCTTCGCTCTCTTTAGCCGGTAGAAGGCGTTGAACTCCGGGAAGAGAACAATTGCCAAGCGGCTGTAGTAGGGCATGAAGTTCTGACAAACACCGAAGGTCTCGCCGGGCACGCGATTCAGATAGGTGAGGACCCACCGCGCATGATGCCAAAGCATTTCAAACGAAGTGGTCTGCCAATCGTTCTGCCTGAGTGTGACAAGCTCTTGGAGCAGGAAATCCAGGAGCGTGGGGTTGTGACGATGAAAGCGATAGAACCTGCTCATCGCGCGTGATCTTTTCAAACCTATGTACTTGCAATGCTGCATAAACTCGCCAACTGCGTCCATTGTGTCTCTCCAATTCAGAAAAGGGGCCGCTGCTTCCAACGGTCCTCTTGCATTACTTCTGATTAGACGTTACGGTAGTAGCTATGATCCGTGAGAGCGTACAAACCGTAACATTCCCGGTCCTCACAGTGGCGGAAACTACTGAAAAATCGGATGGTTGGGGTACATTTCTCGGTCCCGAGTACTTCAATGAGGCCGATGACGCAAGCATGTTGATTCGCGTGGTGACGATGGAGGATGTTAAGAAATGGCTGCGAACCGAGTTTGACTCCAAAGAAAGTGCGCTATTCGTTGGCTCAAGCCAGTTGAAGCGAGCCTATGACCTTCACGACGATTTCAATTTACATCGGGCCTACGAGAAATTGCGCCCGCATGTCCCGAACCTAATGTCACCAGACAATTTTGAACTTAGCTATAGGCAAAGGGACGGCAGAATAGGTTCGGTAAGTATCGTCAAAAAATGGAGCACGACACGGTGGAACTATTCGCAGATTATGACGGAGATGTTTGAAAGAGTGCGACTGGTGATGTGGTATTCCCAAGAAGGTAATCGCTTCATCCCCGCTCTCTTTTGCCCAGACAAGAAATCGGCTGCATTCACTATGACGCTCACGGGGCGGATACGCCTGTGCCCAAAGTGCGACGCACCATTCATACCAGCCGCCGGGAACGTGGACTACTGTTGCATCGCGCATCGGGAATCGCATCGGGTGGCAAGGTCTCGTTGGAGGGCAAAGCAGAAGGCCGAAGGCAAAAAGGAGAAGTGAGTCGCCGGGGACCGCCTCCCATTTTGCCGGGAATGCTGATTTAGTTCTAAGCCGGGAATCGGCGGTGCCCGACTGTTTACAATCGATAGGTCCATGCCCAAACTTGATTGGCTAACCCGAAGCGAAGATGAGAAGGTGTCCGCGCACGTTCCGTACCGGCTCCTGGAGGCGGTGCCCGAGCATTCCTATGGCGATTCCGGCTCAGAGAACATGCTCATCCAAGGGGACAACCTGGATGCGCTGAAGGCGTTGCTCCCGTTCTATGCGGGCCGGGTGAAGTGCATTTTCATTGACCCGCCCTACAACACCCGAAGCGCCTTTGAGCACTACGATGACAACCTGGAGCACACGCAATGGTTGGGCTTGATGTACCCGCGCCTCGAATTGCTCCGTGAACTACTGACAGAGCAGGGGACGATTTGGGTCACGATTGATGACAATGAGGCTCACTACCTCAAGGTCATCATGGATGAAGTATTCGGGCGAAAGAATTTTGTAGCCAATGTAATCTGGCGGAAAAACTACTCGCCAAAATCGAGCGCACGGCATTTCTCCGTGGACCACGATCATGTGCTCGTGTACGCGGCGGATGCTGATGGATGGGTCCCAAACCCCATGCCGCGCACAGAAAAGCAAGACAAGGCATACAAGAATCCAGACAATGACCCGCGCGGCCCCTGGAAGCCGAGCGACCTATCAGCCCGCAACTTCTACAGCGTGGGCCGTTACCCCATCACGACCCCAAAGGGGCGCGTCATCTCCGGGCCGCCCGGTGGCAACTACTGGCGGGTTTCCGAAGAGAATTTCAAGAGGATGGATTCCGAACAGAGGATTTGGTGGGGGAAGAATGGCGAATCAATCCCGCAAATCAAGCGTTTCCTGACAGAAGTAAAGCAGGGGATAACACCCCAGACCTATTGGTCATACGAAGAGGTTGGACATACCCAAGAGGCGAAGCAGGAAATTCTGGCGCTGTTTGAAAAGGATGTTTTCATCACACCCAAGCCGGAAAAACTGATACAGCGCATTATCCAGATTGCCTCCGATGAGGATGACCTCGTGCTTGACAGCTTCCTTGGCTCCGGCACAACCGCCGCAGTAGCGCACAAGATGGGCCGTCGCTATATCGGGATCGAAATGGGCGAACACGCGATTACGCATTGTGTTCCGCGCCTCAAGAAAGTGGTGGACGGAGAGCAGGGCGGCATCTCTGAGGCCGTTAGCTGGAAGGGCGGCGGCGGATTCCACTTCTACAAACTAGGCAGTCCGGTATTCGATGAAGAGGGCCGCATCAATCCCGCTGTCCGATTCGCGCACCTTGCCGCGCATGTGTGGTTTGCCGAGACTCGCACGCCGTTGCCTCATCCCAAGCGCCGCTCACCGCTGTTGGGAGCGCATGAGGGCGTAGGCTATTACCTGCTCTTTAACGGCATCCTTGGGGACAAGCGGCCTGATGGCGGTAACGTGCTCACGCGGCGGTTGCTGGCAGAGCTGCCCGCGCACGATGGCCCCAAGGTCATTTACGGGGAAAGCTCCCGCCTCAGCAAGGAATCGCTGCTCCAGCTCGGCATTATGTTCAAGCAAACACCCTACGATGTGAAGGCACGTTGACCATGATACGGCTGAAGAATTTTCAAGAAGACACGCTCAAGAAGCTGAAAGAGTATCTTGAGGCCGTGCGCCTGAGTGGGGACCCGGAATCGGCATTCCTCAAAGTGGTGAAGCCTCCCGATGGCCGGTTGCCGATGTATCGCAAGGTGCCGGACCTGGAGCGCATTCCATACGTCTGCTTGCGGCTGCCCACGGGCGGGGGCAAGACGATTGTGGGAGCCTATTCCATCCGCGTTGCGGCGCAAAGCTACATCGAAAAGGACTACCCGGTTGTGCTGTGGCTGGTGCCTTCCAACTCCATTCGCACACAGACAGCACAGGCGCTCAAGAACAACGCGCATCCCTACCGCATTGCGCTGGATGAAGCCTTCGATGGCCGGGTGCGCTTGTTTGAAATTTCGGAGATAGAGAACATCCGCCCGCAAGACATGCGGGACGCCGTGTGCGTGGTGGTGGGCACTATCCAATCGTTGCGCGTCACTAGCACGGAAGGCCGGGACGTGTACGCGCACAAAGAGGCGCTTGAGGACCATTTCACAAAGTTGAATGTGAATGTGCCCGGCTTGGAGCGGATTGAAAGCGGCGCTAGTGCGGGCAAGGTGAAGTATTCCTTTGCCAACCTGATGATGATTCACCAGCCGCTTATCATCATGGATGAGGCGCACAACGCCCGCACATCGCTGACCTTTGACACGCTGAAACGGCTCTCACCCTCAGCCATTATCGAATTGACGGCAACGCCGGACATGGACCCGCGCACGGGGAGCAATGTGCTTTACCGTGTCTCCGCATCGGAGCTGAAGGCAGAGGACATGATTAAGCTGCCCATTGCCCTAACTGTGCATGAAGCGGGATGGCAAGAGGCCATAGGGGATGCTTGCCGCACGCGCAAGAGGCTTGCAGAGAAGGCAGCGGGAGAGCCGGAGTACATCCGCCCCATTCTGCTCATTCAGGCGGAGAACAAGGACAAGGCAGCGAATGTGGAGGCCGTAAAGCAATTCCTGTTGGAGAGTGAGCACCTCACTGAAGAGCAAATCGCCATTGCAACGGGAGACCAAAGGGACCTGGACAAAATCAACCTCTTTGACCCGGCGTGCAAGGTCGAAGTGGTCATCACCGTACAGGCGCTCAAAGAGGGATGGGATTGTTCCTTCGCCTATGTGTTTTGCTCCACTGCGAACATTGGGAGCAGCCGGGATGTGGAGCAGCTATTGGGCCGGGTTTTACGGATGCCGTATGCGAAACGGCGCAAGGCGGCAGAGCTAAACAAAGCCTATGCGCACGTGTCCAGCCCGAATTTCCTGGAGGCCGCAAAGCAGCTTGAAACCTGCATGATTGAAAAGATGGGCTTTGAAGAGGCTGAGGCGGAGCAGTTCATCGAAGTGCAACAGCCGTCCATCCCGAATCTGCCGCTCTTCCTTCAAGAGAAGCCACTTTGCTTGACGGTTGCGGAGCCTGTGAAGCTGGAGGGACTGTCCGAACGGGAGCGCCAATCCATCGTCCCGAAGTCAGAGGCTCCGGGCCAAATCGAAATTGAAGTGCATGGGCAGATTACGCCGGAGATTCAGAAGGCCGTTCTTGCCGCTGTACCTGAGCAGGAACGCCCCGCTATCGAGCGGAGAATCAAAGCGTACATAGCAGAGCAGGAATCGCACCTTGCGCCCGCGTTGCGCGGGGAAACGCTGGTGGTCCCCCGGCTGTGCATTCGCTATCAAGGCGAGCTACTGCCGTTCGATAAAGAGCTGGTGTTAGATGCTGCCTCATGGGACCTGAGCCAATGCGCGGTTGACCTGAGTGACTTCCGATTCAACGACACATCGAAGACGTTTGAATTTGATGTCCAAGGTAGCAAGGTTGTGTATGCGTTCAAAGGTGAGCAGCAACTTGACCTGAATCTGCTTCCCGGTGAGTGGACAGAGAACGATCTGATTCGTTGGCTGGACAAGGAATTGCGGCAACAGGATATTCGGCAAACGGCAAGCCTTGCATGGCTCCGGCTATGTGTTCACCAGCTCTTGACGCGCAAGGGATTCGATATGGCGTTGCTGGTGCGGGCGAAATTCATCCTTGCACGGAAGCTGGCAGAGAGGCGGGATGAGTGCCGGGCATCCGCATACAACGCCGGGTATCAGGAATTGCTCTTTGGGCCGAATGCCGCACCAGAAACCAGCTTTGAGTATGCCTTCCGATTCCCGGATGTGTACCCAGCAAAGTGGTATTACACGGGGCGGAATCGCTTTGAGAAACACTTCTACCCGATGGTGGGAGAGCTGGAGAGCACGGGCGAAGAGTGCGATTGCGCAGAGGCGCTGGATGCGCAGTCGGGGCTTAGGACATGGGTGCGGAATTTGGCGCTTCAGCCGGAATCATCGTTTTGGCTCCAGACCTCAACTGACCGCTTCTACCCGGACTTTGTGGCGGAAACGCTGGATGGCCGTCTGCTGGTGGTGGAGTACAAGGGCAAGGACTACGCCTCGAATGACGACTCCAAGGAAAAGAAGATACTCGGGGAAGTGTGGGCAAAGGGTGGCGGCGGCAGAGCATTGTTCCTGATGGCCCTCAAGAAGGATGAGCGGGGCCGGAACGTGCATGAGCAAATCCGGGGAACGATAGAGGGCTGGTAAAGGGATTCGGAAACCGGCCAATCGTGTAAGGAGGAAAATGGCAACCAGCAAAAAAAGCTCAATCCTAGGTGCAATCCTGAATGGACCGCCTGTGCCTGAAGAGAAGACGCGTCCCGGTGTGTTTATCATCGAATCTCTAGGTTTTCGAGACGAAAGAAAGAAACGATTCGAGGGTCAGATTCTGAGGGACATGCTCACCCTAACCTGCATTATGCATGAACGAATATCCGACGAGGTTTTGCGGAGTACCGGCGGGTCTTTGCCAGGTTAGGAAGTGATTTTGGCGATTGCATGGCTGCCGGAGTTCTGGCATTGGGGC
>JBEKSE010000013.1:0-93413 GCA_049517315.1 Occallatibacter sp. | reverse complement strand
AGTGGGTACTCCGGTTGCTTGCCGTCCAGAATCTGCTGGATGGTGAGGATTTGCAGGCGGGGATAGGTGGTGCCGTCGGTTGATTTGTAGAGGCCGGATTCGGCGGCTTCGCGGAGCATGGGTTTGGTGGGTTCGTCGAACGAAAGGAAGACGCCGATCTCGGCTTTCTCGCGGGAGAGTACGCCGATGAGATCGCGGACCTGGGGCACGGAAACGCCGCCGGCTTTGACGGAAAAGATGATTTGCTTCGACTGGCCGGATTCGTCGTCATGAAAGTAGAGACGGCCGTCGATGCCGCGATCCGCGCCCTTTTTCTGCTCGGCGGGGCGCGCGCCCACCTGGCCCAGCGCCCTTCGTAGTCGGTCGGCTCGCCGACTACTTCATAAGTGGGTTTGATTTCGGGGCCGAAGGCGTCGGAGAGGCGCTTCTTGATGAGGCCGATGGCGAGGTGGGTGATGTCGATGCCGATCCAGCGGCGGTTGAGGCGCTGGGCTACTTGGACGGTTGTGCCGCAGCCGCAGAAAGGGTCGAGGACGAGATCGCCTTCGTTGGAGCTGGCCTTGAGGATGCGTTCGAGGAGGGCTTCGGGTTTTTGGGTGGGGTAGCCGAGACGCTCCTGAGCTTGGGAGTTGATAGGTGAAATGTCATCCCAAAGACTGTCTACGGTTTCCCCTTCCAACTCATCAAGGTATCTCTTTCTACGTATTCGTTTAGACTTGTCGGCTGGGAGGTAAAGCCTGCCTTGGACGTCCATCTCCGCCATCCGCGTCGGGGAGACAGCCCATCCATTCTTCGGCGGAGCGTACCCTTTGTATTCATAAACCAGATTGGGCCTGAACGAGGGGCTCGTGATGTTATCGAGCGTATATATGCGCCCGTTCTCGTCTTTGTGCGTGAACTTACTAACAATATAACCCTCGCTGTTGGGCCTATATTGTCGGTTGAAGTGCGATGACTTGGATTTCGCGAAGAAGAGAATCGAATCGCTCGAAACGCCAAACCGGATGGCTGCGTTATTCGTTTCCCCTCGACCCGCTTTACGCTTCCAAGTAATCTCATTGCGAAAGAACTGCGGTCCAAAGACCGCGTCCATCAAAATCTTCAAATAATGGCTGGCGGTGGGATCGCAGTGGAGGTAGATGGAGCCGGTTTCTTTGAGGACACGGCGGAGTTCGACGAGGCGCGGAGCCATCATGGCGAGATAGGCCATCATGTCGGAGCCGCCGAGGAATGTGCGGAAGGCGCGCAGGGCATCGGCGACGCGGCCGCCCTGCTCGACGATCTGCTCGTAGGCGCGCTCGGCGTCGATGTTCCACTCCCATGTGTCCTCGAAGGCGTGAATCTGGGAGCTGGATTGCGAGCCGTCTTTCTCGGCGAAGAGGACATTGTAGTCCTGGCGGGAGTTGAAGGGAGGGTCGAGATAGACGAGATCGACCGACTCGTCCTTCACATAACGCTGGAGGACTTCAAGATTGTCACCGTAATAGAGCTTGTTTTTATCGTTGGCCACGGGATTGGGTAGAGAGTATCACAGAGGGGCGGGGAGTTTCCCTGGTCTCAAGAGCAGCTTCCCTGGTGTTGCTTGGAAATCTCCACCAACTGAGACTGGTTACTTGCTCAGAATCGAGACCTGGGATGCCCGCAGTGTGAGACTTTCACTGATCCACGCGTTCCCACAGAGCAGCAGGCTGCGTAGTTCCCGTCGTTTCAGGGGAGTACAAATCGCTTACTTTGAGAGCATAGTCAATCACAGACCCCATCAGCTCCTCGAATCGTTCCTCCGAGCAGCTGGCATAGTCCAGGCGGTAGATTATCGTGTAGGCCTTGCCCATTGTTCGCTGTATTGCCGGGACCGAGTAGTTGAAGTCGAAATACCGTACAGGATCAACGCCTAGCATCAGGACGTTCGTAATAGTCGCACTGGTTTGAAGAAACTTGTGAAGTTGACCCAAGTATCTCTCCCATCCTGCCGACCTCAGTGCCGCATCTACGTCCGGCGCTTTGGGAGGATATATTTCGGGAGGCTTACGATTCTCTGGCTGTCGCACTTTGTCAAAGGCAAGCCTCAAGTCAACCATTGCGTGATTTTTGTCACCCCCGCTAAACTTCTCTCGCGCTTTGGACAGTATCTCCCGGACCCCGGGATCGGTGACGAGATCGATGAGTGAAATATCGGCGAATGTGAGTCCACAATAGAGGGTGAGTACATTTTCAAAGAATCCCTGAGTACGTGTAAAGAGATCACGCACGTCTCTTGAATTCGGGATAATCGCCTTATGTTTTAGCCCTACTCGAATAGTATTGAGCGATTCCATAGCAGCCTTGTCCGGCGCATCAGGATGTCCGTCTTGCTTCACGAGCGTCCAAAAAGCCATGAACTCGCGATTTTTTTTGGCATTGATGTTCAGGTGATCAAGAATCGCAATCATCAGAATTTCAACTGCATCGTGCAGGAGCAGAACTGCAATGGCCTGCCCCATCTCGTTGTTCTCGCGCTGAGCTATGGACGCCCTTCCGAGTATGTATTTCGCGTTCACAAAGCGTCGATATATATCACGGTGCATGGCCTACCCTTCCAGTGCAACGATATACCCTGTCCCAACTTTGTTGAGCAGTCAAGAAGAAATAATCATGCAACTATTTGATATGTCTGCCCGACGAGCGTGCTGGTCTCAACTTTCTCTAACAGCCCGATGCGCACATCGAGCCGGTCTGCGACTGGTTCCCAGTTCCGGACGGCTGACCGGGAATCCGTGAGCGATGCCGGCTTCGACAGGTCCTGGGAATACCAGCATTTCGGAAGCGTTCGGCCGGTGACGAGGACCTGAACGCGGCTTCGCCGCGTTGGTTGGTTTTCAAAATGTGTGGATGGCTTTTTGCGGGGGTTGAAACTCCCGCCTCCCTCCGGATCGAATTTTCCGCAGGGGCTAAAGCCCGCATTGATTCTGCGGCATTTACGGCACGACTGAAGTCGTGCCCTGACACAAAGGCCGCCTCTTTCCCTGACACAAAGGCCGCCTCTTTCCCTGACACAAAGGCCGCCTCTTTCCCTGACACAAAGGCCGCCTCTTTCCCTGACACAAAGGCCGCCTCTTTCCCTGACACAAAGGCCGCCTCTTTCAACGTTCGTGTTTTCCCACCCTTGCGGCAAAAACAAGAGCGCCGCAAGGATGGGGCACCCAGGCTTTGTGGTTGAGCGGGATTTTAGCGCGACTTCGTCGCGCTGGTTGATTTCTAAATTCTTGTGGATGGAATGGTGGCACGACTGAAGTCGTGCCCTGACACAAGACATATTTTTGAAACACGCTCCAGTGTGGTGAGTCAGAAGTTGGTTGTAGAGACCCAGCGACGGAAATGCAGGTCCTTCGACTCCGTTTGCCGCAAAAAACGCGCCAAACTCCGCTCAGGATGACAAGCTGATATTGAGAGAATGGTAGTGGATGAGTTTGAATCAACTTCCCTTCGGGGGCTAAAGCCCAGTTGATTTTGCGGCATTTACGGCACGACTGAAGTCGTGCCCTGATACAAAGCATGTTGAGGGGGCTTCGCGCTCAGTCGTGCGGAATTTCGAGGGCGCCGGTGAGGTTGGTAACCTTTGATACGCCGTGGCTGCGGCACCATGATTCGAGGCCATGAGTGAGGCGCGCGACGGCGCGGGGGTCGGCATAGCTGGCCGTGCCGACTTGGACGGCAGTGGCGCCGGCTAGAAGGAACTCGACGACATCTTCCGGGGTGGTTATGCCGCCCATTCCGATTATGGGGATGGAAACGGCGTGGGCGGTTTCGTAGACCATGCGCAAGGCAATGGGCTTGATAGCCGGTCCAGAGAGGCCACCGGTGACGTTCGACAGGCGCGGACGGCGGGTTTCGGAGTCGATGGACATGGCCAGAAAGGTGTTGGTGATGCTGAGCGCATCTGCCCCTTCGTTGGCGGCGATTTTGGCCATTTGGGCGATGGAGGTGACGTTTGGCGAGAGCTTGACGATCAGCGGCCGGGTGGAAACTGCTTTGGCGCGATGGACCAGGTAGGCAAGTTCACCTGCGTCTGCGCCGAATGCCATGCCGCCAGCGTGGACGTTGGGGCAGGAGACGTTCAGTTCATAGGCAGCAATGCCTTCGGCCTGATTGAGGCGCTCGATGACCGCGATGTACTCGGCGACCTGGTAGCCGAAGACGTTGACGATGACTTTCGCGCGGGGGTAGCGGCTGAGGGGCGGCAGCTTGCGGCGGATGAACTCTTCAACACCGACGTTTTGCAAGCCGATAGCATTTAACATTCCGGCCGCGGTCTGGACAATGCGCGGCGCGGCATGGCCGGCGATTGGCTGTATGGAGATGCCCTTGGTGACGAATCCGCCGATGCGCTCGAGAGCGACGATGTCTTCAAACTCGATGCCGTAGCCAAAGGTGCCGCTGGCGGCGATGACCGGGTTGGCCAACTCGAGGCCTGCCATGGACACTTTCATCTCAGGTTTCACGCGCGGCAATCATCCTTCTTGACAGTCATCTGTAGTCAGTTTTCGGTGGCTTCGGCGTTGTCAAATTGATCCAAGCTACTTGTACATAATACGCGCCGGCATGACCAAGGCACGTTGGAAGCGGGTGGTGAATTGCGGCCGGGACGAGGATTGGAGTGGGAGGGTCGAATCGTGTGCGGAGGTTTTTTGGCCTGAAAAGTTGGCGCAAGCTTCGCTGGAGATTTATCCCTTGACACTCGACAGGAGAGAGTGCGACTCTATTGTCGAATGTCGAGGGGAATCATGCCACCATCCACAGATCTATTGCAGGGAACATTAGACTTGCTCGTTCTGCAAACGCTCGCCGCAGGACCTATGCATGGTTGGGGGGTTGCCCAGCGCATCCAACAGGTCTCGAAGGATGTACTGCAGATTGGCCAGGGATCCCTTTATCCTGCGCTGCACCGGCTGGAATACAAAGGATGGATTCAGGCGGATTGGGGAAGCTCCGGGAACAACCGGAGGGCCAAATTTTATGCGTTGACGGACGCGGGCCGAAAGCGGCTGGAGACGGAACTGGATACCTGGGAACGATTGTCAGCGGCCGTCGAACTGGTGTTGGGTCGGATTCCGGGGGCTGAGGCATGATAAACGCATTCCTGACCCGATTGAGATTTCTGGTGTTTCGACGGCCATCAGGCGACCTGGACGAGGAACTCCAGTTTCATGTGGAGCAATCGATCGAGGCGAAGATAGCCGCGGGTATGACGGCACAAGAAGCGCGAAGGCAGGCGCTGATAGAGTTCGGCGGCGTAGAGCGGACGCGGGAGCAGTGCCACGAGCAGCGGCCAGGGTGGTGGATGGGCACGGTGGCGCAGGATGTGCGTTATGCCATGCGCGGCTTTCGTCGCAACCCCGTATTTACTATCGCGGTGATTGCGACGCTCGCAGTGGGGATTGGCGCAACGACGGCGGTCTTCAGCGTGGTGGACCGGATTCTCTTCCGCAGCCTGCCTTATGCGCACGACGACCGGCTGGTGTCGTTTGGGCTTTCACAATCGCTCGAAAAGCAGGAGTTCACTCTGGGCGGATTCTTCTACGAGTGGAGGGACAATCAGAAGCCGTTTGAGTCAGTCACGTTCGAGCGGGGCGTGAGCACTTGCAACCTTACCGAGACGAACCCTGTACATCTCAACTGCGGTGAGGTGGCGTGGAATTTCTTGCCCACGCTCGGCATCTCTCCTGCGCTGGGGCGCAACTTTTTGCCTGAAGAAGACCTTCCTAACGGCGCGAAGGTAGCTCTGATCTCCGATGGGCTTTGGCTGAGCCGTTATAACCGCGATCCGGGAGTATTGGATAAGACCATTTACCTTGACGAACACCCTGTGCGCGTCATCGGCGTACTCCCAAAAGACTTTGAGATGCCCCGGCTACAGCCGACGGACATCATTACCCCGGCGGCAATGGACGTGGCTGCGCAGCACACGGTTAACAGCGGGATTGGCTACCCGATGTGGGCCTTTGCGCTGCTCAAGCCGGGCGTGAGCGTGCAAGAGGCAAAGGCCGAGATGGAGCCGCTCTTCCGCCATACACAAGAATGGATACCGGCGCAGTTTCGCCAGGAATTTCATCTTCAGGTACGCTCGATTCGCGACCGCCAGATGCAGGAGGCGTACAGGGCTGCGTGGATATTGCTTGGCGCGGTATTTGCGGTGCTGCTGATTTCCTGCGCCAATGTGGCCAGCCTGTTCTCAGCGCGCGGTGCGGCCAGAAGACGGGAGCTGGCGGTTCGGTCGGCGCTCGGGGCGGGTCGAGGACGGCTGGTCAGACAGACACTGACCGAAGCATTTTTGTTGGCTCTTGGCGGAGGCGCAGCCGGATGTGCGCTAGCAGCGATTTTATTGCGCACCTTTATCGCTATCGCTCCAACTGGAATTCCATTTCTGGCCCAAGCGCGGCTCGACCTGCGGATTGTTTCGTTCACTGTCGTACTGTCGATGCTTTGCGCAATTCTGTTTGGAATTCTGCCCGCACTTGAAAAGCCCCGCGCGGACGCGCTGGCAGCACGTCAAACGAATTTCGGCGCACACGCACGGCTACAGCGCGCTCTGGTGGCGGCGCAAATCGCGATTAGCGTAGTACTGCTTTCGGGTGCAAGCCTGCTGGTGAAGAGCTTCTGGAATCTGGAACAACAGAGTCTGGGAATGCAGACACACGGCGCACTGACCGTGCAGATTCCGCTGAGCTGGCAGCGATACCCAAACGGCCAGGCATATTTGGACTTTTTTCTGCGTGCCGAGGCGGCGTTGCAGCGTTTGCCCGGAGTGACCGCAGTGGGCATGAGCGACTCGCTGCCTCCAGACGGAAATAGTTGGCACGACGGGGGACGTTATGCCGAGATGGTTGTTGCCGGTAAGCCGCCCACTCCAGCAGGAGTCGGCGGAACGGTGGTAGCGCGTTCGGTGACGCCCGGCTATTTTCGCGTTCTCCAAATTCCGATTGTTCAGGGCCGGGGATTTGCCGAAGAGGACCGTGCTGGAAGCCGCGATTATATGATTCTGAGCAAACTGCTGGCTGCACGAATGTTTCCGGGTGGCGACGCTATTGGGCAGCATATCCAAATACCAAGGTATCGGCCGTATTATGCCCTGGACGGGCCGGTGTATACCGTCGTTGGAGTAGCGGGAAACGTGCAGAACGCCGGTCTGTCCGGCGAGGATGAACCCGAGTACTACACGTTACGCCGCAACCACGCGGAAATCTGGAACGGCCACTGCATGCTTGTGCTGGAAACGGCTCTTCCAACCTCGGTGATAGCCCCATGGGTGCGCTCGCAAATCGCGCAACTCGATTCTCTCGCGCCGGTGGAGATTGAGCCACTGGACCAGACGGTGAGCAAGCTGGCCGACAGGCCGCGCTTCGAAACGGCTCTGTTGGGGTTCTTTGCGTTTTGCGGGTTGTTGATGGCGGTGATCGGGCTTTACGGCGTGATTGCGTTTATGGTCGCGCAACGAACGCAGGAGATTGGCGTGCGCATGGCGCTGGGCGCGACACGGTGGGACATTCTGCGGCTAATCGCTTCGGAAGGTATACGGTTGATTGTGCTGGGTGGGATTGCGGGCTTGGCCGCTGCCGTGGTCTCGGCCGAATTGCTCAAAAGCCTGCTTTACAACGTGGGCCCACACGATCCGGCGACTTATGCGGCGGTCGCGTTGCTGCTGGCCTTTGTGGCTCTGGCAGCGACGCTGATTCCGGCGCGCGCCGCAATGCGAGTAGAGCCAGTTGTGGCTCTGCGCTGCGAATAACTGTTAGAGCGGGCGGAGACAAAGCTATCGACAAACAACGAGGGCGGCTTCGTGGAAGCCGCCCTTCTGTTTATTGATGGTGGAGCGATTATGCGCTGACGGGCTCGGTGGCATTGACCTTGACCGGGGTGAGCCAGCCGAAGCGATCGGGCTTGAGGCCGTTGGCGATGCCAAAGTATTCGTCGGCGATCTTGCGGGTGATCTCGCCCGGCTTTCCGTCGCCAACGACGATGCGGTCGATGGAGCGAATTGGCGTGACTTCGGCGGCCGTGCCGGTAAAGAAGACCTCGTCGGCAATGTAGAGCATCTCGCGCGGAATGGCTTGCTCGCTAACCGTGAGGCCCAAGTGGCGGGCGATGGTCAACACGCTGTCACGTGTGATGCCGGAGAGCGCGGAGTTGCCCAGAGTCGGGGTGTAGATGACGCCGTTGCGGACCAGGAAGACGTTTTCACCGGAACCCTCGCTGACCTGGCCGTTCACGTCCAGGGCGATGCCCTCGGCATAGCCGTTGGTTTCAGCCTCCATGCGGATGAGCTGGGAATTCATATAATTCGCTCCGGCCTTAGCCATTGCCGGCATTGTGTTGGGCGCAAGGCGATTCCAACTGGAGATGCACACGTCAGCACTTTCGCCGGTGACGTATTTGCCCCATGGAAAATTGGCGATGTAGACCTCAATGGGCGAGCCTTTGGGGTTGACACCTATTTGGCCGTAGCCGAGCAGCACGATGGGGCGGATATAGCAGGGCGCGACGCCATTGGCTTCAATCACATCGACCACGGCTGCGCAGAGCTCGTCGATCGAGAAGGGAACAGCGATGCGGTAAATTTTGGCAGAGTCCAACAGGCGCTGCATGTGCTCGGGCAGGCGGAAGATGGCCGAGCCCTGAGGCTGAGCGTAGCATCGAATCCCTTCAAAGACGCTGGAGCCGTAGTGGATGACATGGCTCATCACATGGATGTTGGCCTGCTCCCAGGGAATAAGGTTGCCGTTGTGCCATATTTTCGAGGTGGCTTGGATAGGCATGATTTTTGGAGTGCTCCTTGGTCGCGCCATGCGCGTACTGTATAGCGTACAGCGCGGGAGGCGGCCCTGTCACGGAATGGTGCGCGCTGAACAAGGCTGAAAAAGGCAGGCGCAGGCGCGATTGCGACGAAAGCTGGTTCCAGAGAGATATAGTTGTTTCAAAATGAAAGTTTGGCGAGGTTTTGGGCTTCAAATGTGATGGTTGGAGCGTGCCTTAATGTAAGGGTCATGGCGGGAGGGAAAAATTGTGAACCCTCGACAGTCTTGCGAAGATGTCTGATTTCCAGCCTGATGTGTAGTGCTTACGATATTTAGAATGAAATAGCCAGATGGGTAAAGGCGCTGGCGCCAATCCTCTACAAGCGATTCGAAACTCGGGAGCCGGCCGTCTTCGCAGCGGGATACGTCTGTATCTCCAGATCGATACTGGCGATCTCAGCGCCGCAATCTGGTTGGAGACTGTGCGTGCATTGGCAGAGTTGCGCGAATTGCGCATGTCCGCTTCGCCCCAACTCCACTCCAGAAGAGGTCAAGAGACTGTAGATATCTACACATGCATTGCGTTCGAACTCGAAAAATATGTTCACTACGCCGCCCTCGTCGGCACCGCGAAACAGCACCCAGCCACCTCGGCCGAGAATTGCGCTCGTGAGGGTTTGCATCAAAAGCTCCGGCTCTTCCGTGCAGATGGCCTTCATCTCCATCGCCCAACCGGTACCTGCCTTCTTCCCCACATCGCAGTTGTTCACGGTTTCCCTCGCAATCAAACTATCGGCGCAGGACGGAGAATTGTCTACGCGAATCCACCTTAAACAATAACTACAGAAGACCATTGCACAGTATGCGGTAAGCCTCGTTGATCTCAGCCATCCGATCATTTGCCAGCCGGCGAGCTCCTTCAGTTTTGCGTTCAAGCCGGTCGGGGTGACTCTGGTTAACCAATCGCCGGTAGGCCGCCTTGATCTGTACTCGCGTACTGGTTGCGGTCACTCCCAGGAGTTGACAAGCACGAAGCTGGGACATGGGACGGACTACCGCTTGACTACCGTCACTCTCTACAGAGGATGGCGCCCACTCCGGTGAAGTGGGGAATTGCGAGGGCAGGGGAGAGTTCTTAAAGGATTGCCGAGACCAGCCGGTGCCGTAGCTTCCGTTTCCCGGACCCGACTCGCTTTGCCGCGCGGCGGACTGAATTCCGAGGCTGTCAAATTCGGGAAGCACGCGGAGTTGACGCTCGGAACTATTCTGCTGCTGCCGCCTCTTCTGCCAATTCTTTACCGCTGCAGGCGTGCCCTGTGTCCAGCTTTCGACAAAGAAGAGAGGGTCGGGGTCGGCATTGTCACCCAGGAGCCCTTGAACGTCGTTTACGAATTCCCATCTATTCCCAGGCTGATTTGGCTCGATCGCTGGTATTGCATCGTGGCTTTCGTGTGTCGTTGAGCCTGAGCCGCGGTCAACATCGAATTGGCCTTTCATATCTCACCTCGGAACGCGTGCACCGAAACTTCCAAACAGAACCGCTGAGACCGTGCTCTGTGCGTTTCGGCGTAATTCATCCATCGACAGTTGAGCGTGTTTGTTCTACGCGCATCCGGGGACGGATTGGCTACGGCAGCCGGACGATTCGCAGCTAGAGGCTTTCAAGTAGTTCGTTAGACAGGGTTTCTGAATAGAGGATGGGCTCACACCGGTGGCTCGAACAACTAATTGATTCTCAATTTGAATGTGCTTCGGTCGCATCCTCATCGCAGCGTAAGGATAAGTTCAATGAGATCTGAATTAAAGTCATTTCACTACCGATAACAACGTAGTTAGGGATGACCGCGCAGCGGCGGGAAGATGCGCCCGTTTGGTCAAGGAGCCATGCAGTGTCTGATATTACACCAGTATTGCAATCGCCCGAAGGATCGGAAAATTGTAAGAGGACGGGCCTCAGTGTCGAGGCGCTGGCTCAATCGTTTCTGGACAACCTGCTGTTCGTGCAAGGGAGATACCGCGAGCGAGCAACAGTGAACGATCTCTATATGGCTCTTGCACATACTGTTCGGGACCGCCTCGTAGAGCGCTGGATCTCGACGGTGAAGAACTATCAGGCACAGGATGTGCGTGTGGTCTGCTACCTGTCGGCGGAGTTCCTGACAGGACCACATCTTGCCAACAATTTGGTCAACCTTGGGATTTACAACGAAGCCGAGCTGGCTATGCAACAACTGGGCATCGACTTGAATGTTCTCATCGAACAAGAAGAAGAGCCTGGGTTGGGCAATGGCGGCCTGGGACGTCTTGCATCCTGTTTCATGGACTCGCTGGCAACTCTGGATATTCCGGCAATCGGCTATGGGATTCGATACGAGTATGGGATATTCGATCAAAGAATTCGAGATGGATGGCAGGTTGAGGCAACAGACCACTGGCTGAAACTTGGGAATCCCTGGTCACTGGAGCGGCCGGAAGATGCCTTCGAGGTGAAGCTCGGTGGCCAGACGGAATCATATATCGACGCCAGCGGGCGCCGACACGTGCGTTGGATTCCGAAGCGAGTGATACGTGGAATTCCGCATGACACGCCGATCCTTGGATATCACACCAACACAGCCAACACCATGCGGCTTTGGTCGGCGCAGGCCGTCGAGTCATTCGATTTTGGAACATTCAACAATGGGGACTTCGTTGGCGCTGTGGCCGACAAAGTCTCCTCTGAGAACATCTCAAAGATTCTTTACCCAAATGATGAAGAGATACAAGGCAAGCAGTTGCGCCTGGCGCAACAGTTCTTCTTTGTTTCGTGCTCGCTGCAGCACATCCTGAAGATTCAGGTTATACAGAACCGTCCGTTAACCGAATTGCATCGCAAGTTTGCAATCCAAATGAATGATACGCATCCCGCGATTGCAGTAGCGGAGTTAATGCGCCTGCTTTTGGATGAGCATTCAATCGATTGGGCAGTGGCATGGCATGTCACGCAGAACACTCTTTCATACACCAACCACACCCTGCTTCCGGAAGCTCTGGAACAGTGGCCCCGAAGCCTCTTCGGTTCCTTGCTGCCTCGTCATCTGGAGATTATCGATGAGATTAACCGGCGCCACTTAGACAGCGTACGCGCGAAGTTCCCCGGGGATGAAGAGCTCGCAAAGAGACTATCGCTTATCAATGAGGCCGGCGATCAATTCGTGCGGATGGCACATTTGGCTGCTCTTGGAAGTCACGCAATCAACGGTGTGGCGGAGTTGCATACAGAATTACTCAAGACCAATGTGCTGCAGGACTTCTACAAACTCACGCCTGAGAAATTCAGCAACAAGACAAATGGGGTCACGCCTCGCCGCTGGGTAGTGCTGAGCAATCCTCGGCTGACCCAGTTACTTACCGCACGGCTGGGCACGGGCTGGATTCGCGATCTTGACAAACTTCGTCATCTGGAGACGATGGTCGATGACGAAGGGCTCCGCGAAGAATGGAGGGCCATAAAGCAACATAATAAATTGCAGCTCTCTGCTTACATTCATGAACATCTTGAGATTTCCACGAATCCTGAATCCATGTTCGACGTACTTGTAAAGCGTTTACATGAATACAAGCGGCAGCACTTGCAGATTCTGCATATTCTGACGCTCTACAAACGCATCCAGCGAAATCCTGATCTGGATGTGGTTCCCAGAACATTTCTCTTTGGCGGAAAGGCCGCTCCCGGCTACCGCATGGCAAAACTGATTATCAAGTTGATTCATTCCATAGGCGAGGTAATCAACGCCGACCGGCTTGTCAGAGGAAGACTGAAAGTCGTGTTTCTGCCGGACTACAGTGTGAAGCTTGGCCAGCGGGTGTACCCGGCCGCAGACCTTTCTGAGCAAATATCGTTGGCCGGCAAGGAAGCCTCGGGAACAGGAAACATGAAGTTTGCCATGAATGGGGCACTCACGATCGGCACACTGGATGGCGCCAACATTGAGATCCGAGAGGAAGTGGGCGAGGAGAATTTCTTTCTATTTGGCCTGACCGCCCCTGAGGTTCAGCAGCAAAAAGCCGCTGGGTACAATCCCCGAGTTTATTATGAGGCGAACGCCGAGTTGAAGGAGGCCATAGATGCCCTCACAAGCGGGGAATTCTCCCACGGGGACAAGTCGCTATTCGCGCCACTCGTCAATTCTTTGCTGAGCAACGACGAGTACATGTTGCTTTGCGATTACAAGTCGTACATCGACTGTCAGGACCAAGTGAGTCTCGCTTACAGGGACCAAGGAGAATGGACGCGCAAGTCCATGCTGAACGTCGCACGGAGCGGCAAGTTCTCGTCTGACAGATCAATCCGGGACTATTGCTCGGGCATCTGGAACGCCTGGCCGGTGAAGGTCTCGTTATAGCGAGTTCGGGATTGGAGCACGAGGAGCTTGACCTGATTTTCTGCGACAAATGGTGAAGGATCTCTCGCGCCGGGCCGGCGTCACATTCTCAGGATCGTTTCCTGAAGGTGGGGGCCTCTTCCCGGCACCAGCGAGCGGAGTCATGTTTTGAGCGAGCAAGGCGCGTTCGAAGCAGCCTGTGGATTCAATGGATGCCGGAGCAGCCTGAAGAGCTATAGCAAAGACGCGTCAGTCCAAATGGCAGCCTCTGCATAACACCTGATCATCTCGGCCTGGTTCAAGCCATAGGATTGCACGATGACATCACACTTCGCCCAATTGCCTTGCTCGTGGAATTCGACCCAGCGCAGCAAGCTGCTCTCGTGGGTCAGCGCGCCCAGCAACGCGCCCTGAATCTGCCGTTGCGAGGTAAGTATCGGGGCCAGCGTTGCCATAGGTACGCCAAGCATCACAGAAAGCAGGCTGAACATCCCGAGCAAGTACTGCTCCGCTGGCTCCAACGCGCTAGCTCGAGCGGCCAATTCGCAGAATCGACCTCTTACAAGGGCCATCCGAAGGATTTCAGGCGATTGTCCGGCGTTCAGCTCACTGGCTATGGCCAGCGACGCGATGCGGCGGACTGCATCGTCGCCAACCACTTGGAGCGCCGAATGAATCGAGCGTACCTGATTGTGCAACGCGTACGTAGCCGAGTTGGCCATTCGTAGAAACCGGAAGACGAGAGACGTATCCCGTTTCAAAAGTTCGCTAAGCTGGGGCAGGTCCAGGGGGTCGTGCTGCAGAAGCCGCAGAATCTGGACATGAGAGGCCTTATTGGCCGGGACTTTTCTGTTCTCTACAAGCTGAGGACGGCAAAAGTAGTAGCCCTGAAACAGCGTAAAACCTTCCGCACGGGCTTGCTTGTGGTCCTCCTGGGTCTCCACCTTCTCCGCCAGCAGCACAATCTGCGTTCCGCTTACTCGCTTGAACAGCTCCTGCCGCTTCGGCGCGTTGGTTTGGATAAAATCCACTTTGATGTAGTCGGCCAGTTCAACCAGTGGATCGAACTTAGCCTTCCAGACAAAGTCGTCCAAGGCGATCCGGTAACCTTCGGCCTTCAGTTCGCGACAAGCAGCAATTAGCTCGGGGGTGGGTTCGAGCGTCTCCAATACCTCCAGCACGGTCAATCCAGCTGGCAGAACCCTCACCATTCGCTCCACCAACGACTCCATGGTGCAGTTCACAAACGCGGGCAATCCCGCGCTCAGCCTTTCCAGCCCGAAGACCATCGCATTGTCCAGCATTGTGCGAGTGGCCATGTCGCCATCGCCGCGGAACACGGCCTCCGGCCCGGCCCGGAATAGCAATTCGTAGGCAAGTACTTTGTTGCGCAGGTTAAGGATGGGTTGCCGCGCCACATATCGGAGTGCGTTTGCCGACTCGTGCAGCGGAACCTTGGGGACTGGGATCATTGCTATCACGCGGACCTTTCCATTCTCACTATCGGCTCTGCGCCCACAATACTTCAGGGAATGTCGAAGCCCTAAACGATTCGGAACAAAGCTCTCAGTGCCGATGCACAGAATTCCTTCAGTGGGCGCACAGCAGATCCATTTCAGAAAAAGGGTGCGAGGGCGGCTTCGTTCTCATCCCCATTTGGCCAAACTGTCCCATACTGCCCGAATGGACGCAAAGTCGGAGATGTTTACAAATTTGTACTCAAATGCAAAGTTGTCACGCCAAGGTGTCCAACTTGTAATCAAGGTTGTTTTCCGCAGCCTGAGCACTTGAGCCAGTCGCGCTTGTCCCAGGGGCTTCCGAAACTGAGGCCATAAACGTTCCTGCAGCCTCTTCGACGCTGAGAAGGTAGCTTTTGCCTGCCACTCTTGTGAAATGGGGAGGTGAGAGCACTGGCAGGGCAGGGTTGACTGCAGCATTCTGGACCTGGTTCAGCGTATTGGAAGCCCCGGAATATCCTGTGTTGGAGTCAAAAGAATCGGGCACCAACTGCGAATCCATTTTGGATAAGGATGAGATTGCGGAATTGGATTGATGTGGCGGGGTGTTCCAAGCAATTCCAGTTAGTGTGACCTTTGCAATACTATCGCTCTCCATAATTCTCCTCCCCACTTTCGACCTGAATCTGCATTTGTCCATCTATCGGCAGGTTTTGCTATTGTGTTCAACCTTATTTCAGCAGATTGCACGGTGTCGCGGTCTGTTGGATGGTAAACTTTGGCGCGATCAACTCCTCTGAAAGAAGGAGCAACAACGGAATGGAGCATGGTCACGAGTGTCTCAGACAGTCGGTCAAACTTCAAATTCAACAGAAAAGCTGAAGGCCACACGTAGCCTCTCATAATGCAGTGGAAAGGACTGTGACCCAGAAATGGCCATCGGCACATTCGAAGGCAACCCTTTCCAAGATCTTGGAACCGCAGATCCGCACGTCATAGTCGCGTCCTTCCATGACGGTTGGCATAGACAGGCTGACACCCGTCGTCATGCTGCACTTCAGGTTTCCCCCAATCATGTTGGCCAATTCGCCGAGTACGTCGCGCACATCGTCGTCTACAATCTCGGGTGGATCCATGGAGAGAATCCGGCCAGCGAACTGGCAAGCTTGCCGAGGATTGCAATCGAACAACACTGCTCCATTCCATTCTCCTGTGAGATAGACAGAGGAGGTCAGCCGATCCCCAACAGGATTCCAGAGCGCACTGGAGGGAGAGACTTCAAGGCCTATCATCGTCGTGAATACAGATTGCACGATTTGCGCGAGAACTTCGACACTCACTTCAGTTTGCATAAGTTTCCCTTCATTTGGCAATGTAGACAGTTATGTTTCCCACTTTCCTTCGGTCAAACCACTCATCAAGTCCAAAGGCTGACTCGGCGCCGCCGAGCAGCAGCCAACCGCCGCGAAACAATGTACTGTGGAGCTCCTTCATGATGTTCCGCTTTGTTTCGTTGTCAAAATAGATCATGACATTTCGGCAGAAGACCATATCGAAAGGCCCGAGGGTTCGCATGCTTTTGCGCAAATCAATTGTCTGAAAGTGAGCCATCCGGCGCACTGACTCACATAACTGCCATTGCATGCCAGAACGATGAAAATACTTAACGAGCAGAGGTGTTGGAAGCCCACGGTTTACTTCGATTTGCTGGTAAGTTCCGGATTCAGCGCGCTCGACAACCTTCGAGGAAAAGTCGGTCCCAAGAATCTGAATATCCCAATCCTTCAATCCATCTTCCATTAACATCATGGCCAGGCTGTATGCTTCTTGTCCGGTGGATGACGCGGCCGACCAGAAGCGCAGCTTCCTTTTAACCTGGCGCTCTTCCTTCAGTGTCGGCAATAGGACGGTTTTTATAGCTTCATACTGAGCTGGGTCGCGGAAGAAGTATGTCTCATTTGTAGTCATGGCCTCCACAACCTGGAGGCTAATCTCCGGATTGCGCTTGGCGAGGAGGAGTTCACACAGAGCATTGACAGAGCCAAGGCCGAATTGCTGTACGATAGGCGCGAGACGGCTTTCAAACAGATAATTCTTGTTGCTTTCAAGCACGATCCCAACCTCGGAATATACATGCGCCTGAAGGAACCTATAGTTCGCAGGGAGGATCTCGTTAGTCAGTGTCTGGCTTCCCATCAAGTTCCCTCCTAACTCCTGCCTGTCAAGCGAAGAATCTCTGGTACTACTTCTTCGAGCGGTAATACGCGGTCTGCAAGGCCGGCATTCACTACGGCGCCAGGCATTCCCCACACGACGCTGGACGCCTCATCTTGCGCAAGGATACTCGCCCCTTGTGCCCTGAGGGTCTCAACACCACGCAAGCCGTCCTGGCCCATACCGGTCAAAATGACTGCAAGGGCCGCGCCGCCGTACACATCTCCGGCGGAAGTGAATAGTGCATCGACCGCAGGGCGGCACGAGTTTTGCCGAGGAGACTGATCCAACGAGACGCGAATACAATTCTGGTTGGAGGCTAACTTCATGTGAAAATCTCCGGGGGCAATCAGGATCTTGCCCGGCTCAACCATCCCATCGTGGGTTGCTTCCTCCACTGGCAACTGGCATGTGGAATTAAGGCGCTCCGCCAGCAACCGAGTGAACAGAGGCGGCATGTGCTGCACAATGAGAATCGGCAGTGGGAACCCAGCGGGCAACATCGGCATGATTGCGCCTAGCGCGGTTGGCCCACCTGTAGAAACTCCAATCACGACAACTTTTGGCCGCGGTTTTTTCCCCTGCGAGATCGGCGTGCTCAGCCTTGCTGAATTCGTCAACGGCGGATGCTTGGCCGCTGCCGAGATTTCGTGAGGAAGGTAAAAGAACTGTTTTATTTTCGGGATCATCTCTTCCCGCAAGCGCGCCATTGAGCGGTCGAGAGAACCCTCATTGGAGATCTTTGCCACGTAATCGTCTGCACCGAGAGCCAAGGCCTCCAATGTAATGGCAGCTCCACGGTCGGTAAGCGTACTGAACATGATGACCCGCATTTGAGGATAATCGCGACGAATTCGCCGCAACATCTCCATGCCATCCATATCCGGCATCTCGATGTCTAACGTAATGACGTCCGGATTGAACTGCGGAATCCGCTGCAGACCAATGTCGCCATTCGAGGCAGTTCCCACCACCTCAATGATTGGGTCCTGCTCGAGCGCGTGAGTGACCAGGCGGCGGATGACTACGGAGTCGTCCACAATCATTACTCGAATTCGCTCGCCGGGCTTCAAAAAGCGCTGGTTCATCATGAGCATGCCTACGCCTGTGCCAAGGGAGAAATCCCAACAAGCTCCAGTTTTTCTACGAGGACGTCTTTCGTAAACGGCTTCATGACGTACTCGTTGGCCCCCGCCTCCAAGGCTTGTGTCATTTGCCCTATTTCAGTCTCTGTGGTGACCATGAGAATCTTTATCGAGGCAAATTCAGGCCTTTGTCGCAGGCTTTTGACCAGTTCCAAGCCATTCATCTCTGGCATGTTCCAGTCCGCCAAGACCAAACTCACTGCTGTTTTCTCAGCATCGAGGACCTTCAAGGCCTCTATGCCGTTGGCCGCCTCGCAGACCTCGAATCCGAGTTCAGTCAAGACTCTGCGGATAATCATGCGGATGGTTTTGGAATCATCGACAACCAGTGCTTTGCTCATCATTCATCTTCCTTTGCGAATTGAAGGTTTACCCAGCGGCTGGTAACCCGCCCGCCGGGCTGTGATCCTTACGGTTAGTTCGGTCAGAAGGTGAATTTTGCGACCGAAGCCTGAAGCAGCGCAGCCATCTGATTCAACTCCAACGACGCTGACTTGAAATCGTTAGCTCCCTGGGTGGTATTCTTCGCTGATGTTGCAACGCTAGAGATGTTCTTGGAGATGTCGTTGATCCCCTGTGCTGCTTCGGTTACGCTGCGGCCAATCTCATTGGTCGTCACCGTCTGTTCTTCCACTGCCGAAGCGATGCTGTTGGAGATGTCGTTTATTTGGTTGATGATCGCACCAATCTCCTCGATCGCCGTGACGGCTCCCTTGGTGACTCCCTGGATGGCCTCGATTTTCTGGCTGATCTCCTCGGTCGCCTTGGCAGTCTGCTTGGCCAGTTCCTTTACCTCATTGGCAACAACCGCAAAACCTTTTCCGGCCTCACCGGCGCGGGCGGCCTCGATGGTTGCGTTTAGCGCGAGCAGGTTGGTCTGCTGCGCGATCGAGGTAATAACCTTGATTACGTTGCCGATTTCCTGACTCGATTCTCCGAGCTTCTTCATGGTTTCGTTGGTTGAGTGCGCCACAGTGACCGCATTCTTGGCCACTCGCGCCGAGTCGTTGGCATTCTTGGAGATTTCGCGGATCGAAGCTTGCATTTCTTCAGAAGCCGTAGCCACCGATGCCACATTCCTCGAAACCTGTTCGGTGGCCGCAGCCACAACGTTGGCCTGAACTGCTGTTTCATCCGCGGTGCTCGCCATAATCTGGCTGACTGCCGTGAGTTCTTCAGAGGATAAGGACAGTGTGCTCGCGTTTTCGGCCGTAGTCTTCAGCGGCGCAACAATCGCATCCAGGGTCTGGTTGATGCCCTCGATGACCTTGCGATAGTCTCCAAGGTGTTTGCCGGCGTCGGCGCGCGTGCCCATTCGGCCTTCAACGGCCGCTTTGGCGAGCATGTCGGCATCTGCCACCAGGGCGCCAATCGAACTCATCGTCCGGATCACATTGGGCATGAGTGTGTCGTTCTCCGAGCGTTTGCCGATCCTCTGGCATTTGATCAACTCCTTCTGGAAATCACCGTCTCCGATCTCTTCGAAGATCACATTCACGTTCCGGAGTCGATCTTGCGCGCCATTGGTTGCCTTTGCGACTTCGGCGAATATGCCCTGGTAGGAGCCTTCCACGGTGGTAGTGCAATCGTTCACTGACATCCGCTGTAGTACCGAATTCGCTTCGAGCAGCCCATTCAGGCCGTCAATGCAGCTGTTGAGATTGTTCCTCAGTGTGTTGAAATCACCGTTGTAACTGTCCGTGATCTTGGCGGGAATATCGCCCTTGCCGATGCGATCCACAAAGTCGGCAGCCATGTTGAGTGGTCCGATGAATGCGTCCAAAGTATCGTTAAAGCCCTTGGCGATAATGCCCCATCCGCCTGGATACTTACTCAAGTCCGCACGCGTCGTCAGTTCGCCGTTTACCCCTGCCTGACCCAGTCGCTGAACTACGTCGATAATGCCGTAGAGCCTGCGTATCACGGTGTTCACATTGTCTTTGACGACCTTGAAATCACCTTGATAGTCATCCGTGATCTCAGTCAGCTCATCTCCTCGCGAGACCATGGCCAAGAACTCAACGGCCATATTCAATGGCCCACTTACGGCATCGAGTATGCTGTTCACACCTTCGAGTAATTCGCGATCCTTCCCTGCGAATCCATCCACATTGGCGCGCACGCTGAGGCGACCTTCTTGCGAGGCTTGGACCAGCCGAAGAACTTCTCGTTGAAGCCGGCCGTCAGCACGGGCAGGCGACTTTCTGGTTGTAGGGCGGTCCAAGACGGCAGCGCCGTTGGACGAATTCCGATCGGCAGGTACCTGCCGATCTTTGCTTGATTGCCTTGCCATCTCTTTTACTCCTCACAGTATTCCTGGCGCTTTACTGAGCCGTTGCCGGCGCTGATTCTCTTGCAGATCTTGCTTTGCGAAAGTCAACAGTCTCTCGCGGAATGCCGAATGCGATGTACTGAGCTCATGGCTTGCCATGCCGGGTCAACGGCGCTAAGCTGCCTTCCCGACAGTGAGATCCACCGTTTTCTCTTCATCGAGGACCAACAACAACCTGTCCTTGAGCTTGTAGACGCCACGGATCAGTTCTCTTGCCGCGGGATCGAGATTTTGCGGAGGCAGTTCATAATTGGCTGAGTCCATATCCAGCACATCCCCAATCTCATCAACCAACAGGCTGGCAGCTCCGTCCATGGTGCGGACCACAATATTCATCGGCGCCAGGTCTCCGGAGCGTTGTGGCAGCCCGAGCCGCCGTCGCATATCGATGGCGGTGACGATTTGACCGCGAAGGTTAATCAATCCCTCAATGACATGAGGGGCTTGAGGCACTGGGGTCATCTGCTGGGAACGCAACACTTCCTGAACGTGGAGAACATCTACGCCGAAGAAAAGGTCGGCCACGAAAAATGTAGAAAACTGCCCACTTGTTTGCCCCGCTTCGGATTTCGCTGCCGCAGTTTGGATTGCCATTTGTTATCCCTTCATCCCGACAAGTTCAGGCGTCAAGTCAGCTTGAGCTGCCGCTGATACAAGCTTTGCCACCGATTCAAGAATGGCAACAGAGTCCGCTTTCAATTGGCAGTCCTTGAATCCCGCTGCGCGAACGGCCGATGCCAGAACATGATCGGTTGAGTCGGCCACCGCCATGACCGGAATTGTTTCCCACTCCGGCCGACTGCATATAGCAGAGAGCAGCGCCGAACCGCCATTGGGCGGAAGATCCAGCGCAGTCACGACGACATTCACAGCTTGCTGCTCCAAGCTGCTAATTGTTTCCTCGAGGCTGGCAGCCTCGATAACCAGGTAGCCGGCCATTTCCAGACCACTCCGGACCAAGCCTCGCGAAAACGCAGAGGCATCAGCGACGAGAACCTTCTTGCCGCTTCCATGGCCATCCGCGTTTTTGTCCCAATTCCCCTCGCATGCGTGAATGACTTCGTTGAGATCGAGGAAATCGGTGACACGCTTGCCAACCACTGCCGAGCCGACCAGGCCCTTGCGTTTAGACTTCTGTCGCACGGTCACGGCTTCTTCGGTGACGTCCAATATCTCGTCAACTACCATACCGACACTGCGGTCGCCGTCGTTGAAGACAACCACCTGCACCAAGTCAGGTACCTGAGCGCCGGCTGAAGTTCCCGGTTCCAATACCTCCCTGAGAGACACCAAAGGAAGTATGCGGTTCCGATACTGCACAACTTGTCCCCCGCCTGCGTGTTCGATGGCTGACTGCGGGAACTCCTCGAGTCTGGCGACAAGAGAGAGGGGAACGGCGAGACGATCGAAAGAACCCGCGCGGAACAAGAGCAAGCGTTGTTGCTCTATCTCCGATTGCGACTTCTTTTTGTCTTCTGCGCGCGCCTGTTCACGCAACTCGCCAAACACGCCGGAGCGCTGGCCGATACCGAGCACGTCGAGAATGAGGGCCACGCGGCCATCACCCATAATGGTCGCACCCGCGTAAAGAGTCAGCCCTTTCAGTTGCTTGCCTAAAGGCTTGACCACAATTTCCTGGGTGTCGTTGATGCCGTCCACAACAAGTCCAAACTGACGGTCTTCTGCCTGTAGGACTACCATGCTGACCGCCTCTAACCCTTCGGCAGATTTCAGCCCCAGCACCTGATTCAAGTAAGTAATTGGGAGCAGGCTACCGCGACGCCGGTATACTGGCGTTCCGTGCACGTACTCGATGTGCTTTCCATCAGAATCTCCTTCAAGACGGATCAGTTCAAGCAGGCTGACCTGAGGAATCACGAATCGTTCGCTGCCGCTGGTGATTACAAGACCGGGAATGATGGCGAGCGTGAGTGGAATTCTGATCTTTATTGTTGTGCCTTGGCCGGTGCGGCTGAAGACATCAACGACACCACCGATCTTCTCGATGTGGGATTTCACCACATCCATGCCAACTCCGCGTCCAGAAATATTGGTAACCGTCTTGGCCATCGAAAATCCCGGCTCGAAAATCAGGCTGAGGGCCTCTCGGTCACTCAGCTTTTCAGCCTGTTCAGGCCTGATGAGTCCGTTCTCCAGCGCCTTCTGCTTGACCCTCGCAACGTCAATCCCTGCCCCATCATCACTAATCTCGATATTTACCTGTCCACCTTCGTGATATGCGCGAAGAGTCAGTATTCCCCGGGGCGGCTTACCAGCACTCGAGCGGACTTCTGGAGACTCGAAACCGTGGTCGCATGAATTGCGGACCAAGTGCACCATAGGATCTTTGATGGCCTCAATGATTGTCCGGTCGAGCTCCGTCTCAGCTCCAATCATCTCCAACTGGATATTCTTGCCCAGAGCAACAGCGATGTCCCGGACCACACGAGGGAATTTGTTCCACACGACTCCAATGGGCTGCATGCGCGTCTTCATCACGCCTTCTTGCAACTCTGTGGTAATCAGGTTCAGCCGCTGTGAGGTCGCGTTGAGAGCAGCGTCTTCTCGTTCGGTGTTGAACTGGAGTATTTGGTTCCGGGTAAGTACCAACTCCCCTACAAGATCCATTAGTTTATCGAGCAGCCCGACTCCGACCCGGATATTGGAATCCGCTGCGGCGGAATGCCGCTCGGCATCTTCCTCCGTCCGCCTTTCTTCCTTTCTCCTGTCGTCTCCTTTGCGTCTGTCATCCCCTTTCTCACTCGTGGGTTGGATCTCTGCTTGAGGAATCGGGCAATGTTTTTCAGCCGGAGGCTCCGCTTTCAAGGCAGGCGCCGCTTGCTGGCTGGGCTGAACGGGATTTGGCTGGCTCTCTAGTTCGACCTTCAATTCCGCAGCAACGCGCAAGCGTTCCGTTAAGTCTTCAAAGGTGAGTGAGCCCTCCGTACCACAGGTCTCAATTGAGGCCAGCACTTTGCGAGTTGCGTCAACGGTCTCCAAAATCAGGGACACAAGGGCCGGATTGAGGTTCCGCTTGCCGTCGCGCAATTGGCTCAAGAGGGTCTCGGCCTTGTGAGTGATCCCTTCCAAAGTTGAAAAGGACAGAAACCCGCACGCTCCCTTGATGGTGTGAATGGTGCGGAAAATGCTTCCCAGTAGATTCGCGTCCTGTGGATGCTTCTCCAATTCAACAAGGTCTTGGTCCAAACGAGAAAGGTTTTCATGACTCTCGACCAGAAACTCTCGAATTGTCTCCTGATCTTCCAAAGAGGTGTTGTCCATGATCCCCTTCCTGCTCACTGGGCTGCGTTTATCTCAACGACGATCTCTGAGGTTATTGCAGACGACCCGGCCTGAGCATTCTTTATCGACATATCGCACAGATTGGTTCAAGGAACTCAAAGTGATGGTGTTCGCTCGACTCCATTGAATAGGTAGTGTTTAGACAGGCCTGATATCACCTCTCGCCAGGAGTCGAATGAGGTCATGTTTGTACCGCATCAGAATCTAACTTGGTTAATAATCAAGGACTTGCCAAGATGACGATCTGCGATCCTTTGTACGCCTCACAAGGCTCGATGCGATTGCTTAGCAAGTTGCCGGGAAGAATGGCGCTAGTTTGGTCAGCATTATTTGGCATAATGCGCTAAAATTCATTCGCGTTGGAGGTGTGCATTGACGTGACTTCGACTGGCAGTGGCTTCGTGGCCGAGCCGGTTGACCCTCACGGTGTTGTGTCATGTTCAACAAACTGTCAGCTTTCAACTACCTACCTGAGTGGCGTGTTCAATTTCGTGCGATTGCGATAATAATCTGAATGTTTCCCCTGACCGCTTCGATACATTGAGCCGATAGTGATGAGAACGTAGCGGGGTACCCGCTAACTCAGCCGCTTGTATCGACAAGACAAGTTTGGGAGGCGATCGCTTGGATATTCTTCTAGTAGACGACAGCAAAACAATGCGTATGATAATCCAGCGTGCGATCCGGCAAGCGGGTTATCGCAGCCTTGCAGTGGGCGAGGCAGAGAATGGCGTTCAGGCTTTGGAAAAGCTCCGCACAGAACAGCCAAAGCTGATCCTTTCAGACTGGAACATGCCGGAGATGTCAGGGATCGACTTTCTGGTGCGGGTAAGATCAGAGCAGAACATGGTTCCTTTTGGATTCATTACATCAGAGAACTCGACAAGCATGAGAGATCTCGCCATGAACTCGGGAGCGACTTTTCTCATCTGCAAACCGTTTAGCCCGGAAGATGTGCAAAACGCCTTGGCTCCGATTTTGGGAGGGTGTTAACTCGTGGCAGAGGCTACTCCATTCGTACTTTCTCGGTGCTTTACCCAGCTGATCGGTCGCAAGGTGACTTTTGTCCAGACCCCCTTGGCGCCGCCAGATATGAAGATCAAGCAAATATACGGCATCTACAATCTTCTTCCTCACAATACTGCGATTATCGTCAAGGCTGATCTCCCTCTGATGGGCTCTCTTGGAGGGGCTCTGGTGGGACTTCCGGACCCGGCGGTGAAAGAGCACCTTCGGGTGACACCACTTGAAGAGCTCCTCCGGGACGCAATAAGCGAGGTGCTAAACATTGCATCCTCCTCGATCACCTCTGAAGGTCGAGCGGTCTTCACCAAAATAGTATTCGATCCAACCTACATCGATGGCGCTGCCGGAAAGGTTTATGCCAAAGCAGACCATAAGAGTTATTTCAACGTTCAAATAGATGGTTACCAAGGCGGCAAGTTCAATATACTTTCCCAGTTCATTCCGGGTCATACTGTAGGCCACTAGAAGGCGGCAACCAAGCCTTCCATGTGGAAGGACTGCCTGGCACTATCCAATCAAAATGACAATCAGTCTGCTTGTCTTGAGCGAGTCCGATACCTATTTCTCAGGATTCGAGAAACGGTATTAGCCCACCGTGCAGCTCAGGGAATATATCAAGGAGTCTTCGCGGGAAGACGACTCGAATCAGCTACGACCACAATATCCACTCGCCGGTTCGCTCTGCGGCCTTCCGGAGTATCGTTACTTGCGCTCGGATGATATTGCCCATAGCCTGCAATTGAAATCCGGGCGGGATCAATACCTGACTCATCAATCAGCATCATCGCCACAGCCATTGCCCGGGCGGTTGACAGGTCCCAATTCGAACTGAACGCGGCATTATGAATCGGAACATTATCGGAATACCCTTCCACGCGCATATCAAGACCGTACTGCGTCAAAACAGCCGCTATTCGCTTAATCTTGTCTTCTGCCCCAGGCTGCAGCCTTGCTGCTCCACTGTCAAAGAATCCCAGCTCATGAAGGCTGATTACGAAGCCCTCAGGGGTCATACGTATGCCAATCTCCTGCCGCTCGATCTCCTGGCCGAGAGCCTTGTTGAGCTTTTTGTGCAACTCCATCATGTCTATGCCTGCACTGGCGGGTGACGCAACCAGATTCGCTCTTCCATCCGCGTTCGTGTTGACTGAAGTGTCGAGGCTCGAAATGACTGAGTTTGATTTCTCCTGCCGGCTATTACTGCCTGGAAAGGCTTCCATCTCCTGAAAGCCGTTCTTAACGGCTTTAGATACTCTCTGAATCGCTTTTTTATCGTGATAAGCCGAGGCAAAGAGCACAACAAACAGAGCGAACATCAAGGTCATAAAGTCAGCGTACGAAACAAGCCAGCGTTCAGTGTGAGGGCCCTCCTCACTGTTCATTCGCCGTTTCATTTCGCCACCAACGTCTCTGCAGCAATCTGTTGTTCCGCTTTGTTTTCTGGGGCAGCGCGGTCCAAGTAAACGGCAAGCTTAGATTCAAGAATTCTTGGATTCGTCTTTTCCACAATGGCGATTACACCATCAAGAATCAACTCCCTGAGCGCTTGCTTTCTCCGCATTAACATCTTCATCCGCCCGGCACAAGGAAGAAAGAAAATATTTGCCGATCCTACTCCATAAATGGTAGCAACAAAGGCAACTGCAATTCCCTTGCCGACTTCATTGATGTTCTCAAGACGCTGCATAACCTGGATGAGGCCAATTACGGCTCCGAGAATGCCAATTGTCGGGGCAAACCCTCCCGCAGCCTCAAACACTTTAGGTATCAATTCTTCGGCACCAATCTCTATCTCCATCTCAAGCTCCATCGTTTGGCGCAACTCAGGTGGAGGGGTTCCATCGACGGCGAGAGTCAGGCTCTTCCTCAAGAATGGATCCTGAATCAGCTCGAGCTCCGCGTCCAGAGACATCATTCCAATCCGGCGAGCTCTTGAACAATAACGACTCAGATCTGCAATGAGTTGCGAGGCGGGGTCATCGACATGAATAAAGACGTTCTTCAACTCCTGCGCAGCCTGAATTACGACAGAGAATGGAAACTGCACCATCACTGCTCCAAGAGTTCCTCCAAACACAATCAGGGCGGCAGTTGGCTGCAGCATTTGCCCAAGCTGACCGCCGTCCAGGTATAAGCCGGCAGCTATCCCTATGAGCGCAACGCCAATCCCACTCAATGTTCCTTTGTTCACATCGAGCCGCCTTATGCTTCCTAAGTCTTCTGATCTACTCAGTTACACAATCAAGAACTACTATCGACAGCCTGAGCGTTTCTTATCATAGGATTCGCGGTACGATTTGAGCCAACACATAAAGACGGACAGCGGGCCAACCAGGATTGGTTACGACGGTAGGAGGATTACTCTAGTGAGCGGAATCGGCAGGATTCAAGCTTGCAGACCTGGGGGCGGCGAAGTGAGCGCCGGCCGGAATGGCTGAATCGCTAATGCCGGGAAAATGCCGCTGCACAATCAGAGCTGCCAGACAAAGCCAGCCTGTGCAAGCTTCGCATCCAACTGCTGTGAGGTAAAGGGCTTTGTCAGGTAGTCATCCGCTCCGGCTTTGAGAGCACGGCGCAGCTCCCGTATTCCCGGTTCGGCCACTCCTAACATGACGACGGTCGTATTGTACACAGTCCCTTGTCGCAACTGGCTTATGAAGTCCAGGCTGTCTGACTCGGGCAGACTCCAATCGACCAGAACAAGATTTGCTTCGCCCATGCTGCGAAGAACCTCACACGCCTGCGTGCTGTTATCTGCTTCTGCAACTTCAAACCCCCGCGCGGAGAGTATTCGAAGCAGGGTTGACCGCATCGTATTCGAACTTTCTAACACCAGCGCCTTCATAGGTTTCCCACATACATACACTAAGAGCCAACGCGCACAGATGCGCGCGTAGTTCTCTTGCTTAGAGGTTGGGCACGAAATACTCTCAACAAGTCATATGCCATTGTCTAAATCCATTTCCGGGCCATGAATCGCGAGGCCTACGCGATCGGCGGGCACGATAACAAAACGAAACTGCGCGAACGGTTCATTTCCATCGAGTCCGCGCATTCCCGCATTACGCGGATCCCGAGAATCTAACGCTCTCTGGTTCTGTCCCGAAAGTGGTTGCATAACCTGCACTCATCCTTTTGACCGGTACTTCACCATCAGGTTCCGATACTTGTGCAGGGTGGGCGTCAAGCTGCTGCCAGGCACTCCTGACATGCAGGACCATGTCGATCTGCGTCTCGAGGATATTGGCTGACTTGCTTGCCGACGCCTCTATCATCTTTGCCCGCAGATACGCATAGAATCTGGATAAAGTTTGAGCCGGCTCTCCTCCATTCTTCACATCGAGCCAGCTTTCCAACTGGCCGAGCACGAGTGCGGCGTGGTTCAACTCATTGCATCGCGTCTGAATGTCGTTGTTGTGAAGAGCGACGGCGGCCCGGCGAAGATCACCCGCCAGGGTGTCGAACAGCGCAATCATCAGGCCGATGGTGCTTGCGCCTTCGATGGCCGATTTCCGATAAGAGAGCGCTGTCGTCATTGCCGTCACCCGTTACTGCTGTTGTTAGTGAAGCCCAGTTCAGAGTTGAGTTCCGCCATCTGTTGCGGCAGTTGCTGCAGAGCCACTTCAGCCGAAGTGAAGTCGGCGGTGAGAAGTGTCTGCTGGCTTGCGATGTAACCTGTCTCAAAGTCGTTGATTTGCGAGGTCAGGGCGGAACTCGAGGCGCTGATGCTGCTCAAGTCCACGGTGAACGCACCGTTCGCTGGACTGGTGAAGGTATTCAACGCGTTGCTCACCGTGTTGGCAAAGCCGTTCAGCGCCGTTCCCTCGAAGAAGTTTTGGACATCGGACGGATTGTTCACGAGGGCAGCATCCAGAGTGCTCGAATCGACCGTTAGTGTGCCGTCGTTGTTCATTGTGATGCCCATGTCACTCAGATTCGAGACAGTCGTAGTTCCGGTTGCCGGCGTATTGACGTAGTTGATTGCCTGCTCTAGCGCGCTCTGCAGGCTGCGGACAGTGGGGTCCGAACCGAGTACCCCTTGCGCATTGGTTGTGCTGCTCACGTTGAATTGCGCGGTCACAAGGCCAATGGCTGTGTTGTAGTCCGTGACAAACTGGTTGATCGCTGTTGACACAGCCGACGTGTCAGTACCTACAGTAAGGTCGACCGGGTTTCCAGAGGTCGCCCCCAAGAGAGTCAAAGTGACTCCCGGGATGCCTCCGGTGACTGTATTGCTTGTATAGCTGGCAGGGACTCCGTCGATTGTCACCGAGGCGTTAGCTCCCTGAACAGCTTGCGAAAAGGCGAACGTCGAGTCAGTCGCACTCGGCTCATTGATCGTGAAAGGAGCGCCGCCCGTAATCGACAGAGTCGCGCCGGTCGAGTTGGTGCCGGCTAGCGCGGTCAAGCCGAGAGGCTTCGTTGTGGTCGCGCTCATTGCGCCAAGCACTGAATCATTGCTTGAGACCGTGATGCCCTGATCGCCGGTACCTTCTGAGATGACTTCCTCGCCGGAGCCGTTCACTGCGCCGATTACGTTGGCGGAGAGAGTGCCAGCGGTCACTGCCTTAGCAATAGCTGTGTTCAGGTCACCGACGGTGGCTCCCGTGGGTGCCGTGTAGGTAAATGTGGCACCAGTCTTACTGTCCTGGATGGTAGTGACAGAACCGGCGGTGAGAGGTGTGGTGCTTGTCAAGGCCGCTGACGCCGATGAGGTGTACGCGGTTGAAATCGTCGCGGCGTTGATTGAGGACGCCAAGTCCGAATAGGATTCGCCTGAAGTGGTTGTGATGGTCGCTGTTCCGGCCGCGCTGGTGAGGATAATGTTGTTTGCGCCAAGCGTATCACCAGTTGGCAACGTCTGGGCACTCCACGATGTATAGGGCTCCGAGACCGAAAAATCGGAAGCGGCGCCGGCGGATTTGGCTACGATTGCGAGCCTTGAGCCGGTCGAGTCGGTGACAACCGTAGCGGAAAGATTGAGGCTGGCCCCGGTGCTTGTGGTGGCACTATTGATGGCCTTGGCCAAATCGTTCAGATTGTCTCCGGGGTTGCCAGTGCCAGTCTGGATGGTCACTGAAGCACCCGCGGTTGTAATCGTGACGGCCGACGTTGGCAGAGTTGTGGTAGGAAGGCTTTCAGAATCCGAATACCACGCAGCGGTAGCAGCCAGGCTGTTGACAACTACTGTGTGGTTGCCGAGAGTGGTTCCATCAGCCGCTGTTGCGGTAACGTAATTGCTGTTGGAAGATGCCACTGTCCGTGACGACAAAGGCCCGTTCAAGGTATTCAGCGATTGCATATCTGTCTCAATAGCAGAGGTCGCTGTCTGAATCGCGGTGAGCGCAGTGGTTTGACTAGTGAGGGTCGTTTGGTCAGCCTGCCATGCCCGCTCCGGTCCGCGATCCGCGTAAATGGCTGCCGCAACGGCAGAGGTGACGTCGATGCCGGGCGTGCTTGTGCCTGAGCTTGCGGCCAAGATGGAGCTGATGTTGATCGCAGGGGTTGTAGGGGTGGTAGACGACAAGAGCGAATTGACACCCGAGACTGAGCTCATAGCTTCCCTACTTTGCAGAAGACGTCATAAAATGCGCGCCAGCTTCCAGATCCGGTCGTTTACCTGGAATCCGAAGACCTGGCGGCAAATGTTCAAATATCACTTGATTGAACGTGAAGCGGAGGTGGAACCTTGTTGCGGCGCCACCTCATGCATCACCTTCCACTTTCTTTGCAATTACTGGACCAGCTTCAGAACAGCCTGCTGGGCCTGGTTGGACTGCTGCAGGGCGGCCATGCCGGTGGACTGCAGGACGTTGTACTGGGTCATGTTGGCCACCGTCTTGCCGATGTCGGCATTCTGAAGGCCGTTGGATGCGCTTTGCAGGTTCGTCACCTGGCTGGCCATGTCGCCGCTGGCCGCGGTGAGGCGGTTGACGGAGGCGCCGATGATGCCGCGCTGTAGAGAAACGGCGTTGATTGCGCTTGTGATGGCGAGCAGAGAAGTCTGCGCGGTGGCAGCGGTTGTCAGATTTCCGGTAAGGTTGAGTGCACTGGCACTGAGCGCGGCGATATTGGTTGTAATGGTGGAGTTGGCCAAGGCAGTGGTTCCGTCACCTATGTAGACGGTGTTGCTGTTGCTTGAGCCGTTGACTTCGGTCATCGTCCCCAGCGCGGCCACAGAAGCGACGGCAGTTGAGATGCTTCCATTCGCGTCGTTGAGCTGGAGTTGGCCAGACCCGTTGATCGAGGCCTTGAGGCCCGATTTTTCGGCAGCAGAAGCTGTACCGGTAAGCACTTCACCACCGGTTGTTGCGCCGGCGTTGATGGCCGTCACCAAGGCCCCGATGGTCGAAGCCGCGGCGTTTGTGTATATGATCGTATCGCCGTTGGTCAGTGTAGCCGTGACGTTTCCTATGGCCAACGTGCTGGCCGAGGTCAGCGCGGTGGTGGAATTCGTCGTGTATGAAGGACTTTGCGAGTTCATCGTGCCAAGAGCGGCATCGTTGGTCGTGACATTGAGACTGTCAGTGGAGTTGTTCGAGGAGATCTCCAGTTGGCCGCCACCGTTGATTGCTGCCGTAACGCCCGCTGAGAGCGTACCCGCAGCGATGGCGTTGGTAACTGCTGTTTGCAGGGCGGCAATCGTGTCGCCAGTTTGCGCGGTATACACCAGGGTGCCACCCGTCTTCGAATCGGAGATGGTGGTAACCGAACCGGCTGTCAGGTTGGTCGTGGTTGCAAGAGGCTGTGACACCGTACCTTGCGTCGAAGTGAACGTTGTTGGCGTGGCGGAAGAAAACACGTTCGATCCGTTATAGTTGGTTGCCTGGCCGATCTGGTTGATTTCGGACAAAATCGACTGATATTCCGTGTCCAGAGCGCTCGACTGGCTGGCGGTGATGCCGGCCGTAGAACCTTCAGTTGCCAGCGTCACAGCGCGGTTGAGAAGGCTGGTAACCTGCGAGAGGGCGCCATCTGCAGTCTGCAACAGGCCAATGCCGTTGCTGGCATTCTGCTGCGACTGTGTGAGGGCTGCAATGTTGGCGTTCATTCCGCTGACAATCGACAATCCTGCCGCATCGTCCGAACCGGAATTGATTTTCATGCCGGTTGAAAGCTGAGTCAGGGTCTTTTGCAGACTGGCCTGTGTGTTCGCCAACGCGTTCTCCGCCGTTAGGGAGGAGATGTTATTCAGGACTGTGAGTGCCATTTGGTGTTTCTCCTTATTTGCCCTTTTTGCGCCTGCACTCGGCTCTTTGTGTGGGGCCTGCTATGAGGCTCCTAGTCGTCGAGAAGGAGGTCGTCTTGGACAGACATCCTATCGGTCACTGTGGAAAAACATTTCAATGTAATTGTCAAGTGATTCTTATTATCAGCAAATAATTGCATTGGAGGCACGCGATCGCATTGATAACATCGCCTAACTCGCTGAAAGCAGAAGACCCAGGCGACCTGAAACGAAAGATAGTGTGGGACGCGCCTGGGAACCTATCGTTGAATTCGGATCTATAAGGATGAATCACAGGCTTTGAAAGTCATTGCGACGGTTTATAACAGATACAAAAAGGAGAAGCCCATGAGACCGGCTGGACTTTTCCTTTTGTATCCATCGTCCTCTTGCATAACCGGCTCAGGCTATTGCAGATACTGAAGCAGAGTCTCGGGCAGAGCTTTGGCAGCGGCGCCCAGCACGGCGCCATTTTCGAGCGTGGCCTGGGAAAGATTCGTGGCCGCATCCGCGGTACTGATTCCTACCAGCGCGGTTTGCTGAGTTGTGAGGTTAAGTGTTTCCTGGCTCAGGGTACTATCTTGGGCGTTGAGTTGACTTATTGTGTTATCCAGAGGGACGCGCTGTTGGCTTACATAGTTCAGTGCCGCGGAGATGGCCGTGGTTGCCGTGCCGACTTGCGAAGTATTTCCGCTCTGAAGGGCAGTAATGAGTTGATTGAGCGAGCCGATGACGTTGGCCCCCGAGAAGAGCAGCTGGTTTCCAGGCAGATTGGTGGGCACACTCATGGACTCGCCCACCTGCACGCTGTTTGAGTTGCCGTTCCCAACATATGCGTAAGCATTGGGGACCGCAGTGCCGGGAGCTGCTGACATGGATCCGAGAGTGGCGTCATTGGTGCTGACGACGATTCCGTCGGCAGGATTGTTCGTTCCGATGGAAAGCTGACCGTTCGCGTTGATGCCTGCAGTGACTCCGGATGAGAGCGTGCCTGCGGAGACGGCATTGCTGATGGCCGTTATCAAGCTGGCAACCGTGTCGCCAGCTGTTGCCTTGAACGTAAACGTATCTCCGGTGGTTGCATCACTCACGGTTGTGACCGAGCCGTTTGTCAGACCAGAGGTAGATGCCAGTGGGAGAGCAACCGTTCCGTTTGATGAGTTGTACGTCGTAGAGGCAGGGACAAAGGGCGGCGTAGTGCTCTCTGTGCCGCCGAAAATGAAGACACCCTGAAAAGACGTGTTGCCTTGCGCAACCACGTTGGTCAAGAGACCCTCAACCTGAGAGGCAAGTGCCTGCGTATTGGCAGTGGAGTTGGTCCCGTTAGCGCCCTGCGTGCCCAGCGTGATGGCCGTGTTGAGCGAAGTCACCATTGAGCTGATGGCCGAGTCCGCCGTTTGCATCTGTGGGAGGACAGAACTGATATTACTCGTGTATGTGTCGACGTTTGCCGAAATGCCGAGTGAGATCACCATATTGGAATAGGCTGAAGGATCATCGGAGGGCTGGTTGACTCGCAGTCCGGTTGACAGCTGCTGCGTCGCGGTTGCGAGGGCCTGTTGGCTCTGTTGTATCTGGTACTGTACATCGGGAAGCATGTTGGTGATGCGCATGATGACCTTCTTTACGCGACCCTTTGCCGCGTTTCTGATTTTTTAGTCCGCCGCGGCGGTGCCCATGGCCATCGTCACCGTAAACATCGATTGAATGGTCGTGACGACACGCGCGGCCGCTTCATAGGCTGTCTGGTACATGATCAAATTGGCGGATTCCTGATCGATCGAAACCCCTGAAACCGAGTTGAGCTGGTCATTGAGCTGTAGCAGACTGGCCGTTGTCGCGGTGGATTCCGAGTTGGCATTGGAGGTCAGGCTGCCCACTTGGTATACCAAGTTTGCATACGCGTCTCCGGGCGTCTGGCCGGCTGGGAGTGTAGCAGTCTGCAGTGCACTGAAGTTGACCAAGTTCCCGTTGCTTCCGGCCGTTCCGTCGGAGCTGGCTGCGATCTGGGAGGGACTGGTGAGCGCCAGTGTGATAGAGCCAGCCGAACCGGCGACTGGAGCTGCCGCAGGGGGAACCGTCGGGGGGAACTTGAAGAAAGCAGTCCCGGTGGCTCCGTTTAGATCTGTGCCTGTTGACTGGGCAGTATTAAATGCGGCGCCAAACTGATTGGCCAGAGTATCCAGTTGGGTCAGAAGCGTAGGAATTGTCGTGTCGCGCGTCTGGATGGTTCCACCCAGGTCTCCGCTTGTGATCGTCTTCGTGATGTCGGTGCCGTTCTGGTCGAGAACGTCGGTCATTCCGTTGCTGGCGGTCGTGGTTTGCAAGGTGAAGCTCTGCGTGCCCATAACGAGGGGCGTTCCGCTTCCAGTCGACAATGTCACGCCGTCCTTGCCCTGGGTTACGGAGACATTGGTGATCGCCGACAGCTGGAGTATCAGTTGATTTTGCTGGTCCTCAAGCGTGCCGCCATTCGACTCGGTCCCCTTGAGCGCGGCAATTTGCGGATTCAAAGCAGCAATCTGCTGAGTCAACTGGTTGATCTGGCTTACATCCGAAGTAACCTGGGTGTTGAGACCGACCTGTTGCGAGGTCAAAGTGTTGGAAGCCGTGTTGAAGGCCGTGGCCAGATTCTGTCCGGCCGTGAGTACCGCCTGCCGTGAAGAGGGACTGGATGGATTTGTCGAAAGGCTTGAAATGCTCGAGAACAGGGCCGATATATCCGTCCCGATGTCCTGGGTCGAGGTGGTAAATGTGGGCTGTATCTGCTGCATTGAGGTGAGCTGCGCATTTGCGCCACTCTGGGCCGAGGTCTCATTTTGAATCTGCGTCTGCACCAGTTCGTCGCGCACGCTCTGATAGGCTTCGATTGCGACCCCACCCCCCACGCTGAGGTTGCCGTCAGTCGTCGGCGCGACCTCTTGAAGTATGGGTACTTCGCGGGTGTAGCCGGGGGTGTTTGCGTTGGCAATGTTGTTGTTAGTTGCCTGCAGAGCGCCAGAGGCAGCGTTCAACGCTTGTACTGCGATCGAAAGTGAAGAACTCAGAGAGCCCATAGATTACATCTCGCAAGACCAGGTCTGATACTTCAACCTGGGTCCGCCAGCCTCCTGAAATTGACCTGTGTGGCTTCTGCACAACGAAGCGAGGAGAGCAATCGTTTTACCGGAGTGCCTGAGCAGAGCAGCGTACTGTAAATTCAGCTCGCGGATCGTTCTGCTTGCCGCTTGGATCTTCGTTTCAACCGCGGGGTCAATGCCCGAGCACGAAGGCTGCACGGAAGACCCTAAACCATCACCGACGGAGTTGGCCAACTTTATAAGGCCGGCGCAAAGCATTTCCTGCTTCGCGACACTCTCTTGAAGCCGGGGCAAAGCATTTGCGGCGATAGCATCCGTGGCAACAGAGATCTCAGACGCCAATTCCTGCAACTGCTGCAGATAAATGGCGGCGATCACGTCGCGCGTCTGGAGAGCATCACCGCTCATGTTCAAGCCCTTCGGGCAAGTTCTTTTTCTCTAGGCCAAAGAGAACTTCAACTTGCCGTAGTTGCTCACTTAGACTTCTTCGCTGTCGATCAAAGCGTTAGCAGTTTCTGTTGAGTCAACCTTGTATTCACCACTCTTGACGGCCTGGCTGAGAGCATTCACCTTGTCTTGACGAATCTCGGAGGAATTCATAGCCTGAGTGGTCAAAGACTGAACCGATTGCGTGCCGGTACTCAGCGTGGTGCGGTCTTCGGTCGAAATCTGAGCACCAACCGGACTCCCGGTTGGGACTTTCTTCGCGCCCTGATCAACTGGCGGCAAGCTTACTGGTGGAGTGTTCACTTCGATCTTCATGGCAACTTCTCCTGTCTCAACGGTTCTGCTATCGGCGTTTCCAGGAAAAGATTTCAATCAACTACTGAAGATGTTGAAAACAGGCAAGTTACGCCCCTTTCAATTCTAATTTCTGTTTAGGCCGGACCCTATTTCGCCGCGGCTTTGGCTTGCGCGTCGTCCGCCTTGCGAAGTTGCTTCGAGATCATCTTCGCGATGCCGATGCCGCCAGCCGCAGTCATCGCAGTCCCCAATGACTGCATCGCCATCCCCATGAATTGTTCTTTGCCGGAGTCTGCGTCACCTTCGTCGTCTCCCCCGGGAAGTGATCCAAAACTTTGCTCGGCCTGCTGTAGCCAGCTTCCCAGAAGTATGGACTCAAAATCCTTTGCAGACTTCTCAATTTTCGCATTTTCCGTCGATGAGGCCGGCTGGTGAAGGAGCTTATTTGTGTTGATGGCGATGGGCTCGGTCACAACTCCGGAGATGGCGCCGGTCATGGATTGATCTGCCATCATATTACCTCCAAATCGGCTTCTAGCCCGCCAGCGGCCTTGATGGCCTGCAAAATCGAAATGATGTCATGCGAGGTTGCGCCAATGGCATGAAGCCCTTTGATGAGTTCATCTACGTTCGCGCCCTCTTCGAGTTGGATCGATTGCGCGGGTGCATCGTTTACCGTCACTTTTGTTTCATCCACTATCTCCGGTTTGCCGTTTGAAAGCGGCGCCGGCTGCACAACCACATGCTTTGTCTCTACGTCGATCGTCAGGCTGCCCTGGATCACAGAGACCGGCGAGAGCCGGACTTCGCCTCCCATTACGATGGTTCCGGTACGTTCGTTGACCACCACCTTGGCCGGTGATCGAAAGGTGATGGAAAGGTTTTGAACACGCGAAATAAGAATCGGCACAGAAGAAGCGCCGCTGGCGGCAACGTCCACATCAATGCGGCGGCTGTCGATAGCGGTGGCAATCGGCTTACCAAATTCCTTGTTGATGACGTCCGCGATATCGCGCGCAGCGGTGAAGTCGGAGTTCAGTAGCAGCAGGGAAACAGTGCGAAAGCGACTCAAGTCTACGGCCGCGTCCCGTTCAACCGTTGCGCCTTCGGCAATTCTGCCGACCGTCGGCTGATTTACGCTCTTGGAGTTGCCGGCCGCGCCTTCAGAGTAGCCTCCGATAACCAATGGCCCTTGCGCTTCGGCGTACACCTGCCCGTTGGCCGCACGAAGAGAGGTCAGCAACAGCACCCCGCCCTGAATGCTCTTTGCGTCGCCCACCGATGAGACGGTAACATCTATTTTCATTCCTGGACGTGCAAAGGGTGGAAGCGTTGCAGTGACAAAGACGGCGGCGACGTTTTTTACGACGACGACGCCGGGCGTGATCTGCACACCCATCCGTTGAAGGGAATTCGCCAAGGTCTGCACAGTAAAAAAGGTCTGCTGCGAATCGCCGGTGTTCTTGAGGCCAATCGCCAGGCCATAGCCGACGAGTTGATTGTCGCGCACGCCTTGAATCTGCGTTAAGTCGCGAATCATCACCTTATGGTCGGCATCGGAGGCAAACGCGGAAAGTGTCGCAAACAGCCAGACGACTGCGGGCAAGGCTAGCCGCTGTAGCCAGCGATTCTGCCAGGCAGGCCGAAGTTTGCGCGAATTGCCGATTAGAAGTTGAACAGCCATAGGATAGCCCTGGTGATAGGATTCGGTTTACGTACGCCGTCCGAGATGATTCCCTTGCCCTTCATTTCGATTTCAAGATTGCTCAGAGCTGTCGATAGGACCGTGTTGTTCGGGCCGATGTCGCCGGGCCTGATCATACCGCGCACAATTACATCTTCATGCTGGTTGTTCATGAAGATCTTCCGCCCCGCTTCGACGACCAGATTTCCGTTGGGCAGCACCGCAATCACCTGGCCAGTGAGGTTGGTTTGGAAGAGGGTGTTCGATGCTGTCGATCCCTGTCCCTTAAGCGCAGATGAGGAACTGCCCGAAAGCAGAGGGTTAGTGGATGCAGGAGTCCTGCCAAGGATGCCTGTAATGGCAGATGTGCTCGTGAAGCTGCGCTCGCTGTCTACAGTGCCGGATTGCGTCGCAGTGGTTTGGACGGCAACCTGGATGGTAATAGTGTCGTTGAGGTGGTGGGCCTTGTAATCGGAGGAGAAGTCACCCAGAGTGCTTTCGGGCGACCATAGACTCCCGACAGTGTGCTCATCGGCAGCCGGGAGGTAGTGCTCTTGCAATCGCGCGATGTATTGCGTGCGATTGCGTTCGGTGGACTTTTCGTCCGATTTATGCGCGGAGAGGCAGAAGGCGAGTGCCGAAAAGAAGCCGAAGAGTGCGAGCAGAACTGTTCCTCTAAGGTGTATGGACTTGGGCAGCATCTTAGAAACTCCTTCTCACCAGGTTTGCGCTAACTACTTCTGCGACATAATTCTGCTTGCGGTCCGGGCTTGCGACGTGAATCGTGTGACCGGCAATGCCATTCTCAAGACTGATGACACTGATCTGGACATGCGCCCGAGCGTCATCCATCACCAAGGTCGCGTGTGCTCCGGCCCGGATCACGATTGCGGTGCTCGGCTTTGAAGTTGCGTTGCTGTCGACTGCTGAGGCGCCAAGCGCGACTGGAGTGCTGTTACCCGGCGCCGCGGGTTTGCTGACAATGGAATAGAAGGGAAGACATGTGCCGGGCAAACGGCAGCCCAGCTTAACCAGGGAGTGGAGCTCGCCGTGCTCTCCCGGTGACCGAGAACCGAGTGGCACGACTGACAGAATATCCAACACAGGAGCGGGTTCGGTGGCGACAACCCGCGCAAGCAGCGACACCTGCTCGTCCATGGTCTGAATTCCGTTGCCGGAGAGAGCCTGAGCAACCAGATGTGCGGTAAGCGGAAAGCGGCGTTGCAACTGGGATTGCGCCTGCGCCCATCCGGGCACGCCCATCGCCATCATCAACATAACCGGGATCAATCTGGTTGTCATTGTTCCTCTTTGTCGATTCATCACATAGTTGACTATTGGGCAAGTTGGTTAAGTTGCTGCAACATTTCATCCGCGGCCTTGACGACTCTGGAGTTCGACTCATAAGACCGCTGCGCCAGGATCATGGCGACAAACTGGTTGACGACGCTGACGTTTGACTGTTCCAGCATCCCCTGCTGCAGGGTTCCCAATCCGTCCGAACCGCCAGGCGTTCCAATGATGGGTTGACCTGATGCTGTGGTAGCCAGGTAAATATTGTTGCCAACGGCGTTCAACCCGCCTGGATTGACGAAGAGAGCCGTTTGAATATTGCCAACCTGCGTAGCTGCCGTTTGGCCAGGCTGGGTGACGCTGATTGTTCCATCGCTGCCGATGGTGATGCTTAGCGCGCCGGCTGGAATCGTAATCGCCGGTTGCAGCGGATTGCCATCGGCGGTGACTACCTGGCCTTCTGCATTCGTGCTGAAAGAGCCGTCGCGCGTATAGCCAATTTGGCCGTTGGGCATCAGGATCTGAAAGAATCCCGCCCCGGAGATTGCTATATCCAGCGGGTTGCCGGTGGTAGAGAAGTCGCCTTGCGTTTGAATGATCTCCGTCTCCGAGGGCCGTGTTCCGAGACCTATTTGCAAACCAGAGGTCACAGTCGTCTGCTGAGTTGAAGCAGCGCCTGGCATGATCTGGTTCTGATAGAGAAGATCTGTGAAATTTACCTGACGCTGCTGAAAGCCCGTAGTGCTGGAGTTCGCCAGATTGTTTGCGATGTTGTCCAAATTCAACTGCTGCGCTGTCATTCCACTTGCGGCCGTGTATAGAGCACGAAACATATTAGATTCCTTTCGAAGTTAGCAGTGCACCGATTGAATCACTAATCAACTGACGCGCGGCAGGTCCTGGGCTGCGGTCTTGTCCATCTCGGTGCTGAACATGGTAAGTACACGCCGCATGGCCTCGACCTCACGCTGAGCAGTCATCAACTCGATTACGCTGGTGACAGGATTCACATTTGAGCTTTCGAGCATACCCTGGCATATCTGGGAATGACTGGCGGGAACGGCGGTACCGACGGGTGCCGTATAGTATGTGCCGCCAGCACTTTGGATTTGTGTCGTGGGTGGGAATTCGACCATCTTCAGTTTTCCCGAGATGGCGCCGTTTACGGAAATCGTTCCGTCAGAACTTATCGAGACTGGGGTTCCAACAATCGTGACGGGCTTACTATTGTCACCCAGCACAGGGTCGCCCGCAGCCGTTGTAAGTTGGCCTGCAGGCGACACGCGAAAGTTCCCTCCGCGAGTGTAAACAGAACCTGAAGCAGTCTTCACTTCAAAGTACCCTTGTCCCTCGATGGCGAGATCGAGCTCGTTTCCGGTGTGTACCAGAGCACCTTGCGTAGTATCCAACTGCGTGGCGCTAAGTACGCCATAATCATTCATATCCTGGTTGAGAACTGAGATAGGAGAGAGGCCTGTGGTGACCAGCATGGAGCTAAACACGTTATGGTTCGCCCGGAATCCCGCGGTGCTCACGTTTGCCAGGTTGTTGGCAATAGTGTCGAGCGCCTGCGTGCGGGACAGCAACCCAGTTGTGGCTGCGTAGTATCCACTGTTCATCGTATGGCCTCGGGCAATTAATATGCACGTCAGGGGCCAACTGAGTTCAGGTCGAGTTTGTTGTCTGTTTACTCGATTTTTGAGAGCAAGACGTGCGATTTGCGATTCACCCGCATCACCGATGAGAGGTCAATGAGAACTTGATGAGATGAAACACTTCATGAGGCGTCGGGCAGGATTCGTTTAATTGGAGACCTGAATCTACATAAGACAAGCGCTTTCAGTCATTAGCGATCGAAATTCAGATTGCTATAGCAGGAAGAAAGCTTTCCCAAACACTGACGATGCTTATCGAGCCGATTTAGTGTATCTTCGATTGAATTCAGTCTGCCGATACGTCAGCGAGATCGTGCGCGGCGGTGAGAATCAGCTTCCATGGTGAAGATGAAGATGGTTCATTGACACTGCGCATGGCAGCAAGAACAAAGAATGGCAGGGCCCCATCCATTGCTAACAAGGCATCAGGTGAATTGGCGCCTGAGTCACCGTCATGCCAGCCAAGGACCGCTGGAATTGCTTGATTCTCATGAAGCAGGCCAACGAGGTATGCATCTTCCGGAGAAATGCCTTCGATCGACTCAGCCACCAATTGTGCGTATTGAGCTACCAAGAGGCTGTGTTTCCAAAGTGCTGTCGCTGCATAGTGCTCATCGTCGCATGCAAATGTATGCGCAGACAATACGCTGAACCAATCGTCCACATCCAGGCCGGCTATACAGTCATCCATCCGGCCAGGGCGCTCCCCGGCAAGGGCATATTCCCTGCCAATTAGTCGCAAAATCTGGATGGTCGCCCCAACATCGCTCAGGATTAGCGCCGAGACCTTCCGTAAGTCAATAAACGGCTCATACAGAAGCATCTGGAGGCCCAGAACTGTTGCTGACATGACCGGTACGTCATTCAGGAAATCCGTTTTTTCTTGTGCAGGACTCTCTTGGCCTCCGAAGTGGATGTCCCCCAGAGCAAAAGATGGAATCCAACCCTGATCCATTACCTGTTCGCACATTTGATCGAGCATTGTCTCACCCCTGCTAGGTCCTTATCGGCATAGACAGAAAATCTATCCAAACAGAAGCGCAATCTCTTGATTCATCGAATGGGGTTTTGATACGCGCAAGAATGGCTCTGATACGTGGTGGATCACGATTCCAGACGCAGCAAGGGACAGGCCTTCTTAAGTCTCATGGAATCAATAGGCCTGACGCTACAGGAATTATCAAAACGTGGGAAATGATCTTAACGCAGCACCGTTTCAGCGGCCCTGTCTGGCGATTCCCAGTGTCGGTCTACGGGGCTCTGCGTAGACAATTCTGGGGCTGAGGGGAAATCTCATCGACTTCACCCCGATTGTAGATGTGCCTAGATCGCCATGTGGTATTTGAAGAAGAATGAGCTTCATCCAGCTTTGAAAAGGAGATCAACTTCTTTTGGCCCGCACTTCAGACGTATCCAAAAGTGCTCCTTATATCTACAAATGATGGCCTCATCCGCCTCGAGATCGACGACGTAGCCACAGAGTATACGCGCCATTTCAGCGGGAGTTTTGACGTTTTCGAAAGTCAGTGTCCCTGTATCTGCATTTCCACTTCTCTCGAGCGCCGACTGCCTTAGTTGGATCTGGGTCTCGAAATCGCTGGGCGTTACGAAGCACGGCTGCGTCTTGCATCCCGTCATCTGCTCGATGGCATAGAGCAGTCCGTACTCGACACCGTCAACAAAGCCCACCAGCAGCCGTTTTGTTGCTGTAACGTAATGCAGAGGAATTGCGGAATGGAAATGGGTCAAGACTTCTGGAACCTGAATGTCAGTTTGCATAACACATTGTGGAATAGCGAATACCGGACAGCCCCATTGTCCCGCGCGGGCGGCAGTGACTTGCATTTCACTGAGCCAACCTCGCCGAACCAGGATTTCGCCAATCTCTCCACCAGTTTCTTTCTGCTCGTCTACGGCTTCTCTCAATTGCGCGCTGGTCAGCAAGCCGCGACTAACAAAGATCAGCCCCAGTGGCATACGCGATACATGACTAGCCTGCGCCTGCTTGGACATCATTAGTTCCGAAAGCCTGAGCTCTGCAGCTGACGTAAAGCAGGAGGAACTGCAATACCAGTTGTCACTCATTTTGATTCCGGCCTTTTGAGCCGAAAGATGCCCCAAAGTCAATGTCCTGTGACAACATTCACAAGTGGAGGTGACTGCCTTGAAACCTTCTGCCCAAGCGGGCAACGATATGGATTGGAACAGGCTCATGCGTGCATTTGCTCCTCGCTTAAGATTTCGTCGAACGCCCTCAAATCCGCGGCACTCAATGGAGTATCGGGCAGAAGTTTGCCGGTAAGACCTCAGTGACGCGAAGCCCATAGTTGCCGTCGATCACTACCGCTTCGCCCCTGGCAATTATCTTGCCTTCAAGAAGCAGTTCGACGGGTTCCTCCACTTGCCGATCAAGTTCAATGACAGAACCGGTAGTCAGTTCCAGCACTTCTCGCAGAGAGAGCCGGCGCTGCCCAAAACGTAGAGTTACGTTTAGTTCAACATCCATAACCAAATCCAGATTGACCTGCTCGTTGATCACTCGTTTCAAAGCTCCTTGCATCGGACTTTCCGGGATTTTGGCTTGGCTCTGATATTCCAAGGGCACGGGATCTTTCAGGGACATAGGATCTTCTATGTGCTTGGGATCTTCTGATTGCACAGGGTCCTCTAACTGTTTGGGAACTTCAATAGGTGCGGGATCTTCTACGGGCACGGGATCTTCCAGAGGCTCGGGACCTTCCAAGTGCTGGGATAAAGATTCGATCAGAATCGGACTCAAGTACATCAAGAGTGATGCTCGATCGTCCTTATCGCTGATAATTGTGATCTGCTCGCAGCGCGTGAGACCGGACGGAGGCTCGGAAATTGAACTAACCGAAATTGTGAACTCACCATACTCCGGTACGAGTTCAGCCCGAAACTCTTTGACCCCGTCGGTGACCATTTTCAGCAGGGCTTCAGACTGCTCCGCTCCGAACTCTTCGCTTTGATGTCCGAGGAGTTTTGATGCCCATATGCAAGCTGCGACACGATGGCACTCCAGGTGGACTTCACCATTCAAGCTGCCGGCTAGAGCGAGCTTGATCCTGACCGGCTCAGTTCCATCAGGGGGCGGTTCGACGTCGGGTACCGCCGCAATCATCCAGGGCGACTCGCCAGCTCCGGTGAGAGTCTTAACGAGTGAGGTGAAAAGGGCTTGCGAGAATGATAGGCTGACGTTGCCAACGGTTGTATTCGTCCCCATGCTAGTCCTTTCCTACGACTGGTTCCTGCGACCTGGATGAGACTTGTGCTGCCTTCCGGGTGCCGTTTCGCACTGGCAATGCCTCAAAGAGCTCGACGTCTTCTACGGTAAGACGCCCGGGATTCTTGACGGGCGCTTTCATTTTCAAGACCATCCCCGGTTTAAGGTCGACCAGATCCTTCACCAAAACCCGCATCTGAGTGATATCCGCTGCAACTGTAAAGTCACAGTCGAGAATCCGTTCGCGAAGACTGGGGCTTTGGAGAAGCCGAAGGCTTGATATCTTCTTCGACTGCGCAGCCTTCAAGTGCCTTAGCAGGAAACCGACAAAGGATGTCGGCAGGACCATGGTGATACACCCGCTTGTTTCTCCCAGGGACATCTCGAAGATCATCAACACCAGTTTCTCGTTTGCCAGGAACACCTGCTGAATCATTGCGGGCTTGATGCAATGGGTTGGTGTCAGTGTCAGGTTCAGGGCCCGCCAAGAGTTTTCCAACTCCCTCACGATGAGAGCGGTGACACTTTCAAGAATCTCCTCGTCAATCTCCGTAAACTCGCGCACCTGTTCCGATGCAGTTCCAGCGCCGCCGAGCAAGAGGTCAATGACCGGAAAGATCAGATCAATATCCATCTCCAACAGGAAGTTAGTCTCCATCACATTAAGCGAACAGGGCATAAGGTAACTGGTCGCAGCTGTTCTGCTGGCATATTCGCCGACAGACATTTGCTCAAGCGCAGCTAATTTCAACTTAAGAGAGGCGCCGAGAAACAGTTCCAAAGAGTTGGTGGCATTGATGGCGAATTTTTCGTGCAGGGCAGTCAACATTCGCACATTCTCGTTGGACAGACGGCCCGCATAGCGAAAGTTGCAGGACTGAATGGTGCGCGGCTTCTGTTGCACGCTCTGCGTTGCCGTTATAAGTGGCCCATCCGAGCCGGGCAATGCAGTCATGCCTCCCTCCTAAAATGCTGAGCATCCGCGTTTTGGTTAACTGCTTGCCGTCGCTGTGGCTGGTCTGCTTCCGCTGAACGAAGATGTTTCAGTGAGGCGCGCAACTTGACCATCGCGGCGGCGTGTATTTGTGAGACCCGTGAGACTGCGATGCCCACGACTTTTGAGACCTCCTTCATCGTCAGCTCTTCGCGGTAATACAAGGAAAGAATCAACTGCTCTCTCTCCGACATCCGGGATACCGCTTCTATCAACTGCGCTTTTCTTTCACCTTCAAGGCAGAGGTCAAAGGGGTTATCCCCGCCTCCACTAGGCGCCGATTCGATCAGATCATGTGCCTCGGTGCTGTCGTGGGAGGAATTCGCTTGCTGCCCAACCAGATGGAGGCCGTCCAGTTGCGTGAGAGTTGTCTGCAATTCGTCGAGAGGCATCTGCATCTCTGCCGCTATCTCTTCTTCGTCCGGCTGCCTTCCCAACTGCGACTCCAGTTTGGCGACCGAAGTGGTAATCTCGCGGTTTCGCCTGCGCAATGTGCGAGATCCCCAGTCCAACTTGCGAAGACTGTCTAGAATTGCACCGCGAATTCGATATTTTGCGAACGTGGCGAATTGCGCGTCTTTTGAACCATCGTAGTTGCGGCAGGCATCGAGAAGCCCGAGGACACCGGCCTGGACCAGGTCTTCCATCTCAACTTGCTTGGGCAATCTCTCGCGGATTCTCGCTGCGACATAATAGACCTGCGGCAATTCACGCATCACGAGTTCGTTCCGTTCCTCGATTCCGTCACTACTCGCGCGGTAAGCCAATTCAACTGATGTCATTCGATCTCTCCCTTTACGAAGCACTTGCCTATCTCTGAATCTGTAATCGAGGGGTCATACCCTTCGTAATGTCGCTCTGCCAAACTTCACAACTCCGCTCGATTGTCTAATGCAGCACCCCTACCGACTGCACCGGTGTCATTGGTGGAATCTCCCCAGGAGAGATGACAACAATCTTGGGGATGAGCGGCTCCAGCAGGCGGCGAAGGTAGTACCTGCCAGGAGAGGAACAGAGGAGGACGGGAGGCGCCGAGCTGATCTCCTGACCAAAATCCGTACGCAGTCCATCCAGCACGCGGCGTGCCAAACCGAGCTGCTGTGGAGTCGAAATCGTCTGGTTCATGGGCTGGTTCGACCCGCGCAAGCATTCATCTTCAATTGCCATGTCGAGAGTGACGACCTTGAGTTCGCCCTTGTCATTTAACAGGGGCCGAATCAGCGCTCGTCCAAGAGCGTGACGGACTGCTTCCACTAGTGCGATCGGATTCTTGTTAAACGAAGCTGCGTCAACCAGAGTCTCGAGGATGGTTCCCAGATCACGAATCGACACCTGCTCACGCAGCAACTGCTGCAGCACCTTTTGTACTTCGCCGAGACTCATAAGCTTTGGGATCAGCTCATCGATGAGCTTTGGATGAGAGTCGCTCAACCGGTCAATCAGTCTCTTGGTTTCGTGCCGGGATAAGAGTTCATTGGCATTTCGCTTGATCACTTCTGCCAGATGCGCTGAAAGCACAGAAGTTGCGTCGACGACGGCGTATCCCGCAGCAATTGCCTGGCCCTGGGTCTGAGGAGTAATCCACTTTGCAGGCACATCGAAGGCTGGTTCGCGGGTGTCCTGACCGGGCAGATCAGGCGCGTTGGCGTTGGAACTAATGGCAAGCAGGCAGTCCCGGCGCAATTCCCATCGCGCGATTTCGGCCCCGCGCAGGTAGATCACGTACTCTCTTTCCCGCAGCGAGAGGTTGTCCGTGATATGGATTGAAGGAACCAGGAAGCCGAGTTGCTGAGCCAGATTCTTTCTCATGGACTTCACGCGAGACAGTAGCTGCCCCCCTTTTTGCGCGTCGACTAGAGGAACCAGGCCCACACCTACCTCGAGCATGAGTTCATCAAGCTTGAGGATCGCGTCGATGGGATCTACTTGCGGAGCTGCTGCTCCACCGGGTCCAGGTAATGCAAGCTTTGCGGCCAACTCCTGTTCGTCCACTTCATCTGTAATGGCTCGCGGCTTTAACTTCGATGCGCCGAACATCAACGCACCGGCCAGACAGAAGAACGAAACCTTCGGCAAGCCCGGAATCAGCCCCAGAGCTGCCATTGCTCCGCCTGCAATCCACAACAGCCGCGGACTATTGAAGAGTTGCTTGCCCACATTCACGCCGAGAGACTCTTTCGATGCGGCCCGCGTGACGACAATGCCGCCAGCGACGGAAACAAGCAGTGAGGGAAGAATTGTGACCAAGCCGTTGCCCACCGTAAGGATGGTGTAGGTCTTCAACGCTTCCTGGAAGGGAACTCCCTGCTGAAAAACTCCGATTAAGAAGCCGGCGATAATGTTGATGGCCATGATGAGAATCGTGGCCAGTGAATCGCGTTGACTAAAGCGGGCCGCGCCATCCATGGCGCCGCAGAATTCGGCTTCCCGCGCCACCCTTTCCCGACGTGCGCGGGCTTGCTGCTCATTGATAATGCCGGCGTTAAGGTCGGCATCGATGGCCATCTGCTTGCCGGGCATGGCATCGAGAGTGAAACGGGCAGTGACCTCTGCCGTACGCACCGCACCGTGAGTGATGACAAGAAACTGAATGGCGATCAACGCGAGGAAGAGGACAAAGCCGACAATGTAGTTTCCGCCAACCACGAACTGCCCAAATGCTTCAATCACTTTGCCGGCAGCCGAGGTGCCTTCATTGCCGTGTAACAAGATACGGCGAGTACTGGCCAGATCGAGCGACAAGCGAAGCAATGTCAGCAGGAGCAAGAGACTCGGAAAAACTGAGAATTGTACCGGCCTAAGTATCTGGATCGCCGTCAGCAAAACGAGAATCGACGCAGTGATGCTGAAAGTGAGCAGGAGATCGAGTATGAAGCTCGGCAACGGCACGAGCATTACAAAAACCATCGAGACCGCAGCTATAGGCGCGATCCACTCGCCGGACTTCCGGAAAAAGGCTAACAAACCATCCATCATTGAGTCACCCCTGGATGCCGAGTCGATGAACCGGGTACACTTTCAGTTTTCTGGCCGGAAGCATTTCTTGAGCGCCGCTCAGCTTCGCTTCGCCGTACCTCAGCCTGTGCGCGGAAGACGAAGGCGAGGATCTCTGCCACTGCCTGGTACAACTTGGCGGGGATGGAATCGCCGACTTCCACGCTCTTGTATAGCGCCTGTGCCAAGGGCTTGTTCTCCACCAGCATGATCCCGTTATCGCGCGCCAATTGCTTGATCTTCTCTGCAAGCAGGTTTCGCCCTTTAGCCACAACAACGGGCGCCGTCATATCCGGTTGATAGCGGAGAGCAACTGCATAGTGAGTTGGATTTGTCACAATGACCGTGGCGGTCGCCGCAGCTTGCAAGGACTGCTTCTTGCGCATTGCCCTTTGCAATTGCCGGATGCGCGACTTGATGAATGGATTACCGTCAGTATCTTTGTATTCCTGACGGACCTCCTGCTTGCTCATCTTCATGTCGCCTTCCATCTTCTTCAAAATCAACACATAGTCGACAACAGACCAGACCAGCAAAATGAGACCTGACTTCCAGGTCAGGTCCAACATCATCGATCCTTCTAAACCTACGAACGGTCTCAGGCCAAGACTGGATGCGTGGGTCATTGTCTCCCAGTGTCCGCGCATTGTGTTGATGGTGACCCAGAGAATAGCGCCAAACGGCAGCAGGGATTTCAAGGTATTGCTGAGACCTGTGAGCGAGAAAACCTGCCCCAGTTTGCTGACAGGATTGAATCGATCAAACTTCAAAGCCAGCGCTCCGGGAGCAAAGTTGAAGCCACCCTGAACAAAACCGACTAGCAAAGATGCCATCATCCCTGCCAGCAGGATTGGGACTATCCAGCGCATTACTTCGACCGCGCTCCAGAATAGGACCGGCCCATTGCTCTCAATATTTCCCGACGCTGCCACGTAGAGCGTATTGCGAAAAAGCGACGTCCAATGAGTCACGGCAGTCGGCGCCATCAGCGTAAATACCCCTGCCACAGCCGCAAGCGCAAAGACGCCCGGCAGTTCTCGCGAACGGGCAACCTGACCCTGTTCCCGAGCCTTTTCGCGTCGTCTCGGTGTCGCCTGTTCTGTATTGCTGCTGTCAGCCATTTTGTCCTATCGCGCCAGACGCTATCGAGCCAGGTGAAGAAGATGGTCGGTCATTACCATTGAATTGAGAAACAGGCGTTCAAACAGGTTGGGCCAGTACTTAAGCGCAGAAATCAAAATCAAAAGTCCGAGCATGCTTTTTATCGCTGGACCCAACAACAAAAGCGGCAGTTGAGGAGATGCTTTACCCAGCAGACCGAGCGCGATATCGGCGAGCAATGTCGCGGATAGAACAGGTGCGGCGATTTGGATTCCGATGGAAAATACGCTTGCGCCTGCCCCCAGCGCTGCCGATGTGAACGCTCCGGTAAAGCGGCCCGAGGAAGGAGGCAAATAGTCAAAGCTGTGCGCGAGCGCACGCAAAATCCAGAGGTGGACATCGAGTCGCAGAAAGATCAGCATCGCGATGGTTTGATGGAACGTAGCTACGACCGTTGATTCCACCTGAGTTTGAGGATCAAGAATGTTGACCAGCGAGTATCCCATCTGGACGCTCAATACCTGCCCGGCCATCTGGACTCCGTCGAAAACTACATTGGTGGCGACGCCAAGCGCGACTCCGATCAGCAATTCACTGAATGCAATCATTGGCCACTGGCTGATGCTCATCTGGGGTATCTTTGCGGAAAGCATCGGATATAGGAGCGCGGTCAAAGCCATCACCAGCACCGCTTTCACGCGGGCCGGTATCGCGACACTTCCAAAGAAGGGCGCGAAGAGCATGATGCCGGTGAGACGTCCACCGATCGTCAATAAAGCTCCGAGGACCTGGACCAGAGATATGTTCACTACTGCAACACCTTGTGAAAGTCGGTTAAGAGGTCAATTGTGTAGCGCGCCAGATGCCGCCACATCCACGGCATCATCATGAAAAGAGCAGAGCCAGTGGCCAGCAGGCGGGGCACATGCGACAAAGTCTGGTCCTGAAGGGAAGTGAGCACCTGCAGAATGTTAACGAGGAGGCTGACCGCAATCGCGACCAACAGGATGGGTGCAATCAGGATTACAACTTCCTGCAGCATCAGACGCCCCAACAGGACTACTTCATCCACGCCCATTAGTTAAAACTCCTCATCAACGCACCGATAAGAAGGTGCCAGCCATCTACCATGAGAAACAGGAGAAGCTTAAGCGGAGTAGAAATGACAACTGGCGGCAACTGCATCATTCCGACAGAAGTGGTAATCGACGCGACAACCATGTCAACTACTAGAAACGGCAGAAAGAGGACGGCCCCAATTTGAAATCCCGCTTTCAACTCAGAGAGGATGTATGCCGGCAACAGGACCCGGAATGAAACATCGTTTATGTTCGCGGGACGAGGTTCCTTGGCTATGTCGAGAAAAAGCGCCACGTCTTTCTCGCGAACATAGTGCGACATGAACTGGCGCATTGGCACCCCTCCGCGCACTAGCGCATCAAGGGCGGTGATCTTGCCTTCTTGCAACGGCACTACTGAATCGCGATAGATGGTCATGCCAATCGGCTGCATCAGAAAAAACGTCATGATGACAGAAAGTCCAATCAGGGTCTGATTAGATGGCGTTGTTTGCAGGCCTAGCGCCTGCCTGAGGAAGTGAAAGACAATCAGGAGCCGTGCGAATGGCGTCATGCAGATAAGAATTGATGGAACGAGGGTGAGGAAAGTCAGCAGGACAACGATGGTCCATTGCGCTGAACCACCCCCTAATCCTGTGATTCGCAGTTCGTTCGGATTCGACGGCGTTGTGCCCATTTCAATCGGAGCGTTGTTGGGTGGCAATCGCGTCAATCGGGGTTGCTCCACCGCAACTCCGCCTCCTGCACCTCCAGCGCTTTGGAAGGGAGCTGCTTTTGCCGACACCGTCGCCAGGGACAGCAACAGGAAAAGCATTACTCGGATGGACGATGAATTCTTCACGCCGCTTCCTTTGCCCGCTTTGCTGTTGGCTTGACGTTCTGCTTCCTCGATCGCTTCGCTGGCTGCTGTTCCTTTGCCTGCTTTGCTGCCGGGGCGACGCTTCGCTTCTTTAGTCGTTTCACCGGTTGCTTCTTGGGGGATGTCATCGTTTCGTTCAATAGGCCCCCGAAGGATTCCTTTTGGTTCAGTTGCGCCAATAGCGCGACGTTTGTGGCCCCGCCCCCTATGAGGAACTCAGCCCCGTCTACGTGAATCACGGCTAAGAAGCGCTTCTCACCGAGAGAAACTGTTGTGGCTACCTGCAGCCTCCTGGCGCTGGTTCGAGCTGCTTGTCGCGTGCGGATCCAACTCCATGCACGGGATAGCAAACCCTCAGAGTTCTGAAACGGTCTCAGCGAGGCTCTACGGGGAGCGATCGCAAACGCCCGCGCGGAATTCGGTGCATAGATCGAACTGCCAAGGTTCTGAATTTTCATGAGAGGTCCGTCAATCGCACAGCGAGGCGCTCGCCAACGACTTCGAATTCCGTCCACCCGACCAGTTGTCCATTCACGCGGAGAGGCAGGTCGCTGCTCTGGTGGTATGCGGTCTCGACGGTGGAGCCATTGGCGAGGCTTAGCAGATCGCCGACAGTGAACTTTACAACCGGAAGGTCTAACGCGAGGGTGCATGGGAGCCAAGGCAGAAGTTCGCAGGGGTCGGGTTCGTGGGGCTTTTCCACCAACTGGGGCCCTTGCACCGACTTCTCTTCCGTCATCGGCGTCGAGGTGACGATTGCCTTGTTCATTGATTCCTTTGCCTTTACTTTCAAGTCGACAATGCAGATCCTTGTGGGCTCTTGTTCCTTGAAGCGAAGAACATGGATTGCAGTTCGCATGTCACGCGAATCAGCTCTTCGATAGGCTTTAATGCAATCGAGAGACCGTTCCGAAAAGTTGGGTGAACAATTAGCCTGGGGGCTTCAAGCCAAGAGCGCTAAGTGGCAGAACAATAAGGTGAAACTCGAAATGGGGGCCACACCGACAATTTGCCGGACAGGGCCGCAGATAGAAGATCGCTATGACTTCGTGAGATAGATATGAGAGCTGCTGATGAATGTCAGGCCGGGCCGCCCAGCAAATTTGCTGAACGGCCAGTCCCTAATTCATCGCTAAGAAACCACAAGTTCTCCAGTTTATTGGATCATTGCAATTGTGGCCTGGGAAACCTGATTGAAAGCAGTAATCGACTTAGCGTTGGCCGAGTAAGCTTGCTGCGCCACGATCAACTTTGCAAACTCCGCAGCTATATCCACGTTTGACTGCTCAACGTTGCCCCCAACAATGGTGCCGCGCCCGCCTGTTCCAGCCGTCCCTATCACGCCCGCACCGGAAGCGGCAGTTGGTTGGTAGTTATTGTTGCCGATGCTGACAAGCCCTTCGTTATTAGCAAACGACGCCACGGCAACCTGTCCCAGCGCCAGCGTGTTTCCGCTGGTGAAGGTACCTTCAATGGTGCCATCCGGTTGGACACTATAGGTTGAAAGCGTGCCGCTGGCGAAACCGTCCGTGGTGGTGGCGCTTGTAGCGCTGGGCGCGGCCGTCTGGGTGATGGTTGGATTGGCTGCCGTACCAAAGGGTCCCGCGAGTGCCTGCGGGGAGGTGGCGCCATCGGCCAACGCAGTCGCAGGAACGGCGGGTATAGCGGGTGGTCCTACAACTGCCGGACTGCCAGGCCCGCCAAGGCTAATGGGTACAACATTGGTGATCGAAGCCAAGGTGCCTGTGCTGTTGAAGTTGAGCGTGCCAGATCCTACGGTCCAGTTGGTGCCCGTGGCGCCGGTCAGATCTGCAGATGGCACAGTGACGGTGTAGTTCCAGGTGTTTGGCGCTGTCATGGTGTAGTTGACGGTGAGAGTATGCGACTGTCCCAGTGAGTCGTACGCTGAGAGTGTGCTGCTGGGAGCAGTGCCGCCAGGCCCTGTGTTGGAATTGAGATTGGCCGTAACCCCAATCGTAGTACTCACCTGAGCAGGGATAGTAACGCCACTGCCCACCTGCAACGGCTGTAAAGTCGCCCCGGGATTGACCACTCCTAGAACCGCTGGATATCCCAAAACCAGTTCTCCATTCGGTGTTGTGAGTTGCCCGGCGTTATTCGTGGTGAAGTCGCCAGCGCGGGTGTAATCCAGCAGGCCACCGGGGGCCTGGGTGACAAAAAACCCATTTCCAGAGATGGCCATATTGGACGACGTGCCAGTCGCGTTCAGATTTCCCTCGGTGAAATCCGAGGTCGTGGAGGAAACTGCGACGCCAGAGCCGGTCTGAATCGGATCACCGGCGCCGTTCGATTCACCAGCCTGCGAGTAGATATCGTTGAAGGTTAGAGTCTGGTCTTTGTAGCCATCGGTATCGATGTTGGCCAGATTATTGGAGACGGATTGCAGCTGGCCTTGAGCCGCCACGAGTCCAGAGAGTGGTGTTGAGAAAGATCCCATTACTTGCCTCCTGAGGTGTTGTTGTTTGTCCCAGAAAGGCCCATGGTTGCAGCGTTGAGGGACGAGTTGAACGAGGCCGCCACGGCATTGCTATTGCCGGCAGTCACGGGCATCATTGTGTTGGGGTCAAACGGCAGTTGGCTAGTGGCCGCACCGGCCGTTGACGGCGACAGTGCGCTGGCGATGCCGCTGTTTGCTGCAGCGACTGCGGCAGCATTGGCTGTCGCCCCCGCTGCTTGCGTTGCGCCCGACGCCGCGGCTACAGGCCCGGTGAGCGTCTGACTAATGGTGATGAGCTGTTCCAACTGGTTCAGCGAGATCATCTGACCCACCATCGCTGTTGGATCGACGGGAGCAGTGGGATCCTGATTCTGCAACTCCTGCGCCAAAAGAGTCAGGAAAGTGGTACTTAAGCCACCAGCGCCACTGCTGCTTGAGGTCGAACTGTTCGTGTTGGTTGTGCTCGCAGCGCTGGCCCTAGCGTTCGCAAGCTTTTGGGTTACGCTGCTGGCAGCCGGAGTGAGCGAGTTCAAGATTGTCGGCATGGTGTAATTCGCTAGAGCACTGTGCATTTTAGTTCCTCCTCAAGTTCCTGGTCCTGAGACCTTACCTAGACTCTGATGTCGAGACGGCTGTTGAGCCCGCCGCCGTTGGTTGCCACTGTCGATGCAAGGGGTGAAAACTGCCGGTCGGAAAACCCGTTGCCTGAATAGTTTGAAGCGGCATTTCCCGCTTGCTGCCTGCTCCCCTGCGGATCGCTGGTTGCGCCTTTTGAAGAGTCGCCGGACGTTCCTGCTCCCAGCCCCCCTCTAGCCCCATTCGAATCGATGCGCACATCCACTGACTGATTACTGCTTAGCTTCGCTTGAATCTCCGGCAGATGCGCAGTGAGTGTCTTGGCTAGTTCACCGTGATCGAGCGAAATCTGCGCTGAGATCGAGTCGCGAGTCGCTGAAGTGCTGATTGATATATTGCCGAATTCGTTTGACCGCATGCCGACTCGCATCTCGGACTGACCCACATTCTGGATCAGCCTAGCCGTATTGACGACCGGCGAAGCTTGCGGGGCAGCGGTCGCAGCGGGAGCAGCTCTGTCTGGCGTAATGGCGGCATGACCGGCGTTGCCGCTGGGAGTTGGAGAAGTCTGCACCGGAGAGGTGATGGCCGCATTCTGAGAGTGCGTACTGTCAACGACCGTGTGACTTGCGAAGTTTGCCTGAGACGCCGCTGTTCCTTGTGCCTGCGAAGACACGCTGATTTGGCTCTGATTGGCGGACTGTGTCGTCTCTTGACTGCCTGACTGGAAGGTTGCCGCATTTGATTGCGACGGCGCATGTTGCTTAAGTCCTGTCGTATCGTCGGCATCATTTGTCAATCCAGCCTTGCCACTGACGGAGGAGACGGCCGACGGCTTCGCAATAGACGTTGAGTTCAGGCCCGATAGACCCGCCTGACTCGCAACCAGCGACCCATCAGTGAACAGGTTCTGCGCAGGAAGCTGAACGGTTACGGCCTCGGGAACGCTGAGGCCAGTTGCCAGCGTGGCCTGATCAGCCGAGACCGCTGGGGTAATTGGCCGATTGGTCGAATCTGTACCAGCTACCGGAGCCGCACCTTCCTTTGATGATGCAGGCTGAGCAGCATGTGCGGTCGAGACTTGGTCAGCGTTCAACGAAGTGTTTGAGACTGTGTTGACAGCAACATTTGGGACATCATTGTGAACTGTATTGGCAACCACATCGTGAGCTGCACTTATGTTCGAATCTGGATCGTTGTTGGCTGTGACATGTGCGACTGTGTTCGGCGCCGCATTAGCGAGCCCGTTTGGAATGACGCTGGCGAATGCTTTCAGAACTGTTTTCAGGAATGAACTCTGCAATTCGTTTGAGGCTGCGGTCGAGGCCGCAATCGAAGCCTGGCTCGAAGCTGCATTCGAAGGGGCGATTGGTGCAATGTTTGCAAATGCGTTCTGGGCTGATTGTGAGAGCGAACTCTGTGCTTCACCAGGTGCCGCGTCTGGTACGGGACTCTGTATTGCGTTGGTCAGTGTATTGGACTGGGCATCCGGGACGACAATTTGCGTTGTGTCCTGGGCTGGATTCGAAGAGGCGTTTGGTGCTGCATTCGCAATTGCGTTCAGGGCTGATTGCGAGAGCGAAGTCGCAGTTCTTTCAGGGACTGCGTTCAGCAGGGGATTCTGAATTTCATTAGATGTTGCACTGGACTGAGCGTCCGGAACCGCACTCTGAGATTTGTTCAGGAACTGATTCGAAGAATCGTTTGGTGCTACACTTGCAGCCGACTTCAAGGTTGGTTGCTGGAGTGAATTCGCCGCTTGTTCAGACACTGCGCTCAGCGTGGGATTCTGAAATCCGTTGGTTGCGGCACTGGAGCGCGCATCCGAGGCCGCAGTCTTAATTGTGTTTGCCGCCGCATTCGAGGAGGCGTTTGGTGCAACACCAGCTCCCGCGTTCAGGACTGATTGTGAGAGCGAATTTGCCGCCTCTTGAGGCACGGTGTTCTGAAGGGAATTCTGAATCACGCTCGGATCTGTGATCGAGGGTGCTGTCACTACTCCATTGGAGACGCTATTGCCTGTCGTTGATGGGGACACTGCCAGAGCGTTGACTGCTTCAGTTGCGGTGCCTGACGATACTTGCTTCTGTGCCAAACGGATGCTGCTCAACTGAGAGCTTTTCGACAGATTGCCGGCTGACTTGGCGACGCCTGATTGAGCAATGGTTGATTTTGATCCCGCGGTCCATCCCGCTTCGGAATTGCCGATCGGCTGGCCCATCACAGCAGTTGCTTCATCAAAAGACGACCCGGACGCAGCGAGAGGTAGGCCCGTCGAAGGATTAACAGTACTCGTCAATTGCGTCTGCTGCGCAGGTAAGGCCTGCTGCAACACCGTCAACTGAGAAACTACCGGCGATTGAATCGCCGGGCCATCGGGAATTGCACCGGGCGTGACCGCATCCTTCGAATCAGGTTTCGGCTGACGCGTGGCCTTGGGGCCAACTTCGGAATATGCCTTGGAAGCAGAGACCAATGAGTCGTTGAATGACACCGAAGATTGATCGGATACTTGTGCCGTCGCGGCGCGAGTTGGTACGGGCGCCAGGATGGGCATTTCGGCATTGGCTCTCAGGTTCACGCCGATACATGTGCACCTGTCGGGCCAAATGGCGTTCCTTTAGACGAGGCCGCTTCCTTCATTGAAATCAGCAGTATAGGGATCGACTATTCGGACGCCGCACGGTATTCAGGACAAAGCAGGCAAGACTTGCCGGATCACCGTTAGGCAAAAGCTGCCGGGTTGCGACTAGAGCCGGCGATGAAATTCCGGCGTATAGGTTGAATCTCAAGGAACCTGCGGGATTGGTCACGCTGGCAAGAAGATCGAGGCGGCGGAGGCGCAGCGAAGCCTGTGACAGGAACACCGTCAGTGAACTGCATGCAGGAGCATGGAATGGAACGGAACGAAGGCCATTTGCTATGGTTAGAGACGGCTGAACAAGACAAGGTATACGAGACGCAAGAGAAGGGAAGTAAAGGGCACTGCGAGGGTTAGAACCGACCTCGGCGAGCAATGTAATTATCATCAAGGGTCTTCTGCTGATCGCGAGCCAGATCAGAGTCGTATTCGCCCCGTTTCTCTTCGCGCATATCGGTGAGCATTTCGCGATTCCGCCGCGCCTGCTGATAAACAACAACTTGCCTGTCTCGAAGTTGCTTGAGCTTCTCGATCCGCTCTACGAGGACCTCTCTGCTTTCCCTGAGCAGCTTTACCTCCCCATAAGAAGCATGTAAATTGTGTCCTAGAAAGGCCTTGAAGACCTCAGCTTGACGGGAGGCATCCGATCCCTCAAGCTCGGCTTCGGTTCGCGCCAGGCCTTCCTGGGCCCGCGAGAGCTCGAGCTGAATCGATTGCAACATGCGTTCTTCGCGCTCTTCAACAATTCTACGAACACGAAGCACTGAACCTAGTGAAAACTTAAAGGCCATATCAACTCGGAATCTCCATCAAGGATTTAACGACGTTTGGGAAGGCGAATATCTCTTCGGGGCGCTGATGCAGGAACGAGTTTAATTGCGGCAGTATGTCTACTGCCCTGTCAAGTGTCGGATCGGCCCCTTTTTGATAGGCTCCAATGCGAATCAAGTCCTCGGAACGCGCGTAGGAAGCCATCAACAGACGAAGAGCCTTGGCTTTCTGCATATGTTCTTCTGAGGTTACGTTCGGCATAAGACGGCTCAAGCTTTCGAGTATTGAGATTGGTGGATAGTGGTTTCTCATCGCCAGGTTTCTGTCGAGAATTACGTGTCCGTCGAGCAGCGACCGTACCGTGTCCGCGACTGGATCCTGCTGATCGTCACCTTCCATTAGAACGGTGTAAAACGCCGTGATACTGCCACTCTTGAAACAGCCGGCCCGCTCAACCAGCCGGGCGAGCATGTTAAGCACTGACGGTGTGTAGCCCTTCGCCGTAGGCGGTTCGCCGGCTGACAGACCAATTTCGCGTTGAGCCATTGCGAAGCGGGTCAGGGAATCGACGACCAGAAGCACATTCTTGCCATGGCTAGCAAAATACTCCGCAATGGCAGTTGCAGACAGGGCACACCGCAATCGCAGAAGAGGAGATTGATCGGAGGTAGAAACAACTACGACGCATCGTTTCCTTCCTTCATTGCCGATCACCTCCAGGAACTCTCCGACCTCGCGGCCGCGTTCGCCCACAAGAGCCAGCACCGTCATATCGGCACTTGTCCCGCGGGCCATCATGCCAAGCAGGGTGCTCTTGCCGACACCACTGCCTCCAAAAATACCAATACGCTGACCACGTCCACAGGTGACAAAAGCGTCGAGCGCACTTATGCCGCAGCCGAGGGGCTCCCGGATGGGTACACGATCAAGCGGTAGCGGGGCCGAACCATCCACCCATACCGCCCGTTCGCCTCGATAATCACCTTTCGAGTCAAGCGGCACACCAGTGGCATCAATCACTCTACCCAATAAGTCACTGCCCACACGAATTGATGGCCGAGTCCCCCAAGCGACGATTCTGTCTCCGAACCGGATTCCTTGGGGATTCTGATCAGCCATAGATAGCATGGTCGATCCTCGAAATCCCACGACCTGACCGGAATACTTCTTACCGGTGGCGCTAGTAATCTCGCAAGACTCCCCGACAGAACAGAACGGGCCTTCGGATTCGACGAGGTTTCCTACGACCTGCAATACACGTCCGCGCCAACGAAGAGTAGATCCTCGATCCAAACGGTCAAAATAGGGGGCAAGCGGCTGAGAAGGGTTCACTTGACGGGTGGCCTCTGCGCCAGGAGATCGAAGAACCCTTGCTCAACCTCTTTCAACTGCGCATCGATGCTAAAATCGGCCGAACCTAAATCGGTTTCGAGAATGCAATCATCGGGGCCCAAATGGGTATCTTCCACAATTGCGATGGTCGATCCGTTATGAGGAATTGCCATGTAATCACGCCAATTTGCCGCTGTCTCCGGCGAAACGCGAACCGATACACTCGATCCGTCGTGCAACTTATCTACAGCGACGCGGACCAATGCCGCAACCAAGAGGGGGTCAACCTGTGCGTCGCGATGCAGAATTTTCGCTGCGATGGCCAGGGCCAGGTGAACCACTTGCGCCTCAACACGTGAGAAGTAGTCTTTTCTTTCAACCTTGAAGAGTTCCAGAGCCTGCCGGACCTTTGCTGCTTCTGCTTCCGCCTTTGCTTCATATTCTTTTTTGAGCCGCTTCTCAGTCTCGGCCACCGCTTGCATACGAGCAAGATTCAACAGATCGTCTATCTCCTGCGGCGACTTGCCTGGTTTCACCTGTTGGGCGCTCACCTGTCCTGCGGGAGACTGAGTGGGCTTAGTTCCATCTGCGTTGGTCAAAGAATCAGCACCCGCGTCCCGGTACAAGAACGACGCAACCGGAGCAGGCGATGCCTGGTTTTCGACATCATTAAACGAGGAATTCTTCATTTGACTCGCCCTTCAGTACGATCTTTCCTTCGGCCTCAAGCTGTCGAGCGATAGCGACAATTTCTGTCTGCGCTTTGATTACGTCTTTGCTTCGCACTGGGCCCAGCGACTCCATATCTTCCTTGAGCATTTCGACGGCTCTCGACGACATTGTGCGGAAAACGTGGTTCTTCAACTCTTCGTTGGTCCCCTTCAAAGCCATCGCCAGCGTCCGCTTATCAAGTGCGCCTGACAGTTCGCGAATGTGCGCTTCACCAACCTGCAGAAGATCCCCAAAAGTGAACATGAGATCACGAATACTAATTGCCAAAGTCGGTTCAACGTTCTCAATGCTCTCGAGAATTTCCTGTGCCACGGTCGTGTCGATGCAATTCATGATGTCTGCTGCGCTTTGGAAGCCAGAATAAGCCCGTTTGCCTTGCTCAGCAACCGACTTGAGTCGCTCGGCAAGCACGAGCGAGACTTTCTCAGCCATCTCTGGCGAGAATCGCCGCAGGTTCGCCAGCCTCTTTACTGCTTCGGCACGAATTTCGATTGGAAGACTCATCAACAAGGCGGATGCCTGGCGATCGCCCAGTTGACCAAGGATGAGAGCAATCGTCTGTGGGTGTTCGGCTTCAAGAAATCTTGCGAGCTTCTGAGGATCGGCGCGCCGTAACGACTCAACGGGTTTGAGATCTCGTGCCTTGGTCAGGCGCTGCAGAATTCCCTCTGCTTCGCCTTCTCCGAAAGCCCTGATCAGAAGGCGCTTGGCGAGATCATACCCTCCCTGGACAAGGTAGTCCTGCGCCTGGGTCATCCGCTGATACTCTTCAATAACCTGGATCGACAACTCTACTGGTATTGTGCCTAAACTCGCGACTTCGTCGGCAACAAGCTGCAAGTCCAGCGGGTTGAGATCTCGGAATACTGTCGCCGCAGATTCTTCACCCAGGACCGTCAGGAGGATTGCGGCTTTGCGAACGCCGCTCAGGTTTACTTTTTCCGTTGGCATAGTTACAGATTCTCCTCTTGCAGCCATGCGCGAACAGCGGTTGAACTGCTTGCCGGCTCAGCCTTAACAAACTCGACGAGTTGTTTTTTCAACTGGCCGTTGCGTTGGGCCAGGCTGGCCGCAGCCTGATGCTCTCCCAGCTCCGGATCAACCGGAACTGGAGCGCGTGACGCCGGCAGTGGAATCGGGGTTGCAAGAGCGCGCTTCTGGATAGGCTTGATCATGAGGATGTAGACAAGGAGGAAAAGGACCAGCAGTGCGGCATAACGGATCAATGACGAATAGTCAGTTATGCCCTTCCGCACCTGATCGACGAGCGTTGTAGGCGGAAGGTCCTCAGCAGGCGCCCGGTCAAAAGTCAGGTTCTTTACGCTAATTACGTCGCCCCGAGCGCTGTTGAATCCAATTGCCGCTTGCGCGGTTTCGCTGATCATCTGCAACTCTTCGGGTGATCTCTTATGGTGAACCTGCACCCACTTGCCGTTTTCCTGCTTCCGCTCGACTACATCGTCCAGCAGTACCGCTGCTGTGAGACGGCGAATGCTTCCAGCCGGTTCAACTAGATGGCGCGTTGTTCTGTTCACGCCATAAGTATTGTTATCTGTCTTTGATGATGATGACTGGCCCTGTTCCTTCGTTGCAGGAGCGGACGCCAGCGCCTTGTCCTTCGGATCAGGTGCGGGCGCAGGAGCCTTGGGTTTGGGTACATTACTTGATGTTCCAGGCACGCCGGCGAGAGCCGCACCCGAGTTGGTGCTTTCCTCAGAATGCTGCATGGTCAATACGGCACTGACAGCAGGGTCGTATTTTTCTTCGTTTTCTTCACTGCTGCCGGTTTCATATTCCACGTTTACGGACGCGTGGATACTATCGGCTCCTACGACGGGTCCCAAGGTCGCGATCAGCCGGCGTGTCAATTCCTGCTCGATCCCATCGTTCTGGTCGGAGGAACTTCCGCCGTGTCCGAGTGACTGATTCGAATCAGCATCTACGATTACCACGTCTTCCGGCTTGAGTTCATCGACTGCTCCCGCGACGAGCCGTTGAATCGAAGAGACGTCCTCTCTCGAAAGGCTTCCGCGCCTGAGCCGCAGTGTGACCGACGCCTTGGCGCCGCGCTCCCGGTCCAAGAAGACCGAGTCGGTCGCCATTACAAGGTGCACCCGCGCGCTCTTGACACTACTCATGGTCTGAATTGTTCGTTCAAGCTCGCCTTCCATCGCGCGCTGGTAATTAACCTTTTCATCGAACTCCGTTTGCCCCCATGAGACCTTGTCGAAGATCTCAAAGCCAATGCGCCCGCTATGGGGTGAATCGTGCGACGCAACCTCCAGCCGGGCTGCGTCGACCTGATCGGCAGGGACGCTGATGGACGTGCCGTCCGGGCTCAGAAGGTAGGGAATCTTCTTTGCTGTCAATTGTGTCGCGATCGCCTGCGCATCAGCCGGTTCCATCCCTGTCATCAAGGGCTTGTAGGTCGGAGTTGCAATCAATTTGAAAAAGAAGACCGCGACGGCCAAAGTGGCTGCCAGACCCACGCCGAGATAGATCCGCTGCTGCGGACGAAGGCCTACCCAGAACTGCTTCGCGTGTTCCATCCCCCGGCCCGCGCCCGCAGACTGCTTTGAAGCCACCATCTGGTTATTTCCGGCCATTGGTCCTCAATTCCTCCGAATTCCTAAAGCCAAGCAATCGGAGCCGCATTTCTCTAGGCGCCGTCTCGCAGGTGTGTTCACGGAGACGAGTCGCTTAGAATTGCATCTTCTCAATATCCTGGTAGGCGCTGACAATCTTGTTGCGAACCTGCATCATGAGCTGGAAGGCAACATCTGCCTTCTCGATTGCTATCATCACAGTGCTCATATCCGCGTTACCGCCTTTCAGCATGGTGCTAATTTGCTGTTCGGCGCCGCCGTTCAACTGGTTGACCTGGTGAAGAGCATTCGACAAGACGTCGCCGAAGCTTCCGCCCGTTTCAGCAGGCGAAGCGGGTGAAAAGTTTGGGAGAGCACCGATGTTGCCGATTGCGCCGAGACCTGAAACTGCATTACTCATGTTGATCTCTTTCGCCTAGCTCTTGAGGATGTCGATCGTTTGCTGGATCATCTGCTTAGTCGCTGCCACTGCCGATGCATTCAGTTGATAGGCGCGCACAGAGCCCATCAGGTCTACCATTTCCATGACCGGGTTGATCGCAGGATAAGCAACGTAGCCATCCTTGTTCGCATCCGGATGGCCTGGCTCGTAACGCATGACTGGAGGCGCCGGATCGTCAACAACCTCGGAGATTCTCACGCTTCCAGCAACGTCCCCATTGGAGCTTCCTGAGTTGGCAAGCGCAAGCCGGAACGATGAAGCTCCAGACGACTGGAAGACGACCTCTCTGCGCCGAAACGGTCCACCCGCGTCGGTATGCGTCGTCTCAGCATTGGCCATATTTGCGGCGACAATCTCAGAGCGTTGCCGCTCTGCCGCCAACGCAGATCCGCTGATCTGTAACGAGTCGAAAAGGTTCATGGTTAACTGCCTCCGCCGCTGATGGCGCTGAGTATTTGATGAAATTGATGTTTGATAAGTTGGATGCCAATCTGGTATTGCAACTGCGTCTCGGACATCAAGAGTCCTTCGCGGTCAAGGCTCACGTTGTTGCCGTCTGGACGCTCCAGCAGGCCGGGGACATCCCGAACGACAGGGTTTATTTGCACGGACCCGGTACCGTCCTCGGACTGGCTCAAGACCCCGCTTGTAGCCCTCTGCAGTTCGCTGCTAAAGTCAATGTCGCGCGTATGGTAGCCCGGCGTGTCGACGTTGGCCATGTTGGAGGAAATTGCCTGTTCGCGCCTCGTTGTCAAACTGAGGTAGCTCTCCAGCGTGGAAATGAGCGGAGTGGTCTGCGTCATGCATATCTCCTTGGAGGTAGCCCGTACTCCCTGATCTTGTTTCGCATTGTTCGAAGACTGATGCCCAGCATCACCGCCGCGTGCGTCCGGTTTCCATTTGCCAGGGCCAGCGTGTTCTCGAGGTGCAGTTTTTCAAGCACCGAGATCGGTGTTCCGGGGGCCGGCATCGCGTAATGAGCGGCCTGCGTTTTTCCCAACGGCTGAAATTCTTTGTAGAAGCACGCCGCGTCGATTGTGGCTCCCTGGTGCAGGGAGAGCACGCGGCGCATGAAGTTCGCGAGCTCCCGAACGTTGCCGGGCCAGTCGTAATCCTGCAGCCTTTCAATAAAGCTCGGTTCAAGCAGCGGAACAACATTGTCTGTTTCGACGGCAAATCTCTGGGCGAAGTATTCGGCCAGCGCCGGGATGTCTTCCAACCGTTCGCGAAGGGTGGGAAGGGAAAGCGGAATTACGTTCAGCCGATAGTAGAGATCACTGCGGAAGCGTCCCTGTTCCACCATTGTGCCGAGGGATGCGTTGGTCGTGGCAATCACTCGAATGTCAACATGAATGGATCGCGTCTCACCGAGCCTCTCAAATTCACGCTCCTGAAGGACTCGCAAAAGCTTGGGTTGCAGGTTCAGTGGCATTTCGCCAATCTCATCGAGAAGCAGCGTGCCGCCGTCCGCCAGTTCGAACTTCCCGGCTTTGGCGGAACTTGCGCCCGTGAAGGCGCCTTTAGCATGACCGAACAATTCGCTTTCGATGAGGTGTTCAGGTACTGCCGCGCAGTTTATGGCAATAAATGGTTTGTGGCTTCTGTCGCTGGCTGCATGAATATACCTTGCCAGCAGTTCCTTGCCGGTTCCACTTTCCGCTTCGACTAACACGTCTGCATCGGTACTTGCCGCGGCACGAGCACGTTGCATGGCTTGAAGAAGCAACGGAGAGCGACCGACGATTCCCGCGGTAACGGTTTCCGTCTTCGCGCTATCATTTTGAACTCTTTCGGTGACAGTCTTCTCAGCAATTCGTTGCATGACGCGTGCAGCCGCTGCCTGAAGTTGTTCAAAGGAAACCGGTTTCGTCAGATAATCGAATGCACCATCGCGCATCGACTGCACCGCTTCGGGAACGCTTCCAAAGGCAGTCAACAGAATTACCGCTGTAGTTGGCGAGTCCTTCAGGACCGAGCACATTACCTCAAACCCGTCCCCATCCCTCATGCGGATGTCGCTGACCACCAGATCGAAACTCGAAAGGCTGACGGCGCGCGCTGCGTCACGAACACCGCTTGCTGTTTCGACACGCCACCCATGACGGAGGAAATTTGCCTGCAATGCCGTGCGCATTCCCGGTTCGTCATCGACTACCAAGACGGAGGAGTTCCCTTCGTTTGAGCAAGTACTGTTCATGTTGTCACCAACTCAGCCGGAGCTACAGGAAAGAACAAGGTAAAGCGAGCGCCGGAATATACACCGTTCGAAGCCGAAATCCAGCCGCCATGCTGTTTCATGATCCGCTCGCAAACTGCGAGGCCCAGTCCAGAGGTATCGCCGGTTCCACTGAAACCTGGCTCAAAGACATGCGCAATCTGGTCAGGCCGCATGCCGCATCCTGTGTCGGCGAATTCAGCGGTAACATATTCGGTTTGCACGTTACGACTCTCACCTTTTGCGATGTGCTGCTTAGGCCCGAGCGACACAGTAACCTTACCGTCAGCTTGCGTATAACGAATGGCGTTCGAAACGAGATTTAACACCACCTGCTGGAGTGCGCTCTCATTGCCCATCACGAGGGTTGAGTCGTAATCGGCCGACCACTCCAATGCAACAGCTGCCTGATCTGCCAGGGGCTGAACAAACCGAAGCGCCTTGCCGATGAGGGCTGACAGCGGCAAGGGAACGAGCTTCAACGAGCCTGAACCATGGAAGCATAGAACGTTGTTCACGGTTCCAGAGAGTGACCGAATGCCGGCGCGCAGATTGGAGATCCATTCTCCGCGGCGGGCTCCGTCCTGCTCTATCAACTCGGCAAACAATTCCAGACTCGCTAACGGGTTTCTAATCTCATGGGCCAGCATTGTCGTTATTTCTGCCAGGGCCATTGCCTTGCGCCCAGCTTCGCGTTCTTTTTCAGAGCGCTTATGGGCGGTTATGTCACGCAGAATCAGAATCGTATGGTCAGGCGCGTCTGCATGGACGGATTGATGGAACATCCGGCGAGTACTAACCTCAAGCCAACGCATTCCTGATGAACCTTGAACACAGAACTCATGTTGTGTGTCGGAGATTGAAGTGCTTACGCAGGATGCTTCGAGGTTGACACCGCTAGAGGCGGAAATCTGCCGCAAGGTTGTTTTGCATCCTTCACCGAAGTGGGTCTGATCAAGCCCGAGCAACCGTTTGCTCTCCGGATTGATCATCGAGATCTCTCCGTCGCGATCGAGAACCAGCACGCCGCAAGGCATTGAGTCCACAATGTGCTGCAAGGCCAACCGCATACGCTCGTTATCTGCCAGGCTGGTGTTCAGTGCGGCATTCCGCTCAGACAACTCCAGCCCCAGCTCTGACACTTCTGCCTGCAGGGCCCGATAGGAATTCTCAAGTCTCGATGCTGCCGCTATGAATTCTGAGAATTCACCGGCGAGAAGCGCGGCGCTGCTCGCATCACTGATAGATTGGGCTCCCGGGTCTTTCTGGCGCAGGCGGTTCTCATCGAATTGCGAATAAACGATTTGCGCGTGGACCTGGCCATTGCTCTCGCTATCTGCGAGCGAAGCATTTCTTGGCGCGGGATGAGAACTAGGCAGCATCTGCCTATTGACTAAGCACGGCGAGGGCCACTTGATTTTCAGCTGGGAAGCTGACACCTGAAGATGGCTGAGCGATGTGCTGCAAAATGGTTCTGAATAGCGGCGAAGATCAACTGCTACTTCTAGATAAGAATGTGCCGGGCCTGGATCTCGCGCTCGGATCCGACAATTATGCTGGACCGCTCAAGAACATTCCGCAGTTCACGGACGTTTCCTGGCCAGTCGTGCCGTCGCAGTTCCTCAAGCGCCTGCTCGCTGAGGCTCACACCAGGGCAGAACTTTGCCAAGAATGCCTCGGCGAGCTTCTGGATGTCTTCAACTCGATCACGCAGGGGTGGCAGCTTAATTGGAAAAACTGCGAGACGATAATACAGATCTTCGCGAAACAGGTGCTGCTTGACGAGGCCCTGCAGGTCGGCGTTTGTGGCCGCCACCACCCGGACGTCAACCTTAAGGTTGTCGTTGCCACCAATTCTCTGCACTTCGCCCTGTTCAAGAAAGCGCAGCATTTTGCTTTGCAAAGACAACGGCATATCACCAATCTCGTCGAGGAACAGCGTTCCCATATGCGCCGCATGGATTCGGCCAATGCGCGATTGCACAGCACCGGTGAACGAACCCTTCACATAACCGAACAGCTCAGCCTCAAGCAGAGGCTCAGGGATGGCAGCGCAATTGATCACTATAAGCGGCTGCGCCTGGCGCAAGCTTATGAGATGGATCGCCTGTGCAATCATATCTTTACCAGTGCCGCTCTCTCCGCTTACCAGAACCGTCGTATCTCTACGGGCGACCATGTGAGTCAGTTCATAAACGCGCCGCATCGGCTCCGAGTCTCCAATCATCCCGCGAAGACAGATCCTTCCCTCATCCCCCGCGCGCATTCGTTGCAACTGCATTGGAGAGAATGAGTTGGGCCGATTGTTGCCACCGCTATAGAGCATCTGGGTCAGCTCAGCCGATAATGACGTCGGCGAAGAAGCGCCAACGATCAACTGTCCGGTATGTGAATTCACCGAAAGGACTTGAACATTTGGGAACTGTTCGCGAACCATCGCACTGAACTCACTGGGCTCCAGGTCCGGGAGCAGGGGATCGAGCAGCAGAATCTCGCTGGCACTCTCGTGCAGACACTCAAACGCTTCGGCGCCGCTTGCGGCCTCGGTCAAATTCCAGCGGGCTTGAGGAAGCTTCTCTCGCAGTTCTCTGCGCAGTCTGCTGTTGGGACTCACAAGCAACACATTGACTACGGTGATCTCGTTCTTGCGAAACTTCGGGAGGGAAGACGTGCTCATCAATTCACCCTGTGCCAATGAGGCGGCTCCAATCGCGCTCTATCTGCTCTTAATAGCAGGCGCCGTCAGTGAGAGTCAATAATTGGAGCGCTCGGCAGTTCGATTCGTATGCTGAATGGTTCCAGGCCGCATGAGAAGTTGGCCCGCTGGCTTCGGATATTTGCCTCGACAAGCGCCAAGTCCAATCTCGCTTCTGCATTCATTGACTCAACACGGGCGTTGAGATTCCGCACAACTAACTGGACCGTATTTGAGGTTGGGGACGTGACGATAACCTCAACAGTGTCCAGCTTTTGGGATACCCCATGGGCGATGAGCAACACGCTCGACAATGCCTGAAGAGTCCTCGCGCGGTCGATGAAAACGGGCTGACAAGTATCCGGCACAATTGAGTTGAGTAAGATCCCGTCTTCTTCACACAGGAGTTTGACTCCACCTACCACATCCGCGAGAAGAGGCAGGATTGGCGTTGAGGATAGGTGAGCCTTAGTGTTCTCGAAGCGAACCAGGTCACGAAGATTGTCGAAAAGCTTACAGACCCGTTCAACCTCCTCCGCGGAGAGTGCCGTTAGTTTTCTGAGTTCGCCCGCGCTCATCTGATCTGTATCGGGGTTGCTCAGGCTGGCCCGAAGAATGGTCAGGGGCTGGGCAACCGCATGTAAGCCCTCCGACAAATTTGAGCAGAGCACTTCCGATGCGGATCTCGCACTTGGCGAACCACCGCCCTCACTCTCGCTAGTCATTATTGAGTACGTATCCCACGCCACGAACAGTACGTATCAATTTCACTTCTCCTGGGAGGTCAACCTTATCGCGCAGGTACTTCATATAAACGTCTACGATGTTCGTGGTGGATTCGCATGAAATGTTCCACACTTCTTCCATGAGTGTCTTGCGTGATATCGCCTTTCCCACGTTGTTCATTAAGTATTCGAGAAGGGCGAATTCACGCACGGTGAGATCTATTCGCCTTGTTCCGCGCATTACCCAGTGTTCCTCGCGGTTGATGGTCAAATTGCCCACATTCGATGCACTCGCCTCAAGAGTGGAATTGCGGCGAAGCAAACATCTGACCCGTGCCAGCAACTCGAGAAAGGAAAAAGGCTTGATCAGGCAATCGTCTGCTCCACTTTCGAGTGCCGACACGAGATCCTCGGTACGATTCCTCGCCGTCAACACTAAGATTGGGAGTCTTGGCTGGCTCAAACGAACATGTCCTATGACCGCCATTCCGTCCATCTTGGGCAAGTTCAGGTCAAGAATCACTAGATCGAAAGTTGCCTCCTGAAGTACGTCACACCCTGCCTGGCCATCGTGACGAACTTCTACAGAGAAATGTCTGCGATTGAGTTCGCGAATGAGGAACTTACCGAGAGGAATATCATCATCGACCACCAGGATCTTTGATGCAGTCAATTTCTTTTCTCTTTCCACCAAAGCATCTTCCACGGATGTGTCGCCAACGGGCGCCACTGGAAGCCAATTCGAACGCACATCATCAGCGGGAAAATCCGCTGGCACTAGTGGCGAACCCATTTCACAGCCCCCAAAAAGGACACAACAATGCGATCCGTAAATTAGGTAATAAGGCTTGTCAAGGGCGGAGCAAAAAGCAGACCACGGAGTACCGCATCAGCGGCGCCTAATCGACTTTCTATCCCGCTTTCATCCAAATTGTACCATTAAGATTGCATTAGCAAAAGTGTAAGATTTACACCGGCTCTAAGTACTTAACACAATAGGCTTTAGAAGGAGAGTACAAAACTGAACCACGAGCGGAAGCCGCATCCGGACTGCAGATGGCGTTACTTTTGAATAAATTTGAAACTCTAACGACTTAGTGCCGATAGATATGAAGATCAGCGTGGCCGGCATGTTCGTCTAGCCTCTAATACCGAAGGGAACCTTGAAGAATGAGCGACTTAGAGAATGTCCGGAAGTTTGAGTTCCGGCCTTGCCGCATGAAGGCAGGTTTTGACGTCACCTTCCTCGCGGGAGGAGAGACGGTGCACGGGGTATGCAGGGACCTCAGCGGTACGGGGGTTCGCGCCGAGTTCGATGGTCTGGTGATCATTGGCAGCTCTGGGCAGCTCATTCTTCGCCATCCATCGGGCGTGCTTAATCTGGAAGCCCAAGTTGCCTATATCGAGAAAAGTCAGGTAGGCCTGGTTTTTCTTTTCAAGACGCCCTCGGAACGCGCATTAATAGCCCGGCTTATCGGCGCAATTGCAAATGACGAGGTCGTGCTCTGGTCGAAGTAGGATTGTTGTCTCCGGATCCCCCGCGTATCCGCGCATATACATTTCTGACTCGGACTTAGCTCCTCGATGAAAAGGCGTCAATGCGTCTGCAGGGTCAAGGAGAGGAGATTCTCGATCCCGGTACAACCTCTCCCCATCCTCCCACCAACAGATCGACAGCAGCGCAATTCTACGGCGACGAACTAGACGGGGAGCGTGGCCGATGACGCCCTGAACCAATTCGACTTGATCGGCCTACCAGTTTGGAAGTAACCTTTCAGGACCATCACGAGGATCATCAGTTTGGTTAGGGCTTTAGGCGGGGAATGGATGCCAGGCTTGCTTGCAGCAATTGGAAATCTTCCAACGGTATCGGACGGCTAAACAAATAGCCCTGAAACGAATGGCAGCCCATGCGGTCAAGAGACTGCCGTTGCTCCTCAGTTTCTACACCCTCGGCCATCACTGAGAAGCCCATTGCCTCGCTTAAGGAGATAATGCTTTGAGCAATGGCCCCGCTGCCGCCATCAATCAAGATGTCGCGAATGAATGATCGGTCGATCTTCAGTTGGTCCAGTGGCAGGCGCTTCAGGTAGGTGAGCGATGAATAGCCTGTGCCGAAATCATCGACAGAAAAGCTTACGCCATGGGACTTAAGAATCGTCATCTTGGCGATTACATCCTCGACGTCGTGCACCAGGATACTCTCGGTTATTTCCAACTTCAGGTTGCGCGGGTTGGCTCCGGATTTACTCAGAGCCCCCAACACCTGTTCTACGAAGTTCTGCTGACGGAACTGGTAGGCGCTAATATTCACGGCGACCGAAATCGCGGCCATTTCCTTCTGGTTTGCCCATGCGGCAATTTGCCTGCACGCAGTCTCCAGCACCCAGTTTCCCAGTGGCACGATCAGCCCCGATTCTTCTGCTATCGGAATGAATTCGTCAGGAAACACAAGGCCGCGCGTCGGATGCTTCCAGCGCAACAGAACTTCGGCGCCGACTAGACGACCGCGCTCTATTTGAGCCTGATAGTAAAGCAAGAACTGGTGCCCACTTATTGCCAGATGAAGATCGTTCTCCATCGACGCACGGGCTTTTACAGCAGCTTGCATGGCCGGGGCAAACAAATGCAAGGAGTTGCGTCCAATAGCTTTTGCATGGTACATCGCGATGTCCGCTTGTTGTAAAGCCCCTCTCGCGCTTTCCTGATTATTTCCGAACACGGTGATTCCGATGCAAGAAGTGACGCGGCATTCCAGGGCGGCGAGGCGGTACGGTTGGCTCACTACTGTTAATAGTTTCTCGGCGACTCCCTTGGCCTGAGCTGCGGCATCCTCGAGAGTTTCGCTCAGGTCTTCGAGCAGTACTACAAACTCATCCCCGCCATGTCGCGCCACAGTGTCACCGTCGCGAAGACACGTGGTGAGACGGAAGGCGATTTCCTGAAGCATCAGGTCGCCTGTTTCATGTCCAAGCGTGTCGTTCAATGTCATAAAGTCGTCCAGGTCGATGACCAAGAGGGCTCGATTGTGGTCTTTCCGCGTACTCAATGCCGTGGACTTTTCCAGACGATCAAGCAGCAGGCGCCTGTTGGGTAAACCTGTCAAAGGGTCGTAGAATGCGAGCTTATTGAATTCTCGCTCTGTGACCTTCGCGTTTGAGAGAGCCAACGCCTGCATGTTTTGAATGCGCTCTGTCACATCCCGCATGATCGCGATGTAGCCGGTGGTTTTGCCAAAAGCATCCTGGATAGGTGCAATCCTCATTTCCTGGTTGTAAAGAGTGCCGTCCTTGCGCCGATTGATCAGCTCGCCTTGCCAAACCTTGCCGGATTGGACAGTGCTCCACAGCCCTTCGTAATACTCCAGCGGTTGGCGTCCCGACTTCAGGAGTCGAGGACATTGCCCCACTGCCTCAAGGCTGGAGTATCCCGACATTAAAGTAAACGCAGGGTTTACAAACAAGATCGCGCCTTTGGTGTCTGTGATCACGATGGCGTCGGCGGCTTGCTCCACGGCTCTATCCAAGCCCGTAGGCCCCAGGGTGTCATTTATCGAGCCCACATTCACCTCGAGACGAGATCATCCACATTGCCCTTATCGGCAAGGAGTTCCAAACTGTTCTACTGCAATCGTCCCTGCTCTTTGCCGAATCCCATGATGCCGGCACCGGCTATTTGATTGGTGGCAAAGCACCGTTGCTGACAGCCACAGGCTGCTGAGAAGGGTTGACAACGTACTGGATAATTAAGGTGATCCTTCGGTTCGAGGCATCCTCCGGCTGTTTGGGCTTGCGCAGCTTTCGATCGGCATAACCGCGCACTTGCGCCACCTGGTTTGGATGAACTCCGTTACTCTCCATCAGACGTCTGGCGGTATTCGCGCGGTCTGACGATAGCTCCCAGTTGCCGTAGGCCGACGCACCCGTGTACGGCTTGGAATCAGTGTGACCTTCAATCAACATTAGATTTGGCAGCTTGCCCACTTCGGGAGCTAGTATGGTCAATACGCTCTTTAGTATGGGGGTTGGCTCTGCGCTTCCGTTCTCGAAAAAGGTACCTTGAGGATCTTCCATCAACTCGATCTGCAGACCTTCTGGAGTGACGGTCATCTCGATTAACTTTTTGAGTTTGTCGAAGTCCTTCATCTTCTCCATTGACTTCATAAGGTCGTCTTTCAACTTTGACATGTCTTCTTTCTTGACGGCCGCGGCATCTCCAGCCCCACCCAGTGTCGTTCCGGTCTTTTGGGCTGTGCCATTAGGGTCTCGAAAATATCCGCCGACTGCCTCTTGTATGGGCTTGCTGCTGTTCATCAGCCATAACACTATAAAGAGTGACATCAAAGCGGTGACAAAGTCGGCATAGGCCACCTTCCAGGCTCCGCCGTGGTGGCCACCGTGGCCGCTCTTCTTCCGAACTATGATTATCTGATCGTCGCTTCCCATGGCTTCACAGACCTATGCGGCTTCAAGTACAGCCTGAGGCTCTCCAGCTTTCTCTCTGCATGCCTTCTCAACTTCGAGAAAGGACGGGCGAGTGTGCTCGGGAATTGCGCGGCGGCCCATTTCAACCGCCATAATGGGAGCGGTACCTTTGATAGAGGCGAGCATCAACACACGGAGCACATGGTAGTAGCTTTGTTCTTCGTCCACGATCTTTGACATAAACGCGGCCAGGGGGCCGACCAATCCGTAGCAAAGGAGAATTCCGAGGAAGGTGCCGACCAGAGCAGCGGCAACGTGTGACCCGATTTCTTCCGGCGGACCACCGAGCGAACCCATCGTCACCACCACACCAAGGACCGCGGCGACGATTCCCAATCCGGGCAGCGCATCCGCCATTGTCGTCAACGCCTGATTCGGTTGGCTGGCCGAGTGGTGATGGACTTCCATATCGAGTTCCATCATCTGGTCAATGTCAAATGCACTCACGCCGCCAGTAATTGCCATACGCATAGTGTCACAAACGAAATTGCGAGCATGATGATCCGCAAGGAATGCCGGGTACCTTGAGAAAATCGGGCTTTTTTCCGGATCTTCAATATCGCCTTCAATGGCAATTGCGCCCTCTTTGCGAGACCGGGCCAAGAGGTCGAACATCATTTTCAACGTCTCCAAATACCTCTTTTGAGAGAATGGTGATCCTTTGATCACACCCATCAGCCCGGAGACAATCTTCTTCAAGATGTGAATCGGATTGGCAGTCAATACGGTGCCGATCGCCGCGCCGAGGATAATAAGTAGTTCGGCTGGCTGGAGAAGGACGCCAATCTTGCCCTTTTCCATCAAGTAGCCCACGACAACACAGGTGAATACAAGGAGAATTCCGCCAATCGATGTCATTCCGTATTCCACCCCCCGCCTTTTCGACGCCTTCCGCCAAGCCGAAGAGAGCGTGGAGCGGCGGAGGAGTCTAAAATGAGCAAAGAACTTGCTCCCCTGCTATCGGCAGAACCCTATACCTCGTCCAGCGGAAGTCGAGAATGGCCGCGATTTGTTTGAGATTGGGCGCGGTTACTCAAAATTGGGTTGCTTCTCCTTGAAACCAGAGGGATTACCCAAACGGCTCATAGCATCCAAGTCGGCTCGGATCAATAGGGCCTAAGATACAGGAGAGCCGGATGAAGTGGTTAAGACAGGAATGGGGTCGCGCTTGGACAGCGGAGTCGGATAAGAGAGCTAAGTGATTGATTCCGGGATGCCGCGCACATTCGTTGACATGTCTTCTCGCGTAAGGGGCGTCCGGAGAAAGCCGCAGTGACAGTTACAAGTTACCCAATCGTATCCGCATCCGTTTGGCTCATGTGATTTCTTTGCGTTCGGCAAATCGCTTTACAACGTTATCTATCAGCTCTTCAACCAAGTCCTCAAGTTGCCTTCGTACACTCTTACTTAGCAGAGGGAATTTGAGGCCTATTCTGGCATCCGAGCGAGTTCCTTTTACCTGGCCGCTCACACGAAAGGGCAGGTTGTTGATTTGAAAGGTCAGTTCCACCAATGTGTCTTGTGAGAGGCTCTGCGGCTTCTCGAATGCCATCAGGCACCCTCCTGCACTAAGATTCACAATCCTGGCAGGGTAGAACGCCTCGCCTGCTCGCATTTGGATACCCGCTTTACCAGTGCATAAAATGCGGGTGTGACGACGCATTTCGGGGGCATATTGTGACGAACCCTTTATTAAGAAGTCTTCGATAAGCTGTGCAATCAGATCTTCAATGCGTCCTCGTACTCTGTCGCTCAGCAGAGGGAACTGAAATCCAACTTGACGATCCGATCGAATCGCTCTTACCTGTCCCCATACTCTGAACTTCAAATTGTCAACCTTAAAGGCAAGTTCAACAATCATGTCTTGCGAGAGGCGCTGCGGCTCCTTAAACACAATCAGGCATCCCTCCGCACTGAGATTCGCAACCCTAGCAAGGCAAGGAATCCCGCTGGCGTCCAATTGAACGCCAACAGAACCGTCGCATTCAATACGAGGGTTTCGCCGCCGTTGCTCTGACATTCTCCGCTACCTCATCGGGTGTATGCTTCGTTTCGAACTCGGCGAATGCAATTCGAGCCAGTTTCCGTGCAGGCCATCAAATCGCCGGTAGTCCGCTCTTGCGGTTCTCTCCAGGACGCCGTCTTACAGAACTCGATTACTTCCCGAAATCTGATATTGGCATTGGTACTATCGGCATATCCGCGCATGCCTTGCAGCAGTTTGTCATTGGAAGGGTTCGGGTTCCCATTTTGCAGGAAAGTGGTTTGATTCAGCTGCAGAGACTTGCAATCAATCTTCGGGGGTGTGCTGGAGCGGAGTGGGGCAAGGAGGTGGATCGAGAGAGAGTATTTCTCTTGACACGACGTTGTCTCAGCGCTATAACTGACCAGTGGTCATAAATGCCTAACGTTCGGATTTAGCCAGCCTTGGCATTTAGCAACGGTTCCAGGAGCGAGATGAACAACCGTCCGGCAATTCAGTCTCCAACGCTTACGGCTGCACCCGGTTCCGAGAATCTGCCTCACCTGCAAGGCATGGGACGGCGCCAGCGGCGTGCCGCGGAGACGCGTCTTCGATTATTCCGGTCAGCGCTCCAACTCTTTGCTGAGCGAGGCTTCGCCAACGTCACGGTGGAAGACATTACAGAAGCCGCGGATGTTGGCAAGGGTACTTTCTTCAACTATTTCAAGAGCAAGGATCATGTGCTGGGCGTAATGGCCGAGATCCAGCTTGGCAAAGTAAGAGAAGCGCTGGAACTGGCGGAGCACCATCAACAGACAACTCACACCGTGCTGCATCACCTGTTTCATCGTGCCGCAGAAGAGCCGGGACGCAGCCCTGACCTTGCCCGCGCAATGATCTCCTCTTTTCTCGCCAGCGAAGCAGTTCGCAAAATTATCGAGCGCAACATGCAAGAAGGCCGCAGGATGATTGCGGAAGTTGTGGGCGCAGGACAGAAGGGCGGAGAGATTGATCCCCGGCTGAAAAAGGAAAAGGTGGCGACCCAGGTGCTCCAGACGTTTATGGGAACTGTCCTGTTCTGGTCGCTGCATGAGAAACCCCCGCTCGATGTATGGATGGAAGACAGTTTTCAACACTTCTGGAGAGGGATAGCCGTCTCCGGTCAAGAGCAAAAAACATGAAACGAAGAATTCGCATTGCCGCTCAAATTTGGATGCTTGGCCTGGCCGCGGGCATGACCGCAGTTGCGCAGCCGGCTCCTTACCGACTTACGCTGCAGGACGCGATCCAGAAGGCGCTCCAGGCGAACCTGAGCGTACTGGCCGCTGGCACACGAGTTGAGGAGGCGGAGGGTACGCGTATGCGGCGCCTGTCGGCTGCGCTGCTTCCGCGCGTGAACGCACAAACCTACGCCAACTTGCAGAACCATGATCTAAGGGCTGAAGGGCTTTCCTTTACCGGAATTCCGATTCCCAGCACCGTCGGACCGCTTTCCAATTACGATTTTCGAGTATATGCACAGCAAAACGTCGTCGATCTAGGAAGTTATAGGGAACTCAAAGCCAGCGAGCGCGCTCTAGCGGCCGGAAAAATGGACGAGCGCGATGCGCGGGACCTGATTGTGCGCGCCATTGCCGCGCTTTATTTGAACGCGCAATCGGCGGCGGCACGCGCCGATGCCGCTCAATCGCGAGTGACCGATTCGAATGCGCTTTACAAGCTGGCCAAGGACAAACACGACGCCGGGACGGCTACGGGCGTGGACGTGCTTCGCGCGCAAGTGCAACTGGCCAACGATCACCAGGCGCTGTTGATTGCCCGGAACCAGACCAAGCAAGCGCTGCTGGAACTGGCGCGAAATCTGGGCATGAGTCCGGGAACGCCGTTGGAACTCGCCGACCCGCTCAACTATCGGTCCTTGAGTCAGCCGGATATTGAAACTCTTGAATCCGCGGCGCTTGTTGCCCGCGCCGATTATCTCTCGCTTGCCAACCAACGCCAGGGACTGGTGGAGCAGCAGCGCGCGAGTCGCGCGCGCTTTTATCCGAAGCTGAGCATCAACGGAAACATCGGCGAGATTGGGCGCAGCATCGGCAGTGTTCAAACGACGGGCCTGGTGCAAGGGCAAATCGATTTCACACTTTTCGATCACGATCGGAATGGCGAAGCGCAGGAGTTGGCTAGCCGCGTGAAGCGGATTGATGATCAGATTGCCGATCTACGCCGCGGTATTGAAGAGGACCTACGCTCATCTCTGCTGAATCTGGACTCGGCAAATGAGCAGGTGGCCGTTGCGAAAGACGGCCAGGAGTTAGCGAAGATAGAGTTGGAACTGGCGCAGGATCGCTTTCAGTCGGGAACAGCCAATAATGTCGAGGTGATCACCGCGCAGGACGAGCTGGCGCGCGCCGAGGAAAATTACATTCTTGCGGTTTCTAGCCATGTGGACGCAAAGTTTGCGCTGGCGCGCTCGATGGGCGATACAGAGAAGAACATTCTTGAGTTCATGGGAAAACCATAGGCAGCGTTGACGGCGGAACCACAATCGATAACCGCACAGGCGAGGGTTGAAGTTATGAAGCGAATCATTCCAATTGTGATATTGTTGGCCGGGGCTGTTGGGGCAGGTATTTACTACTATCCGCAGCTGGTCAGGAATCCGGCGCTAGTCAATCAGCTCACGCTCTCTGGCAACATTGAGGCGCATGAGAGCCTGGTGGGTTTCAAGGTGCCGGGGCGCATTGTTGAATTGCCTGTCGAGGAGGGCCAGCAAGTGGAACAAGGCGCGCTGTTGGCGCGGCTCGACAATGCCGACTACAAGCAGCGGGTGAACGTGGATGAAGCCACGGTGAGGGTACGCGAATCGAATCTGGCGCTCACGCTAGCCGGAACGCGCCAACAAGAAGTGAAAGCGGCTCAGCAAACCATGATTGATGCCGAGGCCGATTTGAACGAGAAACAGATTGACAATGAGCGCGCCACGAGACTTTTTGCCAAGGACGAAGTTTCCGCGCAGGAACGCGACTTGGCAGCGACTGCGCTCAGACGGGCCGAGGCGATTTTTAAGGCGTCGCAGCAGCGATACAACGAAGCCGTCGAGGGCAGCCGCAAGGAGGACATAGCCATATCGCGCGCCAATCTGAACGCGGCCGGCGCGGATCTGGGCCTGTCGCAAGTGAATTTGAGCTACACGGTTTTGCGTGCTCCTTTCGCGGGCGTCGTGACGGTGCGTCAGGCGGAGTTGGGCGAAGTAGTGTCACCGGGATCTCCGGTGGTTACTCTCGCGGACCTTGATCACATCTGGTTGCGCGCCTATGTTGCCGAAACTGATCTTGGCCGGATTCACTGGGGGCAGGACGCAATAGTCACCACGGACACTTATCCCGGCAAGCAATACCACGGGCGCATTTCGTTCATTTCTCCGGATGCGGAGTTTACGCCCAAGAGCGTGCAGACTTACAAGGAGCGGGTTACACTCGTCTACCGCATCAAGATTGATATCGACAATCCGAAGCACGAACTGAAGCCTGGAATGCCCGCCGACACAAGCATCGATCTGGTCTCTGGCAAGCAGAATGCGAACCCGTCCGAAGCGACTCCGGCCAAACAATGACGGACCAGTTCCAATCCGCAATACTTGCTGAGGGATTGACGAAAAGCTTTCCGGGCGTGAAGGCGGTTGATGCGTTGAGCTTTGACGTACGTGCCGGAGAAATCTTCGGGCTGGTGGGCCCCGACGGTGCAGGGAAGACGACCACACTGCGCATGTTGGCTGGGATCATGCCGATGGATGCGGGCAAAGCTATGGTTGCAGGCTTCGATGTGGCGCGCGATCCGGAGGGCGCCAAGCACGGTCTTAGTTATATGCCGCAGCGCTTCGGGCTTTACGAAGACCTTACGGTGGACGAGAACATTCGGTTCTATGCGGACCTGTTTGGCGTGAAGAGGGCCGAGCGAGCCGACCGGTCGATGAAGTTATTGGAGGCCGCGGGCATGAGTGAGTTTCGCAAGCGACTGGCCGGCAAGCTTTCCGGAGGAATGAAGCAGAAGCTCGGCCTGGTGTGCGCACTGATTCACCGTCCTAAAGTGATTCTGCTCGATGAGCCGACCACTGGCGTTGATCCCGTTTCGCGGCGCGACTTCTGGCGAATTCTTTACGAACTAGCGGCGGAGGGTGTGGCGATTCTCACTTCGACCGCTTACCTTGACGAGGCGGAACGTTGCCATCGCGTTCTCCTTCTTCATCAGGGCAAGGTGCTGTTCTGTGATACGCCGGCGAATCTCAAGGCAAAGATGGGCAAAGGGGTTTTGTCGATCACTGCGCCGGATCCGCGCCTGCTGCGCAGCGAACTTGAAGGCGCGGACGGAATTTCAAGCATTTTGCTCACTGGCGATGGGTTGCATGTGGTGGTGGACGACGCGGTGCGGCGCATTCCTGAATTCGAGGCGAGGCTGAAGCGCGCCAACATCCCCTTTGAAGCAATTCAGCAGGTTGAGCCGTCTATTGAAGATTTGTTTGTGGATGCGGTTGGCTCGGGAGTTGCGTCTCATGCCTGAGATCAGCAATTCGGTTGTCGTCGAGAGCCTGGTGAAGAGGTTCGGAGATTTTATTGCCGTGGACCGCGTCAATCTCGAGGTCCGCAGGGGCGAGGTTTTCGGCTTTCTGGGGCCAAATGGCGCGGGCAAATCTACCACGATTCGCATGCTGTGCGGTTTGCTCAAACCTACGTCGGGCCGCGCAGAGGTTGCCGGATTCGATGTGAGCCGGGAACCGGAGGCGGTGCGCCAGAACATTGGTTATATGTCACAGAAGTTTTCCCTTTACAACGATCTGAAGGTGATTGAGAACATCCGATTGTTTGCCGGGCTTTATAGTGTGCCGTCCAGTGAACTGGGAGAGCGGATTGAATGGGCACTCTCCATGGCCAATCTCAAAGGCCAGGAAAATCTGATCACCGGAACTCTGCCCGGAGGGTGGAAGCAGCGGCTGGCACTGGGTTGCGCCGTACTGCATAGGCCCCCCGTCATCTTCCTCGATGAGCCGACCTCTGGCGTCGATCCGATTACGCGGCGGCAGTTCTGGGATCTGATTCATCAGATGGCCGAAGCGGGAGTTACTGTCTTTGTGACCACGCATTACATGGAAGAGGCTGAATACTGTAACCGTCTTGCGCTGATTTTTCGCGGAAGGATTGTGGCGCTGGGTACTCCTTCTGAGCTGAAGCGCGATTCGATGAAAGGCGAACTACTTTTGGTGGAGTGTGCACCGCTGGGCGCGGCTGTGGAAACGCTGCAATCCGCGCCAGGCGTGATGGATGCGGCAGTCTTCGGAAATGCACTGCATCTGGTGGTTGAGGATGCCGCCACTGCTGCACCTCGCCTAGAGAAATATTTGGCGGAACATGGAGTTGCCGTGAGCCGCATAGAGCAGATTCGTCCCAGTCTGGAAGATGTTTTTGTCTCGCTCACGACGGGCCGTGAAGCGGCAGAGGAGCGCAAGCCATGAGCCTGACTCGTTTGCTTGCCATCGCGCGGAAAGAGGTTGTGCAGATCTTGCGCGATACGCGCAGCCTCATCATTGTCGTTCTCATGCCCGCGGTGCTGGTGCTGCTTTTTGGCTACGGTGTCAATTTGGACCTCAAGGGACTGCCCGTGTATGTGTTTGATCGGGACGGCAGCCAACAGAGCCAGGACTTGCTCAAGCACTTTCAGGCCAGCGAATACTTTCATGTGGAGCGCGTGGTTGACAGCTATTCCGAACTGACCCGCGCGTTAGATGACGGCCACGCAAAGATGGGAATTGTCATTTCCTGGGATTTCTCTCAGCGCCTGCGCGACGGCCGTCCCGCCCAGGTGCAGGCGCTCGTGGATGGGTCAGACGACAACACGGCTAACGTGCTCATCGGCTACTCACAGGCTGTGGTTCAGGGCTACTCTGCCGAGGTGCAGATCGACTGGCTGCGCGAGCGCGGCCTGTCAATTCAGCCGGCTGCGATGAGCGTGGATACGCGCACCTGGTACAACGAAGATCTGGAGAGCAGCGCCTTTATCATCCCCGGGGTACTGGCGCTGGTAATGTCGGTTATCGGCGCGTTCCTTACTTCGCTGACCATTGCGCGGGAGTGGGAACGAGGCACGATGGAACAGCTGATTTCGACGCCTGTTACGGCGATGGAGATCATGCTTGGCAAGCTGGCGCCTTACTTTGTGCTGGGGATGTTAGACACCGTCATAAGTGCATTGATCGCGATCTACTGGTTTGACGTGCCTTTTCGCGGCTCTTGGGTGACGCTGATGGCGGCGTCGGCCATGTTCATGGTGGTAGTACTATCGCTGGGATTCTTCATTTCGGTTCTGGCGAAGAACCAGTTCGCGGCCAGTCAGATTGCGTTGCTGATTACTTTTCTTCCCGCGTTTCTGCTGTCGGGATTCTTGTTTTCGATTGAACAGATGCCCATTGCGCTGCAATGGATCACGCGGATTCTTCCGGCGCGCTACTACGTTTCGGTGCTCAAGAAGATTTTTCTCAAGGGAACGCCCGCTCATCTGCTCTACGCGGACCTTGTTCCATTAGCTGTCTTCACGCTCGTGCTGGCGGTACTGGCTACGCGCAGTTTCCACAAGAGGCTGGAATGAGGGAGGGCTTCTTAGTGTGCTTTGAGAGGATAAACCTTCACAGTTTCACAGTTACACAGGAAATAGGGGGGGAGGGGGTACCTCCTGACGAGGAACAGGGAATAGCGAATAAAAAAGCACGGATCCTGTGGTCGTAGTTCATTCCTCCATTGTGGCATCGTGAGAGCGAATTATATGCAAGCCACGAAGTGATTGGCTTCGGAATTGTGAAGGGAGAGAAGAATGCTGGGGCGGCTGAAGCAAATGCTGATCAAGGAGTTCATCCAGGTTTTCCGCGACAAGCGGACGCGCTTCATCCTCATTGGGCCGCCCATTATTCAGATGATGGTTTTTGGCTACGCGGCAACTTATGAAATTCATCATGTGCCGACTGTCGTCCTTGATTATGACCACAGCCAGGAGAGCCGCGAACTGGTATCGCGCTTCACATCGAGTCCCTATTTTGACGTGCAACAGCAGCTTACGGATTCGCGTCAGCTCGGCGATCTAATCGAGGCTGGAAAGGCTACCGTCGGGTTGGAGATTAACGCGGGATTCGCGCAGAAACTGCGCAGCGGACAAACAGCGCCTCTGCAAGTGATTGTGGACGCGACCAACTCGAACACCGCGCTGATTGCCTCGGGCTACATATCGCAAATCGCGCTGGGTTTTGCGCGGGAATACCAGAGGGACCGCATCTATCGTATCGCGCCGCAAATGGTGGAGGTAATGCCGTCTGTCGAGCTTGCGCCGCGACCGTGGTATAACCCCGACCTGAGGAGCCGCTGGTTTTTTGTGCCGGGAATCATCGGTAGCCTGACGGTTGTGCTGGTTGTGACACTGACCGCCTTCGCCGTGGTGCGTGAGCGCGAGATCGGGACGCTCGAACAGATTATGGTGACGCCGATTCGGCCGGTGGAGTTCATTTTGGGCAAGACGCTGCCGTTCTTTCTGATTGGCCTCTTCGATGTCACTCTGATCGCAGTGGTTGGCTCACTGTGGTTTCAAGTGCCGTTTCGCGGGCATGTGGCCGTGCTGGCCCTGGGCGCCGTACTTTTTCTCCTGTGCATGCTGGGCGTGGGGCTGCTGATTTCCACTGTTTCGGCTACGCAACAGCAGGCGATGGTTACTGCGTTCTTCGTCATTATGCCGACGATCACGTTCTCCGGCTTTGGCTTTCCTATCAGCACGATGCCCCATTGGATGCAGGTGATGAGCTATGCAATCCCGTTGCGTTATTTCTTGATTGTGATTAGAGGAACTTACCTTAAGGGCGTAGGGATGGATATTCTGTGGCCGCAGATGGCCGCGATGGCTGGCCTTGGCGTCGCCTTGCTCACGGCAGCGATTCTACGTTTCCACAAGGCGCTGGATTAAAGGACGGCTCGTTGATGTACCTTTAACTTTTGGGTCTGTTTTGCCGGCCTAGGTCACGCTAACGACGAAGACCAGTCGTTGGGGACCCCTTAGCCGCACGAGCAAGAGTGGGCCGAGGATGGGGCACCCGGCAGCGTGGGTATGGCACCGGGCAAAGAACAAATGCGGGGCCTTCGACTCAGTTTGGCGCGAGAACGTGCCAAACGCCGTTCAGGATGACAGAGCTTGGAATGTTTGGAGTACGGTTTCCTATGATGGAGTTCCATATAGCCCGGAAGGCGCGTGAACGGTACGGGTTCGCGGAGTCGCTGTTTACCTACACGGGGAACGTGGTTTTTGCCAATGTGGCCGCCTGCCGCGAGTTTGCGCATCGCATCAATAAGGTTCGCGACGTTGAAAAGCATCCGGAGCAAGTGGTTCATGCCGGCCAGCTTTTCGCCATGGGGCTGATCGACGAGGCAAGCCATATTCTGATGGCGCGTTACCGCCAGCAGTTCGACCCCACGGTAATGACCAGCGCCCTGGAGTTTTTCTCCGCGAACGTTGGCGCAGATGCCCTGGATGCAATGCTGATCGCCTTTGTCGAGCAGTTTCCCGGTATTTCGGTGATTCGCGGTACCGATACGCCTCGCCAATGGCTGGCGAAGGGAAGCGGTGAAACTTCGAATCGCGCCGCCGCGCTGGAAGAGCTGCTGCTGTTGTGGACTGCCAATCGCAACGAGGCTTTTCAGCCTTTCGAGGAGCTTTTCGAGGAAAAGACCCTTGCGGAGACGACCGTTTACCGCCAGGTAACGCAGCAGTTGCCCGACTACTTTGCAACACGCCCGCTGATTCCGTTGCCGAACGCCAAGCCGATGAACCTGCTGGAGTTGCTGAGGGCGCCGGCCGTAGGCGCGCCTCGCTCGCTGGCGGATCAGCTTGCCCTTATCCGCAAGCTGTGGAAGCCGCTGCTAGGCGAAAGCCTGGAACAGCTGCTTCTGATTGCCGGCGAAATTCTGCGCGAGGAGGAGCTGGCCATTTGGATGCAGTTCAACCCTCCGAATGCAGAACGGCATGGAAAGCAGAAGCATGGGATCGTCGCCAGTGCAGAAGTGCCGGTTTTCGGTGACCAGGCTCACGAATACGAAAAGTTCTCGCCAGACATGGCCTGGATGCCGACCGCCGTGCTGATTGCCAAGAGCACATACGTCTGGCTGGCGCAAATGAGCAGACAATATGGCCGCGACATCTCCAAACTTGACCAGATTCCCGACGAGGAGCTGGCACAGCTCGCACGCCACGGGCTTAATTCGCTCTGGTTGATCGGAGTTTGGGAGCGGAGCCGCGCCTCGAAGACTATCAAACAACTCTGCGGGAACTCGGATGCAGTGGCCTCGGCTTATTCGCTTTTCGATTATGCGATTGCCGAAGATTTGGGCGGCGAGGCAGCATACATCAACCTGCGCGACCGGGCATACCGGCACGGAATTCGCCTGGCCAGCGACATGGTCCCGAATCATATGGGCATAGACTCGCCCTGGGTTGTGGAGCATCCGGATTGGTTTATCTCCCGGCCCGAGCCTCCCTATCCCGCCTACAGTTTCAATGGCCCCGATCTTTCGCACGATGGACGCGTGGAGATAAAAATCGAGGACCACTACTTTAATCAGTCGGATGCCGCAGTGGTTTTCCAGCGACGTGACCGGCAGAGTGGCGAGACTCGCTTCATCTATCACGGCAACGATGGCACCAGCTTTCCCTGGAACGATACGGCTCAGCTTGACTACCTGAATCCCGCGGTCCGCGAGCAGGTGATCCAAGCCATTCTGCATGTGGCGAGGCTGTTTCCGGTTATTCGTTTCGACGCCGCCATGACGCTGGCCAAGCGCCACGTGCAACGTCTCTGGTTTCCCGCACCCGGAGACAGTGGCGCGATTCCTTCGCGAGCCGAATATGGCATGAGCAGGGCCGATTTCAACCGGGCCATGCCGCACGAGTTTTGGCGTGAAGTGGTGGATCGCGTGGCTGCTGAGGTTCCGGGCACGTTGCTGCTGGCCGAGGCTTTCTGGATGATGGAAGGCTACTTCGTTCGCACTCTTGGCATGCACCGCGTTTATAACAGCGCGTTCATGATCATGCTGCGCGACGAAGATAACGCCAAGTATCGCTCGGTGATCAAGAACACGTTGGAGTTCGACCCGGACATCATGAAGCGTTATGTCAACTTCATGAGCAACCCGGACGAGCGCACGGCTATCGACCAATTTGGCAAGGGCGACAAATGCTTTGGCGTGGCGGTGATGATGGCCACGCTGCCGGGGCTGCCCATGTTTGGCCACGGCCAGATCGAGGGATTCACCGAGAAGTACGGCATGGAGTACCGGTGGCCTCGCTATGACGAGAGCCCTGACCCATGGCTAGTCGAGCGGCATGAGCGCGAGATTGCGCCTCTGCTGGAGCGTCGCCGGCTCTTTGCGGAAAGCGGCAATTTCCGGCTTTACGACTTCTTTCTGGACGAGGGCAAGGTGGACGAGAACGTCTTTGCCTACTCGAACCGCAGCGGACAGGAACGCGCACTGGTGGTCTATAACAACCGCTACGGCGAAACGCATGGGACCATTGATTTTTCCGTGGCCTACGCAGATAAAGGCGCCAATCAAATGCGCCAGCAGAGAATCAGAGAAGGGTTGGGACTGAGCGACGCCGCGAATGTGACGCTGGCGTGGCGCGACTCGCTGACCGGGCTGAACTACCTGCGGCGGGCAAAGGATTTGGCAGGGCGCGGATTGACCGTTGATCTGCACGCCTACCAGTGCCACGTTTTTCTGGATTGGCGCGAGCTTTACTCGACCGCCGAGCAGCCCTGGGACCGTCTATCGGACCAGCTTAATGGCCGGGGCGTCGCCAACCTGGAAGATGCGCTGGTAAAAATGGAGTTGCAGCCGGTGCATGAGGCGCTTCGTGCACAATTGGAGCCGGGTCTGGTGCGGCTCTTCGCTGACCTGGCCGAGCATCCTCGCGCGCTGGCGGCTGGTACCGACCCAGAGATCGAGGCCAAGCGCACGGAGTTCTTCGAGGCTGCGTGGGCGCGCTGCGAGAGCTTCCTACGTCTGGGTCAGACGGCTTATCTGGCGCTAAACCGCACTGATGCCAGCGGCACGAAGCCAGCAAATCCGGCATTGCTGCGCGCGGCTTTTCGCGAGCGGCTGCGCGCAGCAATGCGCATTCCGGCTGTCGAAGCGCTCTTTCCGACTCCATGGACCGTGGCTGCCCGCCGCATGTTGCCGAGCCCCAGTCCACAATTGACTGCAACGGCGATGTGGGGTCCTGTGCTTGGCTGGTGCGTGCTGGAATTGCTGGCTGAATCGATTGACGCTACCAACCCGGCGCGCGTCGCGCTGGATCTGTTTGACCGCCTGCGCCTGAGAGAGCCGTTTGCCCAGGCTTTCGCGGCGTTGGGCTTTGAGGGCGAGGAAGCGTGGCGTGTGGCTGCGCGCGTCAAAGTCGGTTTGCTCACCAGGGCTGGCGTTGGCAAGCTGCAAAAGGAGCGAACGGAAACCGCAACGGTCTCGGATGGTAGAGTGGCACTTTTGCCTGCATTATGGCTCGATGCGGATGTGCGCTGGCTGACTGGGGTGCATGAAGCGGAAGGCCACACCTACCTGGTGCGCGAGCGCTATGAGGAGTTGCTCTGGTGGCTGATCATGCCGTCGCTGCTACGCCTGACAGACGAGCTTGCACCTCGCAGAGCTGCGGTAGAGACGATGAGCCGCACCATCAAGGATGCTTTGGCGACCGCTGAAGCTGCCGGGTATCGCGTGGACCTGCTGCTGGGCCCAACTGCCAACGAGCGCCCGGGCGAAGAGAATGCGCTCGAGGTTGAACGAACTGCCGAAGTTAAAACGGTATCGAAGACGCCGCGTCAGCCTGCCAAGAAGCGGAAGCCAGAAAAGCGGGGACCAAGCCGCAAATAGAAAATGCTGCTTTCGGATTTGTGCGTGAGCATATAAAGCGCGGAAGCAGAGATTTGGGCGGAGCTGTGGCGTGTTTGCTGCGAATCCGACTTCTCTTTCTCAGCCCGTATGTATAAGGATCACAATTCGATGTGACCCAAGGCACATCCAAATGCGCCCTCTAGGTGTCAACGTCCCTTGCGGATGGTTTCCGGGGTAGAATCTCTGCGAATCGCGCACCACGTTGGAGCGCAGCCACCTTCTCAGTTGGGTATGCAGGGCTTCATAGGCGAGCGCTTCTTGTCATTTCCTGCTCCCCGGATATGGTCCAGAAGCGTGCAGGGTGCAGCCCATGTTGCCCTCTCCATCCCGTCAATCCACAAAAGATACGCTGCAAGTGTGTGCCGTTTCTAGAAAACAGCACCGGTGGTGTTGTGATTGGCGGACGCCGTGTTCATGGATGTGAAAAAGCAGTTTGGACTGTCAGGGCGCCTATAAAGTGTGATCGAGAGAGGCGGAGGAATCATGCAGAATGTCGCCAATGGAGCGCTGAATACTCACGAGAAGCTGCTGATCGACCAAGCGGTAGCAGAGCACTCCGGCCGTCCCGGAGCGCTGCTTGGAATACTGGAGACGGTTCAGGCAGCCAATGCGCATAAGTTTCTTTCAATGGAGTCGTTGCGGTACATTGCTGAGGAGACCGGCATTCCTCCAGCAACAATCTACAGCGCCGCGACCTTTTATGCGCTCTTCAACCTTGATCCGCAGGGAGATAACGTGGTGTGTGTCTGCCGCGGGACGGCGTGCCACACCCGCGGCTCGCGCGATCTGTTGGAGAAGTTGTGCCTCGATCTGGGGCTGAGCGGACAGGAAGCGAGCGATACAAACGAGGCCGACAAACTGGCTCTCACCACTGCCGACCGGCGCTTCACAGTGCGTACTGTCGCGTGCTTCGGCCAGTGCGCTCTGGCTCCGGTGGTTGAGGTGAACCACCATATTCTCAGTCATGTGAACGAGCGCACGCTGCAGAGGGAAGTTAAGGCGTTGGGCCAGACTGGAAAGACTAGACAAGGGGGAAAATGATGCCGCGAATTCAGGATATCGGTGCGTTCAACGCGGTTCGTGAGGCTGGGCTTGCCAAGCTGATGCCGGCCACACCGCGCCTGACCGTGGGAATGGGAACCTGTGGTCGCGGCAATGGCGCCGAAGAGGTTTTTCACGCTCTCAATGAGGCCATTCAAAGGAGCGGCCTGGACGTGATGCTGGCCGGGGTTGGCTGTTTCGGCTCTTGTTTTCAGGAGCCCCTGGTGAGCGTCCGCCTTCCGGGAAGTCCCCTTGTGGTGCTGCATCGCGTGCAGGTCAACGATGCCGCGCGCATTCTGGAAAGCATTTCGACGCGGACCATGCCGAAAGAGCTCATTTATTGCAAGATTGAAGAATGGGATCACATTACGGCGCACCTGAAATACGGCCAGGGTTATCCTGACATTCCAGCATGGAACGCGATCCCTTTCTTCAAAGGGCAAAGAAAGATTGTTCTGCGCAACTGCGGCCTCATCAATCCGTCAGACATTGAGGAATACATCGCGGTGGGCGGCTATCAGGCTCTTTATAAGGTGTTGATCGACGGGCGCACCGACAGTGTAATTGAGCAGATCAAGGCGGCCCGGCTGCGCGGACGCGGCGGCGCGGGATTCCTCACCGGCAACAAGTGGGATTTCATGGCCAAGGCAAAGGCCGACAGCAAGTACATCATCTGCAACGCCGACGAGGGAGACCCCGGCGCATATATGAACCGCAACGAAATCGAGGGCGATCCTCATTCGTTGCTGGAAGGCATGATTATCGGCGCGTACGTGATGGGCGCGACCGAGGGCATCATCTATGTGCGCGCCGAGTATCCGCTGGCAGTGAGCCGCTTGACCAAGGCTATCGAGCAGGCGCGCGAATACGGGATGCTGGGAGCCAACATACTCGATCGCGGCTTCAACTTCAACATTCAACTGGTGCAGGGAGCTGGGGCCTTTGTCTGCGGCGAGGAAACGGCGCTGATTGCATCGCTTGAAGGCCAGTCAGGCCGTCCGCGTCCCCGCCCGCCGTACCCGGCGCAGAAAGGGTTGTGGGGCAAGCCAACCAACATCAACAATGTCGAGACCTGGTACAACGTCGCTCCCATCGTCACCCGCGGACCAGCATGGTTTGCCGAAACCGGCAGTGCTAAGAGCCCTGGAACCAAGGTCTTTTCGCTGGTAGGAAAAATCCAGAATACGGGCCTGGTGGAGATGCCGCTGGGCACACCGCTGAAGAGTTTCATCTACGACATCGGCGAAGGCGCCGTCCCGGGCCGACGCGTCAAAGCCGTGCAGACGGGCGGACCGTCCGGCGGCTGCATTCCGGTCGAGATGCTTGATACACCCGTCGATTACGAGAGCCTGGCTCAGATAGGCTCCATTATGGGCTCGGGCGGCATGGTGGTGATGGACGAAGACAACTGCATGGTCGATGTGGCCCGGTACTTCATCGAGTTCACACATTCGGAATCATGCGGTAAGTGCGTCCCGTGCAGGGTGGGGCTGAACAAGGCGCTGCGCATCCTGAATGCGATCACAAAAGGCAGCGGAACCCGCGAACAGATGAACCTGCTGGATGAACTGGGACGGATGATTCGTGAGTGCTCACTCTGCGCGCTGGGCCAGTCGGCGCCCAATCCGGTGCTTACCACCATTCGCCACTTCCGCGACGAATATGAAGACCATATCGTAGCCCATCGCTGCCGCGCCGGCGTCTGCCAGGAACTGGCGCTTTCGCCCTGCGAAAACAGTTGCCCGCTGAGGATGAACATTCCCCGTTTTTTGGAGTTATACCAGGAGGGCCGCCTGGAGGATGCATTCGAGTCCGTGATTCTCGACAATCCGCTGCCCGCTTCTACCGGAAGAGTCTGCCAGCATCCTTGTGATAACAGATGCCGCCGTCAGTCTTTTGACGAAGTAGTGAATATGCGCGAGGTACATCGCTTTCTGGCCGACTCAATTTATCAATCTGACCTGTTTGAGCCAATGCTGGAGCGCATTCGCACGCGCAAGCTGGGGCCGACCGGCCGCAAGGTAGCCGTGGCCGGCTCCGGTCCAACTGGCTTGACGGCCGCGTTTTACCTGGCGATGCTGGGCCACGACGTAACGATTTTCGAGGAACGCAACGAGGCTGGCGGTATGTTGCGATTCGCGATTCCCGAGTACCGGCTGCCCAAATCGGTACTGCGCAGGGAACTGGATCTGATCGAAGGCATCGGCGTGAAGATGGTCTTCGGCACTCGCATCGGCTTCGATGTTCCGCTGAACGAACTTGCCAGCCAGTTTGATGCGGTTTTCCTTTCTATCGGGACCTGGAAGGAGTCGTGGCTTTATCTGCCCGGCACGGAATTGAAAAATGTTCACCCCGCGCTGCCTTTTCTGGAATCTGTTGCCCGCAAGGAGAAGGTGAACATGGGCGCGAGAGTCGCGATCATAGGAGGCGGCAACGCGGCAATCGATTCGGCCCGCACCGTGATGCGAATGGGCGCGCAAGCAACTATCCTCTACCGCCGCGAGCGCCAGGATATGCCGGCCATCGACGAGGAGATTCAGGCCGCCGAGGACGAGGGCGTTCTCTTTGTCTTCCTCGCCGCGCCACACCGCATTCTGGGCGGAAAGGACGGCAGCGTGAAGGCCATCGAAATTGTCAAGACGCGGCTGGGCGAGTACGACAAGAGCGGCCGAAGACGGCCGATGCCCACTGATGAAGTGCAGCGCTTTGAGTGCGACAGTGTGATTTTGGCTGTTGGCGAGACCTTTGACCTAGACTTCTGCCGGGCTTCCGGACTGGAACTCAAAGAGGAAGGAACGATCATCGTGGATCGCTTCACGTACGAGACCAGTCGGCCCAATTTTTACGCGGGCGGCGACGTGATCACCGGCGCATCCAATGTGTCCAACGCGATGAGCTGCGGCAAGCAGGCGGCGCAGAAGATGGACGAGCGCTTGATGGGCGAACAACGCTGGGAGAGGCTATTTCCGGACTTCGAATACAGCCGCACGGCGCCGGGAGAACCGAGCCTGAGCCGCCGTCATGCGGCACACGACCTGCCCGCCGCCCTCAGGGTTCGTTCGCAACAGGAAGTAGTTGCGGGTCTCGACCCCAAGGAAGCGCTGGAAGAGTGCCGCCGCTGCCTGCGTTGCGATTTGCGAGCCACCGTCACCGCCAATTGAGTTGTTGAGAAAAGGAGCGCTGCTGTGCCGACTAAAACGATTTCCGTGAGGATTGATGGCGAACTGGTGACTGCCAGAGAAGGGCAAAGCATTCTGGAAGCAGCTCTCGCCAACGGGAAGCAGATTCCGACACTCTGCTACCTGAAGGGACTGAGCGCTGTGGGAGCCTGCCGTGTATGCATGGTGGAACTTGCCGGCACGGATCGTCTGCTGCCGGCCTGCACCACGCCTATCCAGGAAGGCATGTCCATCAAGACCGCCTCGGCCAAGCTGACTCAGTACAGAAGGATGGCCGTCGAATTGCTGCTGGTGGAGCGGAACCACATTTGCTCGGCTTGTGTCTCGAACGGTCATTGCGAGTTGCAGTCGCTGGCCCGTTCGCTTGGCATCACCCACGTGCGCTACTCCTACAACAATCCGCGGATGACAGTCGATATGACGCATCCTCGCTTCGTCCTCGATCAGAATCGCTGCATCCTGTGCACGCGCTGTGTTCGGGTTTGCGCCGAAGTGGAGGGAGCGCATGTGTGGGAGGTGGCTTCGCGAGGGATTTACTCGCGCATTGTCAGCGACCTCAAGGACGATTGGGGCAAGGCGAGCAACTGCACTGGCTGCGGCAAGTGCGTGCAGGCCTGTCCTACCGGTGCGCTAGCGGAAAAAGGCCTCTCGGTGATGGAGATGGTCAAGCAGAGCGACGCTGTCAGCCGCCTGGCAACGCAAAGGGCTGCTGCCGTGGACGGCGCGCGGTAAGGCGCCTCAGGTATTATTGAAATCCGGACGCCCGTCAATCCGGGCGCCTGATCCGTATTGTGTCTCGAGGGCTCCTACGGGAGCGATTGTGCTTCCCCGAATCTCAGGCTTTCCCATTCCTTCATTTGTGCCCACGGCCCGCGCCCCGTAAAATCAGCATTGGTGGTCGTCACGCCAGTATTGAGCCCCGCTGGATTGAGTGACAAGGAGCAGATGAGCGAACAGGAAACAGGGATCTCCATTGAGGCGCAGGCGATGTCGCCGGCGTGGATCAAGATTGAACGGGCGCGCCATCCCCAACGGCCTTACCCCATGGACTTCATCGAAAAGATTTTCTCTGATTTCAGCGAGATTCACGGCGATCGCAACTTTGGCGACGACGAAGCGCTGGCCTGCGGAATGGCCAGGCTGGCCGGCGAAGAGGTGCTGGTGATCGGCAACCGCAAGGGCGGTTCGACCAAAGAACGGGTGCGGCGCAACTTCGGCATGCCCCATCCTGAGGGCTACCGCAAGGCGCTCCGAGCCATGAAGATCGCCGAAAAGTTTGGACGGCCGGTCATTAGCTTCATCGATCTGCCCGGAGCTTTCCCCGGACTAGGGGCAGAGGAGCGGGGCCAGGCGGAGGCGATTGCGCGCAATCTTCTCGAAATGTCACGGCTGCGCGTGCCAACCATTTCAGTAATCAGCGGCGAGGGCGGATCGGGAGGCGCGCTGGCGCTGGCCGTCAGCGACCGCGTTCTTATTCTCGAAAATGCCCTTTACTTCGTGATTACCCCTGAGTCTTGCGCGGCCATCATGTGGCGCGATGCATCCCACAAGCAATTGGCTGCCGAGGCTATGCGCATCTCCGCGCCGGAGGTTGCCGCACTGGGCTGCGTGGATGAGATCGTGCAGGAGCCGCCGGAGGGCATTCATACCGACCCCGAGGCAGGCACGGGCTTGCTGAGTACTGTGCTGAAGAAGCATCTGGCTGAACTCAAAGCGTTGCCTATCGACACTCTGGTGGCCGAGCGCCAGGCCAAGTTCCGTAACATTGCGCAGTTCTATACGGAAGGTTAAATGCCGATGAGTCCGATTCAGCCTGCTGTCAGCCGCTTAAGAGCTTATTGGCGATTCATCCTTGCAGTGGCTTGGTTCTTTCTGGCGCGGTCGCTGGCTTTGCGTGAGGCGCGGTTACTGGTGAATGAGCAGTGGCGGCCGCTGGTGGAGCAGGCAATGCTGCTCGCTCTGCTGCTTGTGGGCTATGCGAGCATGGGATTGACGCTCGATCGGCAGCTGCATCCGGTGAGCGAGCAGGGATTGCCGCGACGAACCGGCTGGCTCAGCGAGGCCAGCCTTGGAATGGCCGTGGGCTGGGCGCTTGCCGTGGCGTGCGTTCTCCCATTGCTTGTGGGCGGAGGCATTGCCATTGTTCTTATCCTCGGGCCTTCGGCCTGGGGATGGCTAGCGGCCGACACAGCATTCTTTGCGCTGCTTGCGCTGGCTGAAGAGGTTGCCTTTCGCGGCTACGGATTTCAGCGCTTCGCGGAATCAGTGGGCTCGCTGGGCGCGGTATTGGGTTATGCAGGCTTTTACGCCATCGTCCAGGGGCTTGTGCCAGGATCGAGCCGATCGAGCGTTGCCGTCTCCATCGTACTCAGTCTTGCTCTATCCATTGCATACCTGCGTACACGTGCATTGTGGCTGAGCTGGGGAATCAACTTTGGCTGGAAGGCCAGCCGCGCACTACTGTTTGGACTGGCGGTGAGCGGAGTCAGCAGCCACTCCCCAGTGGTGCAGGGCAATCCCATGGGGCCGTTCTGGCTGACCGGCGGGGGCTTCGGCCTCGATGGTAGTTGGGTTGCCTTCGTCGTCCTAGTCGCCGCGCTGCCTGTGGTTTACCGCCTTACTCGCGATTTGGACTTTCGCTACAACGCGCCGGTGATTGTGCCTGGCGGCATTCCGGTGGATTTGGACGCCGCCGCCCACCGTCAGCACGAAGCTGCCATGGGCGCGGTCGAGACGGCGACTCCCGGGCTGGTTCAGATTTTGCCGGCTACAACGCCGCCGATGAAGGGTTCAGAGAAGACGCCGACTAGCCAGCCGCCGGCCGCAGTCTAACGAATCTCTGGAAGAGTCATCATTGCAGCCAGCATTCCCACAGGTGCTAAAGCCCGGGTCTATTGAACAGGCCTGTCCAGCCGGGCACTTGCTTTACATTTCAGACCGGGCAGATGGTTTACACATTGGTCCGATTTTTGGGGTTGTTTATGATTCATCTGCCCGCCGTAGTAGTGCCTGTGGGAAGGTGG
>JBEKSE010000012.1:0-101150 GCA_049517315.1 Occallatibacter sp. | reverse complement strand
GGGTTGCGGCGCAAATCGGGCCATACGTTGTTGTCGTTTTCGGCTGTGGTCCCGCCACAGCCTTCAAACTCCGCCTAGTCTCCCACCCCGCGGACGAAGACCTGTCCGCGGGGGCCCCGGTTTGGCACGATTTTCGCTCGCAACGCCGGCCGCCCCAGTAGTGTTAACAGGCCCTAGCCGGAGATTGCTCTCCGGCCGGCGGGAATGGTTGCGTAGGCGCTTCAGGCGGAGGGGATGCCCCCAGTTGCCTCCAGTTCGGCGACGTAGTCCACCACCGCTTCGCTCCAGCCGTCGATGTGCGTCCACTCGCCGTAGCCCACGCCGTTGCGGTTGCTGGCCACGTTGATGACGTAGCCCTTGCCGCGCGGAGCGGGAACGCGATCGTGCGACTGCTCGTCGGTGATGACCACCAACCTGTCCCAGGCTTCGCGGACCTCGGACTCGATCTGCTTAAGCGCGGCGCCCAGGTAAGTGCCCCCATGCTCCTGGCTCTTGTCAAGAGCGTCGCGCAGCGCCATTCCGCGCCGCGACGGCACCCGCACAGCCGACTGGGAGAAGGTGTAAATGGTCACCTTTTCCGCAATCTCCCGCAGCAGAATGGCCAGCCCGTAAGCGGCATCGGTGCGGCGCATCTCCGAGCGGCCGGAGATGGTTGCCTCCATGGAGCCGGAGACATCCACGAGCAGCAACGTATGACCGGCAAGCTTCCCTGCCCGGCCTTCAAGGGCGCGGAACATGGCGGCTTCCAGCGCTTCCTCCCACTGCGGCGCGTTGCGCGCGGCTGCCAGGAAACGGAAGGGCAAAACCCTGTCCGTCTTCAATTCGGCGAGAGCGGCAGTCACCAACTCATCGCTGACGCCGGCCGTGTGCAGGTTGCGCAGGTTGCGCAAAAGGGCGAGCGCGCCCAGCTTGCGCTCGGCCAGCAGCCGCTTCCAAACAGCCCGCTTGTCGGAACCTTCACCGTGCCCGGCAGCCGAGAGCGCAACCTCCCAGGTGTCGGGCGTGGCCAGCTCGTTTTCGGCGAGGCGCTTCCACAGCGCGGCCTGCGCCTCGTCCACCGGGCGCGCGTGCGAGAGAAAGAGCACGTCGCGCAGGCGAACCGCTCCGGCCCGATCGTACTTGGCCAACGCGTACTCGTCGAACTTGGCGAACGCAGCGGCAAGACCCTTCTTAACCTGCGCAGAGAGCGGCTGACGCCCGCCGGCCCAGTAGATGGCGACAAACTCCGAAAGCTCATCAGCGCGCTGAATCACGCGCGCAAGAGTATCGGCCACCAGGGCGCGATGCGTGGTATGGCGCGCCATCTCGCGCACCAGAAGCAGCGGCGCATGGCGCAGCTTCATCCTTTCGCGCGCCTCGACGGCCAGCGCGGCCACCCGCTCCGCAGCAACCTGCGGAACCAGTTCCTGGATGCGGCCGGCAATCTGCACGCCGTCCTCGTAGAACTCACCCTCCCACAACATGCAGGAGAGTACGCTGCGCCGCAGCGACTGCTCGGCAGTGATGACCTTGGCCGGCGCTCCCTCGTGGGTGCGCGGGCGCGGCTTCTGCTTGAAGATGTTCAGGCGCATAATGCGCCTCCTTTCAAAAAAACTGCTGCCGGGGAAAAGTCGGATACGGACTGTGTGATGCGAGCTACACCAGAGTACTCCCTGGAGGCAGGAATCGAACCTGCACCTCCGCTGAAAGCGGCGCTCTGCCGTTGATGAACCCGTGCCCTGCGCCACCGGCAGGATTTTAGTTGTGTTACGGGACGAGGACAGCTTCAAAGTCGTCTTCGTCTTCGCACTCGTCCTCGACGATCATTGGCACTCGACTAAATCCGTTCCCGCTGAAGCCCCGTATGGGCTTCCTCCGGGTCTCATTGAGAGTCAATGCCAGTTTTTGCATCTGATCCCAATTCGGCCGGTTGCGGTCCTGATAATCGGTACACTCATACACTGTAAACGGCAACACTCGCGAAGGATGAGAGTTGTTGCAGATCGCCAGCACATCGGATTCGCGATACCCTACCGTGTATTGCCCGTTGCTGCAACTGCGGCAAAGGTGTTCATTGCCCGTCGGAGTTCCGTTCTTCACATTCAATTTGCTCATGACCATTGGATTTCTATCCGGGCCAGCCGGAGGTTATTTGACCGGGGAACAAGCGGCAGCGGAACATTGGCGAATGTCCTGGCTTGAACGACGCGAATTGCAATCGCGGCGGGATTCGAACCCGCATTCTTCGCTCCGAAGTATCTGTTGCCTACGCCACCGGTCAGGGTGGTTTTTTTGTGCGCCCATCAAGAACAACGCCCATGGAGATTTTGACCGGGGAACAAGCGGTAGCGGGTTTTTTCCGACGCTCTGCCACTGAGCTACTGGAACTTGCGTTCCGGGCGGGACTCGAACCCGCGCGCTTCGGCTTGAGAAGTATCCGCGACCTACGCCACCGGCCAAGGTGGATGCTTTGGCGCGCTCATCGGCAGCGCCGGTTTAAAGTTTGACCGGGGAACAAGCGGCGACGGCATGTTGCTCTTTGCTCTACCCACTGAGCTACCGGAGTTTGCGCTCCGGACGGGACTCGAACCCGCGACCGAAGTAACCGTTGCCAAACACCACCGGCCAAGGTGGATGCTCTACAAATGCAATTCCAAAACAACTCCGCCGGGGAATGATTGAAAAGAGTTTGAAAGGACCGTTCTCATGAAGAATCTCCACATGGAGCGGCCCGCCCACAGGGTTTCATCAACCCTGCTTTTCGTGGCAGGAAGTAACTCGTTTCTTCGCCACCGGCGCGACTTAATGTTCAGGACTAAGTTAGAGACAAAGCATACCCCTCCGCCGCAATTCACTTACCGCGGCGCGAACAGGTCGCAGGGCTGCTAACTCAGCCTAAGTTACCCCGAGGGAACAATCGAAGACAGAATCGTAGTTCGATTTACAGTCGATGAACCTGCCCCCTACACCACTCGGGAAATACCAATGTTTATGCGCTTTGCGTAAGGAGAAGGAACCGGCGATTTACCGGAAATTGACGAACAGCGCCCGGCGGCTGATGCAGCCAGGGTATGGCCGCTCCAACCTACGCATCGAGTTTTGCGTTGTGCATTTCATCGGGCGTTCTCCTACGCAGTGATAACTTTGCCATAACTTATATATAAACGCAAGTTAATTTGGCAATTCTTGGAAAATAAGTACTTAACTTATCGATGTGAAGCGCAGTTGCCAATCCCTCCGCCGCATGGTTTACGCTGAATAAACGGGCACGGCCTTCACTCTTAGGCGCGCCCTCAAGGAGCCTCGCGTGACCTGGATGATTCTATTGATCGGACTCGGTGTGGGAGTGATCTCCGGCGTGGTGGGAATCGGCGGCGGCATTCTGTTCATTCCTGCGCTCATTTACCTGCTAGGGATGGACCAATACAAGGCGCAAGGCACCTCGCTGGGCGCGCTGCTTGCGCCGGTGGGGCTGCTCGCCTTTCTGGAGTACTACCGCAGAGGCCACGCCGACCTGCGCGTGGCGCTGCTGCTGGCGCTTGGTTTCTTTGTGGGCGGATACTTCGGGGCCGTAGGCGCAGCGTACATTCCAGCGCTCATGCTGCGGCGCATCTTTGCGCTGACGCTGATCGCAGTGGGCGGGCAGATGCTCTTCACGCATTAGGAATGCGTGGCGATAAAGCGCAGGCGGACGTAATCGGCCGTCCAATTGCCATTTTCACCTCGCAGCGCGGGAGCCAGCAGGGCGCAGGTTTCCGCAATGACTGTCTCCCGCAACTCCTCCCGCAGGCTGTTCAGCACGCCGCTGCGAAAGGTTCTGAGCCAACCGTCCATGCCGCTTGCCGGCAGAGGCGTCGGGCGCGGCATCAGCGCGATTCGGTCCACATGGAAGCCGTGGCGGCTGAGCCGCAGGGCGTAGCTTTCCGGTGTAGGAAAGTAGTTCACCTCGTCTTCGCTGCCGGGATCGGCGTGGCGCGCGCACACCGCTCTGAAGGCCACGTTGATGGCTGCGATGTTGCCGTAGCCGCCCATTTCGGCCACAAACCTGCCGCCGGGCTTGAGCACACGCCGCACCTCATCCATCATGGCGTCCTGGCCACGCACCCAGTGGAGGACGGCGTTCGAGAAGACAGCGTCAAAGGAGGAGTCAGGGCAAGGCAGCGATTCGGCGCTGCCTTCAAGGACCTCCATTCCCCGCGAGCGGGCCGCGGCAAGCATCTCTGCCGAGGCATCGACACCCACCACGCCAGCCCCGGTTGCGGCAATACGCGCGGTCAGTTGACCGTCTCCGCATCCCAGGTCGAGGATGCGCTCGCCGGCAACGGGGTCCAGCCACTCGAGAATTTCGTCCGCCATCCCAGGCACAAATGCGGCGTTTTGCGCATAATTTTTGGGGTCCCAGGTCTGCGTCATCCGCTGCCTCCACTCTCTCAGTTTGGCGGAATGTTAGACATAAGGCAAAGTTATTTTATATTTATTCCTAATAAGTAATTGTTATACAAGAAAAAACTAGGAACGCAGCCGCCCGGCTCGCCTCAGATGGATTGCACCGGCACAAGCGTCAAATCGTCTACCAGGCCAACTTCCTTCTGCACAAAAGGCTCGCCGTAGCGCACGCCGGCCAGCAGCCCGTAGTGGCGGGCCTCGGCAAATGTGCGCTCGCGAATCTCCTCTTCGGGAACAAACAGCCCGCCGCCGGCTGCCTGATTTGCGTATTGCGAACGATAGGCCATCAACGCCGAGTGGCGCTGCTCAATGAAGGGCGTAATGTCCACGACAAAGCTGGGACGCACATCGGCGTAGAGGCTGGCGTAAACAATCTTGAAGGGGCGATGCGGCACCTGCGGTGCGGCCAGTGGCGCCTGCGGCGCGTTCTGAGTGGGAGTCGATGGATGCGAAATTGCAGGCGCATTGGCTAAACCGGAGAGGAAACTGGCCTCATAGCCGAGCGCGGCGGTAATCGCGTGATCCGGGTGCCGAGCCTGCCAGTAAGGCAGAATCACCACGCGAGGGCGCAGCAGCCGCAAAACACGCACAATCTTGAGGCGATTCTCGACGGTGTTCTCGACCGCGCCGTCCGGCAAGTCGAGCGCCTGGCGCCAGCCTACACCAAGGATGCGCGCGGCCTCTTGAGCTTCACTGGCGCGGTCTTTGGCGCTGCCTCGCGTCCCGGCCTCACCCTGCGTCAGGTCCAGAATAGCAGTGCGCAATCCGCGCGAGGCCATGCGCAACAGAGTCCCGCCGCACGTCTGTTCCACGTCGTCGCGATGCGCCGCAATAGCCAGCACATCGACCGTTGCAAAACCTGACGCGGAATCTGCGATTGAAGGGGGCATCGTGAATGGCTCCCAATAAGCGGCCTGCGTATGATTCGTGGTCTCCCATCCTTTTCACGGTGAAAACCGCGAAAAGGATGGGCCCAGAAGCCCTGCGCTTAATAGACGGTGTTGTTGGCGTCACTGGTGGCGTCCATGTAGACCACGTCATAGGCCGTACCGGTCACCGCCACATACTGGTTGTTAATTGCCGAGCCGTCGACGGTCGAGTAAATGTAAACTTGCCCACCCTCTACCGTGTAAATCTTGTTCAGTCCGGTAATGGCGGCAATGCCGGTGGCGTCGCCGAGATAGGGCATCAGTGTGACTGCGTTGGTAGTGGTGTTGACCATGGTCAGGCAGCCGTACGGCAAATTGTTGTTGGCGCGCTCGCCATTGGAGCAGTCTTTCATGCCAATCCACAGCGTATTGCCGTCAGCCTCAATCATGCGACTGACGCCGCCGGGCGCTCCGTCGCTGATAGCAACCGGGTTCGGAACCGTGCCGGTGGACGGCACAACCGCATTGTTCTGCAGATTGACCACTGTCAGGTGACCGCCCCAGCAGAGGGAGCCGCCGGAACACGTGTCGGTCATCTGCTGCTGACCCACGATGTACATGGTTGAGCTATCGACCAGCGCGTTGCTGGCGCCGCCGGGGATGGGAATGCATCCCGTTGTGAGGTTCACTGTCCCGCACGGCGCGCTGGGAGCCGTCGTGGTAGGCAGAACCCCAGACCCCTGGCCGACGAGATAGATCATCGGCGCCACTGGCAAGGGAGTGATCGAAGACTTCGTTCCGCCGCACTCGGGGCCACAGTTCAGCACATAGGCCGTGCCGCCATCTGCGGAGAAGACGGCCTTGACGGGCCGGTCAAAGCTCAACGGATTTCCGCTGGGATCCAGCGCCTGAATGAGGCACCAGCCCGGCGCTGCCTGTGGCTCGCAATCTTGCGCGCCCTTTGGCCAGTTGCCCGGTCCGCCGGCGTAGGCAGTGGTTTCGGCAGATGTCAACTTTACCGGATAGTAGGCGTAATTCGAGTTCTGCACGAAGGCCAGGGCCACAGAGCCGCCGGGGTTTACGCTCACGCGGTACACGCCGGGAAGGCTCAGCGGGTAAGATCCCGCATTGGTGGCCGACTTGTCCACTACTGTCAGAACGTGAGATCCCTGGCTGGCGGCGAAGATATAAGTCTGGTTGCGTGTAATAAAAATGCTGGATGATGCGCCGTTGAGGCCGCTCACCGCGCCGATCGTCTTCTCACCGGCATAGTTGAGCTGTGCCAAGCTGCCGTCGCCGGAACTATAAACCGCGCCCGTCAGTTCTTCGGGCATGTTCTGGATGCTGTAGGGCAGATTTCCCGAAAACCCGGAGACGGAAAACGCCGGACCAGAGCAATTGGCGCTGTCGTACTTGCAGCGGATGTCATAGAAGGCGTCCACGATCTGCACAGAGCCGGTAGCCAGAGCGCTGGGATTCTGAAGCGCAATCAGGACGCGATTGGCCAGCCCGCTGGGCGGCAGCGCCCGGCCCGCAAAATAGGTAGTGGTGCCACAACCTGCCAGCGCGGCTGCAGCCACGAGGGCCGCGGCGGCACACATCCAAAGGTTCTTATTCTTCAAAATCCCTTACCTCGACCGAAAACGCGGAAACCCCGCGCATGATGACTGCGGCCATGGCCGCGGCGTAAACAAATTGACGGCGGCCGCCGGTGATCCGGCAGACGAAAAAAGACCGGCCCGGTACCGGCGCAACCACAGTTGATGACTCTCGAAGTATAACAAAGCAGCCTTCCTGCTGGCGCCAGGGGCTGGCGTAGCTTAACATGTCACAAGAATGCCGCATTTTACCGACATCTTTGTCAGCCGCCCGTTGCTCGCCGATGGCGCGATGGGAACCGTCATCTATGCCCGTGGCGTGTTCATCAACCGCTGCTATGACGAATTGAATCTCTCCGACCCGGGCCTGATCCTCTCTATCCATGAGGATTACCTGCAGGCCGGCGCTGAGATTATTGAAACCAACACCTTTGGCGCCAATCGTTTCCGGCTGGCCCGCCATGGTTTGGCCGACAAAGTGGCTCAAATCAACGTGGCCGGGGTTCGGCTGGCGCGCCAGGCTGTGGAGCATCTCCACGACAAGCAGGCGGGCGACGCCTGGGTGGCCGGCTCGGTGGGCCCGCTCGGTGTACGCCTGGAGCCGCTGGGCAAGACTGGCCTGGAAGAAGCCCGCGCCGCATTTGCCGAACAGATTAGTGCACTTGCCGGAGCCGGCGTGGACCTGCTGGTCATCGAGACCATGCCAGCGCTGAACGAGGCGCGCGAAGCACTGGCGGCCGCGCGCGAGGTAGCTCCTGACCTGCCTGTGTTTGCGCTGGTGACGGTGGACGACGAGAGCAACTGCCTTGACGGCGCCTCGCCCGCGCAGGCCGCGGCGCTGCTGACCGAGTGGGGAGCGAGCGCCGTAGGCGTGAACTGCTCCACCGGCCCCGCCACAGTGCTCACAGCAATTGAGGCCATGCGCTCGGCTACATCCCTGCCTCTGGTGGCCATGCCCAACGCCGGGCTGCCGCGCGCCGTCGAAGGACGCAACATTTACCTCTGCTCGCCGGAGTACATGGCCGATTTCACCCGCAAGGCGATTGCAGCCGGAGTGCAGATGGTGGGAGGATGCTGCGGCACCACGCCCAACCATATTCGCGCCATGCGTTCGGCCATGCGCGCCATCGACGCTCAGGCTCGAATCCAAGTGACCGGCGAAAAGCCCGCGCTGAGTACCGAGACGCCGCCCGCTCCACTGGGCGCGCGGTCGCGCATTGGATCACTCATCGAGCAGGGCAGCTTCATCACGCTGGTTGAAATCGTTCCCCCTCGCGGCATCTCCTGTACAGCGGAGATTGAGGGCGCTCGCATCCTGGCGCAACTGGGCGTTCACGCCATCAATGTGCCCGACTCGCCGCGCGCCTCGGCGCGCATGAGCGCACAGAGCCTGTGCATCCAGATTCAGCAGCACACCGGCATCGAGACGATTCTTCACTACACTTGCCGCGATCGCAATATTCTCAGCATTCAATCGGATCTGCTGGGCGCCTCGTCCATCGGCCTTCGCAACATCCTCTGCCTGACGGGCGATCCGCCCAAGCTCGGCAACTATCCCGACGCCACAGCAGTCTTCGACGTGGACTCAATCGGCCTGGTCAACATTGTGTACCGGCTGAACCATGGACTCGACATCGGGGCCAATGCGATTGGAGCCAGCACCAACTTCACCATCGGCGTGGCCGCCAATCCCGGCGTGCCCGACATCGAGCAGGAGCTGCGCCGCTTCAAGTACAAGGTGGACGCTGGCGGCGAGTACGCCATTACCCAGCCGGTCTTCGACCTGCGCCTGCTGGAAAATTTTCTTGACCGCATCCAGGGCTATCGGGTTCCCATTATCGCCGGCATCTGGCCGCTCACCAGCCTGCGCAACGCGGAGTTCATGAAGAACGATCTGCGCGTCTCCATGCCGGAGGAGATTCTGTTGCGCATGGCCCACTCCGGCACACCCGACGCAGCTCGCCGCGAAGGCATTCGAATCGCCCAGGAGATGCTGGAGGCTGTGCGGCCATTCGTTCAGGGCGTGCAGGTGAGCGCTCCCTTCGGCCGGTACACTGCCGCGGCCGAAGTGATTGCGTCTGTGCTGCCCAAGCCCCCTCAAGAAATCCTGCAATAAGACCTCAGGCGGGCAAACGAAATTGCCCGCCGACGTTTTTCTTGACTTTCTTTTTGAGTTGCCCCGCTCACTGCGTCCGGCAAGCGCGCTTCAACGCTAGATATTCTTCGGTAAACCAGCCCAGGGCGAGCAGCGTAATCAGAGCGATCACGACCTGCGAGATCACGCAATAGATGCACCACGCGCACAAGGCGAATTCCTCAATGGACGTAAGGCGAAGCGCAAAGCCGAGCCCGACCAGCGCCGCCAGAAGCACCAGGAACCGCTGCCGCTTGAGCGCCAGCCCGGCCAGCGCCAGGTAGCCTGCAATGCCGATCGCAGCCACTGGAATATGCGCGATCTCGGCAAACGGGCTGTGGTTTACCACGCCGCAATCCCACTTTGAGTTGATGTCGCAGGGCTGGGTCTCAGTGGAATAATGCACGCGCAACGCCAGGATGGAAACCACCACGCCGGCCAGAGCCAGTAATACGATCGAATATCGCACAATCTTCACTCAATTCTCCCTTTTCAAATTACGCAGATTATGGCGTTGGTGTCCGGCTTCGCCTTCTTTCCGATTTTACCGGCAACGCTCGGGGCGCATCGGTTAGACTTGTTTCCGAGAGCTACAGCAGCAACGGAGACCGCCATGCCGTCGTTTGAAGACTCGCTCAAGAAGCTGGAAACCATCGTCGATCAACTGGAGAAGGGCGACCTCGCCCTGGAAGATTCTCTCAAGCTCTTCGAAGAGGGCGTGGGCCTATCGGCCGCCTGCAAGACCGAGTTGGATGCCGCCGAGGGTAAGGTCCAGATGCTGGTCAAGCAGCGCGATGGTTCACTCAAGCCGGAGCCGTTCCTCACCGAAAAGCCGTTTTAGAGACAGGGGTCAAGGGTCAGGGATGCCCATTGACCAGATAGCCTCTAAAAAGTAGGGCGATCTACAGTCTGGCATCGTCGGCGATTCATGCTCCGGGGCCAATCAAGGAAATACTGACGTCTCGATCCGGCCCGAAGCAAATCTCAGATGAAATTCAAAATGATGCCTTTAGAAACCAACATAGAGGCTACATGCGGGCAGACGAGCCACCAAGCTGTAAAGAATATGACGAAGGAAACATAGAAGCTTTTTGGCATACTTATCGGCATGCCCGGCGGACAGACAGCATATTTCTCCCATGGAGCTTTCACCGGAGTACGGGGAATTTTCTTGAGCAGGAAAGTTCCTACAAAACCTAAAGCGAATATGGCGAAAATGATCAGAGGCATTGAAAGCTGCGTTACCTTCGTTGCCGACAAGTAATAATAGGAACCATGATTATTCATGGAATAGATGAGTCCAAGTGTTGGTTCCGGCCTTCTAGGCTGCGTATCCATAAAACGAAACCAAAGAAACAAAAAATATCCGAAAGATGCGAACGCCACACCCATCGCGACCGCGGTAATATCCCATCGGTTAGGCTTTCGAAGACGAAAAAACTCGGCCATGGTGTTGAAGTTTATCATACGAAAAGCCTCTCTGCCCCTTCGAGTGATCCAGGCTGCCAACTGAAAACCGCGGCAGAACACGCGAGTATTTCCTTTTCCCTGGTCCCTATTCCCTGCCCCGCGCTTCCGCCAACAACCCTCGTGTGAGCACGCGAATGCCAAACTCGAAGCCGCGCTCGAAAAACTCTCCGGCGTAAGGCATGGCCGCCAGCAGGTTGGGAAACTCGCTGGGCGGGAAGAGCCGCATCATGGCTTCAATCTGCTCCGGCGCGGGCGGACTAGCGCCTTCAGGAGCGGGACCCATCCCCACTGAGCCGCGCACCGTTGCGGCAATGATCTGCATGCCCGCGAATGCCTGGGCCGGGGACAAACCGGCATCGCGCAGAATTCCAATGAGTAACTCGACCGGCCGCATGGCCACCGGAGTCGCCGGACCGCGCGCGAGCACGATGGGCAACGCGTTGACGTGTGCCAGCATCGCGTCCCGGTAAGCGCGCGCCGCAGCCAGAATGCGCTGTTCAGGAGAATCTTCCGGGTGATCGACGGAGAGGTCGATCCCGACCATCACCGCCTCAACAATGGCGTCTAGCAGAGCCTGTTTGTTGGGGACGTGATAATAGATCGCCATCGGGTCAACCCCCAGCTCGGCTCCCAGCCGGCGCATGGAAAGAGCCTTGAGGCCGGCGCGATCCACCAGATCGAGCGCTGTTTTGACAATCTGCTCGCGCTTGAGCGGCACGCCTTTCGCTTGTCGGCGCTTGTTGCGGGCGGCTGAGCTCCGGCTGCGCCCGGCGGCTAGTCTCGTTCTCTCATTTGCTGGCAAGGGGCGAGCTCCTTAGAACCTCCTCGGAACACACGAATTATACAGCGTAGAACTGCCAAGTGGCTATAGAGAAAGAAGATACACTTTTCTTAGATGATGCCATGAAAAAATTCGGATGGGGATTGACAGGTCTGCTCTACAGCGTAGAATCAATTCCGTAGCCGAATTCTACGCTGTAGAACTCGGCTACGGAAAGGAAGACTCCCATGAAGATCGCCGTCCTTAATGGAGACCCCAATCCCGCCTCGTGCTTCAAGAATTATCTCCGCGCAGTCGCCCGCCGGCTCACGGACTCAGGCCATGCGGTCACCATGCTCGATCTTGCTGAGCTTGATTTGAAAGGCTGCTCCGGTTGTTTCGGTTGCTGGGTGAAGACGCCGGGCAAGTGCGTCAAGCGCGACGACAGCGAACGGGTTTGCCGGGCCGCGATGGACGCCGACTTGCTGCTGCTGGCCTCGCCGCTCGTTATGGGCTTTACCACCGCCCTGCTTAAGCGCGCCGCCGACCAGTTGATCCCGCTCCTCCACCCATACGTCGTGATTGAAGGCGGCGAGGCGCATCATCGCGCGCGCTATGCTCGCTATCCAAAATTCGGGCTTCTGCTGGGCGCAGGCGGGGACAGCGATGCCGAGGATATTGAGATTACGACGGCAATGTGGACGCGGATGGCACGCAACTTGAAGTCGCGCATGGTGTTCACCGCGGTCGCCGGCCGCGTTCCAGAGGAGGTAGCCGATGAGATCGCTCTTGTTGCTTAACGGCTCGCCACGCGGCGAGCGGTCAAATTCGATGAAAATGCTGTCGCGGGTTGCTGAAGACTGGCAGCAAACTGGCGGTCAAGCGCCCGAAACGCTTCACCTGGCACAGCCCGCCTGCTTTGTCCGCGCCGTCGAGGCCTTTGGCGAGGCCGATGTCGTTTTGTTGGGAATGCCGCTTTACACCGACTCGATGCCCGCGCTGGTGAAGGCATATATCGAGGCCCTGGCCCCGCGTGCGGCCTCTCGTGGAGTTCGTACACCAACGCTCGCGTTCCTTGTGCAGTCCGGATTCCCGGAGGCGCTGCACTCGCGTCCGGTCGAGCGCTATCTGGAGAAACTGGCGCACCGCCTGGGATCGCCCTATGCAGGAACGATCGTGCGCGGCGGAGGCGAGTCGCTGCAAATGATGCCGGATGAGGCGAACAAAAAGCTACGGGCGCAGTTGCGAACACTAGGCGGGCAATTGGCTCGCGACGACCGTTTCGGTCAGGCGGAACTGAAGGCAGTGGCAGGAACTGAGCGGTTTTCTGCTCTCACCACCGCACTGCTTAGGGTGGCCGTCAAGCTGCCCATTGTGCAGTTCTATTGGAACAGCCAACTGAAGAAGAATGGCGCGTGGGAGCGCCGTTTCGACGCGCCTTACGGGCCAGCCTTCCGGTCGTAGAAAAGACGATTCGCAGTTGGACGGCAATAGCTATTCCTTATTCCCTGCCCCGCGTTTCTTCGCGAGCCGGGCCACTACAGCCAGTTCGCGCAGAACCTGGTGGAGCGGACGAGCGGGCGTGCCCCACAAGACGCTTCCCGGTTTGACGCCCATGCCCTCGTTGGTAACTGTCTTGCCGCTCAGCACGCCGGACTGGCCGCCAAGAATGACGCCGGGGCCGATATGCGCGTGGTCGCCGATGCCCACCTGGCCAGCGATCACCGCGCCATTGCCCACCGTGCAAGAGCCGCTGATGCCAACGCCAGCAACCAGAATGACGTCCTCGCCGATCTCGCAGTTGTGGCCGACATGGACCAGATTGTCGAACTTCGTTCCCCTGCCGATCTTGGTTTGCTTGAGTGCGCCGCGGTCGATCGTGGAGTTGGCGCCTATCTCGACATCGTCTGCAATGAGCAGCGTACCCTGCTGCGGAAACTGCGTGTAGGCGCCGGTAGCTGGGTCGCGAACGTAGCCGAAGCCATCCGCGCCCAACACCACGCCTGCGTGAACCATCACACGATTGCTTAGCGTGGTTCCGGGATAGAGAACAGCGCGAGGAAAGATGCGGCAATCGTCGCCGATGACGACGCCTTCGCCGATGACCGCTCCCGCCTCGATACGCGTTCCCTTGCCGATGCTTGCGCCCTCGCCAACCACTGCGCACGGGCCGATGGAGACGCCCGCCCCAAGCTTCACATTTGTGCCGACGACGGCAGAGGGATGCACTCCTGCGGCCGGCGGCGCAGGCTTGAGCAGCTTGCCAGCCCACGCAAACCACAATCGCGGCTGCTCGGCCTCCACGACGCACTTGCCTTCGGGATACGCTTCAGCCAGCCCGGCGCGCAGAAGCACCACACCCGCATTGCTGGCCAGCGCCTTGGCCGCCGATGGCGCGTCCTCCGCAAAAACCAACTCCGCAGCCGAAGCAAGAGCGGAAGAGTTCACGCCGGTGACCACGAACTCCGGATTCCCTTGCGCCAGTTTTCCGTTCAGAATTTGAACCAGTTCGCCCAGCTTCATGCGTTTCTCCTTTGCAGAGTCAAGCGCTTCAATAGATTCCCGGCTCGCCAGCCGGCCTCGTTTTCCAGCGGCGGTGAATCCACAGCCACTGGTCAGGATAGCGCCGAATCCAGCTCTCGATGGCGCTGGTGCATTGTTGCGTGGCGGCGAGAATGTCTGCCTCCGCGTCAGCACTTTTCTCGAAGACGAGTTGCGGGCCAAATTGCAGCATGTATCGCCGCTCGGCCTTTTCCCACACCATGAATCCCGGCAATACAGCCGCGCCGGTCTTCAGCGCCACGCGCGCCACGCCCAAGGCGGTGCAAGCCTGTTTGCCAAAAAACTCCACAAAGATGCCCTGCGGCGGAGTCATATTTGTGTCCATCAGGAGGCCCACGGTTTTGCCCTTGCGCATGGCCGTCAGCAGGCCGCGCGCAAAATCGTCCTTGTTCAGCACGCGGTTGCCGTGCATGCAGCGGATGCCGTTGACATACGCGTCCAAGGGGCGGTTATCGAGGGGCCGCGCGACCATGCTCATGGGATAGCCCATCAGGGAGTGATAGAAGCTGGAGAGCTCCCATGCGCCCAGATGGCCAGTGACAATCAGCACGCCCTTGCCGCGCGCCTTTGCGGCGAGATAGTGGTCAAGACCCTCGGTGCGAATCCAGTCACGGGTATTTTCAGCGGTGTAGCGTCTCATGCGGCAGAACTCGACAAGCTGCCGCCCAAGGGAACGGAAAACACCACGGAGAATCTTTTGGCGCTCGCGGGCTGTGAGCCTGGGGAAGGCCAACGCCAGGTTGCGCTCGCCCACGCGGCGCAACCGGCCGAGCACATAATACGCGACGCAGGCAATCCCGCCGGCAACAAGACGCGCCGCCCCGCGCGGCAACCAGCCCAGAGGGCGCGCCACAATCATCACCAGCCAATACTCAAGCTTCTCTCGCATCGTCAAAGGCAAATCTCACAGCCGTTCCATAATTGCTTTACCCCGAAACCACTTCCATCAAGTGGCATTTTCATCAGCCGGGGTTCCCGGCGACAGGTCTTAGTCGCTGGGGTGGAAGAAAATGTCACCCTGCGCGATACCAGAAAGGGCGGGTGAATTGTGGGACCACTCTAAGTGTAGCCTCTGGACGCAGGCTCGATACCGCAAAACAAACGAAGGGGCAGCCCGTTGCCGGGCTGCCCTCATAGTTTGCGGCATTGCCTCTATCAGCGGTGCTTGGCGGCGACAAAATAATGCGCCACGGTGGTGACAAACGGCACCGCGCCCTGAGGAACCGGCACATTGCCCTTCAGAATCGAATCGAAGGTCTGCGATTGGCCGAAGTACAGTTCGGTATCTTCGGAGTTTTGGGTTACGCTGGTGCCGTCCAGGCTGATGCCAGCAAAGACGCCTTTGTTACGCGAGTAGCTCAGCAGTTCGGCGCTCAACTTCCAGTCAGTGGCGGCCTGTGTGTCACGGCCGACGGGGCCGGCCGCTGCGGAAGCATCGCCGCCGATCTTGAACTTGTTCTTCAGCAGATCCTGGAAGCCGCGATCATTCACTGCAACCAGCACAAGGTCAGTGGACTGGCCGCCGATCTGGAAGCCGAACGAGCCGCCTTCCATGCGAATGAATACCGGCGCGCTCCAACCGTGGCCGGTGCGGCAGGTTACCACCCCCTGCCCATATTGCGCACCCCATACAAAGGCGCCTTTTTTCATTCCCGGAATCACGCCCACACAGGTTGCCTGGTCGAGAATATCCATGGGAATGCTGTTGTCGGGAGTGGCCATAATTTCGTCCAGCACGGCCTTGGCGGCGTCGATGCGCGCCTGCAGGCTCTCGCGCGTGGAACCTGCGAAGGCGGTGACTGGAAGCAAGCAACAGAGACAAAGCAAAACAAGTGTCTTTTTCATATTCTTGTCCTTTCCCCTCCGCGGCTCAGGCGCCGCGCGAGTAGTCGAGTCGCCGAGAATCAATCGACGAGGTTGAGTTGCCAGGTTTCAGCGCCGCAAAATTCAACCCCCGTAGCGCTGCAGTCCAGTGGAACCCTAATGGCGCCCGCCTTTTCACCCGGGTATCCCAAGACAGCTATAACATACCAGCCCAGGCACTCATGCTCAAGTCTCATAACGGCTCGATAAAACATGTGCCAATATCTCTTCCGTGGCTGCCCGGGAAAAAATGAAGGCAAGCCGAGGAGGCTTGCCCTGACGATCTATTTAAGTTTGAATGCTGAATGAAACTGGCCAGTGATGCGCTGGACCCCGCAAGCCGCTTTGCTCGGCCCAAAAAAGAGGAGTTCCCAGACTACATGGAGGATATGCCCTCTGGGAACTCCTATTCCCCAAATCTTCGTTGCTTCTATAAATGAGTATGTGGAAAAGCGGGAATTAATTCTGTACAAAAACGCTCAATTCTAGAAATATTTATAGACTGTGGTAACCGCGCCTGTTTACCTAAAGGTAAACAGGCGCGGACGCTGGGGGAGGGGGAAGTAAATCCGAAGTCACGATTCAAAACAGATCAGAAAAAAGAGGAGTTCCCAGGCTTCATGTCAGACACGCTGCCTGGGAACTCCTTCCCCAGATCTGCGTTGTTTCTATGAACGAGTCTGGCGGGAGCGGTCATTATTGCGCAAGATTACAGAGCACGTGTGTAGATAAGTAACCTCTTTTGTTTACTTATCGGTAACGGGAAAAGCAAGTGCCTGGTTCCCGCGGCGCTCACCCTTGCGGCGATCCCTGATGCCGGTGGACTGAAGCAGCGTGGCTTCGGAGGCGCGCATCAGCAGATTGATTCGGTTGTCCGCGCCTGTTTTGCGCATCAACCTGCCGACATGCGCCTGAACGGTGCTCTCCTCGATGCCCAACTGCTGCGCAATCTCGCGATTGGACCGGGCCGTCAGAATCAGTTCGAGTACCTGCAATTCGCGCTCTGTCAGGTGAGGAGGGCCGTTGGAGAGGCTGGCATCTGAGACCGTCAGCAGTTGATCGATCAATTTGGCGAGCAGGCGCCGCGGCGCCCAGATGGAACCGCTGGTGACTTCTTCAATGGCCTGGCGCACGTTTCGCGGGCTGGCCTTCAAATCAAGGTAGGCACGAGCGCCAGCCAGCACCAAATCCATAATCAGCTTTTCGTTTGCTTCCGGGCCAATCACGATCAACCGCATCTCGGGACGCCTGCGGCAAATGTCCTTGACTGCTCCCACCCCGCTGGGAAAAGCGTTCAGGTCCACGACCAGAAACGTCAGCGTTCGGTCAGATAACAGTTCATCGAGATCTCCGAATACCGGCGCCAGCGGAGCAAAGCCTTCCGCGGACCACTCTTCAAAGACGCCGGCGAGCCCCTCCAGGCGGAGCGGCTCATCAGTAAGTACACCGATGCGAATCGGCTTATTGTTGCTGCGTGAAGACATCGTGCGCCTCTCGCAATGCAGAAGAACCTGACAACAAAGCGAGAAGCACTAACCCCGCGTCGCTATGGGAATGAATCCCTTCGTTCTCTAAATCGTTCTTCAAAACTGGTCCAACCACTTCCCTTCACACCAGACTAGAGTCTGGGGAGCATAATTCCCTGCTGCTTTTGGTATTTGCCTTTGCGATCGGCATAGCTGACCTGGCAAGGCTCATCCGAGCGGAAAAACAAAATTTGGCACAGCCCCTCATTGGCGTAAATCCTGGCCGGCAGCGGCGTGGTATTGGAGATTTCCAGCGTTACAAATCCCTCCCATTCCGGCTCGAAAGGCGTCACGTTCACAATGATTCCGCAACGCGCATAGGTGGACTTGCCCACGCAGAGCGTGAGCACATCCCTGGGAATACGAAAATATTCGACGGAACGCGCCAGCGCAAAGGAATTTGGCGGCACAATCACCGAATCAGCCTGAACGGAGACAAACGACCGCTCATCAAAGGCCTTGGGGTCGATGATGGCGCTGTTCACATTGGTGAAAATCTTGAATTCGTCGCTGACGCGCAGGTCATAGCCGTACGAGGAAAGCCCGTAGGAGATGACGTTGCCGGCTACCTGCTTCTCGCTGAAAGGCTCAATCATACGGTGCTGAATGGCCTGTTCCCTGATCCAACGGTCGCTCTGAATTGACATACCTCTCCTGTTGCGGGCCTGCATCCGGTCCGGGGTTGAATTTGCCTTGGGCTGAGGAACGCTACGCCGCCTATCTTAAAGAAAAACAACGGCCAATTTCAATATACGGCAATCAAACGGCGAACTGAGGGTAACGTGGGGTCACTCTGGCGGAAAACGCCCGCCCTCACGCAAGAAAAAAGCGTTCCTGATGAAATGTGGTTTCTCGGGGTATTCCAAAAATGCTCTAAATCCTGTAGCATCACTACCGTAGGTCGTAGTACAGTCAATTCAGTTTCGTCAGCGAGGTGCCCATTGATTAAGCAGGACATCGTACATCATGTGATTGAGCGCACGGGACTGCCCCGCACGAAGGCCGAGGCGGCCGTGGATACGGTCTTCGAGGGTCTAAAACAGGCTCTGACGGCCGGCGAGCGCATCGAGTTGCGCGGCTTTGGCGTCTTCAGCGTCCGCGCCCGCAAGACCGGCATCGGCCGCAACCCCCGAACCGGCACCGAAGTGAGCATCGCTCCCGGCAAGGCAGTCCGCTTCAAACCCGGCAAGGAATTGCACGTGCTGGAGAACGGCGCGGCGACGAAGTAAAGACAGTGTGGCGATGAGGCTCATCGCATATTGTGGCTCAGTCGGGCCACGATATAAGCGCGACCACAAATGCCTTTGTCCGCTCCCGAATCAGCGTTGACGTGAAGGAAAAGGCTACCGCCGTGCTTCAAGAGATGGGCCTCAGTGTCTCCGGCGTGGCGCGCATCGTTCTGACCAGGGTGGCAAGGGAGAACGCTCTGCCCGCCGACTTCAAGCCCAACAAACTCACGCGAGAGACCATGCGCGAGACTGGCGCGCGAGACCAGCCCGCTTTATGGAGCCGGCTGCTTAAACCGGCTCGTGTTGTCCAGTTGCTCCTGCGGGTTGGGATCGGCCAAGAATTGGCCCACACCCGGATAGAACTTGTCTAAAATTCTCACTGATTGACGTTGAGCGTTAGTTTGGCTCCAATGAACTGCGTCTCGGTGCTGGAGTCTGGCACACCGGCCCAGACGCTGAAGATTCCGCTGGTAGCGGGCGACCCGGTGTTGACGATCTGCGTGTTGCCGCCGCCACCGCCTCCGCATGAGGTGACGCAGGAGAGGGCCAGCGCGGCGAGTATGCAAGCCAGCAGCGGGCGCCAGCGTCTTCTGCGCACTCCCCAGAACATGAAGGCGAGCACGGGGGGAACTGCCCAGGGCGTGGTGTTGAACGGGGTGAGACGAGATTGTGCCATGGTGGTGATGGTGACCGTCACTGGAGCCGCGGGACCGCCTGAGGTGAGATTGACCGTCGCCGGGCTGACGTTGCAGGACGCGCCGGGGACGGTGGCCGTGGGATTGAAGAGATTCATGCTGGAGACGCAAGTGAGGGTTGCGGTGCCGGTGAAGGTGGAGGAACTAAGTGTAAGGTTATAAGTCGCGGTCTGGCCCGGGTTGACAGTGGCTACTGTGGTCGCGGCATTCCATCCTACCGGCACCCCCCAGTATTCAAGGGCCGTATAAGTCACCGGCAAGTAGTTACTGTCGCCGGAGTAAGCGGCGGTGATGGTGTCATCCCCCTGGGATAAGACGACGTTCGACACGGTGGCTTGCGCAGGGTTGCCGGTGACCAGCACGGGAGAGCCAACCGCGACGCCGCCGACGAAGAACTGGATTGTGCCGGTGGGCTGGACTGCCATCGGGCTGGTTTCTGGAATGGCGGAGAAGGTGAGAGGCTCGCTCAGAGTGTAGTTGGGATCGGTTTGAGTTGGAACGATGTTGATTCCGCCGAGCGGCATCCCCTTGCCAACCTGGACGGTCGAGATCTGGGTGGCGGCGGGTGGGTTGGGACTGGCGGCGAAGCTGCCGTCACCGCTATAGGTCACTGAGTAGATGTGCGAGCCGAAGGCGGGGCAGGGCAGCGATGGGTAGTTGGGAAAGAACTCAATCGGGCCAAGCGGCGGACAGACATTCAGGTAGGCATTGCCGGTGTTTTCGAGCGGGACTTTGGCGAGCACGCTTCCGTTGTCGAGGAAGGTGATGAGGCCGGAGGGAGTTCCCTGACCGCTGACGCCGGCTACCGAAGCGGAGAACTGTGCAGACCATCCATACGACCAGTTCGTCGAGGAATATGCCAGTTTGCTCCCACTTGCCTCGATGCCCCAAGCTGCAAAAGTGGTGGTGCTCTGCTCTGAGGTGACGGTAACGGGGATGGCATTTGAGTCGCTGGCGGCAAAGGATGAGTCTCCGGGAAACCGGGCAACGAGGTTGTAAGTGCCGCCGGGGAGGCCGCTGACGGCGAAGTCGCCGGTGGTTGCGGCGCCGGAACTGGCTGAAAGTGGGGCCGCGAATACGCTGGTGCTGCCGGGTAGGGTTCCACCCTCGGCGATGAGCGCGATATTGCCGGTGGGCGTGGCGACGGAAGTATCGGCGGCAAGTTTGGTCACGCTGACATTGAAGGTGACGGACTGTCCGTGGGCGATGTTGATGGTGGTAGCAGCGGGATCGGTGGCAAGGTTGACCTGGGTACCCTGAAAGCCGGCGACGGCGCTGACCCAGTTGGCGACGAGGTTGGCGGCGTCAACGGAGCCGAGTCCGCTGGCGAGGTCGTAGCCGGGGGCAGCGTCGTAGCCGGTAACAGGTGGGTATCCAGGAACAGAGTTACTGCCGGAGGTGATGTCGTGGAAGGTGCAGGCGGTGGGTGTAGAGGTGGTGGGAGTGGTTTCGTTGCTGGAGTTGCAGTTGGAATATTGCTCGGAGACAGCCAGCGGATAGAGGACGTAGTTGGCGAGTCCCTGACGGCCGTCGCCGGGTGGGTTGGGTGATGGGGAAGCGACGGCGGTCCTCGCCTTTTGATTGACGATGGCCATGATGGCGGCGAATGCGGGCGCGGAGAAGGAGGTGCCACCGGCCTCGTTCTGGAAAGTGGACTGAGTGAGCGCGCCGCCGGTGAGCTGGCAGTCGGGGGTCGATGCGACAGTGGTGAAACAGAACAGGTAGCCGTCGTGATCCGCTGACGCCGAGAGGGAGACGTCAGGGACGCCGCGCGGAGCTATGCCAGGCTGATTGGGGAGGCTGTAAGTCTGCAGCACGCTCAGGCCGGTAACTGGCAAGGTTTGCCAGGACGGCGCTGGATAGATGGTGCTGACTCCACCGCCGCCAGCGGAGAAGAACGGGATGTTGAGGTCGTCCCACACCATCTCGGGGATGTAGCCGATGGCCGATCCGAGATTTGCCGCGTTGGTGACGCTCCAGAAAGTGCTGCCGGCGGCTCCGTTCACGGTTTCGTCGAATTCGGTACCGCCGACCGCGGTGACGTACGGGCTAGAGCCAACACCATTTACCGTAGCTACGTTGCCTACATTGTTGTATTCGGAGCCAGCCGAGGCGCAGCCAGCCGCGCCGGCATCACCGGATGCGACAAAGACGCTCATGCCCTGCGCAGCGGCCTGCTCCCAAACCTCGTTCCAGAGAGCCATCTGCGCGGTTCCGAGGTTCGACTCGCAGCTGCCAAAACTGACGCTGACGATCTGGGCCATGTTCTGGTCAACAATATATGCAGCGGAGAGCTCGGCCGGATCGGCGGTCGCCTGTGGTCCGGTCACAACCAGGTCGATCGTCGCGCCTGGCGCGACGGCGGCGGACCATTCCGTGTCGATAGTCGCTTCCTCGCCCAAGCCGAGGAATGTGTCGAATCCAGGATCAGGCCCATTCTCGATGACGTTTGGCGTGTTTGCAGGGAGAGCGAAAATCTTCTGAAACGCAGCGAGGTCGCTGGGCTCGATGTCAGCTTCAGCCACGATGGCGATGGTCTGGCCGCTGCCGTTGAGGCTGGATTTGTATAGGGGCGCGAGATCGTAGATGGTCGCGAAGTCGCCGGGGGTGAGGGCATGCGCACCGTTCCATGACGCGGTGATGGCTGGGGAAGCCTGGGTGGGACGCACGAGCGCTGGCCGGGTGAAGAAATCGTGGAGAGGCACGCCCTGCACCACGGAAGCCAGAGCGGCAGGGATGGAGATATCGGTCGCATTCGCGATATGTGTCTCGCCGTTCACGCTGTAGCGCCGCATCTGCGTATGAAACGCCGCATTCACTTGGCCCGCAGACCCGGAGAATTCGATCCACATGCCGCTCTTGGCTATGCTTCCAACTTGAAAACCCTCCTGCCGCAGCCACCCGCTGATCGCTGCAATGTCGTCGGGTGAAGGACCAAATTGCTCGCCAAACTTCGCCGGCGCGAGCCAGCGATGGTAATTTGCCGAACCTTTGGTTTGCTGGCTGTCAAGAAAGGCGGCGAGAGCCTGCTGCTGTTCGGGGGATCGGCTCAGGACCAGAATCATGCGACCAAACTGTTGCGCATCGCTGACCGCGCCCAGGTCGGTGGCGCTGCGCAGGGGCAAGTGCGAATGGGCGATGTTGAGTCGCGCCGCATCGTCGACCGGGCCGGCAATCCGCGGCTGTTGCCCACACATCGTTGTGCTAAAAAGCCCGAAGAAAATGCCTGCAAAAACAAACGATCCAATCACGTTCTGAATCGCACTTCCGGAGAACTTTGCGTTATACGGCCAAGCCGATCTTCTCTTCACTTTGCCTATCCTCTTTGGAAGCGAAAAACAGTCAACAGACAAACCCAACTGCATTCTAAGCTTCTGCGCTCAAGATGAAGTGGAATTCTCTTCCCCTTGACTAACGCAGCCATCCACCTCAGGCGCCTACATCAGCCGCAGCGCGTCCACATCCACTATCAGATTGCGGCGTGGGATCTGAGCAGCGTCTGCGTGAGCCAACATTCCGCGTAGAGCCGCATTGAGCGCCTTGCGCGAGGCGGCCTTGAGAATCAGGTGAAAGCGATAGACGCCTTTGATGCGCGCAATGGGCGCGGTACAGGGGCCCAGCACACGCACACCCTCCGGCGCCGCTTTCTCAAACCACTTGCCCAGCGAAGCCGACCAACCCGCCGCCTCTTCCAACTTCGCCGATTGCACCAGCACATTGGCCAGCACGCCAAAAGGCGGATAGTGCATCCAGCGCCGGTATTTCAATTCGCGCTCGACGAAGGCGGAGTAATCGTGCTTGCTGGCGGCTAGAACGGCGTAGTGGTCCGGGTAGTAGGTCTGCACCACCACGCGCCCCGGCAGATCGCCGCGTCCAGCCCGGCCCGAAACCTGCGTCATCAGCTGAAAGACCCGCTCGGCAGCGCGAAAATCCGGCATCGAGAGCGAGTGGTCGCAGCCCACCACACCTACAAGCGTGACGCCATGAACGTCGTGGCCTTTGGCGATCATCTGCGTGCCCACCAGCAGGTTGATCTCGCCCGAATGCAGGCGAGCCAACAACCGCTCCAAATCGCCCCGGCCGCGCACTGTGTCACGATCCATGCGGCCAATCCGCGCGCCGGGAAAAATCTCGCTCAGGCGTTCTTCTCCTTGTTGCGAGCCGGCGCCCAAGTAGTAGAGATGTTCGCTGTCGCACTTGGGACAGCGCGCCGGCACTGTGCGCTTGAAACCGCAATAGTGACATTCCAACCGCTGGCCCGCGCGCGCAACCCCGGCATCCAGAGACTCGGACGCCGCCGGCTTGTGATGCGTGAGGGAGATGGCGCAATTCTGGCACTCCAGCTTTTCGCCGCAGGCGCGGCAGATTACCGCAAACGAGTAGCCGCGCCGGTTGAGCAAAATCAGCGCCTGCTCGCCGCGATCCAGCGCCTCGCGCGTCTGCGCCACCAGCGCCCGCGAAAAAAGCTGCTCCTGCCCCGTCTCCTGAAACTCGCGCCGCATGTCGATCAACTCGACGGCGGGCAGCGGGCGATCCATCACGCGGTCGCGCATTTCGATCAGCTTGTACCGGCCCTGCGCTGAGTTTTGCCAACTCTCCAGAGACGGTGTGGCCGAGCCCATCACCACCACGGCGCCCTCTATTTTGGCCCTCATCACGGCCACATCGCGCGCGTTGTAGCGCGGCGTCTCCTCCTGCTTGTAGCTCTGGTCGTGTTCTTCATCCACCAGAATGAGGCCCAGATTCGGTACGGGAGCAAAGATGGCCGACCGCGTGCCGACCACAATCGGCGCTTCGCCCCGCCTTATGCGCCGCCACTGGTCGCTGCGCTCTTCGGGCGTCAGCGCCGAGTGCAGCAGGGCGACTTTTTGCCCGAATGCCGCGTCCAGCAGGCCCACCGTCTGCGGCGTCAGCCCAATCTCTGGAACCAGCAGGATGGACGAGAGCCCGCGGTCCAGCGCCCGTTGCATCGCGGCAAGATAAACCGCTGTTTTTCCCGAACCTGTCACGCCATGAAGTAGAAACGGCTGAAATCCTCCAAGAGCCGACGCCAGGCTGGCCAGCGCGTCCACCTGCGGCTCGTTGAGGCGCAACGGCCCAGGCTGGCCTTGCAATCCGCCCAGGCGAAAGACGGCGGGCCGCTCGTCGATGCGCACCAGGCCGCGACGGACCAAAGTCTGCAGCGTAGAAGAAGGCAGCTCCTTTCGGCGCAACTCGGCCAGGGGCAATTCGTTGCCGCAAGCCGACAACTCGGCCAAAATGGCCTGCTGCTTCGCGGTCAGCGCGGGCAGCCGGACTTCAGGAACCAAAACGGCGAATCGCTCCATGCGCCGCGCATCGCGTTCCGCAGCAGCCGTCTCGCGCGCAATCCACTTTCTGCGCGTAAGCCCGGCCAGCACAGGCAACGTGGCCGCGGTAGCCGTGCGCAGCGTGGAGACCTTCACCGGCTCGCCTGAAGCCAGGCGCGTGAGCACACGCCGCTCCATATCCTGCTCTTCGGCAGAAAGCTTCCCTTTGCGCTTTGAACCGCTCTTTGAAGTTCGGGGAAAAAGCTGGTTCGTGCCAGGCTGTTCCGTGTCAGACTGGTTCCAGTCAGGCTGGCCCGTGTCAGGGCACGACTTTAGTCGTGCCGAAAAAGCATCCAAATCATCCTGGGCTTTAGCCCCTGAGGTACGCCCTTCGGAAAATTTCCCCAAGCCTCGCGGCGAATCTCCATCCAAACTCCGCGCCAGCACATCCCGTCCCAGATCGGTAATGCGGTAATAGACCGTCCGCCGTACCTCGGCCATCAGCGGCAACATCCCCCGCAGCACCTCGCCCAGCGGAGCCAGGTAGTACTGCGCCATCCATTCGGCCAAGGCGAGCAAATGGTCGCTCAACAACGCCTCATCGTCCAATACCGCTTCGACATAGCGCACTTCGAAATCCGCCGGAGCCTTGGCGTCGAGCGCGGCGACTACCCCAATCAGTTTTTCTTTGTTAAAGGGCACAATCACCCGCGCTCCCCGCTGCGGCAGTTGCCCCTCGCGCACCGCGTAGGTAAATAGGCGGTCCAGCGGCACGGGCAACGCGACTTCGCAATAAGAAGGCATGGGCGGCAAACCTCAGTGTAGGGGATGGGGGCACGCAGAGCTTGCCGCTTGTGCATATCGCGTCCAACCGGCACATTGCATTCCCGCCCTCAGGCAGTACAATTCCTGCAAATGGCTTCTGAAATCACACCGCCCGCCGCTCCCGTCCCTGCCGCCCCTGCCGCCGCCCCGGTGATTGCGCCCGACCCAACCCATCCTGTCACGCTGGCCATCGACGTTGGCGGCTCCGCGCTGAAGGCCATGCTGCTGGATGCGGCCGGCAAGCCGGTCAGCGAACGGCTGCGCATCGCCACTCCAGCCATGTCAACGCCGGAGGCGGTGCTGGCCGGGCTTGATGAATTGCGCCGCCAGTTGCCGGGCTTCGACCGCGTCTCCGTCGGCTTTCCCGGCGTCGTCAAGCGCGGCGTAAGCATCCTGGCCAACAACCTCCATCCCGATTGGAAAAATTTTCCCATACAGAACAATCTGATCGATCGCTGGAAGAAGCCTGTGCGTGTAGCCAACGACGCCGATGTCGCCGGCTACGGCGCCATCAAGGGACATGGAGTCGAGTTGGTGCTCACGCTTGGCACCGGGCTGGGCAGCGCCCTGTTCACCAACGGCCACCTGGTTCCCGGCCTTGAGCTGAGCGTGCATCCCTGGCGCAAAAAAGGCATGAACTACGAGGACTACCTTGGCCGCCGCGGCCTCGACAAGTACGGCAAGGCGCGCTGGAACGACTTCCTCGAAGCGGCCATCAAGCAGACCGAGGCGACTTTCAACTGGGACTACCTCTACCTGGGCGGCGGCAACACCAAGAAAATCCTCTTTACGCCAGCCAAAAACGTGAGCATCGTCTCCAATGAAGCAGGCCTGCTAGGCGGCGTGGCCTTGTGGCGATTCGACGGGTGAACTGTCGCGGCTCCCACCCGCTTTTATGAGCGATTCAACGCGAAAAAGAGGCAAACTCCATGAACTTCACCGAAATTGCATCCCGGCTCAATAGCATTGGAACTCCTTTCCTGACTGTAGGGTGGGTGCCCGCAAAGACAGACGCGGCAATCGCAAGGAAAGTGATTCGCTTTCTTGAAGACCGCAGAATGCTGTTCAATCTATGTGCAGAGGAGGAACCACACCACTGTTACCTCTCCGCTCTTGAGATTCGAAAGACTCTGACTGAGGAACTAGCCGTAGTCTCAGAGGGGACGGACCTTTTTAAGCACTTAGTGGGAATTCGCGCGGCATGCCGAACTTTTTTGGATAAAGCTCCGAAAGACGGAGACAGATTTGACCTGCATGATCGGTATTCAATGCGCTCTGGCCAGTTCTTTATAGCTTTGGGTGAGTTGCGAGCAACGATTGGGTATCACGTCGCAATCATGGCAGCAAAATGGGAGATCGACGTGGAGGATGATTTAGCGAGAGTACTGCCAGGCAGGAATATCGAAGGCATGTCTAAAAGCTAATTTGAGATTTCCCTGATTGGCGAGTGCTCCATCTCCCCATAGGCGCACGACCCGAGTCGGCGTGCCCCAGGTCTGGATTTTCACACCTGAGAGTTTCGCAGGAGGTGCCTCCCTCATCGATACACTTCGCGGCGGTTTCCCACGCGCACAACCATGACAATCAGCTTTCCATCCTGAATATCGGCAATAATGCGGTAATCCCCTACCCTGTATTTCCAGTAACAGCCCAACTTTGAACCGGCAAGCGCCTGGCCGATACTGCGCGGATTCTCCAGTTTTGCGACACGGCTTCCCATAAACCGGATGATCCGCTGCGCGATTGGTTTGTCGAGTTTGGCGATTTCTTTATCTGCATCCTTGCTGTATTCAATCCGCCAGACCATAGCGTTCTTCCATCTCTTCCTGGGTATAAGTCTTGCTGCGTCCGGCCCTCAGCGCACGTGTCCGCTCTTCGGCCAGATACAAATCTTCCAGATCCTCCAGCTTTTCGCTGATGGCCTCAATCATGTAATAGGTTTTGCTTCGCCCGGTGCGTTTGGCGAGCTTATCAAGACGGGATTTCAGGCCTTCCGGCAAGCGAAGGGAAACAGCGGAGCCCATAAACAAACCTCCAGCATCTCTGCAATACAAGTATTGCACGAGAATGCCCTTCCTGTCAGGAGGGCAGGATGAACTCCGGGCAATCGCATGAACGATTCTTGTTCGTGAACTTGGTCCCTTTTTGTCCTTTCACTTGCGGTATTCGACAATTTGCTAACGGATACCTTTTGCGGGGGGGGGCGGGATCAATTTCTCCCGGAGGGAGAACCGAAAATAGCCCCGGATGGAGCGTAGCGCAATCCGGGGAAAGCAGCACACCTATGAATTTCCACCCCGGAGGGGTGAAGCGAACCGTCGATTGCTGTTCATGCGATTGACCTGGGATGAACTCCCGTCGCGCAGGTGGTTGCAGATAATTTCCGCCCGTTGCCGCACAATTCCAAATAGAGCATCTTCGAATAAAACTCTGCACCTCAGGTTAGGAGTCCCATGAAAAACATCACAGTAACCGTACCCGACGAGATTTATCTGCTGGCGCGGGTGTATGCGGCTCGGCAGGGCACCTCAGTCTCCGCTCTCGTCCGGCGCTTCCTCGAATCGATGCGCGAACCCTTGTACACAGGTCTTGACCTTCTGTGGGGTGGTCAGGACGATGGACAGGACGATTCCAAGGTACCCCCACCCCCCCTATTTCCTGTGTAACTGTGAAACTGTGAAAGCGGGTCGCGCTTTTCAACCTTTTACCGGCGGTTTCAGGCCCAGCTCTTTCATGGCAATCTGCAAATCTGCCCAGGCTTCCTTTTTCTGGCGAGGGTCGCGCAACAGGTAGGCCGGATGATAGGTGACGATGAGCTTGGTTCCGCGAACGTTGTGAACCCTGCCCCGCAGCCCGGCCAGCGGCTGGCGCGCGCCCAGCAGCCATGTGGCCGCGGTGGCGCCCAGAGCGACAAGAACCTCAGGGCGAATCACGTCGATCTGGCGGAAGAGAAACGGAGTACAAGTGGCGCCCTCTTCGGGCTCGGGGACGCGATTGCCGGGCGGGCGGCACTTGACCACGTTGGCGATGTAGACATCCTCGCGCCGGAGTCCCATGGCGCCGATCATATTGTTGAGCAGTTGCCCGGCCTTGCCGACAAAGGGCAGCCCCTGCGCGTCTTCGTCCGCGCCAGGGCCTTCGCCGACAAACATCAGCCGCGCGGCGGGCGAGCCGTCGCCGAAGACCAGCTTGTTGCGGCCTTTGTGGAGCGCGCAGCGAGTGCAGTCGCCGATCTCATCGCGGATAAGTTGGAGAGCGGCGGCACGGTCGGCCGCGGGAACTGCTTCGGCAATGGCGGGAGCTGAGGGAAACGGCTTGCGTGGCGGAATCGGCTGATCCTCCGTGTGAAAGGCCTGAGGTGGGTGAAATGTCTGAGGCGCTGCCTCTTGTTGCGGCTCATCCGGCGCGGCGGCTAATTGCGCCAGGAGAGCAGGGTCCACGGGACGGCGATAGAACTCGGTGAGGCCAAGATCGCGATAGAAGCGGATGCGGGCTGTAAGAGCCTGGCGGGTTGCGGAATCGAGCGATTGCGCCAACTTTTTACTCCACTTTCTAGAGCGAAACCAGGGTAAATGTGCCCTTGCAAAGATTGTGCAAGGTGGCTTTTTCTTAAGGAAAAAGCCACTTGGCCGGTGTGCTTCTGGATACAGCTACTCTGGTTTCGCTACAATCCGCCCGTTGCTCTGTCGCGCGACCCGCAGGATTTCCCCTCGCTGCCGGCGCAGCGCCCAAGACCGCAAGAATGCCGCTCAAAAGATTCGCGGCAATAAAAGAAACGGAAAATTTAACCTGCCAGGATGGGGATGGCCGGGCCGTCCACCGCCGGCTTGACCACCGGCACGTCGGCTTTTACGTAGGATATTTTACCCGCGTCAATCTCGTCCTGAGCGATGCGGCAGGGTTTGGTGGAATGAGTGGAGACCAGTGCGCGGGAGCCGTTCTGCAACTGTCGAGCGCGGCGGGCAGCCACCATCACCTTGCGGTAGTTCGAGTCGAAGCCGGTTTCAATCGTCATTGGGGATCCTCCTTGTCGTCAACGGAGTCTTCCTCATCGGAATCCTCCAAAAAAGGCAATTCCCGCTGGCCCTGGGGATTGAGAAGCCCAAAGGCCTCAAGCACGGGTTTCAGCCTATCCTGCGAGTTCCCTTGCAGGCAACCCGCAGCCACCTCCAACACCCTGCGCGAACGATAGGCAATCGGCTCATCGTTGCGGTAGAAGCGTTCGGCCAGCACGATGGCTTCCAGTTGAGCCACCGCCCGGTCAAGAGTGTCGTTGACCAAAATATAGCCGTATTGGCTATATTTCTCAATCTCCTTGCTGGCTTCGCCCAGGCGGCGGTAGACTTCTTCCTCGTTTACCACGCCCTCGGCGCGGCTGCGATTGCGCAGGCGTGTGCGCAGCACCCGGGGGTTGGGCGGCAGGACGAAGATGCTGACAGCCTCGGGCATGGCGGCGCGCACCTGCGAGGCGCCTTGCACGTCAATGTCGAGTACCAGATCGTGGCCATCGCGGCGGGCGTGTTCAAGCGAGTTGCGCGCCGTGCCGTAGTAGTTGCCAAAGACCTCGGCGTGCTCCATAAACATTCCGTCAGCGAGCATCTTCTCGAACTCCACGCGGGAGACGAAGTGATATTCGCGCCCGTCCTGCTCAGAGCCGCGCGGCGCCCGCGTGGTCCAGGAGACGGAAAACTCGATTCCGCTCAATTGCTTGCGCACCTCGTTGACCAGCGTGCTCTTGCCCGAGCCCGAAGGCGCCGAAATGATAAAGAGAATTCCTGCCACGTTGCGATTGTCCTCTTGGGCGCTCTTGAGGAAGTCTGCGCCCGGCCATCTGGTTATTCTACGTTCTGAATCTGTTCGCGGGCTTTTTCGATCTCCGATTTCATGGCCAATCCAAGCTCGGTAATGCGAGTTCCCTTGCCGCCTGCTCCGCCGGTTTTGGAGAGCAGCGTATTCGCCTCGCGATTCATCTCCTGGAGCAGGAAGTCAAGCTTTTTGCCGATTTCGCCACCGGCGGCCAACAGCTCGCGGAAGTGGCCGATGTGGGTGGTCATGCGCTCCAACTCCTCGGCAATGTCGCTGCGCTCGACCATCACGGCGACTTCCTCGAGCAATCTCTGCCGGTTGAATTCCGGGCCGGTGGCCGCGAGAAGCCGCTCGGTGAGCCGCGCCTGATAGCGCTCTTCGACCTCGGTGCGCAACGCCGCGACGCCTTCAGTGGATTCGGCCAGGCGATCGAGTGTTCCGTTGAGAGTCGCCACAAGACCTTCGCCTTCACGCGCGCGCATGATTTTCAACTCGTCGAGAAGAGGCACTATCTCGCGCTGCACGCTCTCGGTTAGCGCAGCCTGATCACCGTCACCGCTCGAGCGGTTCTCATTCTGCAGAGCGCCCGGCAAGCGCAGTACGGCGTTCAGATCGGGCTGCTGGCCGGTCAGCCCATGCTCCTCGCGCGCGGCGGAAAATGCGGCCAGGTAGGCGTTCACGAGATCGCGGTTGTAGCCGGCGGTTTGCTGGCTGGAGCGATCGACCTGAAGCGTCAGATCCACGTGACCGCGGACAAGCGCGTCCTTGAGCGCCTTGCGCAGTTCCATCTCCAGCGCATCCAGGCCGGAAGGAAGCCGCAACTGCACGTCGAGAAAGCGGTGGTTCACGCTCTTCACCGTGAGCGTGTAGCTGAGCTGTTCTCCATTAGGCAGGGGCACGCGAACTTGAGAGCGCGCAAACCCGGTCATCGAATAAATCGGCATATTCTTCCTCGAACTGCTAAGCTTCTGGTCCTCAGTCCTTAGTCCTTTATCGCAAGTCCCTGTTCTTCCGGCACGTCCATGAACTGCAGTTGATAGAGCCGCTGGTATGTGGGCGAGATTTCCAACAGTTCATCATGAGTACCGATGGCGGTGATGCGTCCGTCTTCGAGCACCGCGATACGGTTGGCGCGGCGAATGGTTCCCAGACGATGAGCGATGACCAGTACCGTACGGTTCTGCATCAGGTTTCCAAGCGCGGCCTGCACCAGGGATTCGCTCTCCGCGTCGAGCGACGAGGTAGCTTCATCGAGAATCAGAATGGGCGCATCCTTCAAAATTGCGCGGGCAATGGCCAGCCGCTGGCGCTCGCCGCCAGAGAGACGAAAGCCTTTTTCGCCGATTACCGTGTCGTAGCCTTGCGGCATGCCCATGATGAAGTCGTGGGCCAGAGCGTTGTGCGCGGCCTGCTCTACGAGTTTCAAATGGACTTCCGGCTGGCCGTAGGCGATGTTGTTGCGCACCGTGTCGTTGAAGAGAATAGTCTCCTGCGTAACCTGGGCAACATTGCGGCGCAGCGAGCCCAGCGTGAGGTCGCGCAGATCGCGGCCGTCAATGAGAATGCGGCCGCTGGTCACGTCGAAGAAGCGCGGAATCAAGTTGGCAATTGTGCTTTTGCCCGCGCCGCTGGGGCCAACAAGCGCCAGCACTTCGCCAGTGCGCAGCTCAAGATCGACATTGTGCAGAATCTGGTGTTCGCCCTCCGCGGTCGAGTAGGAGAAGCCCACGTTTTCAAATGCAACGGAATTCGCAAAGCCCTTCAACGCAATGGCGTGATGGCGTTCCTTTACATCGTCCTCGGTATCGAAAAAGCCGAAGATGGAGGCCGAGGCGCCCATGGCCCCTTGAAAGCTGTTGTAGAAGTAAGCGAACTTGCGCACTGGATCATAGAGCTTGAAGAGCAGGATGATGAACGCGCCGAACATGCCCATGGTCATGCGCCCATGGAGAATCTCATTGCGCCCGATAAACAGCATCATGGCAATGGCGACAGCGCCGATTGAGTCCATCAAGGGAGAACTGATTGCCTGGATGCGCACGTTGCGCAGATTGGCACGAAAGAGGCGGCTGGCGGCCTTCTTGAAGCGAAGTATCTCCCACAGTTCGGTGTTGAAAGCCTTCACGATGCGATTGCCGGTCACTGTTTCGTGCAGGATGTTCTGGATCTCGGCCAGCTTGTCCTGACCGGTGCGGGTACGCGTCCGGACTTCGCTGCCGATCTTGCGCGAGGAAGTGATGACCACCGGAATGAAAAGCAGCAACGCCCAGCTAAGACGCCCCCCCAGATTGATGACGAGGACGAGGCCGACGACGAAGGTGAAGAACTGCTGAAGGAATTCGCTGATAACCGTGCTGACGGCCACCTGCACGCGGTCCACGTCGTTGATGAGCGTGGAGAGGATGGTGCCAGTGGCGTGCTTGTGAAAGAAACTGGACGAACGGCGCAGCGTGACTTCGTAGAGGTGGTTGCGCAGATCGGTAATGGTTCCGAAGCCGGCGTAATTGACCAGATAAGTGCCCGTGTAATCGCACAGGCCCTTGGTCAGCGTGGCGAGAACCAGCGCGAGAGCCACCACGTTCCAGGCGTTGTGCATGTGCATGAAATGAGGAACAGCGGATCTCAGATCGAAGTGCCAGGGACTGTTGGTGAGGCCAAGCGTGATAGGGCCTTCGGGCGCATCGGGCCGGAGAACCTGGTCGAAGATGGGCTGCAGGAGGAGAATGCGGAAGGTGTCGAGCGCTCCAACCAGGGCCAAAAGCACCACGCCGGGAAACAGTTCCAGCCAATAGGGAATCCCGTAGCGCAAAAGGCGCGGAAATCTATTCATACAGGTCTACCCGCTTGACGCACCGAAGACTCCATCCCCGCATTATATCTGGATGGACGCCGACAGCGCAGAGAGCGTCCATCGGGGCAACTGCACGCATGTTCAAGGGATTGCCGCGCAATGGATCAACATTCGTGAGCAATCCGGCTGCCTGGAACATTTAGAATGGTGCTTGACGTACAACGTCTTGCGCCGGTGAATCGGCGGGAAAGCGCGCACTCATCTCTATGCAACGCTGGTCGAAACTGTTTATTCCCACTCTTCGCGAGGCCCCGGCAGACGCCGAAGTGGCCAGCCACCGCTTTCTCGTCCGCTCGGGTTACATCCGCCAGCTTGGCGCGGGCATTTATAGCTACCTCTTCATGGGCCAGCGCTCGCTGAACAAGATTATCGGAATTGTGCGCGAGGAGATGAACAAGATCGGCCAGGAGTTTTATTTGCCTGCGCTGCTCCCCAAGGAACCGTGGGATCAGAGCGGACGCTGGACGGGCATGGGCGACAACATGTTCCGCCTCAAGGACCGCAAGGGCGCTGAAATGTGCCTGGGCATGACGCATGAAGAGATCATGACCACGATCGCGCGCAGCGAACTGCGCAGTTACAAACAGTTGCCACAAATCTGGTACCAGATTCAGTCGAAGTTTCGCGATGAGGCGAGGCCCAAGTCGGGACTGTTGCGCACGCGCCAGTTCACCATGAAGGACAGCTACTCCTTTGATATGGATAAGGCCGGACTGGACAAGAGCTTTGATCTGCACGACGCGGTTTATCGCAGGATTTTCACGCGCTGCGGGCTGAAGTTTGTGGCTGTCGAGGCGGATTCGGGCGCGATGGGCGGCTCACAGTCGCAGGAGTTCATGGTCTATACCGATGCGGGCGAGGATCTGATTGCAAGCTGCCCGGTGTGCGGCTATGCGGCGAATACTGAGAAGGCTACCTCGCTGCTGGAGCCGGTGGTCGAGATGGAGCCGACGGGAGACGGCAAACCCGAGCTGGTTTTGACGCCGGGCTGCGGAGCGATTTCTGACGTGGCCGCTTTCTTCAAGATTTCTCCGGCCTCGGACATCAAGTGCGTGGCCTACATGGCTCTGAAGCGCGGAGGGGCTGGCAAGCCGGACACATGGCACGGCGTGGCCGCGTTTTTGCGCGGGGACCACCAGGTGAATGAAACAAAGCTTCTGGGAACAGTTGGAGGTGCGGAGCTTCGCACCATGCAGGCGGAAGAACTGGAGCAATACTTCAGCGGCCCGGCCGGCTTCCTCGGACCAGTGGGATTGAAGCTTGACGCAAAGCCGTTGGAAGACGGCCTGACCGTGGTGGTGGACAAATCGCTCGACGGGCGGAAGAATCTAGTGTGCGGCGCAAACAAACTCGACTACCACCTGCGCAATGTGACGCCGGAGCGCGATTTCTCATGGACGCTGATGGCGGAAATTCGCACGGTGAACGAGGGCGAAGGCTGCCCGAAGAACAACTGCAAGGGCAAGCTCGTGGTTGGCAAAGCGGTCGAGGTCGGCCACATCTTCAAGCTTGGCTATAAGTACTCCGAGAGCATGGGCGCGCGGGTACTCGACGAAAACGGCAAGGAAGTGACGCCGATCATGGGCAGCTACGGCATCGGCATTGAGCGCATTCTCACCGCGGCCGTGGAGCAGTCGAACGATAAGAACGGTTTCTGGCTGCCGGCTTCGATTGCGCCTTTCACCGTGGTGGTGACGGTGACCAACGTGGGCGACGCGCTGCTAAAGGAGACCGGCGAAACGCTCGCCGCCGAACTGGAAGCAGCGGGTCTCGATGTGCTGCTCGATGACAGAGACGAGCGTGCGGGCGTCAAATTCAAAGACGCGGATCTAGTGGGCATTCCCTACCGCGTCAACGTTGGCAAAAAGGCCGCGGAAGGCAAGGTGGAGTTGGTGACGCGAGCGACGTCAACCAGCGTGGATGTCGCGCTGCCTGACGTGGTGGCGTTGGTGAAGGAACGCGTCGAGGAAGACGCGCTGCTGTTGACGGTAGGAGAGTAAGAACAGCTTCCGGCTACTAGCATTAGCTCCCAGCTCTGACGAGTTGGGCAAGACATTGTTGAGAACCCGAAGGCGTGTGTTCGGACGTGAACAAGCTAGTGGCTAGAATCTCGTAGCTGGTAGCTGCATTTGAAGGAGCGGCGATGGCATTGACGATCAGGATTCCGAGGCCTTCGGGCAAGCATCCCATGAAATCGATGCTGCTGCGCGCGGGACTGCTTGCGATTGCGGCTGCTACTTTACTTTTTTTTGTCGTCTTCACCTATTTTTACGTCAAGTATCAGCATGTTGTGGACGACCGCCTGAAGCAACCCATCTTTGCCAACACCGCCAAAATCTATGCCGCGCCGCGCGAGGTGCGCCCAGGACAAAAGCTGTCAATCAGCCTTATCGCGAATGAGCTGCGTGAGGCAGGCTACTCGGCCGAAAGCGCTGCGCAAGCCTCTGAAATGGGGACCTACAAGCAAGGCGTGCAGACCATCGACGTACACCCAGGCCCGCAGTCGTACCACGCGCAGGACGGCGCGGTAATTCGTGTCAGTGCGGGGGTTGTGGACTCGATCACCGACGATCATGGACAGGCGCTATCGAGTTACGAACTGGAGCCGCTGCTCATCACCGGGCTCAGCAACGATCCCAGCCGCACCAAGCGGCGCCTGCTCACCTACGAAGAGATTCCGCCGAACCTGGTTCAGGCTGTGATGGCTATCGAGGACCGGCGCTTCTTTGAGCATGGCGGCATCAACTACGTCAGCATGATCGGCTGGGCGTGGCATGACCTGATCGGAGACCGGAAGCATCGCGGCGGAGCCTCCACATTGACGATGCAACTGGCGAAGCTGCTTATCGTCGCAGACAACCGCACAATTCAGTACAAGATCTCCCAGATCGTGGTTGCACTTCAGCTTGAACACCGCTTCAATAAGAAGCAGATCTTCGAGATGTACGCCAACGAGATTAACCTCGGGCAGCGCGGCAGCTTCTCCATCGACGGATTCGGCGAGGCTTCGCAGTCCTACTTCGGCAAGGCCGTGAGCCAGCTCGATCTATCCGATTGCGCGCTGCTGGCGGGCATGATTCAGAGGCCAAATTATTTTTCGCCTTTCCGCCACGGAGACCGGGCCATCGACCGGAGAAACCTGGTGTTGGATTCGATGGTGGAAACGGGCGCCATTACCAAAGATCAATCGGAGCACGCCAAGGCGGAGCCGCTTCACCTGGGAACAATGAATGTGGACGCCAGCGAAGCGCCGTACTTTGTTGACCTGGTGCATGACCAACTGTTGCAGAGGCTTGGCGAACGCGACTTCAACCGCGAGAGTATGCGCATTTACACATCTCTCGATCCAGATCTGCAACGGGAAGCTACAGCCGCAGTCGAATCCACGGTGCATGTGGTGGACCAGCAGGTGGACAAGCTCCACGCGCATGACAAGAAGCTCGGCATACCTTATATCTATCCCCAGGTGGCGTTGGTTGCGCTGAATCCGCACACCGGCCAGATACTGGCGCTGGTGGGCGGGCGCAATTACGGCAACTCGCAATTGAATCATGCGGTGGCAAAGCGGCCCACCGGCTCCATCTTCAAACCGTTCGTTTACGCCGCGGCCTTCAATACCTCCATCCAGGGCACCATGCTGCCCGGGCAGACCAAGCTCTTCTCGCAGGTCACCATGCTGAGCGATCAGCAGAGCACCTATGATGTGGGCACCTCCCAGGAGTACACGCCGCGCAACTATGAGGGCGTATATCACGATCAGGTAACGGCGCGATACGCGCTGCAGCAGTCGCTGAACAACGCCACCATCGGCCTGGCCGCCATGGTGGGCTTTGATCAGGTGGCAGCGCTGGCGCGCGAAGCCGGTGTGAAGAACGCTCGTGGAACACCGTCGGTAGCCATCGGCTCCTATGACGCCACGCCCATCGAGATGGCCGGCGCCTATACGATTTTCGCTAATAATGGGGTCGGCCTTGACCCCTGGATGCTGGCCAGTGTGCGTACATCGACGGGCGACGTCGTTACCGACTACACGCCCAGTTCCAAACAGGTGCTTGATCCGCGCGCGGCTTTTCTCACCACCGACATGCTGGAGAACGTGATCAACCACGGCACCGGAGCCGGGGTGCGCGGCCTGGGATTTACCTCGCCGGCCGCGGGCAAAACCGGCACCAGCCACGACGCATGGTTTGCGGGATTCACTTCCAACCTGCTTTGCATTGTGTGGGTGGGTAACGACGACTACACCGATGTAAAGATCGAGGGCGCTCACGCCGCCGCGCCCATCTGGGCAGAGTTCATGAAGAGAGCCGTCGCTTTGCCACAATACTCCGATACCAACACATTCACGCCGCCCGAGGGCGTGCAAATCGTCGCCATTGACAAGGTCAGCAACCTGCTCAGCGACGCCACTTGCCCCGACAGCGCCAATATGGCGTTCCTTGACGGCACCGCGCCCACCGAGACCTGCGACAACCCTGAGGACCACCGCAGCCTGCTGCAAAAGATCTTCGGGACGGGCAAGAGCGCGAATTAGCGGCCGCGAACGCTCCTCATCGGACATACAGAGCGCCAGAAAATGTTCTATATTTTTTGTGCCCTGCTGAATGGGTCAGAGTGCCGTTTTGCCAGGCAGGCGCTGCCGGCTGACCCCCTGAAGCGGGACTCGTCCACGCCCGGCAGTCAACGCAGGTGGTACAATTTCTGCGACTTGCCGCAACTTTCAATTCGGTAGCGGGTTTGAAAGTGAAAACATTGTTTTCACAGCGGCTGTCGTGAGGTGAAAGATGAAGAGTGTTAAGCGCGCGAGCAGAAGCCTGCTCTGGGTTTCAGTTCTACTGTCTGTTTTTGCGACGGCATTGCCCCTGACCGCACAGTACCATCCGCCTGCCTACCATCCGCCTCCGGCTCCGGCCTATCACCCACCCGCCCCGACTTATCACCCACCCGCTCCGGCTTATCACCCACCCGCTCCGGCCTATCACCCACCCGCTCCGGCCTATCACCCACCGGCTCCGGCCTATCACCCGCCGGCCCCGGCCTATCACCCGGCGCCTCCGCCATCGCGGCCGTCCAACAATTCTTCGCCATCGCAGCCGTATAGTCCGCCTAACGGCGGCAGTGGAGCCAGGCCAGCGAATCCGAGCCCATCGGCCCCGGTGCACACCTATACTCCGGGCACCTATCCAAGCGGAGGCACATCGAGCCCTCGGAATTCTTCGAGCGGAACAACCTACACCCCGCACGTTTATACTCCCGGCTCTTCCGCGGCAACTCCATCCGGCGCCACAAGCTCCAGCGGGGAGGGAGTGCGGACAAGCAATGGGGTAACCACATACACCCCCCATGCCTCGACCGGAACGAGCTACACTCCGGCAGTTCTACCTGCCTCGCATGTCAATTCCTTCACTCCCGCTGCCCCTCCTGCTACTGGCGGCAACGCTTTCACACCAGCATCCGCACTTCCAGCGGGCGGCATCTCATCGGCGCCACGGAACCTGTCGCCGACCAGCGCACCCGGCGGTGCGACACATGCCGTTTACAGCGTGCCGGCCTCCTCGACGACCGGAAAACCGGGCGCAGTCAACTCGTCGCTGGGACCAGTTGGATCGCAATCCGTGTTGCACCAGGTGAACACCGCGCGAACCGGCTTGACCGGAATCAACAAGCGGTCGATCCCTCCGGGCCAGGTGGCCGTTCATTCAGATAAGAGCCTGACCGTGACGGCAACCAACGGACGCCAGTTCAATTTGCGCCCCAATGGAACCCTGGCCTCTTTCAGCGCGCACGGACAGAACGCCTCATTCCGTGCCAATGGGCACCTCGCCTCTCTGCATACGCCCACCATGGACATCGCGCACGGCCCGCACGGACAGAGGACCATAATCAGCGAGCGCCCGGATCACAGCAGGCTGGTCTCGACCGGCGCGCACAGCGGGTATCTGGAGCGCCCCGTCTCCTACCATGGGCACGACTATATGCAGCGGACCTACGCGAAAGGGGGCCATAACTTCACACGCGCTTACTCCGCGTATCAATATCACGGACGGACTTTTTACAACTATGTTCCGGGCTACTATTTCGATCCGCTGTTTTACGGATGGGCCTATTATCCCTGGGACACAATGGCGGCCTACGCGTGGGGTTGGATGGGCGCAGACTGGTTCGGCTGCGATGCAGGCTATTTCGGCCCTTCGAACGCATACCAAAGCGGAGCCTATTGGCTGACTGACTACTATCTTGGCGAGACGATTGCCGACAACATCGAGGCGGGGGCCCAGGCAGGCTGCGTTGCCAGTGGCGGGGACGAGGGAGGCGGTGACGACACACAGGCTGACGATGACGCTTATGCTCCGGCCGATACGCCCATTAGTCCGGAGATCAAGCAGATGATCGCCGAAGAGGTGCAGCAGCAACTGGCCTTTGAGAACGCTGCCGCTTTGAAGCCGGATGAGGCGCCCGCGCTTGACGGCTTGCCGCAGGTGATGACGGCCAACCATTTATTTGTAGCCAGCCAGGCCCTCAACGTGACCACCGTGGACGGGCAGCAATGCACACTCTCAGCCGGAGACACCATCAAGCTGGTAGCCACTCCGCCGGACGACGCAACTGCGGCGAGCCTGATTGTGGTCAGCAGCCGAAAGGCGAGCTGTCCGGCAGGGGTGACTGTGAGCGTGCCTCTGGAAAACCTTCAAGAGATGCAGAACAACTTCCGCGCCCAGCTGGATTTGGGCTTGCAGGCGTTACGTGCACAGCAGGGTAAAGGCGGATTGCCGGGCGCACCTTACTCTGCCATTGCCCCGCCGCCCCGGCCATCGGATGAGCCTCCAGCGGACAGCGAGAATGTGCAATCGCTGCTCGATGCCCAGCAGCAACAAGCCAACCAGACTGAAACCAGCGTAACCGAGTCGGCCTTCGCCGCCAGTCCGCAGGCTCATTAGAGCAGCCCCACGGCGTTGTTCGTTCCACGGCGGAAGCAGGGAGAAATTCCCTGCCTCCGCCCTTTGCCATGAAAGAAAGGCAAAAACTGAACATGAGAAAGTTGCTTGCAGCGTGCCTTTTTTGCGGCATCGCTTTCGCGCTTTCGGCGCAACAGCCTGTTGCGCAGCTGCCCAAACCGGCGAATGACGCGCCCGCAAACGCCGCGGTTCTAAAGCTGCTACAGGTTGGAATGCCGGAGAGCGTGGTCCTCGATAAGATTCACTCGACCAGCGATAAGTTCGATGCCTCAGTCGATGCGCTGGTCGCGCTTAAACAGGCCGGCGCGACGGAAGCGGAACTGAAAGCCGTAATGGCTCAAAGCTCCGCGCCGGCACAGCCTGCCGCCAACGGCCCCACCCTCGCCGAGACCATGCAGTTCATTCAGGACAAGCTGAACGACATCGGGAAGATCGCATTCGTTGAGTTTATCCAGGATACAAACAACGGCAGCACCAGTACCGAAACCATCACAGACGAGATCAGCAACGTTGTTGCCGACCAGAGCCAGTGCCGTATCTCCTACCATGGCAAGGGATCACAGAATGGAAATATCTACAAGGACACGAATAGCGACTTCTCCCTGCGCGATGTCCAGGAGATTGTGGTCAAGCGCGAAGAACAGTATGAAACAGAATTTGATGCGAAGACCGGCAAACCCAACCTTATCTCCACATCCACCAGCCCGTCCATAACTGCGCTGATACTGCGTCGCCCACATGGGGAGGAAAACTCCTTCTTCTTCACCGAAGCAGATCTGTCCGACCGCGTCGCCAGAGCCATGCAGCATGCCGTCGAACTCTGTGGGGGCGGCAGCAAAGACAAGTTTTAGGAGCGAGTGCATGAGGAATACTTTGGGCGTCTTGCTTGTCGCCTGTTTTGCGATTCTACTGAGCAGTTCTGCGTTTTCGCAGCAAGCCGTTCCACCGCCGCCCAAGCCGGCCCCCGACGGCCCATCGCTGGCGGCGACCATGCAGTTTATTCAGACCAAACTGCAGGAGCGGGGAAGGCTGAACTTTGCCGTCTATACGCACGACAATGCCGACGGGAAGGACTATATCGATCAGTACAGCGGCGAGCCTACCAACTTTCAAGCCGATGCCGCGACCTGCAAGATCAGCTATCACAGGAATCTCAAAAAGAATGGCACTGTGCTGGCGGACAGCGACGTCTCATTCAGCCTGCACGATGTGAGGGACCTCGTTGTATTGCCCGCCGATCAGGAGATGAAGCGGGAGTATGCCGCTGCCGGGCATCCCACGTGGGACGCGAGAGTCGAACCGGCGATGTTTCTGGTTGTGGCGCGAGAAGCGGGAAATCAGAGCACCGGATTCTATTTTCTCGACGAAGATGCGGCTGACCGCATCGCAAAAGCAATGGTCCACGCGGTCGAGCTTTGCGGCGGCGGCAACAAGGATCCGTTTTAGAGCATGAACGCCCAGGTCTCGGAAGCAAAACCTGGACGTCCAGATCTCAGGAAGGGTGATGCGTTTTCAGTACTTAACAATGGCTGTAAACGAGTCAGGCTTGAGGCTGGCGCCGCCTACCAATGCGCCGTCAATCTCTTCCTCGCCAATCAGAGAGGTGGCGTTGTCCGGCTTGACGCTGCCACCGTAGAGAATGCGCATGTTGGACGCAACCTCCGCGCCCAGCAGTTTGGCCACTTCAGCGCGAATGATCTTGTGCGCGTCGACGGCGATCTCAGGCGTCGCGGTCTTCCCCGTGCCGATGGCCCACACCGGCTCGTAAGCAATTACGATGGGCGCGGCTGCGTCGGCCGTGATGCCGACAAAGGCTCCGGTGATCTGCGTCTTGAGGACGTGGGCGGTCTTGCCGGCTTCGCGCTCCGCCAACACTTCGCCCACGCAAACCACGGGAATCAGGCCGTGCTTCAACGCGGTGTGCAGCTTTTTGTTGACGATCTCGTCGGTCTCGGCGAAATATTGGCGGCGCTCGGAGTGGCCGATGAGCGTGTGCGTTCCGCCCACTGCCAGAAGTTGGCCCACCGAAGTCTCACCGGTGTAAGCGCCCTCCTCGGCAAAGTGGATGTTTTGCGCGCCAACGGCGACATTGCTGCCTTTGGCTGCGGCAATCACTGTGGGCAGCAGGACTGGCGAGGGAAACAGGGCGATCTCGTCGCGCGTGTGTCCAGCAACGAGGGGCAAAAAGGCATCGACAAAAGCCTTCGCTTCGGCAGGCGTCTTGTACATCTTCCAGTTAGCGGCAATGAGTGCTTTACGGGCCATTTTTTCAGAACTCCTCTGTGTGATTTTAGTGGATGGGATTGATGAGTGGGGGTGACGGCGGGCACAGCGTGCTGAAGTCGAGAAATTGTGCGAATGGAAAGCCGGCGAGCTTAGTCTTTAGATCCTAATGCCAGAACGGCGGTCAAATCGGATGGCACTTCTCCGTTGAAGAAAGCGAGTCGATGATCAGAGTCGCCCAAATCCATTGTGAAGTGGTACCAAACGCCGTCTTGAAGGACGCCCATATTCCAGGGGCCGGAGACCGAGTCAGAAAACTGCCAGACAATGTGGTAACCGTCTTCGTTGGTAAAGCCTTCGTTGTCCGCTTGAATGATGGCTTCTCCGCGCTCCCAGAGTGCCGAGCGCAGGGCGTGCAGCGCGTTGCCGCCTTCTTCCGTCTCCGCTCCTTGCAGGTGCTGAAATGCGTAGACCGTTTTGACTTCGGCCAGATATTCCGCAAGCCATTGAACACCGGTTTCCGGCTTGCAACCCTGGAGTTCTTCGATGAATTCCGCGACTTCGTCCTGACCGATTGAGCCCACGCTGACGGGGTTGCGCTCAATCAAAGCGACCTCGACGTCGTCCGCGCTGGAAAGCAGAAGCGTCTCCCACTCCTCCTCGCTGCCCTCTTCGATGGTCAATTTGTGCTCGGGATGGCCTTCCTGAATCAACTGCTCAAGCTCCTCAAAGGATGGGAACTCTTCGTCTTTCGACAGGACTCGTGTGTAGTAGGCCAAAGGCTTTCTCCAAGTGGAGCGCTCGATTGCCCCTGTATCCCGAGTTTAATTCTTCGCTTGCTGAACAGGAAGTCGCGCAGCCGGTTCACAGTCTCACAGTTTCACAGGAAAATAGGGGGGTAGGGGGGTAGGCTTCGCCGGTGGTACGGACCGGGCGGATGTCCGACATATTGAACCGGAGACATGGCTGACACTGGACATAGTTGGCACTGTCATGACGGGCGGAAGGTGCTCTGAAATTCGATTGTGCGCCGGCAAAGCCAAATTCCGTGCAAGGAAAGTGCGAGATTGTTTGGTCTCTCATCCTTTTTGCGAAATGCCGCGAAAAGGATGGGGAACACGGCGGCGCATCGGTTTTACAGATGCAGAACCTCCGCGCAAAATGAGCTAGCCTTCAGAATCTTCGTACGGCCCAGCTTGTCGAGTTGCAGGAGTCCCGAACGCTTGTCCCCGGTGACTGCATAGTCGGGTTGCGCGGCTTCGATCAGGTTGAGAAGGTAGCTGTCTGTCGGATCGGCAGCCTCATGCCTGCGCGGCAGTGGGGCCTGCCAGATGGTCGCGCCATAAAGATGGTTGAGCATGGTGCCGACCTGGTGAGGCTGCAACCGCTCTCTGAATTTTGGCGTTCGGCTCGCCTCGCGAATCTCTTTGATCTGCATCTGGCATGTAAGCAAATGGAAGCCGCCGTCACGCCAGTGATCGACAATCTTCGCCGGTGCTCCGTGGGGCGATAGCAATGCGCTGATGAAGACGTTGCTATCCAGCAGGACCAGCATCAGCGCAGCCTTGCCCGTGCCAAGGCTAGCGACTCCTCAATGATCGCGTCCAGTTCTTCGGGGTCAACGTCTTTGTTGTGTTCGCGTGCCGCCTTGAGCGCTGAGTCAAAGATATGCTTGCTGACAGCCTCTTCGACAAAGCGCGAGAGATCGCCTTTTTTGCCTCGGCCTTCGTAAGCGAGAAACTGCCGAAGGGATTTGTCAGTTTCTTTGGAAACAACGAGATTCCAGCGAGTAGTAGCCGTTGACATGGATATGTCCTCGATTTTCAATATACACCTAAACAGATAAACATACAAACACCTATTGGTAATAACTATTTCTACAGGAATAATTTGCAAGCAGAAACCCCGCAGCTGGCTCGAATCTCAGGCTAGATGCGGGGCTCACTGTTCGCTCTCGACTGTGAACTCGACTACTTATCCGTCAGCGCTTCTACGCCAGGTAGCTTCTTCCCTTCCAGGAATTCGAGCGACGCGCCGCCGCCGGTGGAGATGTGGGTGATCTGGTCGGCTACGCCGGCCTGGTTGATGGCCGAGACCGAGTCGCCGCCGCCGATGATGGAGATGGCGGTGCGGTTGGCCGCAACAGCATGGGCGATTGCGTTGGTGCCCACGGCAAAGCGGGGAAACTCGAAGACTCCGGCCGGGCCGTTCCAGACGATGGTGCGAGCGGTCGAAACCACGTCCTCGATGGCTGCAATGGACTTGGGACCGATGTCGAGGCCCTGCCAGTCAGCAGGAAAATTAACCGAGCAATCCCACGGCTGAGTTTTGGCGTCGGCGGAGAACTTGTCAGCGAGGATGTTATCGACAGGCAGCAGCAGCCGTACGCCTTTGGCCTTGGCTTTTTCGATGGCGGCTTTGGCCATGTCGATCTTGTCTTCTTCCACGAGGCTCTTGCCGGTGGCGACGCCCAGCGCGCGCTGGAAGGTGTAGGCCATACCGCCGACGATCACCAGCGTGTCGACCTTGTCGAGCAGGTTGTCGATCACGTCGATCTTGCCGGAGATTTTTGAGCCGCCGATGATGGCCACGAAAGGCTTTTCAGGCGATTCCAGGGCCTTGCCGAGGTAGGTAATTTCCTTTTCCATCAGCAGGCCTGCGACAGCGGGCTTGAGAAAGTGAGTGATGCCCTCGGTGGAAGCGTGGGCGCGATGAGCGGAGCCGAAGGCGTCATTGACGTAAACGTCGGCCAGCGAAGCCAGCGCCTTTGAAAAAGCCGGATCATTGGCTTCTTCTTCGGCGTAGAAGCGCAGGTTCTCAAGCAGCAGCACCTGGCCGGACTCAAGCTGCCGGGCCATTTCGCCGGCTACTTCGCCAATGCAATCGGGCGCGAAAGCCACGTTGACATCTTCGCCAAGCGACTTGTCGAGCAGTTCGCGCAGCCGGTGAACGACCGGACGCAGCGAATACTTTGGATTCGGTTTGCCCTTGGGACGGCCCAGGTGCGAGGCCAAAATGACCTTGGCCTTGTGCCGGATGGCATAGACGATGGTGGGCAGCGTGGCCGCGATCCGGGTGTCGTCGGTGATGGTCGAGCCGTCTTCAGTGAGCGGCACATTGAAATCGACACGGATGAAGACCCGCTTGTTGGCCAGATCGATGTCGCGAATGGAGAGCTTGGGCATGGGACGGCCTTCCTTGTAGATCAGTTACGGGGTAATTGTGGGGCCCGGTGCGGCGCCGGTTTCGGTGTCGGAAATCACAGCGTCCATCTCTATTTCAACTCGCCAGGAGGGATCGAGCAACTGAGAGACCACTACCATGGTAGCTGCGGGACGAATCTCTGAAAAGTATTCACCATGTACCAGCCCCACGGCCTCCCAGTCTTCGACGTGGACCAGGTAGATGCGCGTGCGGACAACATCCTTGAATGAAGCGCCAGCCTCAGCCAGCGCCTTGGCGGCAATCTCGAAAATGCGCCGCGTCTGGCCGGCAGCGTCGCGCTCTTTGGCGCCTGCCGGGGCGGTTCCAGAAAGATATACGGCGTTGCCCACGCGCACCGCGCGAGAAAAACCGATGATAGGCTCGAAGGGCGACTTGCCGCTGATGTTCTTGCGCATGGTGTGTGAAAGGCGCGCCGCGGAGTGAACCACGGCGCGCTGAGATTTACAGACCCTTCTTGGCCAGGAAGCCGATCAGATCGACTACGCGGCTGGAGTAGCCCCACTCGTTATCGTACCAACTGAGCACCTTGACGCTGTTGCCGACCACCTTGGTCAGCGGCCCATCGACGATTGAGCTGCGCGCATCGCCCTTGAAGTCGGAGCTGACCAGCAGGTTGGTGTCGTAGCCCAGAATGCCCTTCAGCTCGCCCTCTGACGCCTTCTTGAAAGCGGCGTTCAGAGCTTCCGCGGTGATGGGCTTCTCGGCGATGAAGGTCAAATCGACGACCGAGACATTGGGTGTGGGTACGCGAATGGCAAAGCCGTCCAGCTTGCCCGAGCTCTCCGGGATCACCAGCTTGAGAGCCTTGGCTGCGCCGGTCGATGTGGGAATCATGCTCAGGGCAGCGGCGCGGGCGCGGCGCAGATCCTTGTGAGGGAAGTCGAGGATGACCTGGTCATTGGTGTAGCTATGGATGGTGGTCATGATACCGGATACGATGCCGCATGTTTCCAAGATGACTTTAACGACGGGCGCCAGGCAGTTGGTGGTGCAGCTGGCGTTGGAGAGGATGTTGTGCTTGGCCGGATCGTACTTGTCCTGGTTGACGCCGAGCACGATGGTGAGGTCCTCGTTGGAGGCCGGAGCGGAGATGATGACCTTCTTCACGGTCGCGCCGAGGTGAGCCTTGGCCTTGGTTGCGTCGGTAAAGTGGCCTGTGGACTCGACAACGATCTGCGCGCCCACTTCAGCCCAGGGGAGCTTGGCAGGGTCGCGCTCGGCCCAAACCTTGATCTTCTTGCCGTCGACGGAGATGAAGTCCTCGCCCGCCACGATCTCGTTCTTCAGGTTGCCCAGAATCGAGTCGTACTTGAGCAGGTGGGCCAGCGTCGCGGGGCTGGTCAAGTCGTTGACGGCAACAAAATCGATTTCAGGATTGCCAAGCGAGGCGCGCAAAACATTGCGGCCGATGCGGCCGAAGCCGTTGATTCCAACCTTAACTGCCATTTGTGTGTTCTCCTTCATAGTCGGTGAGACTGTGGTTTGAGCTTGTTCAGGCTTGTTCTGGTTCGGCGGCTGAAAACCGCCCCTCAGGCAATTCCACCAAACTCATAATCGTAACATTCAGGGCGACGGAGACGAAAACAAAACGCGTTTCTTCCCATTTTGTGCGGAACTTCTCGCTTTCATAGTCTGCCGCTCCCGATACAGGAATGTATGTGACGGAGTGCACACTATTTGCAGCCGACTCGGGAAGTATGGTATCCCCATATCAGTACGGACCTGTTGAAGGCGGCATGAGAAAACGCTCAAGACACACCCCTAATACCTCCGAATCCACCGGCAAAATCGGCCAGGAACTCCCATCGAATCAACTGCGGCCGCTCGTGCCGCTCTATCCGGACGACGTTCCGGCAGCGGTCCCGCAGCTGCGCGTGCAGCGGACCGACGCGCAGCGACCGGCAGACCTGCGCCAGGCTGATTCCGGACATGTTGATTCGCGACCTGCCAGGACGGAACAGCGTCCAAGAGCCGAATCGCCAGCGAAACCCGTGCGGCCCACAAGGCAGGATTGGAATGAGTCGGCCGATTCTGGCCGCTTTGAACTGGAAACTCAGCCCGATATGCCCTCCGCGCCACCGCCCGGGCCTGAGGCTGCCGAGCGCTCGCCGCAGACACCCAAGGGCTACGTGGTTCTGGCTATCGGCCTGCCCGGCTCAGGCAAGACCACATGGTTTCGGCGGCGCGGCGTTACACCGTTGTCCAGCGATTTGCTGCGCAATATCCTCTTTGACGATGTGGAGGAGCAGCGCTACCAGGGGCTGGTCTTTTCCACCCTGCGGTCACTGCTGCGCGCAAGACTGATTGCGCGCATGCCGTGGAATTACGTGGACGCGACCAACCTCTCCATCCACGAGCGCCGCCAGTGGATCAAGATGTCCAAGAGTTTCGGCTATGAGGTCCAGGCGGTCTTCTTCGATGTGCCTCTCGATGTCTGCCTGGAGCGAAACAGCAAGCGCGACCGCTCGGTGAGCGAGGATGTGATGCGCAAGATGGCCGACAGGCTGAAGCCGCCGATTTTTGAAGAGGGCTTTGCCAAAATCACGGTGGTGCGCGTGAAGAGCGCGGGATAAGCACGCAACGCTTCAACTCGCAGTCAAGATGTTCTTCCATGTAACTAACCCCGCGTGCCGATCCACGCAATCCCCGCATTTGGTGCAGCATTTTGCACCGGGCGCGGGGGAGTTATATTAAGGCACTTACGACTTACTTATTACTTATAAGATTCTGTTTAGTTATCCGCTTTGCATTCTATAACCCACCAGCTAACACTGTTGCGAAGCACACGTCGGCTATTCGTCATTACAAAGCAACTAATTCATCTGGCCTTAATCTACCCGGCAAGGCGAATCGTCAATGCTCACGCCGTTACCGCCTTTTGCTCTTGACACTGTTATCTGACGCGGAATAGCATTTCCCGCGAGTCCACTTCAGCAAAACTCCGGAGGAAGAAGCGATGCGGCGTTTAGCAATGTTTGTGTTTCTTGCAGTGTTTGCGGCCGGTGCCAGAGCGCAATTTGATACAGCAACAGTGCTCGGAATAGTAACAGATCCGAGCGGAGCGGTTGTCTCACACTCTCAGGTGGCGTTGCGCAACACAGCCACTGGTGCGCTCTCGACGGCAACTTCCGATGACCGCGGAGAGTTCCGGTTCATTGACGTTCCTATCGGCCCCTATGAGTTGAAGGTAACTGCGCCGGGATTTCAAGCTGCTACGGCTAAATTCGAACTATCGGTCGGCGCGCACCAGCGCGTAAACGTTCCGCTGAAGGTTGGCACGGCAGCCGCTACGGTAACAACCACTGCCGAGGCGACACTGTTGGAGACCGAATCCAGCGAGCGCGGGCAGGTGGTCAATGAGCGCGAAATCGCCGAGCTGCCGCTGAACGGACGCGAATACTCGCAGTTGGTCGAGCTGACCGCCGGCGTAGTCCCCAGTCCCAGCGAAATTGGCCAAGGCTACACACAGCGCGAGGGATCCTTCGATGTGAACGGCCTGCGCAGCGTCTTCAATAACTTCCTGCTGGATGGAATGGATAACAACTTCTATGGCACCTCGAACCAGGGATTCTCAAACCAGGTGGTGCAGTTATCGCCGGACGCGGTTGCTGAGTTTCAGGTAGTGACCAATAACATGGGCGCGGAGTACGGCCGCGCAGGCGGCGCGACCATCAACGTCTCCACTAAGTACGGCACCAACGATCTCCACGGCCGTGCATGGGAATTCGTGCGCAACACGGCGATGGATGCCGGGGGCTATTTCTTGCCGGACGCGAATGCGGCTGGCCAAGTTCAAAAGAACTCGCTGCACCAGAATCAGTTCGGCGGCACCGTGGGCGGCCCGCTGAAGAGGGACAAGCTCTTCTTCTTCCTCGACTACGAGGGTTTCCGTAATTCCAGCTCCCAGCCCGCACAGTCCACCCTACCCACCAATGCCGAGCGCGGCCTGACCTCGACCGGCGCCGCGGCCGGTTACTACCTGATTGACGACCCCAACGATCCGACTAACCCGCTCGGCACTTTTCCGGTCGACAACCCTTGCAAGTGGGCCGGCCCGATCGGTGGCCCGCAGACAGTAGGCGTGGGCGTGAATCCGTGCACCTCGACCACCGATTTTGGCATTGGACTTGGCGAAGGCCCTCCGGGATCGCAGGCCTACTACGGCGGCACGCAATACCTGACCGGCGAAATTCCTGCCTCGGCCGTCATCCCCTATGCGGCGTCGGTCCTGGCGCTGCTGCCGCCCAACACCAACGCCAACTCATACAACAACTACAATATCCCGGACCCCAGCACCTTCGACCGCGACAAAGGCGACGTGAAGCTGGACTACCACGCCAGCAATAACCTGAGCCTCTTTGTCCGTTACTCGCAGAGCCGGTTCAATGCCTTTAACTTCGGATCCATCGCCGGCACGGCCGGCGCCAACGGTGACGGCAACGTCTATGCCCCGATGAAGCAGATCGCGGGCGGCGCTACGTGGACCATCAATTCAAAGTCATTGCTTGAGGCCCGTTTCGCGTTCTCAAGCATGAAGGCGGGGAAAACTCCGCCGCTGGCTGGCGGGCCCAGCATGCAAACCATGTTCGGCATCACCGGACTTCCCACCGACCCACAGTACACCGGCGGTATCAGCTGGGAGTACTTTGTCGATGGCGGCTTCACCAGCCTTGGTCGTTTGTTCACCAGCCCGCAGTATCAGAACCCCACCGACTGGAATCCCAAGGTCAGCTACACCCGGATGCTCCCGGCCCACACCGTCAAGCTCGGGTTCGAGTACACGATGCTCCACGTGGCCCAGCAGGACCTACACCCCGTCTTGGGCGGCGATGCCTATGATGCTCAGATGAGCGGCTATTGCTACTACGCGGGCTGCTATGCAGGCGTACCGGTTTACGGTCCGTACCTCCATGGAGCGCAGACCTCGGAAACCGCAAAGATGTACGACTATGCCGACTTCCTGCTCGGCTACCGAACAGAAATGGGCCTTTCAAGTCCTACGATTGCCAATATTCGCGATTGGAGCTGGAGCGGCTACGTGCAGGATGACTGGAAAGTCAACCACCGGCTGACGATAAATGTGGGCCTGCGCTACGAATACGCCACACCCATTTACGAGGCTAACAACCATCTCTCCAACTTCGACCCCGCCACCATGACCATGATTTTGGCCAGTTCAAGCGACCCCTATACTGTCGCTCCGAATAAGAAGGACTTCGGGCCCCGTATTGGCGCGGCTTTCTCTCTCACTCACAACACCGTTCTTCGCGGCGGCTTCGGCATCAGCTATTCGCACTGGAACCGTACCGGCTCCAGCTACCTGACCCTGAATGCGCCCTTCGGCATCGACGCACTTCAGGAGGTTTACCCCAGCCTGACCCCCAATCCCGCTTACGGAATAATTGGCTATCTCAACACCGAGGCCAGCTTCCCGGCAAATATGGCCAACCCTGCTAACTGGACCATAGCCGATGCACAAAACGTGGCTCTCCAATACATGCCTCACAGTTCGCCCGACACCCAGGTACGGAGCTGGTACTTCTCCGGGCAGCGCGAAATGGGCCACGGTTTGCTGGTCGATTTGGCCTATGTAGGCAATAGCGGCGTTAACGAAGTCTTCTTCAACGACATCAACCAGGCCGCGCCGCAAGCTACTGCAGGCGGCTCTGTACCGCTTACGTGCGAACCACTTGCACCAGCAACAACGTGCGCGCAGCGCGTTTTCTCGTACCCTGGATTTGGCTCGATCATCGGCACATTGCCCTGGGGCTACTCCAATTACAACGGCCTGCAAGCCAAGGTGGAACAGCGCTTCACCTCTGGACTTTACCTGCTGAATTCCTTTACGTGGTCGAAAGCCATCGACATCGCCGCTCAGTCCCTGGACGGCGGCGGCAACTGCAACAATTGCGGCAACGGCATCCCGTCAGTGCAGAACGTCTATGACTGGCAGGCTGACCGCGGCCTATCCGCTTACAACCATCCGTTCGTAAACTCGACCTCCGTCGTATGGACGCTGCCCATCGGCCAAGGCCATCGGCTAGGTGGAAGCATGAACCGCGCATGGAACACGGCATTGGGCGGCTGGCAGATGACCGACATCTTCCAGGCCCGCAGCGGCGACCCGCTCACCATGGCCTATAACCCAAGCACCAACGCACAGGTTTCGACCCTGATCACCATCAACGGGCGCAATTCTTACCGTCCGAACCTGGTGCCAGGCGTCCCGGTCAAGAACTCGACCTGGGCCTACAATTCCAACCTGGGCGGCATTGTGTACCTCAACAGCAGCGCATACACGACGCCGCCGGCGAACGCGCCCTTCGGCAATTCGCCCCGCGACGCCGTTCGCGGCTTCGACTTCTGGCAGCTCGACACGGGCCTTACCAAGGACTTTCCCATTATGGATAAGGTCAAGCTACAGTTCCGAGCCGAGGCTTTCAACATCACGAACAAAACCAACTACGGAGACCCGAACACCGCGCTCGGCGGAACCTTTGGGGTGATCAATTCGATTCAGGGCGCAGCACGCCAGTTGCAATTTGCCGGGAAGATCATTTTCTAAACGGAGCTTGCAGTCTTTGTAAGTTCTTAACTAACAATGCGCTGAAGATTCCTTCTCAAAAGGAATCTTCAGCGCATTTCTTTTCCCGCCTCGATCATCCATGCCTAGTATCATAAGTGCAGGGTTTGAAGATAGCGCCGCAACCAGGCGGAGACACCGCTTTCCGCTCACAGCCAGCGCTAACCGGATAGATCATTCCCGGTCATTTTTTCGACGTCAGAGATTCTGGTTTTCAAAACCGAATCAGGAGTGCCAGCTATGACTTACTTATTAGTCCGGTCAGAAAGAACCATCGCGCGCGCCACGCTGTTTTTCTTTCTCTTTTCGATTTCGGCTGCTGCCATGGGCAGCGAGCAGACTCCTACTGCTACTCCTGCTTCTGTTCCGGATATGGTTCTCGAGGGTGTGGTTACGGGCGCGCAAAATCAGACTTACATTCAAGTGCCGTTCGTGGTGCCTGCCGGGACGGAGCGAGTCACGCTGACTTTTGTTTACACCGGCAAGGAGCAGCACACTGCTCTCGATCTGGGCTTGCTTGACCCCGCAGAGCTTCGCTGCTGGAGCGGTGGCAACAAATCCCTGCTTACCGTGGGAATTAACGATGCCACACCCTCGTGCCTTCCTGGACTTATTCCTCCGGGTAAGTGGAATGTGCTGGTCGGCGTGCCTAACATTCGCCCCAATGTGGAATCGCATTTCACTGTGCATCTTTACTTTTCTTCCACCGGCTCAACTTCCAGCGAACCGGCAGTATTAAATGTGCCGCTCAGGGCGGGGCCGGCTTGGTATCGCGGTGATTTGCATATGCACACCGCGCAGAGCGATGGCGAATGTCCGAGCCAGACAGGAAGGATGGTTCCTTGCCCCGTCTACTTCACCGCAGAGGCGGCAGCCCGCCGCGGACTCGACTTTATCGCGATTACGGACCACAATGCGACCTCTCAGTACAATCCCATGCGCGAGTTACAACCTTACTTCGATAAGTTATTGCTGATTCCGGGCCGCGAGATTACCACTTTCGACGGCCACATTAATTTTCTCGGCACCGTCGATTTTGTCGATTTTCGCCTGGGCAGCAAAGAAGTTCCCGACATGGATACTTTGCTGCGCAGCGCTGACCATCGGGGTGGGATAACTTCGATCAATCATCCCGGCGATCCCAGCGGCGAAATGTGCATGGGCTGCGGATGGACTCCGCGGTCCAAAGTGGATATGCACCTGTTGACAGCCGTCGAGGCGGTAAACGGAGGCAGCGAGCAGTACAGTATTCCCAACATTCCTTTCTGGGACAAGCAGCTGAACGATGGCTGCCGGTTGGCGGGAATTGGCGGAAGCGACAATCACCGGCCCATGCAGCCGCTTGACGGAATCGGCTCTATCGGTAGCCCTACGACGGTTGTTTATGCAACTGAGCTTTCGACGCATGCGATCATTGCCGGCATCCGAGCCGGACACGCGTTCATCGACCTTGCAGGAACCAGGGATCGTCTTCTCGAAGTCACGGCGCGAGACGGAGACGGAGCTGCACACATGGGAGATTTTCTCGTCGCGCATGACGGCGAAACGGTGAACTTTGAAATGCATGTTACCGCCGCTATGGGCGGAGCAGCGCGCTGGATCGAAGACGGCCGGGAAGTCGCTCTCAAAACTGCCTCGACTGTTTCATCCGCCGATCAGAGTTTCCCTTTGGTCTGGGTGAGCGATGGCCGCCGCCACTGGTTTCGCGCCGAAGTAGTCGGCGCCGACGGCAAGCAATGGCTGTTGGGCAATCCCGTCTATATCAATTGGGAGATATCAAATCACTGCGGTAACAACTGATGGAACGGAGTGCGGAGAAATTAAAGCTCAGATTCGATCCTCCGCCGCACCTTCCCTCCGTAGACGATGAGTTATTTATATTCTGACAAGTCCGTGATGTGGCCCATTTTTTCTTGCTTTGTGCGCACGTAATCCGCGAAGCTATCCTGCGGTGCAACCTCGGCGGAGACGCGCTCGACCACCGCAATGCCGGCTGATTCCAGCGCCGATACCTTTTCCGGGTTGTTGGTAATCAGCCGAACCTGCTTGACGCCCAGCAACTTGAGTACCTCGGCCGGCAGCTCATACTCGCGGCAGTCGGCGGCAAATCCCAACTCGACGTTGGCTTCCACCGTGTCCATCCCCTGGTCCTGCAACTCGTAGGCCTTGAGCTTGGCCATCAAGCCGATGCCGCGGCCCTCCTGCTGCTCGTAGAGCAGAATCCCCGCGCCCTCCTTGGCGATGCGTCGCATGGCTAGCTCCAGTTGCAGCCGGCAGTCGCAGCGCAGCGAGCCAAAAACGTCGCCGGTAAGGCATTGCGAATGAATGCGAACCACCGGCGGCGCGGAGTGAATGTCGCCCATCACCAGGGCCACCAGGCCTTCAACTTCGCCTTTGCCCGCGCCAGCAGACCGACCATCGCCGCAAGGGTTCGTCGCAATCAAAACACCTTCGAAGCCCAATATGCGAAAGGCTCCCCAGCGGGTAGGAAAATCCGCCTCGGCAATTTTCTTTACGCTTTCAAATCCCATGCTTCTATTTTACTTTGCGAGGGATGCCGGCAGCACAGGACCGCAGCACCAGCGGTCCTCGCTGCTACCATGAACGTGCCGGTGTTTTCATGCGCTATCATCTGGCTACACTGCTCGACGATTTCCGCCGTTTCGACCGTCAGATTGCCGTAGTCCGCTTTCAGGGCAACCGGCGGCGGGCAACCTCTTATGGGCAGATTGCGCATCTGGGCGGACGCTTTGCCGCGCTTCTGGCCCAGAGGGGCATTGGACCGGGCGACCGGGTTTTGCTGTGGGGAGAAAACGGCGCCGAGTGGATTGCGGCCTTCCACGGCTGCATCGCGCGCGGAGTGCTGGTGGTTCCGCTGGACGCCTACGGAACGGCGGAGTTCGCCGCACGCGTGGCGGCCGACGTTCAGCCCAAACTTGCTGTGGGCGATGCGCTGCTGCTTCGTCAATTGCCTCCAGAATATTCGCAGCTCGCTTTCGAAGACTGGCCGGGCAAGCTGCCCGCCGAAGAGGCCGGGCCGGTTGCAGGGCTTTCGCGCGAGACGCCGTTGCAGATTCTGTTTACCTCCGGCACCACCGGCGACCCCAAGGGAGTGGTGCTGACGCATGGAAATATTTTGGCCAGCGTGGAGCCAATCGAGCGCGGAGCGCAGCCCTACATGTTCTGGGAGCGGCTGCTGGCACATCCTCTGCGCTTTCTGCTCACGCTGCCTCTGAGCCACGTCTTTGGGCAGACGATGGGACTCTGGGTTCCGCCCATCTTTGCCGCCGAAGTTCACTTCGAGAGCCGCCTGGTGGCCTCGCGGCTGATAGAAACCATCGAGCACGAACGCATCAGCGTGCTGGCCGCTGTGCCGCGCGTGATGGCCCTGCTCAAGACCCATCTGGAGGTCAGCCATCCCGGCCTGCAGAATCGGATTGCAGCATCGGAGGGCACCGGCGCTTGGACTCGCTGGTGGCGCTTCCGCGATGTTCACTCCGAGTTCGGCCTGAAATTCTGGGCGCTGATCTCCGGCGGTGGGGCGCTGGGCGGGCCGCTCGAGCACTTCTGGAATACGCTGGGATTTGTGATGGTCCAGGGCTATGGGATGACGGAAACCAGTGCGCTGATTACCCTGAACCACCCCTTTCATGTGGCGCATGGAACCATCGGCAAGCCGATGGCGGGGCGCGAGGTGAAACTGGGGCCGGACGGCGAGGTGCTGGTGCGGGGCGCGGCAATCACGGGCGGAAGCTGGCGGAACGGAGCCTTCCAGCCGCGCCAGGACGAGTGGCTGGCCACAGGCGATCTGGCCGAAGTTGCAACGAGCGGCGAGCTGCGCTTTCTGGGTCGCAAGAGTGAAGTAATCGTGACCTCGTCAGGGGTGAACCTGCACCCCGAGGATCTGGAGGCGGCAATCGAACTGGAGCCGGATGTGGCGGCCTGTGCGGTGGTGGCGATGGAGACCGCGGCCGGACCGGAGCCTTGCGCTGTGCTGGCCATGCGCGGACACGGAGAGCAGGCGGCGGCCTCGGCCATCGAGAACGGCAATCGCAGACTGGCGGAATTTCAACGTGTGCGTCACTGGATGCTGTGGCCGGAGCCGGATCTGCCGCGCACCTCGACCGGCAAGGTTCGACGCAAGACCGTGGCCGCGTGGCTGGCCCAGATTCAGGCCGCGTCTGCTGTGTCCGGCGCGGGCGATGATGCAAAGGTCCGCGCGAGCGCCATTGCGAAGTCGTCAGACTGGTTGCTGGCGCTGATTGCGGGAATCACCGGCGAGACGCCATCAGGCACAGGAGATGAACTGCGCCTGACTGAGGATCTGCAATTGGACAGCCTGGGCCGCGTGCAACTGGCGGCGGCTCTCGAAGAACGGCTGGGAGTCGCGCCCGAGAGCGGCCAGTTGGAGCGGGCAGAGACTCTCGGAGATTTGCGCGCGCTCGTAGCCGGCGAGTTCGACGGAGAAGGAACAAGAGCGTCGTTAGACAAAATTCAACAGAAGATTCCCGATGAGCAGGATTGCGGAGATGCACGGATGGGTTCAAGCCCAACTACGCCAATCCGCATCGATTCAGCCGGCATTGGTGCCGAACCAGTTGAACCGGAGCTGGAGCGCCACATATACCCGCATTGGCCGTGGCTCCTGCCCGTTCAATGGCTGCGCGTAGCCTTCATTGAAACGGTTGCGCAACCGCTGGTTTGGCTGCTTGCCAATCCTCGAGTGGTCGCGCCGGAAGAACTGAACTTTGCGTTCGGCGAGCCGATGCTCATCATCGCCAACCATGTGAGCACTTTTGACGGGCCGCTCGTCCAATACGCGCTGCCGGGAGCAGTGCGGCGGCGAATCGCTGTGGCCATGGCCGCCGATATGCTCGCCGATTACCGGCACTTCCGCAATCCCGAGCGTCCGGCTGGACGGAAGAGCTACTTTTATCTGCCAGGGCCGGTTATTTATTGGTTGCTGACGGCGTTGTACAACGTCTTTCCATTGCCGCGGCGGCGAAATTTTCAGCAGAGTTTTGCGCACGCGGGCGCGGCCATGGACCGTGGCTACAACGTGCTGGTTTTTCCCGAGGGCACGCGCTCTGCCGATGGAACGCTGGCGCGATTCCGCGGGGGAATCGGACTGCTGGCCAAGCAATCGGGAGCGCAGGTGCTGCCGGTAGCGCTCTGCGGATTGGGCGAGTTGAAGGCGGAAAAGAAGCGCTGGTTCCGCTCCGGCAGCATCGAGGTGCATGTCGGCCAGCCTATCCGCTTTGCACCCGAAGAGACAGAAGCGGCGATCACCGCGCGGCTGCATGCCGCAGTGGAGCGGCTGCTTGGATATTGCAAGTAGATCAAATTCCCCTGTTTCGCCAACAAAACGACGCCTTTGGGGCTAGAAACTGAGCAAAATCCGAGGCTTGCTGTTACCAATCAGTTAACAGGTTGAAATTTTCAAGCTGTTGATTCTATTTAGTTTGTAAGTTTTTAATGGATAGAAGAATGGCCTAGACGGTGGGAGGGGGTAGGGGTAGTCCGGGGTGGTACGGACCGGTCACATGCCTGACAGATTGGAACGGGACCTATCGATCTCGCTTCGCCCTCGCCCGTGGTTCTGCATCTTTGGCCTCTCCGCATTTCGAATTCACATTGTGCTCCAGATGAGGGTAATTCTCGGCAGAGGTGCGGTTGCCGATTGGGCGATATCCCGCTCAGAACACAGTTGATACCATCAGCTCCACCAACATCGAAAGGTGAAGCTGCAAGTCAGCTCAAGGAGTTCGATCGTGCATTCGATCAAGCACACTGTTCACGCAATGGGCGTTCCCTATGAAGGCTATTGGTGAATCTCATCGAGTCATCAAAGCGCGTTCTACAGATCTCGCGATTGCACGGAAACGCAGAAGGGACCGATATAGGGCGGTAGCCACCTGAATGATTGTGGGCCTAGCAGGAGAGGAGCAGCACAAATGGCATTTTTTGTCTGGAGCGATAACCTGAGCGTGGGCGTAAAAGCGTCTGACGACGACCACAAGAAACTGATTGATATCCTGAACCGCCTGTATGACGGTATGAAGAGCGGACAAGGGAGGGATGTGGTCGGAAAAGTTCTTGATGACTTGATCAGCTACACGAAATTCCATTTCTCCCGCGAAGAAGAGCTCTTCACCAAGACGGGGTATCCGGCTGTTGAGCACAAGGAAGAACACAGGCTGCTGGTGAAGCAGGTAGAGGATCTGCGATTAAGATTTAAGAGCGGCGAGAATTCGATCTCAGTCGAGACTTTGGATTTTCTAAAGGACTGGCTGACCATCCACATTCAAGGCACTGACAAGAAATATTCAGGCCATCTGAACGCTGCGGGAATTCGATAGTCGAGACGAGAGCGCGAAGAGCGGAGCAAAACTGGAGCACAGTTGGCGAGAAATTCAATGCTAAGCAAGGGCCCGCGGTTTTCGAAAAAAGCTTGTGAAGCAAGGATGCCTGACGTGTGTTATGAATCTGCCAATACGAAAAGAACGTAGATTGCATCCATTAAAACCAAGGAGCGCTTCCGGCCTGCCGGGCCGGGAATAGATGATTACGGGGTGTCGGGAGCCGAGAAAGCTCTGGCACGTGAAGTCCGGCGATTCTCATAATTTACGGCAAGTATTAACCACAAAGCTACTTACGGATTGACGACGATATACTCTCGACGTGAAAGATGGGAGAATTGCCAAGGTTGAATTGTGGCGGAAGAGTAAACCGCGATTCACCCGGCGCACGCAAAAAAACGCTCTTCTGGAGAACGACATGCTCCTCTCTGACGCGACTATACCTGATAAGTTCGCGAAGTATGTTCTGCCTGTTCTCGCCCTATTGATCCCGGGCGCCGTTACAGCGGCTTCGAAGTGGATTCTGGATCACTCACACCAGCGGCGCAGCGCAGAGCTTACTGAGCGCGTCTCAACCCTGGCTAAGAGCATCGCCGAACTTCCCTTGCTGCCATTGCCCAGTGTCAACCCAGCTGTCACGCCGCAATCCGCGCTGACGGTCGAACTCGAAGCAGCTCTTCACGAACTCACCGCGCTGCAGACAAGGACCCGGCGCAGCTTCAGTGGCGTCACTTCAATCACATCCATGGTACGCTCCGCGTTGCTGCTCTTTCGTCCGAAGGGATTTACTGCCTGGGTTTTGCATCTATGCTTCTACGCGTATTTGCCTTGCTTCATCTTTGTCCTCTCCGCAGGCTTTGCCGGGGCCGTCCTGTCGAAAGCCGGGGACACAGGAGGCACGCCATCGGACATTGTTTTCAGATTGGTTTTCTTTTTTACCGCGTTTGGCATCCTCGGAATTCCGCCGCTGATCATTCGCCACTTCGCGGTAAAGATCCGCCGCAAACAATGTGCGCAGGCACAAGTCACCGCACCCGGAAGATGACCATGCGCTTCGACATGCTCATCAGCATGGACAAAAACGTGCGGCGAGGCTTCTTAAGCTGACGTCTTTTAGGATTGCGAAGTTAAGGCCTGTTCATTACTATCTGTAGGGAGGTTCACCGGTGAAATACAAGAAGAATAAGAACAATAAGGTTTATGTAATAGCCACGGTGGCCACCATGATAATCTTCGTTCCGTTTAAGAGCCACGCGTGGTCGCTCTATGCCGCGGCCTGTGCGGGCTATTCGATCCTTGTCTTCGGGTTGCGACGCATCAAGCAGAACTCTGTTGGCGTTTCGCCGGAAAACGCCAAGCCTGAATCAGGGGTCATTTTGACCCACCTGACATTTCTCGCGATAGTTTGCGGATGGGTCTGGCTCTGCGTCGTTCTCATACCCTACCTTCCCTATTTTCTGACCACAGAGGACACGAGCCGCCCTTACTTCGGACTGGCATTCATAGGGATAATCGGTTTATTGGGAATCGAAGCCGTCGAACGGCGTTGGCTCAACCCAAATGCTGGCAACACTGTCGATGCTAAAGAAACTTCTCAATCTTCTGTAACAAAAGGCAATTAACTAACGACGCGCGCCTGACCGGCCACTCATCAATTACCAGCTTGTTAACTGCCGAGCACGCCGCGGGACACCGGAGCCACCCGTGCGCGGTTCGCTGCTGGAGTGCGATCCGATGAACAGCGCGTGAATATACTCTTTGGCCCGCCTGAGCGCGGAACTCATCCATCGGCGCATGTGGTAGCGTTATTGTGTGTCCACCACCAAAACGGTAGCCGCGGGCCAAACTGAGCCTGCGCAGCCAGGTTCAAAGCGGAAGTTTACGGCTTGGCACGCCTCCACGGCCATGCTGCTGGCCCTGGGTTATTCCGGCTACTATTTCTGCCGCTCCGATCTCTCCGTGGTTTTGCCGGACCTGATTCACGACATGGCGCGCCACGGCATGACGACGAGCAGCGCACAGATTCGCCTGGGTTTCATCGCCTCGGTGGGCACCGTGGCGTATGCGTTGGGCAAATTCGTCTCTGGCGCGCTGGCCGACCTGGGCACCGGCCGCCGCAATTTTCTGGGCGGAATGGCCGGCTCTATCGTATTCACCATCATCTTTGCCATGAGCGGCGGATTTCCGATATTCACGATGGCATGGATCGGGAACCGGCTGTTCCAGTCGCAAGGGTGGGCGGGCCTGGTGAAGGTTTCATCGCGCTGGTTCTCCTACTCGACGTACGGCACAGTGATGGCCTTCGTTAGCTTGAGCTTTCTGTTTGGAGACGCAATCTGCCGATGGATGATGAGCCAACTGATGGCTCACGGGGTTGGCTGGCGCGGCGTGTTCTTCTTCGCAGCAGGGGCGCTCACGGTCTTGATGTTGACCAATCTGGTGTTGCTTCGCGAGAGGCCCGAGGAGCGTGAGTTGCCCGCGCCGGAAGTGAACCCAAGAAATGTTTACGCGGACAAGGAACACGCAGGCGGCGGCAAACGGGCGAGAGTTGGGGCGATTTTGCGGCCGTTGCTCACAAGCTTTCCTTTCTGGATGGTGTGTGTGCTGGCGTTCGGCACAACGATGCTGCGGGAGACGTTTAACCTATGGACGCCAACGTATTTTGTGCAGTTCGCGGGGCTTTCATCGAGTGTGGCAGCAAGCCGCAGCGCGCTTTTCCCACTCTGCGGCGGCATCTCTGTTTTGTTGATGGGCTTCTTGAGCGACAAACTCGGCCCCAACGGGCGCAACATTCTTATCGTGACCGGGATGACGGGCTGCACGGCTTGCCTAATCGTGATGGGCCGCGTGCCCGACCACGGCGGAGCTTGGGCGCCGACCGTTCTTGTTGCGCTCGTCGGCTTCATGTTGCTGGGGCCTTACTCGTATCTTGCGGGCGCCATGTCGCTTGACTTCGGGGGTGAACGCGGGAGCGCCACTGCGGCGGGAATCATCGATGGATTTGGCTATCTGGCGGGATGGCTCTCAGGCGTCACGGTGGCGCGGGTCGCCGTTGCCTTCGGCTGGCGCAGCGCATTTCTTTCGCTTGCCGTGGTTTCGATGCTCACTGCGCTGGTGGGGCTGGTGCTAACGGTACATCAGAGAAAACACAATATGTAGACTGCCTGATGGGTTGGGGCAGTCCCTGTCGGCCTCGTTCGGTCTCGCATGTTTTTGTCCATGTTTGCAATCAGGGGTTCCAATTCACATTGTGCTCCGGTGGAGGGTGATTCTCTGCGGTGGTGAAGTTTCCGAATAGGCGACCACACAGGCATCGCGGAGATCCCGGACCCTGCGGCGTTTACCGGTACAAATCCGCGAGGGCCTATTTGACTTTCGAGGTGCCTGCCCAACTAGCGATGTACGTTTTCAGGAACACGCTGAATTCTTTAGCTTCGTCTGACAAACGGCTTCCTCTGCTCGTAATCTGATAGAAATCCAGATCGACGACCGGGTCAATCAGTTCACTCATTGTAACCTTGCGATTGCGACAGGCAAGCATGCCAAACGAAGGGATCACCGCGACTCCTTCATTGGCTTCCACCAATGCAATCTGTGTCTCCAGCAGCTTAACCACCTGCCCCCGCACAACGGTGACACCTGCTTTCGCTAGTTGCTTATCAATGAGCAGCTGATGTGGATAATCGTTGGTGAGCGAAATCAGTCTTCGCCGGTCGAGAGACGACCATCGCGTAGGAGCGTTGTTGATCACAAATCCCTGATCCGGCGATACGACCATCAGGGTGAAGCTGAAGAATGGGAGTCTTCGTAAGCCGGGAGCATTTTTGAAAAGCCCCACACCGATATCCAGCTTTCCAGCCTGAACACGTTGTTCAATTTCACTGAGCAAGCCGTCGAACAGACGAACGCGCAGGTCCGGACGGCGCTCGCGAAACTGCCTGATGGCAGGTGGAAGAACATTGGCCGCGAGCCATGGAGTCGTTCCAATGGATATCCATCTTTCCCGGCCTTTGGCTGTCCGTTCGATGCGGGACATGGCCGCGTCCAGCGCAGCCAGGCTGGACTCGGTTACCGCCAGCAGGTCGCTTCCGAACGCTGTCAGGCTGACCTGTCGCGTTGTGCGGTCGAACAATCGAAAACCAACTTGGCGCTCCAGTTCGCGGATGAGTACGCTCAGTCCGGATGGCGTGATCAGAAGCGCTTCGGCTGCACGCGCAAAATTGCAATGGCGCGCCACCAGGTGGAAAGCCCTGAGCTGCCTTGAAGAGAATTCCATTGTTGATGTTTCCTCACTATTTGATGACAATTCAGAACTTGTTATTCAGAATACCAAAGAACAGAATAAGCACAAGTTCGATCGAGGCCGGCGACGGCCCGAAACCCGAAATGAGAAAAGGAGAAGGTTATGTCCACGTCCAAAACCATTGTTCTCGTACACGGCGGCTTTGTTGACGGCTCCGGCTGGCAAGGGGTGTATCAGATCCTCAAGAAAGACGGCTTTGATGTCATCGTTGCGCAGAATCCCACGCTCTCTTTGGCGGACGATGTTGCCGTGACAAAGCGCGCAATCGCGGCCGCCAAGGGAGACGTCGTTCTCGTTGGCCACTCCTACGGCGGAGTTGTCGTATCGGAGGCGGGCAATGATCCGAAGGTCAAGTCGCTGGTCTACATCACGGCCTTTGCGCCGGACAAGGGCGAGTCGGTCTCATCGCTGATTGCCAACCCTGCTCCTGGCGCACCGGTGCCTCCCATTCTTCCGCCGGTAGACGGCTTCCTCCTTCTTGATCGGGAGAAGTTCGCCGCTTCCTTCGCTGCCGACGTTCGCCCGGAGCTAGCCGCGTTCATGGCCGATTCTCAGGTTTCGTGGGGTGTGGAGGCATTGCAGGGTGCGGTGAGCGAGCCCGCGTGGCGTACGAAACCCAGCCACTATCTCGTTGCCAAAGATGACGGGATGATTCCGCCCCCCGCGCAACGCATGATGGCGAGCCGTGCAGGGGCCCATGTGACCGAGGCGCCAGGCAGCCACGCCATCTATGTTTCTAATCCCGAGGTGGTTGCCGCAGTCATCAGGCAGGCTGCCGAGTAACAGGAAGGAATTGAAATCGATCCGGTGCGTCTATTGTTTCGACTATTGCGGTCGGGACGGGACGCACCGCGTCGTATCTGCGAGTGATTTATTGCAGATCACACGCCCCATTTGTACCGCAAAGTCGGCATCACGACTGCTTGCCGGGATTTCCGGGCTCTTCGGGCGGTTGAGCGGCTAACCGGAGACTGCACCGCTCTCCCTATGAACAACATTGTTGGATGAGGCGGGTGGTAAACAAAATCAGCAAGTTGGCTTCCGCTTCGCGGAAATCGCGAGTTAGCGAGTTGGCGCGAGTTCATCCTAGCCGTAACGCGGCAGGGCGAGTCAGACTGCTCCGAACCCCTGATCTCTACTCCCTGTTCCCTGCTTCGCTAGCTCGGCTGGCGTGGCCGGAAGCAGCAGGTGCCGCCGGCGATTACCGGGGTCCAGATGGAGAGATCGGCGGGCTGCTCGGTGGAACCGAGAAACAACATCCCGTCAGACGCGAGCACGCGGTGTATGCCGGCCAGCAGGGTCTTGCGCGTCTCCTGTGAGAAGTAGAGCATGACATTGCGCAGGAAGATCACATCGAAGCGGTCATCGCTGCGGTTGAAGGGCAGCGGCGATGAGCAGAGGTTGGCCTGGCGGAAATTGCAGATCCGGCGAATCTCCGGTTTGACCGTCCAGTTTTCTCCAGCGTGATCGAAGTAGCGGACAATGTGCCGTGCTGGCAGGCCGCGGTTTATCTCGATGCGCTGATAGCAGCCGGACTGAGCGCGCTCGATGACCTCGGCGCAGATGTCAGTGCCCTCGATTCGAATATGCCATCTTGTGAGCGCAGGAAAATTTTCATGCAGGAGCATGGCCAGACTGTAAGCTTCCTGGCCTGAGGAGCAGGCCGCGCTCCAGAAGCGGAGCGAACGCATGGGGCGGCGAGATTCGATGAGCGTGGGCAGCAACTCGTCACGCAACAGTTCGAAGGGACGGGCGTCGCGGAAGAAGCTGGTTTCGTTGATGGTCATGGCCTCGGCGATGGAGCGTTCGAGGCTGGGATTTTTTCTCGCCTTGAGGTGCGCTACAAGCTCGTCAAGGCGGCTCATGCCCTGGTTGCGCAGGAGCCTGATGAGGCGCGTCTCGAAGAGGTAGTCGCGCGACGGATCGAGCACGTTTTGCGAGAGGCCGAAGACCAGTTGGCGCAGATAGCCGAAGTCCACGCTGGACGAATTTTGCATGTCTAAGCCACCGACTCCCGAAGATCACGCGCTACCGTTTGCGCCCGGCTGGCGAGCCGGACAATTTCAGTTGCGATGGCGTTGAGGGGCAGCACCTTGTGCGCCAATCCCGCATTGGCGACGGCGCCGGGCATTCCCCAGACGGCGCTGCTGGCCTCGTCCTGCGCGAGCACGCTACCGCCATGTTCGCGAATAAACCGCGCGCCCAACATGCCGTCAGTGCCCATGCCGGTGAGCACCACAGCGAGCACGCCCGCGCCGTAAACAGCGGCCGCTGAACGGAAGAGCACATCGGCCGCGGGGCGGCAGTGATTTTCTGGCCGGCCCTGGCTCAGATGCAAAGCAGGGGGCAAACCGATGCGCGCGCCGGAGCGCACTTCCATGTGCCAGTTTCCTCTGGCGATATATATCGCGCCTGCACGCGCCGGCTCATTCTCGACAGCCTCGCACACTTGCAAAGAACAGCGGCCATTAAGCCGTTCTGCGAAAAGTTTGGTAAACAGCTCGGGCATGTGCTGCACGATCAGCACGGGTAGCGGAAAGTTTGCCGGCAGGCTCGGCAGGAGGATATCGAGCGCGGCGGGGCCTCCAGTGGAAACGCCGATGACGAGAGCCGTGGGAACCGACGAAATCGGCTGGGGACTGAACGGCGGCACAAGGCCGAGCGGCGGAACGCGCGCAGCGCAGGGGAGGGCCAGTTGAGGCCGGCTGGTGAGCGCCTGAATTTTAGGAATCAAATCCTGCGTGAGTGTCTGCATGGCTACCTCGCGGCCCGCTTGCCCGGCGGGCTTGGCTACATAGTCTGAAGCACCCTGGGCCAGAGCCTCGATGGTCACCTTGGCGCCGCGCTGCGTGAGTGAACTGCACATGATCACCGGCATTCTGTGTCCCAGCGCGCGCAACCTTCTCAGTGTCGCCAATCCATCCATCACCGGCATCTCCACATCCAGCAGAACCAGGTCGGGGCGCAGAGTTTCAATCGCGCCCAGGGCAGCTTCGCCATTGGCCGCGGTGCCGGCAACTTCAAGGCCCGCATCGCTCGTGACCACGGCACGCAACAGACTCCGCATCACTGCCGAGTCGTCTGCGATCAGAATTCTGATGCGGCCGCCGGAGGTCATCGCTCAGTCCTCCACGAGGCCGAGCATGGCGAGTTTTTCCGTGAGGGCCTGGTCGTCGAACGGCTTCATGAGATATTCATCAGCGCCGGCTTCAAGAGCGCGGAGAATATATGCGTTCTCGGCCTCGGTGGTCACCATCATGACTTTCATCTCGCCATAACCCTCCGCACGCAACTGCTGGAGCATCTCGAGTCCGCTCATCACCGGCATGTTCCAATCGACCAGCGCAAGGTCGAAGGACGGGCTTTGCTTCAACTGCGCCATGCCGGCCTGGCCATCGGCTGCTTCTTCGCACTCGATTCCCTTCTCTTCGAGCAGGCCGCGGAGATAGCCCCTCACAAACCGCGAATCATCCACAATCAAAGCTCGCATGGTCACCTCCTGTCAGATACGGCGTTAAGCAACCCGTGCGGCGCTCAGGCGCATGGGGTCCAGTTGTTCGGGATCGAGCATGATCAACAGACTATTCTTGAGCTTGTATGCGCCTGCAAACAACGCTCTATGGCGCTCGCCCAGAATCGAGGGATTCGCCTCGTGGTCGGCGGGCGACGCGGTGAGCACCTCGCCAACCGAATCCACCAACAAACCGAAGATTCCGTCGGCGCTCTCCAGCACCAGAAGGTCCTGGCGGCCCTCCCTGCGGGGCAAACCCAGCAACTGGCGCAGGCTTACCGTGGTCAGCACATCGCCGCGATAGTGCACCAGTCCGCCCACAAAAGCCGGCGCCAGAGGAACCGGCTGAGGCCGCGCCGCGCCAACGATTTCCAAAATGTGAGTGATGGGCACGCCGAATACCGAGCTTCCCAGGCGCACCGTGCACATCTGGGCCAGCGTCGCCGCCGGCGCTGTTTTCTTTACACGCAATGCCGCTGCTGCTGTGCTCATGCGACCGTCTCCGTTATCTCGCTCCACGCAGGCTGCACCTCGCCGGCAGGCAGCGGAGCCACTGTACCCAGGTCCACCACACTGGTAACGCGATTCTTCAGGAGCGTGACGCCACCTGTGCGCTGCGTGGTGCCGGCCTCGAACAGGTCGCCCCCGGCGGCCACGTCGAGAACATGCGAAACTGCGATGCCAACATGGCGATTGCCTTCGCGGCAAACCACCACGATGATCTGCGCCTGCGGGTTGCCGTCGACCGCGGCCAGCACGCCGCTCGAATCCTCCACCGGCAGCAATTGCCCTTCGAAGTTGAGCACCGGCCGGTAGCCGATGTACTCGATGCGTTTGAGGGGAAGCTGCTCGATGCGCAGCACGTCGGCCAACGGCACCGCGGCCTCGCGTCCGGCGGCTTCCACCAGCAGATATTCGAGTGCGGCGGCGCTCACGGCGGCTTCGCTTTCGCTTACAAGGACCGCATCTTCTTCGCGCAGGCTTACTCCAGCCTTCAGCGCAATCGAGCCCGGATCGAGAATCAGCGCCAGCTCGGCATTGCCCAGCACGGTTGCTCCAGAAAACAGACCGATGGTTTTCAGCACCGCGGAGAGCGGCTTGACGACAATCTCTTCTGGATCGGCCAGCCCGTCAACCACCAGGCCAAAGCGGCGACCGTCGGCGTCCAATACGGCGATGAAGTTGTCTCGCTCGGCAGCCATCTTGTGCTCGACGCCGGGCATCAGCAGCCGGTCAAGAAAAACCAGGGGCAGCAGCTTGCCGCGCAGCCGGTAGAGAGGCGCATTCTCTATCCACTCGATGGCCGTGGCGGCCTGCTCGGGAGGAATATGCACCAGTTCCGACAGCGCGCCCTGCGGCAGAGCAAAGCTCTGGTTGAGGCTGCGCACAATCAGCGCGGGAATGATGGCCAGCGTGAGCGGAATTCTCATGCGCAGCGTGGTTCCCTTACCCACGCGCGAATCGATCTCCACCTTACCGCCAATCTTTTCGACATTGGTGCGCACCACGTCCATGCCCACGCCGCGCCCGCTGACGTTGGTCACGGCCGCAGCTGTAGAGAATCCGGGCACAAAAATCAGTTGCAACAGTTCCCGATCGCTTTGGCGCGAGGCGCGCTGCGCGGTAATCAGCCCGCGCTCCACAGCCTTCTTGCGGATCTTTTCTACATCGATGCCGGCCCCGTCATCGTAGACCTCGATGATTACGTGGCTGCCCTCCTGCGCGGCCCTGAGCTTGAGCGTTCCTTCCGGGTCCTTGCCCGCAGCCACACGCACATCGGGCGGCTCAATGCCGTGATCGAGCGAGTTTCTTACCGCATGGGTAAGCGGGTCCTTGATGGCTTCGAGAAGGCTTTTGTCCAGCTCCGTGTCTTGCCCCTCAACCTGCAGCCTCACGCTGCGGCCCAGCGATTGCGACAGGTCGCGGACGATGCGCGGCATCTTGGAAAAAATATTCGACACAGGCTGCATCCGGGCCTTCATCACGCTCTCGCGAAGGTCGGCCGTGACCATATCCAGGCGGCGCGAGAGCAGCGTCATTCTCGGATCGGCCGAGGTGGCTTGCAAGACTTGATTGCGCGTAAGCACCAACTCGCCCACCAGATTCATCATCCGATTCAGCAGAGTCACATCAACGCGCAGCGTGCTCTCGGCTGCGGTTCCCTGCGGGCGCGGGCGGGCCTGATCGCCCTCGGGCTGTGCCGAAGTCATGGGAACCGGCGTTGCGGCCTCGACTGGTTCTGCCGGAACCGGAACGGACTCAAGCGCTGCCGACTGCACAGTTGCAGACTCTGGCGGGAGAACGCGCGCGGAAACTGCTCCGGCCCGCGCGTGTGCCGGACGTTTTGCCCGCGCCTGTGCCGGCGCCTGCAACTGTTCCAGACGGCCAATCAAGCCCACGTCCTCTTCCTCGCCTTCGTTGCTGTCCGTCTCGATTGTTTTCAGAATGGAGCGCAAACCGTCGAGCAGAGACAGCAAGCCCGTGATTATCGGACGGTTGGCGGTCAGCTTGCCCTCGCGCAGTTGGCCCAGCAGGTTTTCTCCGGCGTGAGCCAGTTTTTCCAGCCGCTTGAAGCCAAGAAATCCGGTGGTTCCCTTGATGGTGTGCACCGAACGGAAGATCTCTCCAATCAGTCCCGCATCCTTGGGCCGCTCCTCCAGATCGGTCAGACAGCGCTCCATGCGGTCCAGCCCTTCCTGGCTCTCGATCAGGAATTCCCTCGTCAACTCATCCATTGCGCCCACTCATCCGCCCGGCCGGAATGAACGCTCCCGGCACAGAGAGTACTCAAGGGGTTTATCGGAAAGAAAGGGAGCAACTTGAGAGATGGAATTTTGACGGATGACGGAACCACGGGCGAGAGATCATCTTAAGGAGCCACAGAACAAGTCCCCACTTTAGTCAAACATTCCCTCAGGGACTAAAGTCCGAATTCATTTTGCTGCCAATGCGACACGACTGAAGTCGTGCCCTTTCAAAACGTCGACTTATGCAGAAGTTCGGCAAAGAGCCACGGCTTGTATTCCGGCGCCCAAATGCTATAGCCTCTATTTCCACGCTTTTAAGGAATCGGAGACCCAATGAACGATGCACCATCGACGGACAATTCGCTTGTGAGCCTGCTTGAACGGGCGCGCCGGGCCGCGCAGCATGCCTACTCGCCCTACTCCGGCTTTCGCGTGGGCGCGGCTCTGCGGCTGACCAACGGCGAAATCGTTACCGGAACGAATGTGGAGAACGTGAGCTACGGGCTGACGATATGCGCCGAGCGTTCCGCTTTGGTGCGGGCCGTTTCCCAATTCGGACCCGACATTCGCGTCGAGGCCGTTGCAGTAGCCAATCTCAACGCCGCCCCGAGCCCGCCCTGCGGAGCCTGCCGCCAGGTGTTGGCTGAGTTTATTCTGCCTGATGCGCCGGTTGTCTTCCCCGCCGTTGACGGCGACCGCACCATGAGCTTCCACGAATTGCTTCCGCTGGCCTTCGAGATGAAGCTGAAATAGCGCATCAATAAAGAAGTGCCCACCTTCTGCGCAATGAAACTGCGCAGAAGGTGGGCACTTCTTCTTATTTAGATTTAAGCTGACTTACGCTGCCTTAACGTCGCTTGCCGAGCGCACACGAAACCGCTTCATCGAAATCGACAGCGTGCGCTCGATCTTCTTCAGATCGCCCCGCTCTGACGGGCCGGCAAATGTTGACGCCACGCCGTGCGCCGATGCGCGCCCCGTACGGCCTACGCGATGAACAAAATCCTCGGCCATCTTGGGCATGTCGAAGTTGATGACGTGCGCCACGTTGGCAACATCGATGCCGCGAGCGGCAACGTCGGTGGCCACCAGCACGCGATGACGCCCTTCGGAGAAGCTGCGCAAGGCCTGATTGCGCTGGGCCTGCGAGCGGTCGCCGTGAATCTGCGTGGCCGAATGTCCTGAGCGAACCAGCCTGCGCGCCACGCGATCAGCGCCGTGCTTGGTGCGAACGAAGACCAGGAAGCTGCCTGTCTCCGCGCCCAGCAGGTGTTCGAGCAGCTCCTGCTTTTTGTCCGGCTCAACTTCAAAGGTGCGCAGCTCGACATTTTCAGCAGGCTTGAGTACTGAGCCGATCTCCACGCGCACTGGATTATTCAAGTATTTACGCGCCACTTCTTTCACCGCGCCTTCGAGCGTGGCTGAATAACACAAGGTCTGCCGCACGGCGGGCAGCGTGGTGGCGATGCGCGCTATGGCCGGTTGGAAACCCATATCGAGCATCCGGTCCACTTCATCGAGCACGAGAATCTTGACTCCGTCGAGGCGCACCAGCCTGCGCTTCATGTAATCCTCAAGCCGTCCGGGCGTGGCCACAATCAGCCGCGCGCCGCGGCGAATCGCATCGAGCTGCGAGCGCTCCGCCATTCCGCCGACAACGAGGGCCACGGATTGCGCGGAACTGGTGCGGACCGTGAGGAATGCCTGCTCCACTTGCATGGCAAGTTCGCGCGTGGGCAGGCAGATCAGCGCTACAGCGCCTTTGCCTTCGGCCTTCTGCATCATTTCGATGATCGGAATGAGAAAGCCCAGCGTCTTGCCTGTTCCCGTCTGCGCCGTGGCGAGTATATCGCGGCCTTCGAGCGCGGGAGGAATGCAACCGGCCTGCACCGGAGTGGGAGTTACAAATTTGTTAGCGTCAAGCCGCGCCATCAAGGCGGGCGAAAGTGAGAATTCAGAAAACAGTGTCGTCAAAATTTAGTCATTTCTTGTGTGGGTCCCGGAGCCGCCAGAGTTTCGAGCGGCCTGCAATCGGAACCGGACATGGAGGCTGGCACACCTATATAAGGCCGCGAACCTGCTTATCAATATGCGTAAGGGAGAACCGAAGAGTCGAATCTAAGACTGACCGATGGACATTCAAGGGGAAAACGCCCGGGGCCCGGAGCTGCCACACGCTGCATCATTGCCAGGCGGCGCTTTGCCGGCCGGCTCCACGCTCCCACGCTTTCTAACGTTTCCTGGTTCGCTTGCGCGGCATCCTTTTGTTGAAGGTGACGAACGCATAGTCTACTGCCGGGCCTGGTATGACCCATGGCAGATGCCCCCAGGATGGGAGGCTTATGTGGATACGCTCCACCCCAAAAAACAAAGACCGGTTTTTTGGGGGCCCCGGTCTGTAGGGGCTTTGGAAAATCTGTGCCAGGCAAACTTGCCTTGGTGGGGCTCGCTGCCGCTCACGGCCAAATCACTGAGCGCAACTACAGTGTAACACGGATAGCTATAGGAAGCAGTCGTTATCGCTATCCCGATGCTGGTTCAGTCTCTTGTTAGCCGGAGATTCAGACAGAATGAATCTAGAACGCCTGGGCGTTCCATAGTGCGGCCTCAGGATTCGCGTAGGCTTGAGCTATTAGGTCACGCTAATAACTATATGTGGCAGTAAAATGAATGTGACAAAACTTCTCCACCCTCCAATGAACCCATAGGTGCCAATCGAAATGGACTACAAGGACGAGATTCTAAAGGATTTGGAGCGGCAAGACATACACCGAGTGTATTTGCATGGAATGCCGGAGGACCTCGAACGACAAATAAAGGCTCTGTGCATTGAGTACATGGGAGCGGTCGTCGACGGTCAAAGAGCAATGAGGTCTGCGATCACTCGAAAAGCAGGATGGTTCATCCTCAACTTTGCATTCAAGATGGCAACCCTTGCAATGCAGCACAAAGACAAAGAGGCACTCGCCCTCGGGATTATCGCCCTCCATCTTTCCGAAATCCTAAACGTCGACTGCCGCGACGCCGTTGACCTGATTGCAAAGCTGGCATACGCCGCGCAACAGTGCGAACTGGTACCGGCCGAATACACAATGCTTGTATGCCCCGACTTTCCGCCCAAGTTTTTGGAGTGGTTCAGGAAGCCAGGACCCGTGAAGGTAGGCCCAGATGCCGACGGCAATCTTGTTTTTCAGATTACCGATGAGGCCTTGGCTCGCAAGGCCCGTTGGAAGGAGAATCTCGACGCCCGTCGAAAGAAAAAGATCATCCCTGAAGCAATCCAAAAGTAGTTAGATAACTCGAACACAATCCGCGCGGGCCGCATGGAGCGAAGAACCCGCTGCTTGTGGATGGAATTGACGTGTTCCGGTCGGATGATCGCCGATTCGGAAACTGAACAACTAATGCTATCCCGCTTAGGTCGAAGCATAAGGCTCAGGCTGAGTGTCGGTTACCCGCAACACGTAAAATAGTTATCAGGGAGAACCAATGTCGGAGTTGCCAACCATCATCGACCACGCTGCAAAGCCCGGCATTGCTCCTGATGCGGAGGCAAACCAAACCCTCGATCCCGCGGATTGGACGAGTTTCCGCGCTCAGGCTCACCTCATGCTCGACGATATGCTCGGCTACATCGAGAACATTCGCGAGCGGCCGGTGTGGCAGCCGATTCCGAATGCAGTGCGGGCGCGCTTTCGTTCGCCTTTGCCGCGCCAGGGCGAAGACCTCGCTCAGGTTCATGCGGAATTCATGCGCGAGATTCTGCCCTTTGCTGTCGGGAATGTTCATCCGGGCTTCATGGGCTGGGTTCATGGCGGCGGCACGCCTGTGGGCATGGTGGCGGAGATGCTCGCAGCCGGGTTGAACGCCAATCTCGGAGGCCGCGACCAGATTCCGGTCGAGGTCGAGCGGCAGGTGGCCGAATGGGTGCGCGAGATTTTCGTGTTTCCGCGAGGTGCGAGCGGGCTGTTCGTCACCGGAACGTCGATGGCAAATCTGATTGCCGTGCTTATTGCGCGCGATGCCGCGCTCGGCGTGAAGGCGCGCAGCGCGGGAGTGGCCGCCCGAAAGAAACGGCTGACCGCGTACGCATCGAGTGAGGTGCATAGCTGCGTCACCAGAGCCATGGACTTCGCCGGCCTGGGCAGCGACGCGTTGCGCCTGATCCCCGTTGACAGCCGCTATCGCGTCAATCTGGATGCGCTCGAAAAAAACATCCGGGCCGACCGCGATTCCGGCCACACGCCGTTTTTCGTAGTGGGAACTGCGGGAACGGTGAATACGGGAGCCATTGACGATCTGGCCCGTATCGCCGAGATTTGCCAACGCGAAAAGCTTTGGTTCCACGTCGATGGAGCCTTTGGCGCGCTAGGGAAATTGACGCCGGAGATTGCGCCGCGCCTCAATGGAATGGAGCGCGCCGATTCCGTGGCCTTCGATTTTCACAAATGGGGACAGGCGCCTTATGACGCCGGTTTCATTCTGGTGCGCGACGCCGAAGCGCACAAACAAGCCTTTGCATCGCCTGCTGCGTATCTTGAGCGGGCCGCGCGAGGAATGGCTGCAGGGTCTCCCTGGCCTTGCGACCTGGGGCCGGATCTCTCGCGCGGATTTCGCGCCTTGAAGGTCTGGTTCACGCTGAAGGTTTTGGGAACGGAGCGATTGGGTGAGTCCATCTCGCGCAGTTGCGCGCTGGCCCGCTACCTCGAAAGCCGTATCAACGCCACGCCGGAATTGGAACTGATGGCGCCGGTTGAATTGAACATTGTCTGCTTCCGTTATCGCGTCCACGATTCGAACCCGGAAAGAGCTAACCAACTCAACGCGAATATTTCCGTCAAGCTGCAGGAGTCCGGCATTGTTGCGCCTTCGACCACACGGCTCGGAGGCCTCACGGCGATTCGCGCAGCTATTGTGAATCACCGCACCAGCCGCGCGGAGATTGATGCGTTGGTTGAAGGCACGCTGACACACGGCCGTGCTCTTGTACAACAAACCAAAGCCGCAAAGCCGCAGAATCTTCCAGCCGATCCCGCGAGCCTGGTCAAACTTGCGAGCGTTCTTCAGAACGAAGGTTGTGCTGCGGAAGCGCGCAAGCATTATCAACACGCCCTCAGACTTGATCCCGATTACTGGCAGGCGCATTTGGGCTTGTCGGCGATTCTCGCCGCACAGGGAGAGACTGAAGCAGCGGCCCTGCATCGGCGGGCAGCCTTTCATGGCCGGTGCGTGGTGCCGATGCCTTATCGCGGCAGCGAGCCGCCCATCACGATTCTGGAACTGGTGGCCATCGGTCCCGGCAATACGCGCATTAAGAACTTCCTAAGCGACACAGTATTCAAGCGTTACCTGGTAGCCACGGAGTTCTACGAGCCGACTACCCCGCTGCCACCGCATCAGCTTATCGTCAACGCTATCGGAGATGCCGACGTGGCCGGCGTTGCGCTGGCCGGCGCAGAGGCACTTCTCACGCGCTCGACTTCGCCAGTAATCAATTCGCCCGCTGCTGTGCTGGCGACGGGCCGTTGCGCCATCGCCGAGCGGCTTGCCGCCGTTCCGGGAGTTGTGACAGCGAAGACTCTCACACTACCGCGCGAATTACTCGCCGCGTCCGATGCCTGCGCCTCGCTCATCCAGCATGGATTCAAGTTTCCTCTGCTGATGCGTACGCCGGGATTTCACGGCGGCGAAAACTTCCTGCGCGTGGAAACCGCTGACGGGCTTCCCACAGCGCTTTCCGAACTTCCCGGCGCCGAGCTGACAGTGATGGAATTTCTTGACGCCAGCGGGACCGACGGAAAGACGCGCAAGTACCGCGTGATGATGATCGATGGCGCGCTCTATCCGCTTCATGTGGCCATTTCGCACGATTGGAAGATTCACTACTTCAGCGCGGAGATGTCGGATAACGCCGAGCATCGCGCCGAGGATGCCGCGTTTCTGGCCAATATGCGCGGCGTGCTTGGGACGCGGGCCATGGCGGCTCTCGAAGGCATTCAGCAGACCCTGGGGCTGGATTATGGCGGAATCGATTTTGGATTGAATAAGGAAGGTAAGGTTCTGGTCTTCGAGGCGAATGCGACCATGGCGGTCTTTGCGCCCGAGGCGGACGAGCGTTGGGATTATCGCCGCCCGGCCGTCGAGAATATCTTGCGCGCCATCCGGAAGATGCTGGCGGACCGGACGAAATTGGCTGAAGCATCGCCGGAAGTGTGCCTGCCGTGACTCGGACTATGCCTTGGGAGGGTTGGCGAGGCGTTCGTCGGGCAGACCCAACCGCCGCTTCAGCGTGAGAATTTCCTGAATCTTGTTGTCGGGAATGACGTTGAGCGGCTTGCCAATCTGCTTGGCCAGCAGATAGGTCTTGCAGCATGTGTCCATCACTTCGACCAGCCACTCGGCGTGCGTGACCGTGTCGGACCAGCAGACCACTCCGTGGTTCTGCAACAGAATCGTGTTGTGGTCCTGAACAAAAGGCAGCACCGTCTCGGCAAACGCCTGTGTTCCGGGAGTCTCGTAGGGAGCCACGGCAGCCGGGCCGATGAAGATCTCATATTCGGAAATCAACCCGTTGGGAGGCGTGGTGCCGGTGATAGAAAAGGCTGTGGCGTAAGGCGGATGGCAGTGCACTACGGCGCGGGCCTTGGGGTTTGCCTTGTAAATCTCCAGATGCAGCAGCAGTTCGCTGGTGCGCGAACGCTCCCCGGCCAGAACATTTCCGGCCAGGTCAAGAAAGCAAATGTCAGGAGGCTCCAGGTCGCCCTTGCTCAGCATGGTGGGCGTGCAGAGCATATAGCGCGTGCCGAGTCGAACGCTGATGTTGCCGCCGTTGCCGTCAACATATTGCCGTTCCCACAGCTTGCGGCCCACGCGGACAATCTCAGCGCGCATGGCCTGTGCCTCGGGGGAGTTGGCAACCGCTAAAGGCGATTCATCTGCCGGCTCCGGCTCGCACGAGACTTCCGCCACGGCTGGCGCCACTCCACTCACCTGCTCCGGAATTGGAACCGCTGTCTGCTGCATGGCAAGTCCTCACGCCTGGGCTGAATGACCGCGTAACGGCAAGCGCCAGTATTGATTCAAATTATATACAGCGCGAGCCTGGGACCCGGTGACTCCTATTCCTTCACCAGCCTGCGCTGCAACTGTTCCAGAGTCTGCCCCTTAGTTTCCGGATAGAAGAAGGTGACCACCAAAAATTGCAATGCCGTGGCGGCGGCAAAGAAAACGAAAGGCGTGCCCGTGCCAAACTTGCCCGCCAGAACCGGAAAGAAAAACGCAATGAGGGCGACCAGAATCCAGTGGCTGGCGCTGCCCACGCCTTGCCCCTTGGAGCGGACCGAGGTGGGAAAGACTTCGCCCAGGTAAACCCAGATGACCGCGCCCTGCGAGAGCGCAAAAAAGGCGATATAGACCACCAGCAGGGCGAGCAGCGCAGCCTGGTGGCTGTTGGTGATGAAGATCCAGGCCACGCCGGAGAGGCAGAGAGTGGTGCCCGCCGCGCCCACCATCAGCAGGCTCTTGCGGCCAAAGCGGTCAATCACAGACATACCCACCAGCGTAAAAATCAGATTCGTCAACCCGATGCCCACTGCTTGCAAATCGCCGGAGAGTTGATTGAAGCCGGCCGCGGCGAAGATGTGCTTGATGTAATAAAGGATGGCGTTGATGCCCTCCAACTGGTTGAAGGCGCCAATGGTGATGGCGAGAAAGAGCGGGAAGCGGTACTTCCATTGAAAAACCGGCTCGTGTGTCGTGGCGTGTTCGGAATTGAGCGCCGCCTGAATATCGGCCAACTCAGCCTTGGGATCGGGATCGCCCATCTGGCCGAGTACTGCGAGAGCTTCACCGGGCTGATTACGGGAGGCCGACCAGCGCGGCGATAACGGAATGCGGAAAAGCAACGCAAAAAAGACAATTGCCGGCACCAGCGCAACAGCCACCATCGCGCGCCATTCCAGTGCGCCAAGTTGCGCCAGGCCAATCAGGCAGTTCGAGGTATAACCCAATAGAATGCCGACTACTATATTGATTTGGAAGGCGCCTACCAGCCGTCCGCGCCACATGGCCGGCGCGAGCTCCGTGATGTAAACCGGTCCCAGCACCGAGGCAGTGCCGATGGCCATCCCCGCCAGAAAACGCGCGCAGAGCAGCATCGGCCAGTCCAATGCGAGAGCGCAGCCCAAAACCGCGAGGATGTAAAACCCCGCCGCATAGCGCAGCGCCGTGCGCGAGCCGAGCCTTTGCCCGATCACGCCGGCGACAAAGCAACCCAGTACGGTTCCGATGGTGCCAACGGCCATGGTGAACCCCTGAGAATGTACGCTCATGGTATCCACGCTGAGTCCGAAGAATCGCGTAATGGATTCGATAATGCCGGAGACGACGGCAATGTCGAATCCGAACAGCAGGCCCCCCAGAGCGCCTATCAGGGTTGTCTTGATCAGTTTGGAATTGGGTCGCATCGTTTATTGCCTTTCGGTGCAAAAATTAGATAGTACAACACTTTGGCTGCCGTATATGGCTCGCGCTCTGCCGAGTGACCGCAGCTGGCAGCATCAGGCGGAGAGGCCCAACGCGCTGCAGTGTAAACAGGCTATAATCGGTTGCTCTGAGACTGAGCGGAGTGGTGACGGAATCCAAGTTCCACGTTATCTTCCTGTAACCCTTCAAACCCACCCCAGCAGGATTCAATGCTCGCAGAAGTTTCTTTTTTCTCATGGACAAGGAGACTCGGAATGATTGACAGGATTTGCAAGACTTTCGCGCGCAGTATGGCCGTTTCTCTCGTGGCCTTCACTTTTGCCGCCACGCTAATCGCTCAGACCACCCCCGCGCCCGCGGCGCCGGCCCCGAACTGGAAGACTTACAGCTATACGGCAGATGGATTGAGCGCCTCGTTCCCTTTTGAGCCGCAATTCTCGAAGCGAGACGTTCCAACTGATAAGGGCAGCTTCGAGTTGCGCGCGTATCTTGTGGAGGATGGCGAGGCAGCGATCTTCGTCGGGGTGTGCGATTACGGCTCGGCAATCTCAGACAGGAGTCCGGACCAGGTACTGGACGGCGCCCAACAAGGCGCCATTGACAACGTCAAAGCCCACCTCGTCAGTGGAAAGAAAATCATCTTCGGCGTCTATCCGGGACGGGAGTTTGAGGCCGAAAGCGACGCCATGCACTTTACCGCCCGCATCTTTCTGGTGGGCACCACACTCTATCAGACCCTGACGGCCGCACCGCTCGGCAAGCCCTATGCGGGCACCCAGCGCTTTCTCGACTCATTCCAGCTGATTGCGCGCACGCCGGCCCCGGCCGCGCCAGCCCATTGATTTCGATCGTCCAGAACCAGCACGGTGAGTCAGCCTTCCGCGCGCTCGCCCACCGGCGTCACTGCCAGAATCCGGCAGCGGTGCTTGCCGGCCGCACTCCATGCCAGCGCCATCTCGCTTTCGAGGCAGGCGCAATCGCCGGTTTCCAGCAGCTCATGCATGCCGCCTACATCCAACTGCAGCTTGCCTTCCAGCACGTACACCATGCCGCTAGTGCCGCGGCCAATATCCGTGGCAGCCGATGCTCCGCCGGCGGGAAATTCGATCATCCGCGCCACCAGCTGGCTTCCGTCCGACACCGTGTTCAGCGGGGTTGTCTTCACTGACTCCAGTCCGCGGCTGGTGCCTGCAAGATGGGCCTTGCGGGTGATCGAGAGCGTGTGTTTGGCCGGCTCCGCAAAGAAATAGCTCATGCCTACGCCGTAAACCCGGCTGATGGTGGCCAGCGTGGGCAGCGTGGGAACCATCCGGTCAGTCTCCAGCTTTGAGAGCAGCGCCGTGGAAAGCCCGGTTTCGGCGCCCAGGCGCGAAAGCGTCATCCGTTTCTGTGTGCGCAGCGCGCGCAGCTTCATTCCAATGCAGTAGGGTTCAAGAGACCACTGGGCGTAGGAAACAGTTTTGGACATGTCAAACTCCGTTCCGTTAGTTTCTCAGCGCCAGGTGCCGCATTTTCTGACAAATCCCTGAAGTTTTCCTGAAACCTGCCGGCCCCTTTTCCACCTAAGCAGTGAAACTTTAGGATTCCTTGGTAACCCGCCTGGATTACTTCGCGCTTCAAAATGCACAAAGAACTCCGGCAAACTTTCCCGCTGTATGCTTAATGCCGTTAAGCTAGATTCACAGAAAATACTGGGCTCATTGAAGCACAGAGATTCGCCGGGACCACTGCTATCTTTTTCCCATCTGGGTTGTTTTCTCGACGCAGATTCCCGCGGCCACTGTAAGCTGTTGCTTTTCTCCTTGGCTTGATCCCGAGGAGGACTGCAACCGTGTCGCCCATGATACAAGGATGCGTTGTGGCAGCTAAGAAAGAGCTCCTCCCGGAGAACGCGGCCAAAACTGCGGAATCCTCCACTAATGCCTTCAGTAAAGGTGATGGCGAATCTGCCTGCTCGTTTGCAGGTTTCCGTCTGGAGGCCGATGGCACGCTCTGGCGCGGCGAAGCGGTGGTTCACCTCCCTCCCAAGGAACTGGCGGCGCTGCGGCTGTTGCTGACGCACTCGGGCCAGGTCGTCTCGCCCGCGCAGTTGAAGAACGAGCTGTGGGGCGATGTGCATGTGACGGCCGACAGTGTTCCCAAGTGCTTGTCAAGCCTGCGCGCCCGGCTCGAGCCGGAGGCGTGCATCCAGACGGTTTACAAGCGCGGCTATCGCTTTTCAGCCGAAATCCGGCGAGACGGCGCTGCCCCTGCCGGGAAAGTCTTGCGACTAGCCATTCTGCCTTTCGCCACCGCCTACTCCGTTCCCGAACATCTTGGCCCTGCCATGGCCGAAGAGACCACGGCCAGTCTCTCCCGCATGTCGAACTTTGCCGTCGCTGTGCTGGCCAGGGACTCGGTTTTCAACCTGGCGCAGCGCGGGCTTACGGCCCAGCAGATCGGCCAGGAGCTCAAGGCTGATCTCGTGCTGACCGGAAACTTGCAGGCATTTTCGTCGCACTACCGTCTACGGGCGGAGATGATCCGGGTCGAGGACGGCACGCAAATCTGGGTGGAAGATATGCTGGCGTTGCGCAGCAAGGCAAGCAGGCTGGAGGCGGATCTGATGCATCGGCTGGCCTATCGCCTGGGCATTGATGCCCCGGATGACACGGCCTGGCCTCCCATGTGGAACGGCGAAATCTCCGCTGGGGCGGATTCGTCACAAGAATGGAACAACGAACTACTGGAAATCTCCGCCTCTGCTGCCGAAATCAATGACGAACACTCTCCCCGTCAAAAGGAAGCCTACAACCTCTTTCTGCGCGGGCATTATGAGTGGCAAACGCTTCATCGCCATCGCATGCAGGACGGGCTGAGACGCTTGTCGCTAGCCATTGAGCTTGATCCCACGCTGACTTTCGCCAAGGTCGATCTGGCGAACCTGTGCGTTGCCCAGGCTCTATACGGCTTCATGTCTCCGCATGCTTCAGCGGAGCTTGTGCATCGCATGGCGGAATCGATTCCCGAACTGCCCCAGGGCGCACAGGCACTGCTGCCCGCGCTGGGATGGGTCAACTTCCACTTCGACCGCAATCTGCCCTCGGCCCTGCTGGCCTTCTCTTTCAGCGCTCACCTGGCTCACGATCCCTGGACCACGCGCGCCCGCGTTCTGTTCGCGCTCAGCCGCAATCACTATGGCAATGCCGTTGAAATGCTGCGCGCGGCGATTCACATCGATCCATTTTCGCCCTGGCTGCAGAGCCGCCTGGCCTGGGCTCTGCACCTCGATGGTCAAGCGTCGGAAAGCCTCGAGCAGATTCACAAGTGCCTCTCGCTGTTTCCCAATGCCGATGGAACCAGCCTCTACGGAGCGGCGATTCTCGCCTTCAACGGAGAGACGAAGCAGGCGAACGAGATCGCGCGAAACCTTGAACAGCGCCTGCCCCATTTTGACCTGGCGACTGCCGTGCACGCCTACGCTCTGGCCTGCGCGGGTCAGGCGGACGAGGCCCGCGTGGTTCTTGAACGGATGCAATGGCTGGGGCGCGAACGCTATATCGTTCGGGGGTTCACCCCCGCGGCTTATGTTGCCCTAGGAGACCATGAAGCCGCTCTGGCCGAGTTGCGCGCCGCGGACGAAGCTCGCTGCCCCTGGTTCTTCCAGGCGATGTCCGATCCTCGCCTCAAACCCCTCCACGGCAACCTGGAGTTCGAGCGCATGCGCTCCATCCTCCCCGCTATGGAAGCCGAAGTCAATCAGGACCTGGAAATGGAAAGTTGAGTCCCAGCCGCCGGCTTGCTGCCTCGCCAAGAGAGGGCTAACTTGCTGCATCTGTTGGCAACTTCTCGTTACGGGGACTGCAAGTGTATCCTGTAGATTGTGGCCAAATTCCCCTCGTGACTCGCGTCACATCCCCTCCCGCGCTAACTGAACGATCCTGTTAGACGGCGATTGGTTCGCCTGCGCCTTGGTGCGCAATTCGTTGATGCGTCTGGTTTTTTGCGACTCGCGCGGAATCGAATTGCCCGTCTCCTCGGCCAAATTGGAGACGTGTTTTTATGTACAAAATTTTGGAAGCCAGCTGCGTCGGACTCAACATCAAGCAGTTTGTGATTGAGGCGCCGCGCATTGCACGCAAGCACAAGCCGGGGCAGTTCATCATTCTGCGCCTTCATAACAAAGGCGAACGCATTCCTCTCACCATCAAGAGCTCTGACGCGAAAGCCGGCACGGTCACCATCGTGGTGCAAGCCATCGGCAAAACCACCTCCTTGTTGAATTGCCTGGAAGCGGGCGACTCCATTCTGGACATTGTCGGCCCCCTCGGCCATCCCTCGGAGATAGAAAAATTCGGCACGGTAGTGGTTCTCGCCGGCAGCGTTGGCACGGCCATGGCGCTTCCTACAGCCATCGCGCTCAAGCAGGCTGACAATCACGTGATCTTCATTGAAGGCGCGCGCTCGACAGAAATGGTCGTTTTTGAAGACGAAGTGCGCTCAGCCAGCAATGAAACCTATATGATGACCGACGACGGCAGCTACGGCGAGCAGGGGTTGGTCACAAAAAAGCTCGACGAGCTGATCGCCGCGGGACGCAAGATTGATTTCATTCTCGCTGTCGGCCCGGTGCCCATGATGAGAGCCGTGGCCCGCATCACTGCGCCACTGGGGATCAAGACCATGGTCAGCCTCAACTCCATCATGGTGGACGGAACGGGAATGTGTGGCGGCTGCCGCGTGCTGCTGGGCGACAAAAGCAAATTCGCCTGCGTTGACGGGCCGGAGTTCGACGCTTCCGAAGTCAACTTCGAGGTGCTCATGCAGCGCAACACCATGTATCGCGAGAAAGAGTGCGCATCGCTCAAGCAGTTCCAGCAGAACATGGAAGCGGAAGTGACCCAGCTTCGCGAAGAGCTGGCCGCACAGGAGACCCAATTATGCCCGAAATAAGAACTCTCCCGCGCTCAGCTATGCATGTTCTTCCGCTGAAAGAACGCATGAAGATCCTGCGCCGGCACATGCCGGAGCTCGACCCCAAGGTTCGCAGCCGCAACTTTGAGGAAGTAAACCTGGGTCTGCAGACCGATGACGCCCTCACCGAGTCGTCGCGCTGCATTGAATGTGCCAAGCCGGGCTGCGTTATCGATTGCCCGGTGGGCGTCGATATCAAACAAATGGTGGCACTGATTCGCGCCGGCGATTTTCTTGGCGCCGCGGCCAAGCTGCGCGAAGACAACTCGCTGCCGGCCATCACTGGCCGCGTCTGCCCGCAGGAGAATCAATGCGAGGGCGGATGCATCGTGGGCAAGAAGGGCTCGCCCGTGGCCATCGGCAACCTCGAGCGGTTTGTGGCCGACTACGAGCGCTTGAGCGGTCAACTGGGGCTGCCTCCGAACGCGCCCTCGACGGGCAAGAGCGTGGCCATCGTGGGCAGCGGGCCTGCCGGGCTTTCGGCCGCCGGCGATCTCATCCAAAAAGGCCATCGCGTGCGCATCTTCGAGGCTCTGCACGAACTCGGCGGCGTGCTCATCTATGGCATCCCGGAGTTCCGCCTGCCCAAGTCCATCGTGAAGGGCGAGGTGAATAACCTGCGCCGCATGGGTGTCGAGTTCGAGACCAATGTGGTTGTCGGCAAGAGCGTCACCATCGACGAGCTGATGCACGACGAACACTACGACGCGGTTTTTGTGGCGACGGGCGCCGGATTGCCTGTCTTTCTAGGCGTGGCGGGCGAGCACTTGAACGGCGTCTATTCGGCCAACGAATTCCTCACGCGCATTAACCTGATGCGCGCCTACAACACAGAGGAGTACGACGAGCCGGTCTACGATTGCCGCGATCGCAACGTGATCGTGGTGGGCGGAGGCAACACCGCCATGGACGCTGTGCGCACTGCGCGGCGTCTGGGTGCGCGGACTGCGACTCTGGTTTATCGCCGCTCCGATGCCGAGATGCCTGCCCGCGCCGAAGAAGTAAAGCACGCGCGCGAAGAGGGCGTTGAGTTCTGCATGTTGACCGCGCCTGTCGCATTTCTCGGCGACGAAAAGGGTTGGCTCACCGGAGCGCGCTGCGTGCGCATGGAGCTGAGCGAACCGGATGAAAGTGGGCGTCGCCGCCCAGTCGAGATACCGGGGTCGGGATTTACTTTGCCTGCAGACGTGGCCATTATCGGCGTCGGCACCACGGCAAATCCGCTGATCCAGAGCACCACGCCCGATCTGGCCACAAACAAGCACAACTATATTGTTGCCGACACCGAGACCATGCGCACCAGCAAGCCGGGCGTTTTTGCCGGCGGCGACATTGTCACCGGCGGAGCAACAGTCATTCTCGCGATGGGCGCGGGCCGCAAGGCCGCCAAGTCCATTCACGAGTACCTGACCAGCGGACGGTGGTGAGACACAGGAACTAGTCCCTGTTCCCTAGTTCCTTGTCCCCAAGAAAAGTGGGCGGCAAAGGTCTCGCCTTTGCCGCCGCCCGTCCCTGGGTTGTCTTGAAGTTAGTGCAATCGTGCTAAAACTTTATTGCAAGAGCTTGGTCACTTCCTGCTCGACACTGTTGGCCTGCGCTAATGCGGCGATGCCTGTCTGCGAGAGAATCTCATACTTCGACATGTTCGAAGTTGCAGAGGCATAGTCGGTGGCCTGAATCGCGTTCTGCGCGGAAACTACATTCTCCTGCTGCGTGCTCATTACTTGGCTGATCGAATTCAGCGTATTGATCTGCGCGCCGATGTACCCGTCCTGCGCCGCCACGTCGGTGATGGCCACATTCAGATCGTTCAGCGCGGCCTGCGCATCCTGCTGTGTCAACAGGTCAGTGGAACTTAGTGCTTCGCCGGCGCTGTCAGAGTAGCTCATGGTAGCGATTCCGCCTGAGCCTGTCGGGGCAGCAGTGTAAGTTGCCGCGGTTGCCTGGTTGGTGGCTGCATCCTCTATCGCGGTTGCGCCTGCCGGATTTGTAACTCCCGTGGTGTAGTACGAAGCCGCCGCGGTGTAAGTCGGCATATCCGCTGGCGTATTGGTATCGCCCAGGTTTGCAGCCGTTACGCTGGCCACAGCGCTGGCCGATGTGAACACAACGTTTCCTGACCCGGCATTGTACGTCGCGGTAATTCCGTAGCCATCTGCGTCGATTGTATTTGCCAAGTCATTAAGCGTATCGGTGCTGCCGGGCGTGCCCAGTGTAATGGTGTGAACCACGCCGTCAGAACCTTTCAGCGTGAGTGTGCCGGTTAGATCGTCCCCTGCACCCCCGGTTGAAGCAAGCGTGCCGATTTGACCCGGCGTGGCCCCGCTCCCCACGCCCGCGCCTGGGCCTGTGATTTCAATGCCGGTGTCGGTCCCTGCGCCAGCAGCGACTGCCTCCGTGCCGGCTTGCGATGCCGTGGTAAAGCTGGCGTTCAAGCCCAGTCCCGCGCCATTGATGGCATTGATCAGTCCCTGGGCCGTGTCCGGCTTGCCGGTGGCGCCTCCCACGGTAATCGCCGCGGTCTGATAGGAAACCTCGCCTCCCGCGCCCGTTGTCATATACGTCACGTTGAGCGTGGTGGTCGCATTCACAAGGGCATCGTTCGCCGTCGCAAGCTTGCCGCCATTGGACAGATCGACGAACACGTTGCCTGCGCCGCTGCTGTAACTCATGGCGCCATCGGTATCGCCCACGCTGGCTGAACTCAGAGAACGAATATTCAGATTGTCGATGGACGAGCCTGCCGCCGAAGAGTCGCCTGTGTAGATCGCCACGGAATTGCCGTCAAACACCTGCTCCTGGTTGTATGTGGTCGTCGAGCCTATGTTGTTCACTTCGGCAAGAATCGATTGGTACTCCTGGTTGGCCGCCGATTCCTGAGTCGAGTTGAGGGTGCCGTTCGAGGCTTCAGTCGCCAGAGTGATTGCGCGATTGAGCAGGCTTGTCACCTGCGAGAGAGCGCCATCGGCCACCTGCAGCAGCCCCACGCCTTCAGTTGCGTTGGTCTCCGACTGGGTCAGGGCGGAAGAGTTGGCGCCCAGGCCATTCACCAGCGAAAGTCCCGCCGCGTCGTCCGCGCCTGAGTTGATCCTCGAACCTGAAGACAACTGCTCCAGTACCGTTTGCAGGCTGTTGTTGGTGTTGTTCAGGTTGTTCTCTGCATAGATCGCTGAAAGATTGTTCAAAACACCGAGGGCCATGGAAGGTAGCTCCTTTTTGATGCCTTGAATCGCGGCCTGCGCGGCAATGCTACTTTCCGTCCGCCAGGCCCTCCGCTCTTTCCGGATGGGCGTTCTTGCATCTGCACCCTTCATCGGACCGGTAGAGAATAACTTTAGTCACAAATTTCAATACCGCTTTTTGTCTTGTTTGCCGCAGGTCGAATCACACTGTCCCGCTTCCGTTCAATGCCTGTCCCAAAGCGATTCAAACGGTGCGGCGTTATGCTCCACTTTCTTGCATCGATTCGCGACAAGAAACGTACACGCGCAAAGCAATTGGCGGCAAGAGGACTCGCCTCTTGCCGCCAATTGTCTTTGCCTTATGTGTTCTTGTTCTGGAACGCGCGTTCTACTGTTCAACTCACTGTTGAGGCGCCGGTGGTGCTTCAACAGCAGGCGGCGCGGGAGGCGCTGCCGGTTCCGCGCCTGATGGAGGCGCCTGGCGGTGATATGGACCTTGCCCGCCCTGCTTCCATCCACCTTGTCCCGGTTCGCCTCCGGGACCACGCTGTCTCCAGCTCTGACCCGCCCCATGCTCAGCCCGGAAGGCCTGAATCAACTTCCACTGCTCAGGCGTCAGTTTGGCGCGAATGGCCAGCAGAAATGCGGCATTCGCTTTTTCCAGTTCAGCCCGCGCCTGCGCCACCTTGTCAATCTGCGCCAGAATCCTGGCTTCGTCGGGCTGATCGTTGCCCATCAACGGCTCCAAAGCCAGTTCGGCTTTCTGAAGGCTGGCTCGCAGATCGATCAGCTTTTCGCGGTGTTCCAAAAAAATATTGTCAAAAGCCTTGCGTTGCTCGTCTGTCAGCTTCAGCCGCTCCACCGCTTTGGGATTGTTCCACCAGCGGCCATGGCCGTCCTGGGATCCAAAGGCTCTCTCCATCGGCGGTCGACGATCTGCGAATCCCGGCCCCGCGCCCATTCCGCCACCCGGTCCCTGCCCCAGCGCCATCGTTCCCGCCAGCAGCATTCCGGCGATCGACAATCCCAACCGCACCGTTCCTGATACTTTCATCGCTTCTCCTTTGGCCGGGTCCCGCGCTCCACTGCCGCGTTCTCAAGCGTTCCTCGCACGGGATTCTGTTCCCGCTTGCCTATTTCCCTCTTGCCCTTTGTTTGCCGACGTCGCGCTTACCAACTCTCGTCCCCGGCCATCATTTGACCCAGCGGCTCCATGGCGGCCGGAACCTGGCGTGAAACATCTTTGTCTACCTTGGCCAGCAAATCTTCTCTGGCCAGCAAATCCTCTTTTTCCTGCCGAGCCTGCTGCTCGCGCTGCTGGGCCGCCAGTCGCTGCTGCGCGGCCGCGTGCGCCGCCGCAATTTTCATCTGCTGCTGGTGCTGATGGTGCTCCCAAATCCCAGCCGAAGCACCGCCTGCCACCAGAAAGAAGCCCAGCGCCCATCCGGCCGCCAACCGCCAAACCCGCCGTCTGCCGGGCGCCTCTACCCTCCGCGACCGGCCATAGGCCGCCTCGCTCCAGGCATGAACACTCAAGCGAAACTCGCCAAGCGCCTTGATCAATTCTGGATGCATTGCTTCAAAATCCTCTTCTGTCCGCTCTCGACAGGGCTTCCCTGCATTGGCTGGCTCGCAGCCCAATTTCTTTTTGAAATTCACTGTTTCCCCCCCAATTCCGCTCGAACCTTCGCCACTGCCCGCGAGAGGTGCGCTTTCACGGTGCCCTCGCTCAACCCCGTGGCCCTGGCAATTTCACTTAATTCAGCTTCTTCCACATAGCGCAGCAGAAATACCGTTCGCTGACGCTCGCTTAGTCCCTCAACCGCTTTGCTTACCTGACGAACTCGCTCCTGTGCCAGCAACTGTTGCTCGGCCGATCGTTCGCCGCTTGGCAGCCACTCGCTCGCCTCGCCCAGTTCCACAGCATTGGCCCGCGTCTGCCGCCAAAACTGCATCCGCCGGTTGCGCCAGTGGTCTTTCTGCAGATTGATGGCGATGCGCATCAACCACGTCATCGCGCTCGACTCGCCCCTGAAGCTCGCCCAGTTCCTGTGCGCCTTCAGGAAACAGTCCTGTGTGAGCGTCTCCGCCAAGTCCACATCGCGCGTAGACGCCAGCAGAAACCGGAAGATCTGCGCGCGATGCCTTGCGACGACAGCCGAAAACTCTTCGGCGCCTATCTCCTCTGCCATGGCCATGGTCATCGGTTCCAATGCTGTGCCGGCTGCCATTACCTAGATAGACGCCCGCACTGGCTGCAAGTTTACAGCCCCATCAGCAATTCTCGTTTATGTAACTAGAATGTGAGGCGGACAGAGTTGCCCGCCCCGCTTGTCATTTTATTGTTATTGTGGCGCGGTTTGCTGCTGCGCGCTCGCTGGGGGCGGCGCCTGTGCGGGCTTCGGTACGGGAGCCGACTCCAAAGGCAGATTCATCCCGTGTTCCGGATCGTACTGGTGCCTCACCATCCATGCCTTGTACCTTGCCGCCGGCTCCTCATTCAGCGAGCCATTGTGCCTGACATAAACCACGTCCGGCTTCACATCAACCTTGAAGTCGCAAGCGCCGCCATCGGCCGGCAACAATATCTGCATCTCTTTTCCCGGCTTCTTCCAGCGCGCCGGATAGGTCTCATAGCCCATCGAATTCATGAGACGGTTCCCGCAGTTGTATCTGAAGTCAAAGCCCCGCGGCTCCCCATTCTCAAAGAGATTTGCCCGGCCCTCGCCGTCGACTTCATTCAGAGACCGTGCACCGCCCGGGCCCCAATAGTGTGAAACTGAATCGTGAGAGAAGATGTGAACCCTCAACGGATAATCAGCAAGATTTCGGGCGGCCAGCACAGCCGCTGAAAACAACATGCAAACCGCTAGCCCCGCTAAACCGCACATCAAGACACGACGCATCGAAATCACTCCTTCCTCCCGAAAAATCAAAATCTTCAATCCACAACAGAATACTCGATGAAAACGGCCTGCGGGTCATTCCTCGATAAAGAATCTCCGCGCAGAAAATGCAGCCGCATCGTTCCGCCATTTCTCGCCCTGCAGGCGGGAGACAACGCTGCCGTTAAGTAGGAAGACGGTTACCGTGTTTAACTGCTCAAGCAGAGTTATTTGTTAATGGAGTACAGGTTTCAATAGGCAAATACTGTTTTATATATAGCATATACTGTTTATTGTATTGCCTGCAAACAATCGCCGTTCGCCTTGGTTGAATTTTGCAACCAACATGCGTCCTTATCTCGCGTGTTGTCAACCGGTTGCCTCCTTGTTCACGGCGTGGGACACATTCTGCAGTCGTGGCACCATACGTGCAACAATTTAGACTGACTTAAGGTGCTTCCCTGTGGAGACTAGCTTCCTCAATCGCTTGCAGGCAACGCTGCTGATCGTTGTTACGGCCGGCCTGGTGTCGCTTGCAGTGTTGAATTTCATGGAGGAGCGCCGCGCCCAGCTACCGGACGACGGCGTCTGGTGGCGCGAGGCTGCCAATGGCGCAGGACTCATCGCAGAAAAGGTGTTGCCTGACAGCCCCGGAAAGCGCGCAGGCATCCGTGAGGGCGACCTGCTTACGGGGGTTAATATCCTGCCGGTTGGTTCCGTCGGTCCGGGTCTGCCCAAGAGGCTCCGCTCGCATGAGAGCTTGCCGGTGGTCAAGGAACTGCCTGAGCCTTCTGACCAGAGCGCCGGCGACGAACAGTTTGCTCTCTCCGCCGAGGTTAAATTCTCCCCGATCGTAAGGTCCGCCGATCTGGAGCGCGCCCTCTACCGCACCGGAAACTACTTCCAGATCTACTACAAGCTCACCCGCAAAGGCGTCGCGCCCGGCGCGCTGCGCGAAGATGTCGTCGAGGTGATCCCTGAGCCGATGGACCGGAGCCTGGCGCTAGGTCAGCGCCTCATCGGGCTCATCTATCTAGCCATCGGCATCTATGTGCTCTTTCGCCGCTGGACGGCTCCGCGCGCCACTCACTTCTATATGTTCTGCCTGGTCTCTTTCTCGCTTTACGCGTTGAAGTACACAGGCACATTCGACCTGCTCGACTGGACCGTCTTCTGGGGCAACGTGCTGGCTGAATCCCTGCAACCGGCGCTATTCCTCCACTTCGCGCTCAGCTTCCCGGAGGAACGGCTAAAGAAGTTTGGCCGCCGCTGGCTTTTGCCGCTCATCTACACGCCCGGCGCCGCGTTGTTTTTCCTTTGGCTCTATGCCATCAACTTCTGGCAAGCCACCGCACTGCTCAAGCACCGCCTTGAACAGGTCGGCACCGGCTACGACGCCTTCTTTTACGTCTTTGCCGCCGCGCTGTTCGTGCTGAGTTACAGCCGCGCCAACACGCCGCTTCTGCGCCAGCAATTGAAATGGCTTACCCGCGGAGCGCTACTCGCAGTCGTGCCCTTCACGCTCTTTTACGCCATTCCCTTCCTCCTGGATTGGCATCCGTATAGCTGGCTCACCAATCTCGCCGGCCTCTCCATCGTCTTTCTGCCGCTCACCTTCAGTTGGGCCATCGTGCGCTACCGCCTGATGGACACTGACCTGATCTTTAAGCGCGGCGTGGCGTACACGCTCGCCACCGGCCTGATTCTTGGAGCCTACTTCGGGGCAATCGCTGCGGCTGCCGGCCTGGCCCACTATCGTCTGCCTGAACCTGTTAAAGACTGGGGCGAGGGCATCGCGATCGTGTTGGCGCTCATGCTCTTTGAGCCGCTCAAGCGCAGGATTCAGGGCTGGGTCGACCGCGTCTTTGACCGCCATCGCTACGACTACCGCAAGGCGCTAGTCGAGTTCGGCCGCGGCCTAAGTTCCGAAACCGATCTTCAGGCTCTGCTGAAGTCCATCGTCGATCGCCTACCGAGTACTCTGCTGGTGGCGCGCGTGGCAATCTTTCTGGCCCAGAACTCAGCGGAGAAAGCTGGCCGTCTGCAATTGGCCGCATCCCATGGGCTGCCTGCCGACGCTCTGGCCGCGCAAGACAAAATGGCATTGGAATTTCTGGACTTCGACCGCGCCCAGGACCACTCGCACATCTTCCTGGAGAACGCCCAGGCGGCCCTCCACCTGCCCGCGCGCCAGCAGCGCACTGCGGCCTTGCTCGACCTGAACTATTACTTGCCCTGTCGCGTTCAGGACGGAGCCGCCACGCGCACCATCGCCGTCATCGGCCTGGGCCGCACCATCGGCGGCGATTTCCTTTCCAGCGAGGACATTGAACTGCTCGAATCCCTTGCCAGCTACATCGGCATCGCACTTCAGAACGCCAGTCTCTACGCCCGGCTTCAGGAAAAAATCGGTGAATTCGAGCGCCTGAAGGAATTCAACGAGAACATTGTCGAGTCCATCAACGTCGGCATCCTGGCTCTCGATCTGGACGAACGCATTGAAAGCTGGAACGCGCAGATGGAGGCCATGTACGCCCTCAGCCGTGCCGAAGCCATCGGGCAGGAGCTTCGTTCCGTCTTCCCCGCCGAGTTTGTCGATGCTCTCGACACCTTCCGCAACGAGCAAGGCGTCCATCACCTTTACAAGTTCCCCCTAACTACGCGCGCTGGCGAGATGCGCACCGCCAACATCGCCATCGCTCCCTTGCTCTCGCGCGATTTTGTTTCCGTGGGACGCATTATCCTAGTGGACGACATCACGGAGCGTGTCTCGCTGGAAACCCAACTGGCGCAGTCTGACAAACTCAGCTCCATCGGCCTACTCGCTGCCGGCGTGGCCCATGAGATCAACACTCCGCTGGCCGTCATCTCCTCTTACGCGCAGATGCTTTCCAAGCAGCTCAAGGGCGACGAGCGCCTTGGCCCGGTGCTCGACAAGATCATCCAGCAGAGCTTCCGCGCCGCCGAAATAGCCAATGGCCTGCTGAATTTTTCCCGCACTTCGACTACGGAATTTCGTGACACGAACCTGAACCAGGTCATCCGTGATACGCTCTCCCTGCTCGAACATCAGTTCAAGACTGCGCAGATTATCGTCGATCTCGAACTCACCGAGTCGCTGCCCGCCATTCACGGCAACCCCGGCAAGCTGCAGCAGGTCTTTCTCAACCTGCTGCTCAACGCCAAGGAGGCCATGCCCGGCGGTGGCCGCTTGCGTGTCGCCACGCAAATCAATTCGCCTGAGGGGCAAAGCAGCTATGTGGCCGCGCTGGTCGCCGATTCAGGCTCCGGCATTGCGCCCGAGCACCTCAAGCGCATCTACGATCCGTTCTTCACCACCAAAACCATGGTCCGGCCCGGCGACCGCCGCGGCACTGGCCTGGGACTTTCCGTCTCCTACGGCATCATCCAGGAACACGCCGGCAAGATTCATGTCGAGAGCGCTGTCGGCGCCGGCACAACCTTCCACCTTGAGTTTCCCTTGCTGAGGAATTCCGTTCATGTCTGAGGTTGAACAGTCTTTGAATCCGCCCGCATCTGCAAACGCCGCCGACGAATCTGGCCTCCCCGCCGGCCTGGCCAGCATTCTCGTCATCGACGACGAAGCCGCCATCCGCGAGTCGCTCGAAGTGCTGCTCTCGCTCGAGGGATACACCACGAGAGTCGCCATCGACGGCATCGAAGGCCTCAAACTTCTCGACCAGGAAAGCTTCGACCTGGTGCTGCTTGACCTGGCTCTCCCCGGCCAGAGCGGTCTTGAGATTCTGCCTCAGATCAAGGAGCGCAATTCCGAGTTGCCGGTTATCATGATCACCGCCTACGGCACCGTGGACAACGTCGTTGATGCCATTCGCGCCGGCGCTGAAAACTTCGTCCAGAAACCCTGGGACAACGAAAAGCTGCTGGCCGACATTCGCTCCGCCGTAGCCCGCCACAAGGCCGAAGAAGAAAACCTGCAACTCAAGCGCACGCTCAAGCAGCGTTATAACTTCGCCAATATCGTGGGCAAGAGCGAGATCATGCTTAAGGTCTTCGACCTTGTTGCGCAGGTCGCGCCCAGCCGTTCCACTGTTCTCATCCAGGGCGAGAGCGGCACGGGCAAGGAACTCATTGCCAAGGCCATCCACGCTAACTCGCCGCGCAAAGACAAGCCATTCGTCCCCATCAACACCGGCGCCATGCCCAGCGAGCTGCTTGAATCCACCCTCTTCGGCCACGTCAAGGGTGCATTCACGTCGGCTATCGCTTCAAAAAAAGGCCTCTTTGAAGTCGCCAATGGCGGCACGCTCTTCATGGACGAAATCGCCACCATGGGCATGGACACGCAGGCCAAAATCCTGCGAGTCCTGCAGGATCGCCGCTTCATGCATCTGGGCGGCGTGCAGGAGATTCAGGTGGATGTGCGCATCATCGCCGCCACCAACATCGACCTGCGCAAGGAAGTTCGCGAAGGCCGCTTCCGCGAAGACCTCTTCTATCGCCTCAACGTCATCACAGTTGACCTGCCGCCGCTGCGCGCGCGCCGCGAAGATATTCCCCTTCTCTCGCAGCACTTCCTCGATTTCTACGCGAACGAGAACGGCCTCTCACCGCGCAAGCTCTCCGCCGACGCGTTGCGCACCCTGGTCGATTACGAGTGGCCCGGCAACGTTCGCGAGCTCGAAAACTCCATCGAACGCGGCGTGGTGCTCTCCAGTGGGCCGGTCATCGGCTCCGATCTGCTCCCCGGCCACATCACCGGCCGCAGCTTCCAGGACGCCCTGCTCGAACACAACCCCGACGCCTCGCTCTTCAATATCCTCGAAGACATTGAGCGCCGCATCATCATCGAAAAGCTCGAGCGCTGCAACTGGAACCAGACCGACGCCGCCGAACACTTCCACATCCCGCTCTCCACGCTCAACCAGAAAATCAAGCGTCTCAACATCGAGATTCGCAAAAAGGGCCGGGAATAAGAAAGCAGCGGATAGCTTACAATTGCGTTAACGCGTGGAGGACGGCGTAGTCCCCCTCCCAACCGGAAATAGATTCCAAGCATGATCTCGCTGAAGTTGGATAGCGCCATAAGCGCTGATCAGTGCGCAAATTCCGACTAATATTCAACGTTTGAGCAGAGTCATCGGAATCTCCTGTTTGCGATCTTCTTCAGTGGCTAGGAATTCACTGTTGCTCCAGGAAAAAGTCTTTGCGCCTAAAACGCAGATGATGCCAATAACTCCCCCCACAAGAAAGACCCAGTTGTCCGAAATCTGCAGATCACCCATCATTCCTCCTCAACCACGGTGGCTATCACTCCATTTGTAGCCCTTCACCGCTCCCCCGCCGGTTGATAGTATGATGCACAGGTAGATTTCTTCTGTTTCGCCAAAGGAGCATTTGCATGGAACTCGGCCGTTTTCGCGCATTGGTGTTTCTCGCCATAACCCTGGTTATCGCAGCGCCCGCCGCGCTGACCGGCCAGACGATTTCGGTCACGGTAGACGCAACCAGGACGCAGCAGAAGCTCTTGAGCGCTCATGAAGTCATTCCCGTCAAGCCCGGGCCGCTGACGCTTTACTATCCCCAATGGATTCCCGGCGAGCACGGACCCAATGGGCCAATCGCAAGCCTCACCGGCCTCAAGTTCGAGGCGGACGGCAAGACCATTCCGTGGCGGCGCGATCAGCTGGACGGGTACAAATTCCACTTGGAAATCCCTGCCGGCGTCAGCCGTCTCGAGGCCAAATACGACTACATTGAACCGGATGGCGTTTCGGCCACTGACAAGCTGCTGGACCTCGAATGGAATGAAGTGGTTCTTTATCCGGCCGGCGTCCCCGCGCGGCAACTGAGTTATGAAGCCAAAATTCTAATGCCTGATGGCTGGAAATTCGGCACATCGCTTCCAGTCGAAAAGCAATCCGGCAATGAGGTTTCGTTCAAGCCGATTTCTCTTGAGATGCTGGTGGACTCGCCCGTAATTACCGGCGAATATTATCGCGCCATTGACATCACGCCCCCAGGCGAGCCCATTCATCACGAACTCGACATGGTGGCCGACAGCGAAGCCGCGCTGAACATGAGCCCCGACAATCAGAAGCAGATGACCAATCTGGTTGCCGAATCGGGCAAGCTATTCGGCGCGCGCCATTATCGCGACTATCATTTTCTGCTCACTCTCAGCGATCATGTGGCGCACTTCGGCCTTGAACATCACGAGTCCAACGATAGCCGCCTACCGGAGCGCGCTCTGCTTCTGCCCAGTTCCGGAATGTTCATCGGCGGCTTGTTGGCGCATGAATTCGTTCACTCATGGAATGGCAAATTCCGCCGCCCCGCTGATCTGTCCACGCCTGACTTTGAAGCGCCGATGGAAACCGATCTGTTGTGGGTCTACGAAGGACTCACGGATTACCTTGGGCCGATGCTGGCCGCGCGCAGCGGCTTTTGGACTCAGGAGCAGTACCACGAGCATATGGCCGCCATCGCTGCCTCGCTTGGGCCGGGCCGTCCCGGACGCACTTGGCGCCCCTTGCTCGACACCGCTATCGGAGAGCCGGGAATGGGGCGTGCAAGAGGCGGCTGGCTGAACTGGCGCCGCGGCGTAGATTACTACGACGAAGGCGATCTGCTCTGGCTTGAAGTGGCCACCATTATTCATCGCGAGAGCCACGGCCAGAAAACCATCGACGATTTCTGCCAGGCTTTCCACGGCGGTCCCAATCATGGCGCGGAAGTGAAGACATACACCTTCGACGAATTGGTGAGTACGCTGAATGCGATTGCGCCCTTTGACTGGGCCGGCTTCTTTCACACCCGGCTGAATTCCACCTCAGCGGATGCGCCCACAGGCGGCATTGAAAACGGCGGCTGGAAGGTTGTGCTGAACGGCGAACCGATGAAGTTGCAGGGACGCAACGGCGACCCCGGCGATGTCTATTCAATCGGCCTTAAGGTGGGCGCCGACGGCACGGTGACCGATGCCATTGTCGGCAGTCCCGCGTTCGAGGCCGGCGTCTCTTCGGGAATGAAAGTCATCGGCGTCAATGGCCGCGTCTACAGCCACGATTTGCTCGCGGACGCAATCAAAGCCGCCAAAGACACCTCGCAGCCGGTCACACTATTGGTTGTGGTGGACGATTATTTCCGGACCTGCGTCATCAACTACCATGGCGGCGATAAGTTTCCACACCTGGTCCGCGTAGCGGACAAGCCCGACTATCTCGACGAGTTGATCAAGCCGCGCGCCGCGACCCAATAGAACCTGGTCACTCTTCACGCAGCAGGATCAAGGGATCGACTGAAAGGGCGCGTTGCGCCGGGATCCACGTAGCCACGAGGCCCAGCAGCAACATCGCCAGAACAACTCCGCATAACACCAGCGGATCGCGGGGAGTTGCCTGATACACGATGTAAGCCAGCACCTTGCCCGCCAGAATCCCGAGGAGCAAACCCGCCGCCGAACCAATGGCCAGCAATTTCAATGGCCGCCCCAACGCGGCCTGCAACACCTCTTTGCGCTTAGCGCCAAGGGCGATGCGAATTCCCAACTCCCGAAGCCGTTTGCTCACTGAGTATGCAGCCATTCCAAAGATGCCTGTGAGTGCAAGCATCGCGCCCATTCCGCCCAGTACGCCCAACGCCGTCGTCGCCACACGGGAGGGAAACAGCGCGATATCCAATCCCTGGTTCCATGTTTGGACATTTAAAGGCAATGCGCCGTCAAGGCTCCGCAGCGCACTCCTGATGGCTGGCGCCAGTTGCGCCGGATCGCGATCAGAGCGCACCACCAGGCATGTGAGGCTGGTGGGCGATTGCAGAAATGGTAGAAACATCGCCGTGCGCTGATCTTCGGTGAGCATATAGTACTTTCCGTCTTCGACAACGCCCACCACCTGTACGCGCGTCCCATCTTCCATCTTGTAGTATTTGCCCAGCGCATTGCTGACCGAGCCGAAGATTGTGCGCGCAAAAAGTTGGTTGACCACTGCCACGCGCGGCGCAGTCTTATCGTCCTGCCAGGAGAGATTCCTGCCTGCCAACAGAGATGTTTCCGCCGCATGAAAGTATTCGGGAGATATATTGAACATCGCGACCCAGGAAGCGGAATTCGCCGGCCTCAGGTCTGTCGTTTGGTCCTTAAAGACATTCGCGCTCGTCCCGCCCCCTCCCAACGGGATTTGGCTCACCAGTCCCACATTCTTTACGCCGGGAATCGCATCAAGCGCATCGATCATGCGTCTTTGCATTGCGGGAACCCGGTCGCCGCTATAGCCCGACATGCTGAGATTTGTATCCACCAACATTGCGTTCTGCGGCTCAAAACCAAAATTGCTGTGCATAGAGCGCACCAGCCCGCGCACTGCAACAAGCGAAGAAGTAACCAGCACGCCACAGATGGCAATCTGCACCACAAGCAACACGTCCCTGAGCGTAATTCTGCTTCCGGCATTGCCCGCAATGATGCCGCTTGACCCAGCCTTGACCACCTCGTAAGGATTGGTGCGAAGTATCTGCCTCACCGGGACAGCGCCAAAAAGAAATCCGCTGGCTAAAGCCAAAAATAGTGCGGCCAGGTAAACTTGCGCGTCCGGAGTCACAGGCAGATACAAAGGATATTGGGGAACTGGCTGCCATGCCATCAGCTCGCGCAATAATGCGATGCTGCCCAACAGTCCCAGGGCGCCTCCTGCAATTGATATCAGCAAGGCCTCAGTAAACACTCCGCGCAGAATGCGCTTGCGGCTCGAACCGAGCGCCAGGCGCAAAGCAACCTCGCGAGAACGGTCGGCGGCGCGCGCAGCAAACAGGCTGCCCAGGTTGGCGCACGCGGCCAGCAGAATCAACCCCGCCAGCAGCATCATTCCCGTCATGAATCCCTTCACCGGAGGCCCCAGCATGTCGCCGGCAAGACTGGGCCGCGCCAGGGAAAAGGTCATATCGGCTTCGTCTTTGGGGTAGTTTTTTTCGAGATAAGAACCAACAGAGTTCAAATCACCAATGGCCTGCGCCCGGGTAACACCCGCCTTCAAATGTCCGAACAAGAGGAAAATGTGGCGCTCCCCGCGCGCGTTCAAAACATTCAACCCCTCCACTTGTCCCTGATCAACCATGGGCAGCCACAGGTCCGCGGAGAAGAACAGTAAAGTCCCTCGGAACTCAGGCGGCGCGACGCCGAGAATGGTGAAAGGATGCTTGTTCACCTGAACCTGACGGCCCGCCACGCCACGATCATCCTGAAAATGGCTGTGCCAATAGGCGTAACTCAGCACAATATACGGAGCGCTGTTTGGACCGTGCTCATCGGCGCCGTGAAAGAAGCGGCCAAGAAACGGCTGAATGTGCAACGCGTCGAAATAGTTCCCGCTCACCTCATAGCACCAGGCCTGGGACGCGTTCTTGCCCGTATCCAGCCCAATCGGCGCCAGGGTATACACCGCCAAATCATCGAAGCTGCGGTTGCGTTCGCGCAGGTCGAGATAGTCGGGATAAGAAAAATCCACGGCCTTATAGTACCCACGCTCGATCGAGTAGAGGGTATCGGCCTGTGGCACATTCAGCGGACGCAGTATCAGCGCATTCAATACGGCAAAAACCACGGCGTTGGCGCCGATGGCTAATGCCAGCGTCAAGAGCGCGGCTATGGTGAATCCCGGTGACTTGCGCAGCACGCGGAGAGCGAACCGCACATCCTGCAGAAAAGTCCCGATAAAATTGCCGCCCAGAGCCTGGTGAATCTCCTCTTTGTACTTCTCGCGTCCGCCGAACTCGATGCGTGCGCGCCGTTCCGCCTCTGCGCGACTCATGCCGGAGCGTACCAGATCGTCAGCGCGGTGCTGAATGTGGGAGCGAATTTCTTCTTCCATTTCGGCGTGCATCTGGTCGCGCCCAAACAGCGCGGCCATGCGGAAGCGAAGCGAATCGAGGAGTTTCATATTTCCTCCGGTTGTGGCGAAAGCGCGGACGCGATTGCAGTAGCCAGGCGGTTCCAGCTATCTGTCTCTTCCTGCAGACGCTTGCGGCCAGCGACGGTGAGTTCATAAAACTTGGCGCGGCGATTGTTCTCCGATGTGCCCCAGTTCGCCTTGAGCAATCCCTGACGGACAAGGCGAAACAGGCCGGGATAGAGCGCACCCTGCTCGATGAGCAGCGCATTGTCGGAAATCTGCCCGATGCGCAGCAGGATTCCGTACCCATGCAGCGGGCCGAGCGAAACCGCCCTCAAGATAAGCAGATCGAGTGTGCCGGGAAGAAGCTGAGCCTGGTCGTTCACAGTGCCCCCTAAGATGATTAGGAGACTAGCCTCATCTCTCCTAAGCTGTCAAGGAGAAAACAACCACATTATCAAAAATTCTCGTCTCCCAGTCTGGTGAGCCCTTCGCGATTCATTCCGCTCCCCCATCCCTCATGCGCTATCCTGTCCTTGCAACAACACTTACGGGAGCGCCGCAGGCCGGCAAACGCAATGGCGATACAGTCGATAGAAAAGACCGCCAAGTCCCTCGTCCTCACCGTGCAGGACTACTCCCTGTTTGCCTGGCGCGCCTTCACAAATCTCTATCGCCCCCCCATCTACTGGCCTGAATTCCTCATTCAAGCCGACATCATCGGCGTCGGCTCCTTGTCCATCGTGGTGCTTACCGGTCTTTCCACCGGTGGCGTGCTGGCGCTGCAATCGGCTGCCACGCTGTCGTCCTTCGGCGCCACCGCCGTCACCGGCCAGTTTGTCGCGCTTACCATGATCCGCGAACTTGGCCCCATACTAACCGGAGTCATGGTCTCTGGGCGCAACGCCAGTTCCATGGCCAGCGAACTCGGGTCGATGGTTGTGACGGAGCAAATTGACGCCATGCGCGCCCTGGGCGTTGACCCTATGCGCAAACTGGTCACCCCGCGCATCGCCGCCACCATTACCATGCTCTTGTTTCTCACCATCGTCTCCGACGCCTGCGGCATCGCCGGCGGCGGACTGGTCACCGTTTTCATGAACCACCAGAATGGCACTTTGTACTTGAACAAAGCCTGGGAGGCCCTGCGCTATCCCGACGTCATCCAGGGACTGGTCAAGCCGCTCTTCTTCGGCTATATCCTCAGCTCCATCGGCTGTTTTTACGGCATGAGAACCAAGGGTGGAACCCAGGGCGTAGGCCGCTCCACCATCGATGCCGTCGTATGGGCTTCGGTGCTCATCATCTTCGTCGACTTCCTCCTCACCCAGGTTCTGCTCACCCTCTTTCCGCCCCTATGAGCGACTGCCCCGCTTTCGCCCAGCCCGGCCCCGGCCCATCCGATCAAGATATGGCCAGGCCGGTCGCCGCCTTTTGCAATGTCTCCATCGCCTTTGACGGCCCACCGGTGCTGGAAAATGTCAGCTTCTCCATTGCGCCGGGAGAGACGCGTGTCCTGCTCGGCCCGGCCGGCGTAGGCAAGAGCGTTCTGCTCAAGCTCGCCAACGGCCTGCTGCGCCCCGATGAGGGCCGCATTCTGCTCTTCGGCGAAGAGATTACCCACATGCCCGAGGAACAGCTCTTCGCTCTGCGCGCCCGCACCGGCATGGTCTTTCAGGAGGGCGCGCTCTTCGATTCGCTCTCCGTTCGCGACAACGTGGCCTATCAGCTGATCCAGGCACAGGTTCCCGACAGCGAAATCGACCGCCGCGTCCGCGACGCCCTGCGCTTTGTCGAATTGGAGGAGACCTTCGACATGTTTCCGGCCAGCCTCTCAGGCGGAATGCGCCGCCGCGTGGCTATCGCCCGCGCCTTCATCCAAACGCCGGAATTGCTGCTTTACGATTCGCCCACAGGCGGACTCGACCCCGTCACCTCGACCACCATCATCGAGCTGATCGTCAAGGAGCGCGACGTCAGCCATACCCCTTCACTGCTGGTCACCCATCGCCTGCAAGACGCGCTCGCCCTCTGCAACCATCGATTTGACCCCGAAGAAGGCCGCATGGTCCCCTTCCCCAAAGGCGAAACCGACCCCAACACAACTTTCTTGATGCTCGAAGAAGGCCGCCTCATCTTCGACGGTTCGCTTCACGAGCTGGTCAAAAGCCAGAACCTGTTTGTGCGCGAGTTTTTGGAGTAGGGCATGGAATCGGTACAGGGGATGGGCAGTGGTGTGGTTTCTGGATAGGCGACGTCCGACCGGAGCACGGTGTAGACTGTTCGTTGAATTCACTTACCGTGGTCAAAGTGTTTAGAAAGTGGCTGGCATGAAAGTCCGCTGCAGCACGACTTCGATTTCCGCTTTGGTCCTCTCCCTATGTTTTGTATCTTCGATTCCGGCGGCCCTGAGCAACGCCTCAACCTGGAATGAGCTCACCATTAAACTGCCCTATGGGGCGATGTGGAATTTCTTGGCGCCTTTGGGTTTTGCTGATCTCGGGATCGTGGCGATCGGCTTGATCGTCCTATCGACGGGATATAGAAAGAGGGAACGCTGGGCCTGGTTCGTCATGCTCATCATCCTATTATGCTTTTCCTTCCCCTCCTCCGTGCTGCCTTTGCTCTTGCAAATACGTGCGGGAAACTACCGATGGTCTTATTTGCTGGGTTTCTTGGGGGGATTCGGGGAAGAGGGATGGTGGCATTGCTTAATAACGAGTGCGCTCCCCGATTGTAAATGCGTAGTAGGTATAGAATGCATGGCTGTTCTAACCACGATTGGGCCTCTTAAATTTCTGGTGATGTCGATTGCTCTGCTCCTGCCGATCAAGGCGTTTTTCTGGAAGCCTGTCCCTCCCCAAGAGGGCGCGGTAACGAAAATTGCGGCGTTCTGGAAGAAACACAACTGGGTCTGGGCTCTTGCGCTGCTTTTGGTCATCGCCTCAGCTTTCGCATTCATGGTGAGGAGC
>JBEKSE010000011.1:0-103143 GCA_049517315.1 Occallatibacter sp. | reverse complement strand
TTCCCACCTTCCCACAGGCACTACTACGGCGGGCAGATGAATCATAAACAACCCCAAAAATCGGACCAATGTGTAAACCATCTGCCCGGTCTGAAATGTAAAGCAAGTGCCCGGCTGGACAGACAGCAATAAGAACCCGGGCTTTAGCCCCCGGGAGAACGCCGGTTTTCTCAGGCCTCGAGATCGGGCAACGGCATACTTGAATCAGCGGGGGGCCGAAGGGAAGTCTCTCCAGTTCAGCGGGTCTGGGTTTGCAGCTTTCACGATAGAGGCGGAGTGGAGTATTCTGCCAGATTATGCCTAGTTTCCGCTTTGGTTACCGAATTTCGCTCACGGTCATTGCACTTATGAGCGGCCCCTTCTCATTGATAAGGGAAGTCTTACAGATTATCGATCCCGTAAAATATCCGGACAGGCCGCTTTTCCTCGCTTGCCTATGGGCAGCGTTCATGCTGGCTATGTTTCTCCTCTGGTTGGATGAAAATCAAGCCAAGAGGAAAGCCGAAAAGACGCTGAACGATAACAGGCCGATATTGGGCATGAACGTGAACGGTGTCGACGGGCAAAGGGCATGGAGAGAACACGGCGTACCTGTCACTTTCACAGTGCAGCACCTGGCTGGGAGGGTCCCCACGTCAATTAGGTTTGAGCCTATTCTGTCAAAGCAGGGTAAATTCACGTTGTGCTTTGATGCCTTACCGCATGCTGAGCGTCTACCACAGCGTACTCCGATGAGATATGAGGTGATAGAAGTTGGAGCGCCACGATTGAGCGCGAAAGATTGGGAAACCACAAGACCATTAGAAAAAGAAATGCTCATGCAGTTCATTGGCGATAGTCCAAAAAATTTGATCGAATTGGACTATCCCTTGATCGCGCGCTTCAAAGATGGTGAAGACCAAATCAGTCATACTTTTCACTTGCGATTCAATACAGGCCGATTTGGCTTTTCGGAGGACACTACACCCTAGAAATCAGTTTCTTGGGGTTTTGGTGGCGGGTTTTCTCCCAGGGTGCCCACCATTTCGCGTTCTTAGCGAAATGGGCGGGAAACCACGAACCTATGGTGCCCAAGCGTGCCCGCAATCTCCCGCATGACTCTCGCTGACCTGCTGACTCGCTGACCCGCCCCAACCGCAGGTGCCGGGTGCCCCAGGTCCCTCGCATTTGGGGACCTGGGATAGCACAACACAGACCAGGACTGCCGAAGGCTTTCGCCCCACCGCAGGTGCTTGCAGATTATTTCCCTCCTCCGCCGCACAATAATCCTTAGAGCAATCCCTCAAAACATCCACGTAACTCCTTATCCTGGACGATTTTGCAGGGAACTCCTTTGTTTTCACGATTTTGCGGCGCAACCATGCCCGTAAACCCAAGAAAACAAGGAATTTGCGTCCAAAATATGGGTGGGGGTATCCGATGTACGATCTTTGCCGTCATATCAAAACCAACGGAAAACGATGCCAATCTCCGGCTCTCAGCGGGTCGGCCTTCTGTTATTTCCATTCCCGCGTGCATACCATGGCCAAAGCCAAAAGCACCATCTGGGATAACATCTATCTCCCCATACTGGAGGATCCCGCCTCCATCCAGGTAGCCATCCACCAGATCACATCTGCGTACCTCTGCTCCCGCCTCGATGCGCGCCATACCGGCCTGCTCCTCTACGCCCTCCAGATCGCCTCGCAGAACATCGATCGCAAAACCTTCCATTCGGATTCCGAAATTGTCCGCTCCATGACCGTCACCGAGGAAGGCGATGAGCTGGCCCCGGAAAAGGAAATATGCGAATCCAGCGATTGCGCAAGCTGCAATCGCCGCGACACCTGCGACCGCTACTATCCCGATGACGAGAATTGCGATTCAGATGAAGAGGAAGAGAATTGCGATTCCGAAGGAGACGACAACGATTCCGGCGAGGACGACTGCGATTCCGATGAAGAAGACGAGGAGCCGGCTGTTCCGTCTCCTGCGCCCCCTGGGATTCAGCGTCTCCAGCGAGCGATTTTGGCTCGCCTGCCAGAACTGAAAGCCCTTCGCCCGTCCGGTGACGGCCCCGATCATGGAATCAGGCAGCCTGCGGAAAAACTCAAGCCGGAGGGAAGCCTTTCGCTGATTCCGCCTGAGAACCCGAACCTCTCGGCAACTCCCGGGGAGATCATTATCCCCGTGCTGGCGAATGGCGAGCCGTTGTACCCACTGCGGTCGTCGATCCGAACTGGCTGATCTTCATCTGTAGCTTCTCGAACTCCGGGTGCCGTGTGCCCCATCCATTTTGCGCTGTTTGCAAAATGGGTGGGATACTACGAACCCTATGGCGCGCAAGCGCCGCCCGCCTGGACGGCTAGTCCCCGCAGGTGGTCCTTCACGCCGTTCCACTCGTTTGGTATTATCTCCTTGCGCAGCAGAGAGATCTGCTTTTCGTCCCCCCGCTCACACACCCCCAAGGAGAACCTCATGGCACGAGTCACAGGAATCGGCGGCGTCTTCCTCAAAGCCCGCGACCCCAAAGCCCTCTCCGGCTGGTACGCCCAGCACCTCGGCATCCAGCTCGCCGACTACGGCGGCGCCAGCCTCCTCTGGTCCGACGAAGTCCCCGCCGGCACCGGCCAAACCGCCTGGATGCTCTTCCCCGACACCACCAACCACTTCGGCGCCACCACCCAGCGCGCCATGATCAACTACCGCGTCGATGACCTCGAAGCCCTCCTCACCCAGCTCCGCGCCGCGAACATCCCCATCGACCCCCACCAGGAATCCGCATCCTACGGCCACTTCGCTTGGATCACCGACCCCGAAGGCAACCGCGTCGAACTCTGGCAACCACTCATCGAAGAGAAACCGTGAGATTGCCAGGTGCCTCATCTTTGCGCTGATAGAATGCGCAGAGATGAGGCACCTAATGAGATGGAGTTGAAGTGACCATATGAAGCAGAAGATTATTCGGACGGCTCTCGGACTATTTGTCGTACTTGTAGTTGCTTCAGCCTTCTACGTATACCGCAGCGCCATTAATAAGCCGCGAGAAAACGCGAGTAACTCGGCACTTGGAGCAATTCTGCAAAAAGCCCATGATGCTAAGCTCAAGGATGGCTCTTGCAAGCTGCGGGGCGACGCGTTTGACGCGAGAGCAGGAATACTTGAGCAAGAGGCTCATGCAAAGCTCACAGTCGGGACGAGAAAAGATTCTGTAATCCGTTTCTTTGCGGAAAACGGTATACCAGTAACGTTCACCCGAGACGAAGCATCTGGGACAATTTACACGTCAGGATGCTCCCCGGTTGGCTGCGGAACAGACACCGCGCTTCTTGGGGTGCGTGTTGGTTTAGATGAAAAAGGCTCCGTTATCTCCGAACCAGTCATTGGCTCTATCTACACTGACTGCTTGTAGCAGCCTTTCACGGTCCTTGTTACCGCGAAAATCACTCCACCTAGATCAACCAGTTATCCCAACTGGCTGATCTTCACCTGCAACTTATCAAAATCCACGGTTCCCAAACCACGGTTAGCGGCCATTTGCAGGTAAGGCAGCTTCTCGGCGTCGAGATTCCAATAAGCCTTGGCAACATAAGCGTCGAGAGCCACCGGATCAGTTCCTGCGACCATGGTCTTCTTTGTAGCCACGTCTTCCAGGTTTCCGCCAGTCGGGCCGTTGCGCAGCAGGATGCGGTAACAATCAATCATGGTCAGCGTCGGCAGCATGAAATTCGCCAGGTCCGCAAGGCTCTGGTGAATCTTCTGATGTAGCCGGTTGCGCTCGCCGCCCAGAATGCCGTACCAGTTCTTCATGCCCAGCGTTGCGCCGGTGAGCGCGTGATGCTTGGCGACGGGTATGTTGAAGATTTTGTCCGCTTCAAGAAACGGCGTGAAGACCGGCCAGCTTTTCAGCACAACTCCGCCCAAATCCACCTCGCGGAAAAGCTCTGGATCGGGCAGGATGACTTCAGCGCCCTCGGCGCGCGCGGCAGCCTGTATGCCGGAGCGTTGAAAGCAGCGGCGCGGCTCATTGCAACTCACGTCGGTAACAATCACGCGCTTGGCTCCAGCGCTCCAGCACTGTCGCACCATCTCGGCAACCACGTCGGGATTCGTGTTCCCGGCCTGTTCCGGCGTGCGATCCCACGCAATATTGGGCTTGATCACCACCACATCCTGCCGGCTGACGAAGCGCCCAATGCCGCCCAGATTTTTGAGAGCCGTCTCCACCAGCGCCCGCGGCTCACCGTTTTGAACTACCGTCATCGCCGGCCATTGCAAATTTGCCGCCGCGCGATGGTCGCGCCGTGCCTCTATTGCCTGCGCCGGAACAGGCCGGAAACTGTGCTCGCTGAGCCAGACAGCCGCGCCCGCTGCGCCTGCGGCAACTCCGCCCACGCGCAGCAGTTGCAGCATCGCCTCGCGCCGCGTCATGCCCTGCGCCGCGCCTGTTGCTTCTTCCGCCTTGTGTTCGGTTTCTCCGGCCATCGTGTTTCTCCCGTTCAAATTTCCATGAGATGCATCCGTTGCGGATCGTTCGTGCCCAACCTGTGAGCCGCGTCAGAGGCGGTGGCAATATAGCGCGGCGGACGTCCCGCAGCTTCGAATGTCGGAAAGCCCACCTCGGCGCGTTTCCGCTCAAGCATCTGCCACGCCGTGTGATCGACAGCAACGCGGTCTTCGCCCACGATCAGCGCATTTGGCTGCCAGAGGCGCTCGGGATGGAAGCCTGGCCCTCCGTCATAAACTGAAGTCATCGCGTCGCCAATAGTGAAGCGCACTTTGTCGCGAATCGCCGGAATGCAATTGATATCAGCCACGCCAGGATTGCATCCGTCGCCATGCAATTCGCTTGGGCGTTCCACCACGCCGTACATGTTCTTCATTGCGAACGTAACGCCAGCCATGCTGTGGTCCTTGAGAATCGGCAAGCCAATCACCATATCGCACTCGCGAGTGAGAACCTTGGCGAGCTTCACGCTGCTCCCGCCCCACGTCACCGATTGTTCCTCGTATCCCGCCACATCGTTGCCATAGCAGCGCATGCGGTTTGGATCAGTCGAGATCGTCAGCCCGCAAGCCTGAAGATCGCGCGCGTTGCGTTCCCATATCACAATGTTGCCGGGCTTTATGCCGGCCTGCTGCAGCCGTTCACAAATTGCCAGTATCAGCGACAGGTGGGTCGAAACTCCTTTTCCGCCCAGGCCGTTCACCTTTAGCCCGATCACTTTGTCCGCCCGCACAATTCGTTTCCAGGCCTCCACCGGATGGTCGCGGTCTGTATAAGCAGCGATGGCGCGATCGAGCAGACCCTGCACGCGTTTCTCGTCCGGCTGCGCGCCTGTTCCGTGCAGCGACGCATCGCGAGCAATCACAACTTTGGATTTGCCAGTCTGCACGCGCTGGTCCAGCCCTGCGGCCAGTCCTAACTTGCTCTGCGAGCCCAATACCAAAGCTCCCGTTGCTGCGGTCTTCAGAAAATCTCTGCGGCTTTCCATGTTAATCCTCGCGTGCGTTATCAACGCAACTGTGTCCGGTTAAAGTTTTGCTTCCACTGCGTGCGCCAGCGCAAGCAGTGCCTGCTGAGCGTCGAGCGTGGATTCATAAGCAACAATACGCACCAGGTAAGGACCTTTACGGAAGATTACGCTCTGCGCATACGCAACGCCCGCATCGCCCAGTTGCACAGCCTTGGCGTCAGAGCTTTGCCCTGTCTCCAGGATTTTGCGCGCACCTGCCGCATCGCTCATTGTGTAAACGTCCAAGGTCGCTTCCAACTCGCCTTTGTATTTGTAGTCGGAGGTCGATGTGGAGACAACGCCGGCTGAAACGTACTGCTCGGCATCGCCGTCAATGTACTGCCACAGATCCTTGGCAGCAAACACTCGCGTCTCGCTGGTCTTCTGCCAATCCGCAACCGCGTTCGACGCCGGGAACGGGTCAGCGCCCTTTTTCTTGCAGCCTGTACCGGCGACTGCGCCAATCATGACAAGAACAGCAAAGGCCCACTTCCAATTCGAGCGATATTTCACTTGAACAATCTCCCCTATTTCCTGTTGAGCAATATCTGACTTCCCGGCGACCGGCTTTCGCCGATGCTGGTGACGTACACAGCCGGGTGTTCTTGCAGCGGACATGCAAATTCACATGCCCCACATCCAACGCAGCGGCTGGGATCGACGCGCGGCTGCTTCAGAGTCTTTGTGTTTCCGTCCGCGTCGATGACCTGCGCCTCTTCCACATAAATAGCCTTGGGCGAAACCGGGCACCACTCTTCGCAAACAATGCATTCGGTCGCCATGGCCCACGGCAGACAGCGCCCACGATCATAGAACGCAGTTCCCAAGCGAATCGGCTGGCTCGTCGCGCTCGCGCCGACGCCCACCACCCAGCCTTTCTCTTTCGGCGTAATCTGCCAGATGGCGCCGGTGGGGCAAACCTCGGAACACAGCACGCAACTGGGTTCGCAATAGCCGACGCGCGGCACCACTGTCGGCGTCCATAATCCCTCAAGCCCGGCTTGATCGAGCGTGGGATGCAGCGCCGTGTTGGGGCAAACCTTCATGCACTCGCCGCAACGGATGCAGCGCGAAAGAAAATCGCTTTCATCCACCGAACCCGGCGGGCGCAGCAGCAGCTCGTGCCGGCTCTTGCCCATGCCCGTATTAGCACGCATCAGCGGAACCACGGCCACGCCGGCGGCAATGCCTGTCAGCGTTCTGCGCCGTCCCAAATCAGGCGATGCAATCTCCTTCTCTTTGCGGAAGAAGCGAAAAGCAAGGCCGTCCTGCGGGCAGGCGCCCACGCAGTTCATGCACATCAGGCATTCAGCCTTGCGCCACGGCACGCCGCCGGCGGGATCGTCGCCGCCCTGGCAATGCAACAGACAGCGGTTGCAGTGGTCGCACGCTGCAGGGTCCTTGTGCAGTCCCAGAACACTCCAGCGCGACACCGCGCCCAACAGCGCGCCCAGCGGACAAATCGCTCTGCACCACAACCGCGTCACGCGCAAACTGGCCGCAAGAATCGCAATGAACAGAATCCCCAGGAACACGCTTTGCGCGTAGTGAGGCTGGCGAAGATAGAGCACTGTATAGTGCAGAATCGTATGCAGCGTTTCGCCGGTCCCTTTGATGATTCCGATGTGGCTATGCTCGAGCGGCGTCAGCGCAGCCTGCGCGCCAAAGTTGAAGGCCGGCAATAGCGATAGTCCGAAAGACCTCACCAGCAAACTGAAGGGATCAAGCCAGCCGATAACCGCCGAACCAAAAAAAGCAGCCACCAACCCGGCGATCAGCACCACGTACTTGCCCGTCTGCCATCGCTTATAGCGATTCGCCTCAATGCGTTGTTTGCCGCGCTTCGCCTCTGAAGGCATGTTGCCCACAAAGTGTTGCAGCGTACCCATGGGGCAAATCCAGCCGCAGAAGAAGCGGCCCAGAAACAACGTGGGCACCAGAATCAGCAGACTCCACAACAGTCCGCGATAGAGCGCGTGGCTGGCCAGCGCATTCACTACGGCCACCAGCGGGTCCCACTCGAAAAACAGGCGCACCGGCGCGCGCAGTTGCACCTCTGTGGCATCGTGAGGGAAGAAGTTCAGAGACGTAAACAGCAGAAGCGCAAAAAAGAGAAGCAGAAAAAATATCTGCGAAACCCTGCGCATCAGTGGCAATCTCGACCGTTTCATAGAATTGCCTCCAAGCGCGTTCGCAAGTTGGTCCTGCACTTTTCATGATTCGCGCATCGGCAAGCTCTGGACTGTGATTCTCATCACCGGTTTACGACTCTTTGAGTCGTTCCGGGCGTCCAAAGTCCATAAAAACAATCGCGTAAGTTCAACTCGCTTGAATGGGCGATGAAATGGCAAAAAATGCACTCCTCTAAAAAATTCTCGTAAAGAATCCCTTTTACCCCCTCGACCGTCCCCAAATCACCTCACCGGCAAGCGTCTGTCCCAATGGAACCCGGCGTTCGCTTTGCTCCTGATGTCAGGCATCGTCGCCGGATGCAATACCAAGCAGGAACAGCACTAAACCAGGCCAAAGAGCAGCCAGCAAAGACCGGTCAACCTCAGCAGGTGGTTTCTGTCGATAGGAGCGGAACTACTACCACCACGATCGTTCAGCCGCCCGCGCCCGGAGAAACAACTGACGTGTCGATCACGACGACCAGACCGCCTTCAGCTGGAACGCCTGATCCGCCGTCCTCGGGACCAACGGTTTCCGGGGTGCCGCAACCGCCTCCTGCGCCGGTCAACTTGACCATTCCGGCAGGCACACGGCTCACCATCCGGGTTGATCAGCGCATCAGGGTAAAACACACCCATGAAGGAGGCACGTTCACCGGTGAGATTGTCGAGCCGGTACGCTCTCTCGACAACATTGTCGTGGTGCCCAGAGGAACCCCCGTAGGTGGCGTGATCGCAGCAGCGCACCGCAGAAGCCACTTCAAAGGGCATTCGCTGCTTGAACTGCGGTTGGCCTCCATGACGTTGAACGGCAAGCGCTACCCGCTCACAACGGATGACCTCACCGAGAGCAAAAAGGACAAAGGCAAACGCTCTACGGCACTGATTGCCGGAGGCTCAGGGCTGGGAATGTTTGTAGGCGGCGTAGCCACGGGCGGTGTGGGCCTGGTTGTAGAGAGGACTGGCAGGCAGCAGTGCTGGAACTGCCGCGGCGGGTTTGACCGGAAACCGCGACATCGTGATACCCGCGAAGCCTATTGTTCGCCTCAAGCTTGCAGAACGGCTAAGGGTGCAACCTGTCTAGCAGTTTCCCCATAATCAGGAATTTGCCTAAACAAGCATATCGAGTGGCCAGGTCTCGATTTTTGAGCCGTGGGAATCCACGAAATCTCCAGCCCGTTCTTGCAGAGAATATCTAACTCCCAGCGCACAATAAAAGGATGAACAGAAGCGGAGCCTTTTTAATTTCGGTTCGAGCGTGCCAGGAACGCGCCCGGTTCAATATGTCGGACATCCGCCCGGTCCGTACCACCGCCGAGAGGTACCCCCCCCTCCCCCCCTATTTCCTGTGAAACTGTGAGACTGTGAAGCCTTTCTCACAGCCGATTGATCAATGAGGCGATGCAGGCGGCACCGAAACCGTTATCGATGTTGACCACCGAGACGTTGGGCGAACAGGTGTTCAACATTCCCAGCAGCGCCGCAATGCCGCCAAACGACGCGCCATAACCCACGCTGGTGGGCACGGCCAAAACCGGCGCGTTCACCAGTCCGCCAACAACGGTGGGCAGCGCACCTTCCATGCCGGCGCAGACAATCAGCACGCGCGCCGCTTGCAGAGAATTTTTTTGCGCCAGCAGCCTGTGAATCCCGGCCACGCCGACATCGGCAATCAACTCGACCGTATTGCCCATCAACCGCGCGGTCACCGCGGCTTCTTCGGCTACCGGCAAATCGCTGGTGCCCGCGCAGACCACGGCAATGGTTCCTTTGCCGGGAACGGCAGGTGCCTGCGAAAGCGTTATGGCGCGAGCCATCTCATGAAATTCGGCGCGCGGCTCTACTGCATGAACGCCATCGAACATTTCGCGCGTGGCGCGAGTGGCCAACACATTGCCTCCGGCCTGCGCCATGCGGGCAAAGATTTGCGCTACTTGTACTGTGGTCTTGCCGGCGGCAAAGATTACTTCCGGCATTCCGGTGCGCAGCGCGCGGTGATGATCGACTTTAGCGAAGCCCAGGTCTTCAAAGGGAAGATCTTTCAGCCGGTCAACCGCGTCGTTGACCTTCAGGCGGCCCTCGCGCACATCGTTGAGCAGCGATTCAATGTATGCGCGGTCCATCAGTGTTTCTCCTTCGTGTGCGCGTAAACTCGCATCGCTTCTTCTATCACTTGTTTGAGTGGAACCGAGTGCCCGGAGGCAAGCTGGCGGCAATCTTCATACTCCGGCGAGGCGTTGGCGATCTTGCCGTCAGGCCAACGGGCAATCTTGATCTTCACCTTGCCCCAGCTTGTTTCAACTTCTACGAACTCGCGCGCCAACGCAACCTTGTTCTCCAACCTCCAGCGCAAGCCGATGGTGGTGGTTTCGCGGAACAGAAGATTCTGCAACGCGGGCACAAGATCCGGTCGGCAGAGAACGGTCATCTGTACGCCCGTGCGTCCCTTCTTCATCTGCGCAGTTGTGCGATAAACGTCCCATGCGCCGGCGGCCAAAAGTAACTCGCTCACATAACTCAGCAATTGAGGATTGCAGTCGTCAATAACCGTCTCAATCACTGCAATCGAATCTGTTGTTGAAGTTTCTCCAGCATCTTCACCCACCAGCAACCGCAGCAGGTTCGGCTGCCCTGCCGTCTCGCGCCCGCCTGCGCCGTAACCGGTTTTCAACACGCGCATGGCAGGCAGCTTTGTGTACTGCACATCAAGCATGCGCAGCAGAACCGCTCCGGTCGGAGTGACTCGCTCCATCGGCTCGCCAGCCGCATAAACCGGCGCATCGCCGAGCAGGGCCAGCGTGGCCGGCGCGGGAACCGGAAGTGTGCCGTGCTGGCAAACCACGGTTCCGCTGCCAACATTGAGCGGCGACGAGAGCCACCGGTCTACACCCAGCGCCTCGGCGCCCGCAGCGGCGCAAACGATATCGACAATGGTGTCCACCGCGCCCACCTCGTGGAAATGCACCTCTTCAATGGGAACGGAATGGATAGCAGCTTCTGCTTCGCCCAACAGTTGGAATGCTTGGGTCGAGCGTTGTTTTACCGCTTCAGAGAGCTGCGCGGAACGAATGATTTCGAGAATCGCCAACAAGGAGCGATGAGTCGCGTGGGTATGCGAGTGCGGCTCATGCTCGTGATGTTTGTGCTTCGGATGATCCTGGTGAGTGTGTTCCGGTTCAACGGTCAATGTATCGGGCGTAATCACGTCCACTTTGGTTGCGGCCAGGCCGCCACGGTTCACCTTGCGCATCTCCAGCCGCGCACCAACGTTCAGCGCAGCCGCGGTCTCCGTAAGGCAAGCGAAGGAAACGCCCGCATCCACCAACGCTCCCAGCAGCATGTCGCCGCTGATGCCGGAAAAGCACTCCAGATAGCCAATTCGCATCGCAAGGTGATTCTAAACTGCCGGGTCAGCCCTGCGCTTGGCCAGCACGTCCACTGACAGAATTGTGCTCCCAAGAATCTCGTTCATTGCCCCGGAACGAAATCCGGCGCAATCGAGCGTCACGTATTGAAAGCCAACCAGTTTGAGAGCGGCGGTAATAGCGTCGAGCATCTCCATGGTGAGCGCGCGCGGCAACTCAGCTCGCGCAATCTCTACCCGAGCCAGTTCGCCGTGATGGCGAACGCGCAACTCGCGAAAGCCCAACTGCCGCAAGCTCTCTTCGCCGTTTTCGACTTGTGCGAGGATCTCGGGAGTTACCGTACGGCCATACTCAACGCGCGAAGACAGGCATGGCGCTGCCGGCCGGTCCCACAGCGAATAACCGGCCGATTTGGCCAGCGCGCGTATTTCAATTTTTGTGAGTCCGGCCTCGGCCAGCGGCGCCAACACCGAGTGTTGCTCGGCCGCGCGTTGCCCGGGACGAAAATCCCGGGTGTCATCGACGTTCATCCCAAAGGCGATCTTCTCGAAGCCCAGGCTTGCGCCCAGTGTCTCCATAGCTCCGAAGAGCTCGTCTTTGCAATGAAAACAGCGATGAGCGTCGTTGCGCTGGTACTCTGGCCGGCTCAATTCTTCGGTCGCGATGATGCGCAGCGGAATCCCCTGCGCACGCGCAAATTCGCAGGCCTGTTCGAAGTCGCGGCGAGCAAGGCTCGGTGAATCTGCCAAAACGGCAATCATGCGGCTGCCCAGAACCTGATGCGCCGTGGCCGCCAGAAACGCGGAGTCCACGCCGCCGGAGTACGCCACCATCAGGCTGCCCAACTGCCCCAGGCGCGTTTCCAGCGCGTGCAGTTTGAGTGCCATCTCTGCCGCGTGATTCGGACCGTTCTCCGCGCCCTCAGTGCCCGTTAAATGCGATTGCGCATGCGTCGCCATGAAGCAAATTATACGCTGGCGAAGCATTGAAGGCCGATTGCGCGCAAGCAATCACCCCGGCCCCGGGACCAGTGTTCAAGCTGCCCTCGATCCAGCTGCCTGATCAGGCGTAGCTGCCGCAACCTGTTTCACAACGACGGGCATCTGGCCATAAAGTATTTCCTGCCATCGCGCTACAACGCGCGGCTCGGAAAAAGGTTTGGAAACGCTCCTCGCGGCGTCTCCGAGCCTCTTGCGCAACGTTGGATTCACTCCAAGTTTTACTATTGCGCTCGCCAAAGCATTCACTTGTTCGGCCGATACCAACAGACCGTTCACCCCATTGCGTATCACCTCGCGCGGACCATTTGGGCAATCAAAGCTGACGCATGCCGTCCCGCACGCCATTGCTTCGATCAGCACAAATGGCAACCCTTCAAAGCGCGAACTGAGAACAAAGATTCCACATTCCGAATACAAGGAGAATGGATCGTCTGAAAACGGCGCAAAGGTCACGCGATCCTCGATTTTCAGGCTAGCGGCTCGTCGCACCAACTCGTCGCGCATCTGCCCATCTCCCACAATGCGCAGCGACCAATCGGGCAACAGCGGCATAGCGAGCGACCATGCTTCAAGAAGCAGATCGAATCCCTTCTCATGAGAAAGCCTCCCCATGGCGAGAATTTCCTTTCGGCGAACACTTCCGGTCACGCCCGGCGATTGCACGATGTTAGGAATATGAGTAACTCGTTCGGATACGGTGTAAAGCGTTGCGTACAGATCTTTGTCGCTCTTTGTCAGAGTTACAATTCGAGAAGCAACAACAGACGCAATCTTTCGTGTCAATCTGCCCCTCGGCTTTGTAACACTGTTTGTAACTGGAAAGTGCTCCCATATGACTACCTTTACTCCAAGCACAAGCGCGGCCAACAATGCGACGATCAATCGGTTCGCGCCCGTGCAAACAATCCAGGCTGGCCGCTGCCGAATAACATGGAGCGCAAAGGCGCACGCTAGCCATGGATAATCCAGGAAGTACGGCAGTGGCGTCTTGAGGCCGCAGCTCACCTCGACGCGGCTTGCAAGCGGAAACCCAGGAGACTTCCCGGCGCCGTACATTGACCAGATTGAAATCGACTCGTCGCGAGCGGAAAGTGCGTTAACAAGGCTGGCTTGAGCCCGCTCTGACCCAGCGCGCGCCGCAACATTATGAATGATGAAACATATCTTCATTGGTTTCTCCGTTGGCCTTTCATTGGACATGGGTTAGCGTTTTTAGACTGTCAAGCCGAGAAACCTGGCGTTCGCAATGCCATCTTGAGATGAAATCGAATTAGGTAGTAGCGCGCTTGCCATGGTGATGCCAGCGCAGAGAACATCAGTAGGAGGTAGCGCAGCGCCTTATTCTGGAGGCCAAGCCCCTTTCGGGCACATTGGGTGGCAAGACGAAAAGCGCTGCTTTCCACTTTTCCGGATCGAACAGCTCGCGCGTAACCTTCCTTACTGAAGCTGTCTACGCCGTGTTCCAGGCGCTCGCTGTATAACTTGACGATGTAGTAGTGCGCCTTTCTCTGTTCAAGGCACGAAGATATATTGTTGGATCGTGTGCGGATCAGCATGAGAGGCTCCGGAAGGTTCGTGATGCGAAACCCTGCGGAAATGGCGCGAAGCAAAAAGTCGTAGTCTTCAGCGACCTCTATCTCTCGATAGCCTGACAATGTGTCGTATACTTCGCGCCGTGCCAGCCAGATATGGCTGCACGGAGGCGCCAGCAGCAACGTGCTGGCAACTGCTTCCTTAGTTGTTGGCTTGCGCGAGATGCCCAGGCCGGGAATCAGGCGTCCCGATTGATCAATTGCCCTAGTTGCGCATCCCACGAGTGCGATATCCGGATTCTCTTCAAGAAGCCACAGTTGCTTTTCCAGCCTGCTAGGTAGGGCTATATCGTCCCCATCCATTCTGGCTATGAGGAGAGAGCTGCAGAAAGTCAGGCCGAAATTAAGCGCGGCTGAGATTCCTTGATTCTGCGGGCTACGAACGACCTTGATACGTTCATCCGCGGAAGCGAGCCGCTCGACGATTCGCAAAGTCCCGTCCGTCGAACCATCGTCAACAACCACAATGTCAATGTCGGAAAAAGTTTGCGATTGTACACTTGCCAGTGCTTCGGCAACATACGGTTCGACATTGTAGACAGGCATTAATACGCTGATTTTGGCCATGTTTATCTTTCCTGAATTTTGTGACTTGCGGCTTGATCTACGGAAGATGCGTCTCTATCGCGCGGAGAGTTGCGCAACTCCGCGAACAGGCCCAGCGCGACAAAGAAATACGGCATGGCAGTGCTTACCAAAGAAAATCCGTTAATTACCAAGGGAAAAATGAGCAGATAAATGGCCGCCGGGCACTTTCTCGAGAGAATCCATACGAATACGGCGAGCAGCAGCGAGCCGCCGATGCCTAGTTCGAGCACAAAAGTTGCCACGATGTTATGTGCGAATATTCCCGCCAGGCTGAATAGATTGCCTGCGCCAATGCCGAATATTCTTTGTGCTGTATCCGCCTGGCGATATGTTTCCGTCATCAGTGACAGAATGAAGAACTTAGTGGCAAGGCTCCCGTCCATATCGTGTATCGCTTGAGACCCCTGCGTTGTGTAACTCACGAATACTTGGTAAATGGCAATAACCTGAGCCGCCAGAAGTCCAAAGAGCGCCCACGCCCGCCAGCGCCACAATTTGTAAATGACAAGCTGGCATAGGCCGGCGGCGATGGATGCCCTGGACAAAGTCGCAAAGAGAAGCAAGTAAGCCAGCAACCATCTCTTGCGTCCGATTTCTTCCTTGAACGCAAACATGATTGCAAGGAGGCAGAGAATTTCGATTCCAACAAAATTTGAGTCGAAGAAGAAGAGACTGGCCTTGTAGCGATAGAAACTGTCAGAGACGTCTGTTCCCGCGGTTGAGGGCATATAGGGCGAGAAGATGAGCCGGGAGACACACTCGACAGTAAGAAAGACGAGAACCCAGTTGATGATGCGAAACATCATGCGGTAGAAGCGGGCAGGTGGGTGCTGTCTGGCGAGAAGCTTAGTGGCCGGAGCGATGAGCAAGGAAGTCAGGTATAGAGCAAGCGTCAAGTAGTTCTTTTCAGCTGCCGGGCTGTGTGCAATGCCGATCGCCTGAGAGGCGGCGATGAGAAGTATCAAAAAGAGCGCGGCCACAATGTCGGCTTCAACACGCACAAGGTAGCAGCACAGGGCGATTACGCAGACCACGAATAGGAGAATTTGCGAGAGGTTGATGTAGATCGGGATCGGCACGAAGGAGAAGATCAGCACTGCGCCGAAAGCGAAAAGCCTGACAAACGCCGACAGGGAACCGGAAGTGTCGAGGACCTGCGGGCGGAGGGCGAGGCATGGAGATGAAAGGTTCATGCGGCCTCGCTGTCACTTAATGCTATTGGGCCAACGGCCAGGTATTCTCGGCGAGCGCTCAAGAAAATAGTCAACGCCGAAGGCAGGCCGATGCCCACCGAAACGGCCAGATAGCTTAGCGCGACGCCGGTACTGCCCCATCGCGCTCCCGTCGGCGCGGCCAGCAGCAGGGTGAGCGTGGCCACTACCAGTGACTGCACCAGAAACGGTTCCCGCTTGAAGGAGCGCAACAGCGTGCCCAAACATTGCACCACGCAATTCGCGCCGGCGGCCAGCACCAGCACCGCGAACAGCTCCGGTGAAACCATGCGTGCTGCCAGCTTTGGCGCGATAGCGGACAACATCGCCGCCCCGCAGGCGGCGGCCAGAGCTATCATGGCGAACACGGTCAGGGCCTGGCCCAACGCGCGCAGGAATAGGGTGTCAAGTCCCTGGAACTGACGTGCCGCAATCAATCGACCGAATGGCGTGGCCTTAGTCGTAATCCAGGGCAGCACCAAACTTGAAATATAGCCCGAGATACTGAGCGACATGCCCATCTGTCCCGCTTCCACCGGTCCGCGCAAAGCAAAGAGAATTGGAATGAAGACTTGTAACGTAAAGTAAGAGCACGTCCAACTGACGGCGATGCGCCATTGGAAGGGCCATACTTCGCGAGCCCACTGAATCGGCGCACTACCGACATGATGGCCAAGCAGGCCAATCAGCAGACGGCGGCGCGCGCTCAGAAAGAAAAGGCCGGCTGCAATTTGACCCAGAACCACCAGCGCAGGCGAGTAGAGCCCGTGATGCAGCGCCAGAGCGATCCAGGACAGTGACATGCCGGCAACCGCCTGCCGCAACCGCAGAGCGGCCACAGCGCGCACCTGTCCGCATCCATCAAGAAAGGAATAGAAAGGCTGGCACCACAGACCGGCCATTGATGCGCCTACGGCCAGAAGCCACGGTCCCCGCCAGGCGACGTCCGCCGCTCCCGCCGCTCCGTGGCGCGCAAAGAACAACTCCCCGAGCGGTGCCAGAATCAAGCCCATTGCCGCAGCGGCAAGTGTGTACCAGCGCACGCTGAGTTGAAACGTGGAGGCCAGCCGCGCGTGCGCCACCCGATCGCCAGTCACACTGCCGTCCCCGTGCAACTCCAGGTGAATGCACTCGTGCGCCGCCAACTGCTGAACTACGAACGAGAAGCCCAGCTCAAAAACCACCTGCAACGCAACCAAACTGAGAAGCGTGTAGTAATAACCTTGCTCGATGGGCGAGAGAAAGCGGACGATCAACAAGACCGTCACGGTGCTTCCCGCAATACTCACCGCCCTCGCCAGAGAGGTAAAGGCGACAGCGCCATCCAGGCCCAGGGCTTGCCGAATCTTCATTGCGCTTCCCCATTCCAGGCTTTTTCGAGCGCCGCTGACCACGAGTCAGAGCAGCGGCGAAGTGCGCGAAGAACCTCGACAGCTTCACTTCCAAGCGCGCTCATCAGAGCTATCGGTAAACCGAGTAATAGCCCAACCAACACTATCCAAACCCTGAAAAGAGAAGTGGGACGGTCCGGAGCCACGGCCGCATCCACAACCTGCGCCTGAGAACCTTTTTGCGCTTCGTCCATCTGCGCCATCTCGTAAAGGCGCATCAACAGGCTCACCACCGCCTCGCGATACTTCACCTCGCGCAAGGCGCGCGCATAATCAAGACCCGCCTGGGCCATCATGCCCGTGGGCGCCACCAGATCGCCGCTGCGGCGATTCTTGGCCACATCCATGGCGGCCAATTGCCCTTCCAACCCCGACAATTCTTGCTGTGCGCGTTCGAGGTCGGGATTCCCGTCGGCGGCAAACTGGCGCATCGCCTGAATTTCGACCTGCTTGGTTGCCACCTGAGCGCGAAGCACGGCCGCCGAGGCGATCATGGCGTGGGCCTGACCGTCCAGTTCAATTACGCCAGTGCGCTGCTCGGTCTGCTTCATCTCCTCTTCAGCGCGCGCCAGATTCTCTCGCGCGTGGGCCACTTGCCGCTCGAAGAAGAGTCTTCGCCGGGATGCCTCGCCTACCGCCAGGGTCGCCGAGAATCGCTGATATTCCTCCACCCAGCCGTTGGCCAGTTCCGCGGCCCTCTGCGGATTGCTGTCCGTCACCGAGAGGCGAATCAAGCCGTCCTTTAATCCGTCATCAATGAATGTCTTCTTCTCCCACCGCTTGCGCGCCGACGAAGCGTATTTTGCGTGGTACAAAGCCTGCAGATGAAATCGTGCCGCCATTGCATCCTCTACGCTGCGGCTCCTTAGCAAAGCCACCTGCAGATCGTTGGGGTTCTTGATACCGAGCGCGCCCACACCGGCCATGGCGCTCAGGCTGCTCAATTGCGCCATCATGGCCGCTCCCGCCGAACCGCTTTGCTGAGGCGGCAGAATGACCGTGGTGGCCATGTAGCGGCTGGGCAGCAACAACGCGACTGCGAGGGCCAGTACAACCACGGCAAGCGAAATGATGCCGACCAGCCTCTTCCGTTTGATTGCCACGCGGATTATCGGCGGAAGAGAGACGATGCACGTCTGTGTTGCGGTAGCGACGGGTTCCTGAGTCTCTGTTGGCACGGTGTGCTTCCTTTTTGTGAGCGAGCCAAATTTTTTCTTGAGCATCGCGACGCGTTTTCGAAATCTGCTTCGCCGGCTTTTCCGCCATGCAAACCGACAGTCAACGCAACTGGATGCCGTGGTTGGCGAAAAGCGCCAGTTGCGAGCGAATTGCCTGCCACTCAGTCGGAAAACTGCGCTCAGATTACCTGCGAAAGGGGGTGCGCGAATGGAGAAAAGAAGGAAACGTAAATGTGAAATTAAATATGGGAAAGCGCTTAGAGTTCTGTTCAATTTCGGAACAATGCCGAACTGCTTTTGTATTTTTTCGTTGGGCCCAACTGTTGGATGTGAAAACAATGGGGCGTCTATGAGAAACCATTCATCTGCCCCCTCGCCTCTTCGTCGCGCTTTGCCTCTATCTTTTGCCGTTGTCGCTCTTGTTTTCTGCGTGCCTTATTTGCGCGCGCAATGTTCCGCAGAGGACAATCCCGATTCCTACGGCTGTCAACTGCAACAGGCAGCGCCTTCACCCTCCACAACCCAATCGCCGGCGTCTCCCGATATGCCGGCGATGGCGGGGACTCCGCAGCTACAGACTCCGCGGGCAGATATTTCCACGGAATCCTCGGTCAACAACAGCCTCACTGGCGAATCGAGTTACACCGAGGAAGCGCTGCGCACTGGAATGAGTGCAGCTGGTCAGCGCAGCAGGCAGTCGATGAGGGCCGAGCCGCTCACCGAATTTCAGCGCTTTGTCGATGCCACCACTGGCCGAATGCTGCCTATCTATGGGGCGAGGCTATTTGCCGGGCAACCAGCGTCTTTTGGCCCCGTCGACCACGCCCCTGCGCCGCGGGATATGGTGGTGGGCGCCGGGGACGAATTACGCATTCGCATTTGGGGACAGGTCAACTTCAGTGCCGATCTGCGCGTGAGCCGCGAAGGGGAAATCTACCTTCCCAAGGCAGGCGAAGTGCATGTGGCCGGGCTTGTGTTTTCTTCTGTCGCCGCTCACCTCCGCCAGGCGCTGGAGCGGGTTTATCGCAACTTCGATTTAAGCGTCGATATGGGTGAGATTCATTCCATCCAGTTGTACGTGACCGGGCAGGCACGGCAGCCGGGAGAATACACTGTGAGCGCGCTCAGCACACTGGTGAATGCGGTCTTTCTGAGCGGCGGACCTTCCGGAGCAGGTTCCGTGCGTCACGTTGAACTGAAGCGCGAGGGTAAAGTGCTCGCTGACTTCGACCTTTACGCGCTGTTGGTGAAGGGCGACAAGACAGGCGACATGCAACTGCAATCGGGAGACGTGCTTTACATTCCGCCGGTGGGTCCACAGGTAGCGCTCGTAGGCAGCGTACGCCAGGAAGCGATCTATGAATTGCGCGGCGAGGAAACGATCGAAGAGCTGCTGGAAGCCTCCGGCGGCAGAACCGCGATGGCCTCTGGCGGTCGCATCTCTGTAGAGCGCATCGCGGACCATTCCCAGCGCAGCGCCTTCGAATTGAAGGCTGATACGGCTGGTCTGGCCACGACGTTGGCCGATGGCGACATTGTGCGCATCAATGCGATCGCCTCTAACTATCGTGAGATTGTCACGCTGCGCGGATCAGTGGCCAATCCCGGTCGTTTTCTTTGGCATACAAGCATGAGGCTGAGCGATCTGATGCCTGACCGCGATTCGCTGGTCTCGCGAGACTACTGGTGGCGTCGCACCCAGCTCGGCCTTCCGGCGCCGGAGTTTGCGCCTGTTGCCCCGCGACCGCAAGCAGCCAGTTCTACACTGCAGCATACCGGCCTTCCAAACTCGGTTTCCAGCATGCAGCCGCAACAGTCATCTGCAAACGACAATCCATCCACAGCCATGTGGAAGCTCTCGGACACCCGCATCTCTGAAGAGGCAGGCACTTTAGGCGACATTGAAGTGAACAGTCCGATGGGACGAAAAACGGAGCTGTCTAGTCCGGCCTTTGAAACAGATTGGGACTACGCGGTAATTGAGCGTCTGGACACAGCCACCATGTCCACATCATTGATTCCGTTTGATCTGGGCAAACTGGTGCTCAATCACGACGCTTCACAGAATCTCGAACTTCAACCAGGCGACATTGTCACCGTCTTCTCGCGGGGCGACATTCATCAGCCGATGGACAGGCAGACAAAATATGTGAGCCTGGAAGGAGAGTTCATTCATGCCGGCGTTTACAGCGTCCAGCCCGGTGAAACTCTGCGTTCGCTGGTTATGCGCGCAGGAGGGTTGACGGATAAGGCATATCTTTACGGAGCCGAGTTTACCCGCAAGAGCACCCAGATAATTGAAGCGCAGCGATTCAAAGAGTATGCCGACCGCCTCGAGCATCAGTTAGCGCGCAGCTCGATCGCCATGGGAAACGCGGCGAGCGAAACCTCGCAGGAGGGCGGCAAGCAGGAGCAAATCGCCTCTGTCGACCGCGATCTGATCAAGCACCTGCGCCAAGTGCAACCCACCGGAAGAATCGTGCTTGAGTTGAACCCGCACAGTGCGGGAGAGAACCAGTTGCCGGACACGCAGCTTGAGGACGGTGACAGGCTAATCGTTCCGCCCACTCCCGCCACTATCCAGGTGATCGGGGCCGTATTCAATCAGAATGCCTTTCTGTATCGCAGCGGAGCTCGCGTTGGCCAGTACCTTCACCTGGCAGGCGGCCCGAATCGCGACGCGGACCATGGGCAGATATTTCTTTTGCGGGCAGACGGATCGGTGACCGGCCGCAGCGCGCGACAGTCGATCTTTTCGTCAGGCTTCCAAGACTCCCGTCTTTATCCAGGTGATACCATCGTTGTCCCGGAGAAGAACGTAGGGCCGGGAGTTATGCACGAGTTTCTCTCCTGGACGCAGAGCTTCTCCCAGCTTGCGCTGGGTGCGGCCGCTATTGACGTGATCAAATAAACGGTTGCGCGGAGCCTCTGCGCGGACAGAATTCAAAAAGGCTCCGCGCGCATCTTGTCGTAGGCCCGCAAAGATATATGTTGGATCTGACTCATCGAAATTCGATAATGAAACTCTTCCCAATTGTATCTTCCCATCCATCTTATTTCTCTCCGTTAACCACCCATCCACATCCCACAGAGCCGACGATAAATAAGTAGTCGCATTCGCAAAGGAGAGTCAAAGCTGCCGGCTGTCCGGCTTGAGTCTTCAGCAGTGTTCGCTTTCATGCGCGGACCGGTTTCGTCATCGCTCCGGTTGTCCAACATAATTTCGAGGAGAGGTTTCATGCTGCTTGCCAGCCGTGCGCTTAAGTCGAGATCTGTTTTCGTACCGCCCTTGCCTGTCGCCTCATCGCCCGTTGCCTTGCGCGGAGCTCCTGACTATCAAGCGCGCTTGCAAAACTCCCTCCTGGTCGACACCAGTACCGTAAACTCTCGCCTGGAATGCCCCTCAGCCAGCGCATGGAGTCTTTCCAGTTCCAAACGGGTCCTCGATCTTTCGTTTGCGCTGCTGGTTCTTGTTGTCCTTGCGGTGCCCATGCTGGCGATTGCATTATGCGTGCGTCTCACTTCGCGCGGACCTGCATTCTTTGCCCAAAATCGTATGGGCCGCGGAGGGCGTCTATTTCGCGTCTACAAATTTCGAAGCATGACATCGGACGCTGACCATCGCGGTCCGGGTCTCACCAGGAGCGAAGATTCCCGCATTACTCCCTTGGGGCGCTGGTTGCGCAAGCTGAAACTCGACGAGCTTCCGCAATTCTATAACGTGTTGCGTGGAGAGATGAGCCTTGTTGGGCCACGACCCAAACTGCCTCGCTATACCGGCATTGTCAACATGCCTTATCTCCCCGGTATCACTGGCTCCGCAACTCTTGCTTTCCGGCGCGAAGAAGGATTGTTAAGCCGCATTCATCCCAGTCTTATGGATGACTACTATAGCCAGCATATTCGGCCGGTTAAGATGCGAATGGACGTGCATTACATGTGCCGCGCCACATTTTGGAGCGATTTGCGGCTGATCGGCGCCACATTCCTGGCCTGTCTGGCTCCTTCGTTCGCTCCTCCTGTCGTTCGCCACGCTTCTGCTCAGTTCCTCGTTTGCGCGCCGCAAACGGCCCCACAGGTCAGCACCGCCAAATCTCTTAAAGTTGCAATTTGACCTGGCCTCTGCGCGGAAGCAAACCTACGGACGGCGATAAACATCATAGCTGTCCAGTTTGCGGTAAGGCTGAAAGACTTGTCGAAGAGCTTCCAGAGCGGCTTCACGCTGTGGTGTCGGATCCTCTTTCAGTTGCAGATCGCGTTTGACAATCAGCCACCGAATATTGCGGTGTTGTGCCTCTTCCACAAGTTGCGCGGGCGAAAGCGGATCAGTGGCGTTGTCAAACAGCAGCACAGAAAATCGCGGAACGCGGCCCGTGGCAAAGTAAAACGGGTCCTCGCCGGGAATGAGAATCAGCCCGTCGGAGACAGGGATTTCGTTGGCGGCGAACCGTAGTAACTCTTCAAAATCAGGCAGGAAGGGGCCAGTAGCAGCCATTCCCCGCAGCGCGGGAACCGTTGAATGCGCGGCTGGGCCATCGGGCAGTTGCGCATAAGAAAGACGCTCTTCGCTGGCCATATATAGGCCACCACACAGAACCAGCGTTGCCGACATGATTGCCGCCAAGGCCGTCGGCACAAACTGCCTGCGGTCTGTTTTCTCCTGAACCGCGCTGGCTGGCTCGATAGAAGCAAGGAAGGCGATCATCTCGGCGATGAGAATTACCAGCAAGGGCCAGATGGCATAGGTCGATCCCCACAACTGCTGCGAGAGCAGGGTTCCGTTGATGGTGACCAGCAGCAGGACGGGCAGCAGGGCGCGCAAACTCACGTCGCGTCGAAGATTCCATAGCGTGAGTGCACCACTGAGGACCAGCACCAGCGGCCACAGAGTCAGAAGACTGCTGGCGCGGTCGTCGGAGTCTGAAGAGAGAAAAAGACCGGCCAGCGTCCAGAGAAATGGCGCGCCCAGAAGTCCCAGCGCGGCCAGGTGCGCCCAAAGAGTCCGAGCAGAACGACCGCGCAAGAGCACCAGAGCAGCAACTGAGGCAGGCAGCCACCAGAGCAGAGATGGCTCCGCATAAACGCCAACCATCAGTTGGAACCCTGGCAGCCGTCGCTGCGACGCAAACTGGATAGTCCAATGCAGGTAATTGCCCACCCCAACGGTGAAGTGCAACAGGCAACCCGCTGTAATGAGAGTCGCAACTGCGCCGACAAGAATCCAGCCCAACGCTGCCACTTCAGAATGGTCCTGCGAAGTAGTATTTCCGCGCAACCTCTTTGCAAGCATTAACAGAAGAACGAGTGCCAGCGCTGCCAGCAGCAGCGGGAGGCCGATATTCTGCTTGAAAAAAAGCGGAAGCGGAAGCGCCGCGCCCGCGACGAAGGCCCGCAAAAGCGTACTGCCCAAACTGGATGCAGTGGAATCATTCGCACTCACGCGCTGCAAAAGAAAAATCACCACGAGAATGCAGAAAACACAATCGCAGTCATAGAAGGGAAACGGCAGGATGCTATAAATGCCCACGACGGTTAGCGGTGTTGCCAGCAGTAGCGAAACGCCCCAAGCCGCGCGCGACTGCCGGCGCAGTGTCTCCAGCATTATCCGCCAGGCGAGCACCGTTCCCAGGCCGCCAACCACTGCGGCATAAAGAACATGATGGAAGAAGACGCGCCCGCCGAAGCGAATGAGGGCGGCCTGGAGCAAAAACGTGAGCGGCGCGTGTGCCAGCGGAAAATCGCGATACGGCGTTTGGCCCAGAGAGATGCGGAAGGCAGTGTCCAAAATGTAGCTCGTGTCCCAAAGGACGGCGAGATGCGCATTCTGCCACATGACCACGGCTGCGCTGGCAAGAAACAATATGGACGCGGCAATGAAATCGCGCATGCTCCAACAGCTTTGAATGAACTGCGAATTGCGACGGACAGGTTTTGGCTTGCACATAGCGAGTCTCAGGCGGAGCTTTTTAGTAATCCGCCCAATCCATTGATCTTCAACGCTCGCGCCCAGTTATGCAAGCCGTCAGGATTGCCCGGAATCTATTATGGCTCTGATGCATACTTTATCTTCTGAATAAGTCGCGGTTGCACAGAGTTCTATCGCTGCGTGAGAATAACAATGGAGATTAAAGTGAGGCTTATTTTTGAGTGCAGACGATTATCCTATCTTGCCCTGTTTCTGGCTTGTTGTGCATTGCCAGCGCTGCCGCAGAATGACCAGAGGCAGATTGCCTTTTCGCTGGAACAGCAAGGCAAAGTTTTCGAAGCGGAAGCCGCCTGGCGCGCATTGTCCGCTGCCCACCCATCCAATCCTGAACCATACGCTCATCTTGGCCTGCTCGAAGCACATCAGGAACATTACACAGAGGCGATTACGTTCTACCGAAAAGCCATGGCGCTGAATCCAGCCATGCCTCGTTTGCGCTACAACCTGGGTTTGGCGTACTTCAAGGACGGCGAATACAAGGACGCAATTCTGCAGCTCAGACCGCTGCTCAAGACGCCACCCTCCTCCTTAGACGAGGCGCAGCAGTTGACGGTCCTGATCGGAATGTCGCACTTTGGTATGGGCGAATATGCGGCGGCTGCTCCCTATCTAAAGAAGGCTGCAGACCGAGATGCGCGGAACCTTCCCTTGCTCTTGACTTTGGCGCACAGTTGTTTGCTCTCGAAACAATATCAGTGCGTTCTCGATAAGTTTCACAGAATTATTGCCTTGAATCCCGACTCCGCCGAGGCTCACATGCTGGCTGGCGAGGCATTGGACGAAATGAAGAACACGGCCATTGCCACAGAGGAGTTTCGCGCCGCCGTTCAGGCCAATCCAAAGCAGCCCACCGTGCACTTCGGGCTGGGGTATATGTTGTGGATGCAGGGTCAAAACCAGGAGGCCGCGCAAGAATTTCAGGCCGAACTCGAGAACACTCCCGACTACGTCCAGGCCATGCTTTACATGGCCGATTCTTATATAAAGGTGAACCGCCAGGAAGATGCCCGCCCGCTGCTGGAGAAGGTAGTTATGATTAGCCCTGACAATTCCATGGCGCATCTCGACCTAGGCATCGTTTACACCGATGCTGGTCAAAAGGAAGACGCGCTACGCGAGTTGAATAAAGCCATTGCGCTCAAGCCGGATGACAAGAGCGCCCACTGGCGCCTCTCGCGGCTTTACCGTTCAATGGGAAAGACGGCTGAAGCCAATACCGAACTGGCCAAGACCAAAAAGATCAACAAGGCTGGCGAAGATTCGCTGCTCAAGGTCTTTTCCGAGACTCCGCAGCCTGTCAGCAAGCCGCAAGCAACAGCGCCAGCGCCGCCGAATCAGTAACCTCCGAGTCACGGGCGCACAGCGCACTGAAACCCAACAGAACCGATGCACATCAACACAGAAGGCAATCTCTCCACAGTTTCACAGTTTCACAGGAAATAGGGGGGAGGGGGGTACCTCACGGCGGTGCGACCCAGCCCGGCTTAGCCCTTCTAATAGGACCAGCCCGAGTTCAGGCTAACAGGATGCCTGAAATAATCTGCAATTCAAGGTTTTGTGATTGCCCTGCACGATGCTGTTTCTTGTTGCGTTGAGCGGAGCGCAAATGGAAGGCCGGGGCTTTCGCCCCGGCCTTTGGTTTTGCTGCATTGGATCGGAAAGACTAGAAGGTGAACTTTCCGCCCATCTGGAGCAAACGCGGCTCGTGATCGGAGGTAACTAGTCCGAAGTTAGTAGTGCCCAGCGTGGTGTCGATGTTCCCGAAGTTGGGGTGGTTGAATACGTCAAAGGCTTCTACGCGAACTTGGCACTTCAAGCCCTTGTAGATGGTGGTGTTCTTCGCCAAAGCGATGTCCCACTTCTGGAAGTCCGGTCCACGCATCGTGCCCGTGCCCACGTTGCCCCATGCGCCGGCAGCAGGAGCAAAGGACGAGGCCGAGAACCAACCCGGACCCGTATACCCTGGCTTCTTGCTCATCGTGATTGCACCCACCTGATTCGGACGCGCAGAGCCGTAGGAAGCGATGCCCAAGCCGCGAAGTCCGGTTCCTGCGGGGCTGCTAGCCAGACAGAGTCCAGTGTTCAGATCAGTCGGGCATTGAAACGGGTCGCCTGTCTGGGTTATGGTCATCGAGACCCCAGAGGTGTAGGTAGTAATGCCGGAGAGTTCCCAGCCGCCCAATAGCATCCCCTCTACATCGTGCCTTTCCTTGAAGAAGGGCAGCGCGTAGACGTAGTTGAAGATCAGGCTCTGCGGCTGATTGAAGGAGGCAGGACCGTAATCGGCCTTGATGTTATAGCTGTTTTGGATGGTGGTGCCAGCGTAGTTGAAGGTGGAGGCCAAATCACCGTTACGATCTTCGGATTGTGTGGTCAGAACTTTCGACCATGTATACGACGCGCCAACCGTCAGCCCCTTGTTGGAGCGATGGTTCAGCGAGACTTGCAGAGAGTTGTAGTTGCTGGTGAAAATTGGGTTTCTGTCCTGAATGTGGTCATAGCCCAAATAAGGACGGAGCGTGTTGACGTCGGTATCAGGTGCTGCAGCCAGCCTGTCTCCAACCTTGGGCTGGTTTGCGTTAATCTCGCCAACCAGATGGCGGGCCTGGTTGCCCACATAGGCCACGGAAAGAACAGTGGTGGGCAGCAGTTGACGCTCAACAGTCAGGTTGTAGTCGAAGTAGCTTGGAACCCGAAAAGTTGGCTCGCTACCCTTAAAGCCATTGCCGGTCATGACCAGCGCGCTGGGGCCGAGGGAGGCGGTCACCGAACCGCTCGGATTCGGATGGTCGAAGGTGGTGCTGCTTACCGAAACGGTCTGGTTGATCGGCGGATCAGAAAAGGAGTTACCCTCCCATATGCCGTCCATCGTGCGATCGTAGAAGAGGCCAAAGCCGCCGCGGATCGAGGTTACGCCATGTCCGTCGGGGTTATAGGCAAACCCAGCGCGCGGGGCGAAGTTGGCATTGTCGTTGGGGTTCACGTCTCTGCCGTAGGGCGAGCACTGAACCTGCGTCTGAACATTGCCGGCGAGCGTCTGCGCGGCCGCACAGTGTCCGTTATTGGTCGGGAAGATAATTCCATTGGCATAGGTGTTGGCTACCAATGGGTTGCCCGCAATCAACTGACCCGGATTGAAGTTGCCGGAGAGCGGGTCGATGGTCGGAGCATCTGCAGTGTTAAACAGCAGAGGATCAAAGTTGGCTAAAGTGTTGTTCTTGTCCCAAGGCGAAGGAAATCTGCTCCAGCGCACGCCGAGATTTAAGGTCAAACGCGGTGTGATTTTCCAGTCGTCGTTGAGGTAGGCTTCGATGTTTATAAAGTTGAGGTCGGGAACGATGTCACGGCTTACCTGCGAGTAGCTGTAAACGCTGCCCACGAGGAAATCCGCAAAAGGAACATCCGCCCCACCACCCCCGGTACCGAAGCTGAAGTTTGCATCGCCGTAGGTGGCATTTTCAGTCTTGATCATCTGCTGAATCTGGAAGCCCGCGCGTAAGGTGTGCTTGCCGTAACTCAGAGACAGGTTGTCAAAGTATGTGCGGTCCAGGTTGCGCTCTCCGTATGGATCGCTGCCCGGGTTAAAGCCCGTCGTGGTATCAGAAAAGCCCACAGACGGCATGCGCCCGTATGGGTCACTCCCAAAGGCATATGCGCCTGTCGGGCCGGAGGTCAAAGCGCTCACATAGGTGGGATTGTTGGCAAATTCGCCGCTCTCGAAATTCGCGTTGATGGTGCCTTGCGCGTATGCGAACTCCAGTTCGTTGACGATCTTGGGCGAGATGGTCCAGGTCAGGTTCCCTACCACGTTCTTGCCGGGGGTGCTATAGGAGACTGCGGCCGAACCTGGATATTGGGCGCCATTCCAGAGTCCGCTGGGATCGACCTGCGGATTACTGTCGTTCATGCCGCGCGCGAAGAAGTGGACCTTGTCGTTGAAATAGTGATCGATGCGGACGATGTCGTCGCGATAATCGTTCTTCGTAGGTTCGTTGAAGGTCAGAGATCCGCTGGCGTTCGCGAACTTATCAAAGAGGTTGGTCAGATAAACCTGCGCATTCTTGCTAAAGTTCCCTGTTGGAATCGTTGTCTGGTTAGTGGTCGGGTTGTAGGTCGCGCCGTACCCAGCATAGTTGGCCGCCATAGCTGCGGTCTCAAAAGCGCTCGTTTCCGGGGTGCAAGGTGTGGTCACACCGGTACATGTTATGGCTGGCAATTGAAAGATGCCTTGGGTTTCGTTGGTGGTCGGGGGAGCGAGCGTGGTACTGGTTCCCGCCTGGTTGATCTTGTGCCAATCCTCTGACCAGAAGAAGAAGGTCTTGTTCTTGTTCTCGTTGTAGATCTTGGGAATGTAGACCGGTCCGCCGATGGTGAAGCCGTAAACGTTCTGATGGTAGACGCCGGGCTGGTTGGGCAACGGAGCAGGCGCACCGGCGCTGTCCGTGTTGTTTAGCTGGGAGTATTTATTGAGCCAGTCGTTGGCGTTGAAGTCCGTCGTGCGCACGTACTCGTATCCCTCGCCGTGGAAGGAACTGGAGCCGCTGCGCGTGGCCACCAGAACCTGGCCGCCGCCCGAACGTCCGTAGCCGGCATCATAGTTGCCGCGCTCAAGAGTGATCTCCTGAATGGCTTCCATGCTGGGCTGGCTGGTAGCTGTGGCGTTGGAGCCGGAGTCGTTGATGTCAGCGCCGTCCACCGTCCAGTTGTTTGCCGTGCCGCGAGCGCCGTTGACGGACATGCCCGTGAAACTCGACGAGTCCTCGTCGCCCAACATATTCACAACGCCGGGTTGCAGGGTTACCAACTGGGTAAAGTTGCGGCTGTTGATTTCAAGCTCGCGAACCTGCACACCCGAGATGGTGCCGGCCTGGCCGCTGGTCTCGGTATCGACCTGAACCGGGTTGTCATCCACGGTGATCGTTGTGCTGGTCGAGCCGGGCTTCAGTTGAGCGTTGAAGGTGTGTTTTTCGGCGACATTCAGGACGATGTTCTTGCCCTTGAACGTCTCAAAGCCCGCAACCGTTACGGTGACCGAATAGGTTCCAGCCGTAAGGTTGGTGACCACATAGTTGCCAGAGCCATCCGTCGTTACAACGCGGGATCCTGCGTTGACGCCGTTCTGCGCAACTGTCACTGAGGCGTGAGGAATCACAGCCCCGGTTGCATCGGTAACAACGCCGCTGAGCGTTGCCGAGAGTTCCTGAGCGCCCGAAAACGCCGGACTGAGCAGGAACACTAAAGCCAACAAACTGAGCAGCACTGGCCCGCGCTTCGTTCGAAAGAATTCAACAAAGAAACCTTTAGAAAACATCATTGCTGTCGCACCTTTCTTTGAAGTCCTGTTGATGTCCATACGCCGGTACGTATTGACGAATGACGTTGAAACCATGGAGCGCTCTCCAAACCGGAAAAATTCTCGCCTTCGAAATGACTCAAACGCCTTCGATTCAGGCTCCGGCATTCTTGAGTGCCAAGGCTCTCGCAGACTGCGCCTTGGCCTTGAAGAAAAGGACGCACACGCGCCGCCGGAATTCTGATTTGAGCAAGAATCGGTTTGGGCCTTACTCTTCTGCCTCAGCCCTCTGAGGCGGTAAGTCTCCTTCTCCGCTCCTGCTGAACTTTCGTCCAGTACATCATCTAGATGAGCAATTAGCGTCAAAATGCTCACTTTGTGAGACGTGAGAACTTTAATTCATATCCCAGGGGTTTTGCAAGAGGTAAAATGACGAAATTCATCCAATATGGTCAATGTTGTGAAAAGTGACTAATTTACCGCAAGCAGAATGCGGCAAACTTCTCAGAATTTTCCATTTGCCCATGGTACAGAAAGATGAAGCTCGAAGGCAGCGCCTTCGAGCTTCATTTGTTTGCTCCGGCGCTGTTTGTATCAGACGCCGGAGAGTAATTGTTGCGCTCCTGTTAGAAGTTCAACTTGAGCGAGAACTCGATCTGACGGCCGGGGTTCGTTCCGTCCAACAAACCGTAAGCTCCAACCGAACCACCTTGACCGCCGGTGGCGCCGGTGGTGCGTACGCCCGTGCAATAAACGCACGAGCTATAGGAGTCCCACCAGGAATTCGGAATGCTGAAGATTGGCGTGTTGGTCAGGTTCATGAACTGGGCCATGAAGACCATGTTCACGCTTCCCGCGATTGGGAATTTCTTGTTGATGTTCATATCGGCTGTCTTGAGGCTGGGACCACGCAGGTAGCCAACCCCGCAGTTACCGAATTGGTAGTCCGCCTGCGGCGCAACCGCAGCCGGATTGAGGTTCGTCATGCCGATGCTGGAGCCGATCTGCGTGAAGGCCATCTTCTGGCCTGGCGCCTGGCCGGCTACGCAGTCGGCGCGAGGCACGTAAGAGAAGCCATTGGGAATGGAACCTGTCAACGAGGATGCGGAAAGCGGATTGACGGAGCCCATATACGAGCCGCCATAAGGAGTCACCGCAAAGCCGGAGCGGAAGGTTGTATCGGCAGAAATATTCCAGCCGCCGATTACTTCATCGGCCGCCTTTGGCACGTTGCTAAAGAATTGCTTGCCCCTGCCGAATGGGAGGTTGTACAGCGCATACGCATTGAAGGCTGACTTGGCGTCGATCGAGCACCTGCCGTAATCACCCTTTTGATTGTACGAATTCTGGAAGAAGTTGCCGCCGCCCTCATTCTGCTGTTCGCCGATTCCTTCTTCATCGCCGTAGGCGCCAAAGTAGCCCAGCGAGTTGTCAAGGCACTTCGACATGGTGTAGTTGGCCTGCATATCGAGACCATGGTAGCTCTTCTGCGCTAATGTCAGTTCCAGCGCCTCATAGCGGGATATGCCTGCAGACTCGTTCCACCGGGCCAGATGAGCACCAGCATTTACGAGATTGGTCTGGTACGGGCCCTGAACGGCGGTGTTATTCGCAGTCATCACGCCCTGGTTGAAGTCGTTGATATCCGCCATGTGGTCGTCCTTGTCGCCCACATAACCGATAGATGCAGTGAAGTTGTTCCTGAACTGGTGCTGCAAGGTCAGGTTCCACTGCTGGTTCATGGCCGGCCGCAGATGCGGATCAGTGGAGTGAGTTGTCTCTCCAGCGATGCAAGCTGGGCTGAGAGCCAACAGTCCCGAAATGGTGCAGGGACTCTCGTAGGGAGTGTAGCCGTTCGACAGCGTGTATTGCGGGTAGTAAGGTGCCGTGAGAGCGTTGTTGGTCACGCTTACAGAAATCGAATTCGGAGGATTGATGACGGCCATGTTTCCAATGCCGTTGCCTTCCATGAAGCTGGAGATGTCATAGGCGCCGCGGAGAACCGTTCCAGGAGCCCAATCAGGCTGCCAGGAGAAGCCGACGCGGGGCTGGATGTCGCCGATGCCATAATAGGCGTCGTAATTGACGCCAACCTCAGGGTTCCCCGTGAGCTTGTCAAAGTTGATGTTCTTGTTCTTGTCTCTGTCGCCGCGCGGTGTGTTCACCTCATAACGAACGCCAAGGTTCAGCGTCAGGCTATGAGAGGGCTGATAGTTGTCCTGCACAAAGCCCCCAACCAGGCTGTTGGCCAGGTTGAAGTGAATAGGCACGCCCACGCCAACCGAAGCCGGCAGGCCCAGCAGGAAGTCAGCGTACGCGCTTCCATTTGAGGCTCCAGAGTTGTTGGTGTATTCGCCAGTGAAGCTCCACGAACCGGCTGCGCCATTGTTGCTCGCATAAACGTCGTTCATGTCGTAGTGGAGGAATTGGAAGCCGGTGTGAACGTTGTGCTTGCCGTGCGTCCAGCTCAGTGAGTCCTCAATTTCATTTGTGGTATCGTGGAAAACCTCGAATCCGCCCGAGCCGCCGACCGACCCAAAACCTGTGGCGATCGAGGGCAGGAAGGATGTCGCAACGCCAGGCAGCCCGATCGTTGTATTGAGGTTTCCGCTCGTTGCCGAGGAGAAGATCTCGTCATTCGCCGGGAAGATCGATGTGCCTACCCGGAAATCGTTCACCAGCGTAGGAGTGATCGTGCGTACGTAATCCAGCACGATGTTCTTCAGTGGATAGGTGCGCTCCAAGTTCGGAGTCAGCACATCCGTGCCGTTACTTTGAATGACCTTGGTGTCCATCTGGCTGTAGCGGGCCATGATGTGATCGTTGTCCGTGGGCTGCCAGTCGATCTTGACATCGCCCTGGAAGTCGTGAGTGTAGCCGGACTGGAAGTAATTCAGAGTAGTAACTTGCTCCTGATACGCCGGAAGCGCGACCAGTTTTGCCGCGGCAGGATCGGCTGCGGAGGCGGGGATTATATCGTACGGGATCGCCGTACGGGCGCCAGGAGCAGTGCCGGAAACCGGCATATAAAGCTGTGTGCCCGTGCCCCCCGTGCAAATTCCGGCGCTGTTAAACGTACCGCCCGCACCGGTGCAATAGTAGGCACCAAGGTTGTATCCGGTAATCCCGTCTGCGGTGGTCGAGGTGTAGAAGTTTGAGTCGGGCACAAGGGTGTTCTGAACAGCGCTCTTGGGTTGGTTGTAGAGCGATGTCTGCTCATCGACGAAGAAGAACAGCTTGTTCTTGATGATGGGTCCACCGACCGTGCCGCCGAACTCATTCCACTGAAGGACGGGGCGCGGCGCTACAGTATAGGGCTGAAAGCCCTGAATTGCCGGCAGGGCTTTGTCCTGCCAGGTGTTGGCTTCGAATTCGGTGTTGCGGACGTACTCGAAGAGATCGCCATGGAATTGGTTGGTACCGGACTTGGTCGATTCGACGATTACGCCGCCCCCATAGTTGCCGTAATCGGCAGGGGCGTTGCTGTAAATGACGTTGAATTCCTGGACAGCGTCGGGGTTCGGCACGTAGGAAACTTCGTCGTTGTCGGGCTGGTTGATGTCCATGCCGTCCAGAATGAAGTTGTCGTCCTGTTCGCGCGCGCCGTTGATGTACGGACGGCCGGTTCCGAATGTGGTCTGCGGTCCCTCGAAGGCGAAAATGTTGGAAGTAAGCACTCCCGGAGCCAGCAAGGTTAGCTGGTTAAGGTCGCGAGTGGCCAGCGGTAGGCTCACGGCGGCATCGGCGTCAATCAGGGTGCCCAACTCCGTAGATGAGGTCTGCAGCAAAGGAGGGGCGGTGGTCACGGTGATCGTTTCGGCTTTGCCTCCCACCTTCATGTGGAAATCTACTCGCGCAACCTGGTTGAGGACCAGGGTAAACGCATTGTGCACCTGGGCTGAAAACCCAGCCGCATCTACTTTGAGTTGAATATTGCCCACTGAGATCTGTGGGAATTCATAAAGACCGGCATCGGTCGTCTTGGTGGTCCAGGTCGTTCCACGGTCCACGTCGCGAGCGGTTACGGTCGCATTGGCCACGGCGGACCCAGAGGGATCCGTCACGAGACCGGTGATTGAGCCGGCAGCCTGCTGCGCCCATGCGGTCGATGATGCGAACAGCGTCATGACCATGAGACAGGCAGCACTAGCCCAAAGCAACAACATCCGATGATTCTGCTTCACTGAGATCTCCTATTCAATTCAGGATTGGTTAATTTGTTGTCTTGTTGAGAGACTTACCGCAAGAACAGCCTTGCAAATATCTCTTTCGCCCTTGATTGTCGTCTAGATGACTGATTCATTGCAAAATGCTCATCAGGGTGACGTGGAAACAATAGTACAATCGAGATTGCTTTGCAAGGGAAAAATGACGAGATTAAGCCAATATGGTCAATGTTGTGAAAAATAAGTGATTTATCGCAAGCAAAATGTGTTGGGCCTTTCGGAATGTTCCATTTTCCCAAGCAACTCCCACTCTCTCCGGGCCATTCGTGCGGCATCTGAAAAAATGCCATCCATATGAAATTAACCCTATTGTTTGGTAGCGTGGAGCTCTCTTTGTCGCAATGGATCTGACAGTTGCGAGCCCGGAAGACTGTGAGACCCAGGAGTAGGCATCAACTGCTTACCTCCGAACTATGACTGAAACGGCAATATTTACTTATGGCATTGAGCATTTTGACAAAATACGATTATTCCTCTACTGTTTGTCTTGATCTCGTATTGATGTTCGCGAGGCATCGGTCATCCATGGATGGCGCTCGCCTTGCAAGATTTGGGCCTCATTCTGCCATTTTGGATTCGTTCATGAAGACCTTTCTGTTTGAGCTTTGCGTCGAAACCCTGAACGCCGCATTGACGGCTGAGCGGGGCGGTGCTGACCGTATAGAGTTGTGCGCCAGGCTAGATCTGAGTGGGATCACGCCCGACGAACGGTTGATCACGGCCACCCTCAAGGCGCTTTCCATCCCCGTGCATGTGCTGATTCGCCCTCGGGGCGGCAACTTTGTCTACTCCGCCGAAGAATTTGATCAGATGCGGCGACAGTTGCAACACGTCAAAGAGACGGGGGCGGCCGGAGTCGCAATGGGCATTCTGCTGCCGGACGGCCGCATTGATGTTGAACGGAGCCGGGAATTGGTTGAGTTGGCCCGTCCTATGAAAGTAACCTTCCATCGGGCCGTGGACGAGACGCCGGATTTGGGCGCAGCACTGGAAGAGGTCATCAAGACGAGGGCGGACTGCCTGTTGACGTCGGGCGGAGCACCAAATGTGCTGGCAGGTATCACGCAGCTTGCGCAGCTGGTTAAGCAAGCTGGGGACCGTATCCAGATCATGGCCGGAGGCGGTCTTGAACTGGCCGCTATGGGCGAGATTCTGGAGCGGACCGGTGTCCGCTGCCTGCACGGCTCACTGACCCGCAAGGCCGACATCCGCGGCCGAGAGAGCTCTAACGAGCATGCAGCTGTCGGCAACGCGGATATTTTGGAAGTGAATGTGCGCAAAGCTGTGCAGCTAATGCAAGGCCACTTTGCCAAAAGACAAATTGCTACGCCCGCAATGCGGTGAGAACCGCCTTGCTCAGTACGCCTAAGCGCGGATCACGCGGATTCCCTGTCGCTCGAAAGGCGCCAGCGCTTCGGCCGATGCCCCCGCATCGGTAATCAGGATGTTGATCTCATTCACAGGGCAGATGAAAGCCGGGCTGACCTTGCCCAGTTTGCTGGCATCGGCAGTCACAATCACCTGCTTGGCCTGCTTGAGCATCTTGCGATATACCAACGCCTCGTCGGCCTCCAGTGTGGTCGCGCCGCGTTCTGCGTCCAGGCCCGTCACGCTCAAAAAGACCTTATCCATGTACACGTCATCGAGAAACGTGAGCGCCGCGTTGCCGGTGAGCGAAAACGACCATGCCCAGGGAACGGCACCTCCGGTCAAATAGGTACGGATGCCGGGCTGGTTGCACAGTTCCATGCCGATATTGATGGCGTTGGTAACCACCTGAATCTTCTCGCGATGGCGCAGGCTGCGGCCAATGTGTGTGGTGGTGGTGCCCGCAGTCAGGCCAATGGTCTCGTTGGCCTGGATCAGCTCGGCCGCAGCCAGGCCGATACGACGTTTTTCCAGAGCAAAGCGCTGCTCGCGCGCCAGAAAGGAGCTGTCGTAGCGGAACGGTTCGTAAAGCAGAGGCTCCACCAGCGTTGCCCCGCCATGTGTGCGGCGAATCAGGCCGCGGCTTTCCAGCCGGGCCAGGTCGCGTCGGATGCTCGGAGCGGAGGAGCCGGCTACCTCGAGAATCTCTTCTACCGTGGCAGTTCCGGTTCTAAGGAGAAACTTGATAATCACTTCACAGCGTCGATTCAGTGCGTCAGCCATACCGCACCGATTCTAACCTCTCGAAGAAGGGAAAATAAAGCCTAAAGATACATTTCTTGAGCGATTTCTGAAAAAATTCACGAATTCACTCAAGGAACTGACCAACTTCTTCGTATATGATCGAATTCTGGGACTAAACTGACTCCCAGCTGAACTGCCCCGAAGAAGGATTTGTACCAAGATGACCAATATGCAGAGCTTTCCGCACGAGATGTTGCGCGAGATTTACGAGCAGCCCGTGGCCCTGCTTCGCACCTTGGCCATGTACCTGAACGGTGACCATTTGAGGGACGACGTTGCGGACAGGCTGGGGGGGTGGGCCAATCCGGGGGGCGAAGTGCTCATTGCCGCCTCTGGGTCCAGTCGCCACGCCGGCCTGGCTGCCGAGATTCTGCTTGAAGACCTCTGCGGGCTTGCCGTCGATGTCGAGTACGCAAGTGAATACAGCTGCCGCGGAGGCCAAGAAGATAAGGGCATCCGCCACCCCAGTTTGCTTGTCCTGTCGCAGTCGGGCGAGACCTCTGACACACTGGCCGCCCTGCGCGAAGCAAACCGGCGCGGACAGCACAGCCTGGCCATCACCAATGCCAAGGCCTCCACCATGGCGCGCAGGGCGGATGTTTCCATGCCGCTTGGCGCCGGCGTCGAGAAAGCGGTTCCCGCAACCAAGAGCTTTACCTGCCAGTTGGCCGTGCTTTTTCTGCTTGGCCTCTATGAAGCGCAGCGCATGGGCCGCATGGAGAGCGCAGAGCTGGCGGCCAGCATTGCACGATTGCAGGCTCTTCCCCGCAGCATTGAAGAGCAACTCGACGGCTGGCGTATCCAGATGGCCGCCCTGGCCCGCAAGTACAATTCCGCCAGCACCTTTCTCTTCCTAGGCCGCGGCATTCACTATGCCATTGCGCGCGAGGGAGCCCTGAAGCTCAAGGAAGCCTCTTATGTTCATGCCGAGGGCTACCCGGTGGGCGAGTTGAAGCATGGGCCAAATGCGCTGGTCAGCGACACTGTTCCGCTAGTCGTAATTGCGACCGTTGACCGTGCGCTCAAAGCCTCTGTCCTCCGCTACAAGAAGACATTGGAACTTTTGCGTGACATGAAGGCTCAAGGCGCCAAAGTGATTGCGATAGCCAACGCAGGCGACACGCAGGTAGCGGGGCTTGTGGCGGATTTCGTCGCGGTTCAGCCTACCAATGAATACCTGCTGCCAATCGCCGAGGTTGTGCCTTTGCAACTGTTTGCTTATTTCATGGCGTTGGAACACGGGGTGAACGTGGACCGGCCCCGAAATCTCTCGAAGGCGGTCGTAGAAACGCAGAAAGGCGACGAATAGCTGCGCGAGAATTGGTCGTCTCGAACCGTTTCCCGCGTCTACGACTGCGAAACACCAATCGAGTCACATGCACTGTTGGGGCCATTATTCCAACGCCCCAGGGCAAGGAGAGCTTCAAATGGCAGATAAGAAAATGACCGTGGCATTCTATGGCCACACGCGCCAGTACCACAATATCCAGGCTGAAATTGACGCTCAAATCAAGGGTGTTTTGGAGAGCGGTCAATACGTGCTTGGACCGGTTCTGAAGCGATTCGAACAGGAGTTTGCCGCCTTCCACGGAACCAAGTACGCCATCGGCGTAGGCAATGGAACAGATGCCATCTGGCTGGCGTTGGAAGCCCTCGGCATCGGCCCCGGCGACGAAGTAATAACGCACACAAACACTTTCTTCGCCACCGCAGAAGCGATTTGGCTTCGCAAAGCGACCGCCGTGTTTGTCGATAGCGACCCCCGAACGAACTGCATTGATCCCGCCAAAATCGAAGCGGCGATTACGCCGCGCACCAAGGCCATTATTCCGGTTCATCTTTATGGGCAGTGCGCAGACATGAAGGCCATCCGCAAGATTGCCGACAAGCACAAACTCTTTGTAATCGAAGACAATGCCCAGGGCATCGCATCCAGCGGCGACAGCTTCAGGGTTGGCGAATTGAGCGATGCGGTCGCAACTAGCTTTATTATCCAGAAGAATCTGGGATGCTTCGGCGACGGCGGAGCGATTGTTACCAACAACTCGGAGATCGACCGCATCGTGCGCAAGCTGCGCAACCACGGATCGGAAAAACGCTCCTGCCACAGCATCGGATACAACAGCCGCCTCGACGATCTGCAGGCCGGCGTGGTCAGCGCGAAGCTGAAGCATATCGACGAGTGGAGCGACCTACGCCGGAAGTGGGCGGCGCGTTACAGCAATGGCCTGGCCGGCGCTAAGAACATCACTCTGCCGTACGAGACTCCCGGCTACCGTCACGTCTACCACCTTTACGTCATCGAGACCAAGAACCCCGCGCACCGCGATGGATTCCTGAAGTTCCTGAACGACGAAGGCATAGACGCTAAATGCCACTATCCCATCGCCATCCACCAGCAGGAGGGCTATCCCTGGGGCCATGCAGCTCGCATTGTTGGGCCAATCCCCAATTCGGAGCGGAACGCAGCCTGTTGCATCTCGCTGCCCATGTTCCCTGAACTAACCGCCGAGGAAGTGGACTGCGTAATCGCCAATGTCCTCGCGTGGGACGGGAGGACGAGGTGAGCAAGAAATATCGAGTTGTGGTCGTGGGCATGGGAAAGCGCGGAATGCACCATGCCCTGGCGTTTCAGGCCAACGAGCGCTTTGAGGTCGTAGGAGTCTGCGACGTCGACCCGGCTCGGATGGACGCGGCGGCGGTCAAATTCGGCGCCGCCAAGGGCAAGGACGCGCGCCAGTTGTGCGCGTCCCTCCAGCCCGACGTCTTCTGCTTCTGCACTCTTCCTAACCTGCGCAGCGAGATGATTCGCGCCGGCATCGACGGCGGCGCGCGCCTAATCGCGTTTGAAAAACCGGTGGCGCTCACCACTCTCGAAGGTTTCGAGGTAAAGAAGCTACTGGAGGCCAGCGGAGTGAAAGCGGTGGTCAGCCATCAGCACCGTTACGGCGAGCACTATCGCAAGGTCAAGGAGATCGTGGCCAGCGGCGCGCTGGGGCGCGTGCATACGGTTTATGGCACGTCGTCAGGCTGGATGACGCACATGCTCTCGCACCTGATCGACTACATGCGTTGGTACAACGCGGAAGCGCCGGCGCAGTGGGTAATGGCACAGGCCGCCGGGCGCGGCAAGCTGGGGGACATACATCCCTCACCGGACTACATCGGCGGCTTCATCCAGTTCGCCAATGGGGTGCGCGGCATTGTCGAGTGCGGGGCGGGCGCTCCCGACGTTCCAGAGGTTGATTACTGGTGGCGCAAGTGCCGCATAGGCGCGCAGGGTACGGATGGCTTCGCGGAAGTTCTTACCGGCGGCGGATGGCGCGCAGTCACCAAGGAGGGCGCGTCTTCCGGGCCGGGTTGCATGAACTACGACCTCGATATGCCTCCTTACATCGCGGAAATGGCAGACTGGCTGGACGACGACAGCAAGGGTCACTCCTGCAACTTCTCGAGCGCCTACGCGGGCTTCGAGATCATGATGGGATTGTGCCGCTCGGCCGCAACCGGAGGGCAAGTGGCACTGCCGCTAATCGGCGCGCAGGATGAGATCGAGCTGCTCAAGACTCATCTCAGCGGCCAGCAGGTGTTGCTCTCCAGCTCGGTCAACGCCAAGGAATACGGAGTCGCTTAACAAACTCCGAATCTGCCGCTTCAACTCAAATGGGGAACCCGCGCCGAGCGGGTTCCTCAGACCAGAACTCCACTGTTTCACTGGGTTTGTGATTCTGTGTGGGCCGTCTGCCGAAGTTGTTTATTCTTGATTGATATGTGCAGTTCTACGAATTATTCCGGGATTATGCCGATGGCCCCCAGCCACGTTTCCACCAATTGAGGCCATGCCGTCACCGGAAGCTTCGTGCGCCGCAAACCAAACGCATGACCGCCCTGCGCGTACAAATGCATCTCGACAGGAGTTCCAGCGTTTTTCAGCGCAATGTAGTAACTCAGCGAGTCATTTACATTGTCCACGTGGTCATCCTCATTCTGCAGCAAAAACGTAGGCGGCGTTTGTTTGGTGACATGCACATCGGGGTTCAGCGCAAGACTTTCGTCGGAAATAGAAAGATGCTCTGGATGAGGAACGACAAACTTCTTGGTGCCTTGCCTGGCATCCCATTCCGCCGCAGGAAACGACAGATGACCCGGATAAATGGCCACCGCAAAATCAGGGCGGCAGCTTTCTTTGTCGGCCTCGTCAACTGGCGGATACAAACGGTGTTGAAAATGCGTGCTCATCGCCGCCACCAGATGTCCGCCTGCCGAAAACCCAAGCACGCCGATCTTGTGCGGATCGATATGCCACCGCGCCGCGTGAAAGCGCACCAGCCCCACCGTCCTCTGCGCATCTTCCAACGCCATCGGCGATTCCGGATATGGCCCTGATTTCGGATACGGCCCCACATCTGTCACGCGGTACTTCAACAGCACGCACGTGATCCCTTTGGAAGTGAGCCAATCGCAGACCTCCGTGCCTTCAAGATCGATGGCCAGAATCTGATAGCCGCCGCCGGGGAAGACGACGACAGCAGCACCGGTATTCTTTCCCGTGGGCGTGTAAACCGTCATCGTAGGCCGCGAGACGTTGTCCACCTCGACGACCTGCTTGCCGGCGACCAGATCTTCCTTCCCCGACGACTTAGAGACCTCCGGTCCCGCGACAGGCTGCCGATCAGGCGCCGGCCCCGGCCATATCTGCACCTGCGTATGTCCGGGCGATGGCTGCCAGGTAAACGTCTGCGCGCGCAGGGCGCAGAATGTAGACACAACACAGAGAGCAAGAATGAACGATTTCATCACAATTCCCATAACTTAATATAACCAGCCAATGCCGAAGGCCGCTCAGTCGAAAACTGCCGAGGCCACACGGAGGCTCGCTGGTTTAGCCTTAATAGAGATGATGATTGCTTTTGTTCGTAGATGGTTTCGCGATCCGGTCTTTCTGCTGGCTCTCGCGGCGGGACTTATCGCGTTCGCGGTGCAGTCGGGAGAGTTGGCAACATCGGACACAACGCATCGGCTTCAGGCCACACATGCGCTGTGGACCTCGGAGCCGCCAGTGCTTCCCTACGAGTATCCCGATTTTGGTTTGTACGGACGAGACGGCAAGCTGCAAAGCTGGTATGGCATTGGACAGTCGCTGCTGATGCTGCCGGCGGATGTGGTGGGAACTTACGTGGAGCGGTTGCCGGTTTTCGCTAACTACCTTGGGAACGATCCAACGGTGCGCAATATCATAGTCAGCTACAGCACCAATATCTTCCTCTGCGTGCTGACCGCACTGGTTTGTCTTAAATTTCTGAGGCAATTGAATTTCAGCGTGAAACAATCAGTGGCCGGGGTGATGGCCCTGCTGGTAGGAACTACACATCTCCATTACACGCAGAACCTGATGGAGAACAACTACATTTTTTTGCTTACGCTCACCGGGTTCGCGTATCAATTTGAATGGCTGCGGACGGGGAGCCGGCGCGCATTGCTGATTGGCTCCGGCGCGCTGGGACTGAATCTGCTGACACGCTTGACAACGGGCCTGGACTTGATTGCCGGCGGAGTTTTCGTGCTGCTGGTGTTGTGGATGGAAGGCGTCCGCGGCAGGGAGCTTTGGAACAAGTGTCGCAGCTACATGGCGGCTGCTCTGCCGGTATATGTGTTCTTCGGGCTGGTTGACAGGCTTTATCAGTACTACCGGTATGGATCGTTCTTCAACACTTATGTAAGCGTATTCGCTCACGAGATGATGAAGAGAGATCCAACTCTGCCTGCCAAGTATCCATTCGAGACTCCGTTCCACGTGGGATTTTTCGGAGCGCTGTTCACGCCGGAAAAGTCGATCTTTCTTTTCGACCCGCTGCTGATTCTGATGATTGCGCTTGCCGCGGTAGCGTGGAGGCGATTCAGCGGAGCGGCGAAGGCATATGTGATAACCAGCGCCCTGCTGCTGATGACGTACATCAGTTTTTATGCGAGATATACGGTGTGGAGCGGCGATTCCGCGTGGGGCGACCGCTATGTTTCCAGCTGCGCGGAACTGGCTGCGCTGCTCGCAGTTCCGTTGATGCTGCGCCATCGCGGCGAAATAGGAAAGCTGGTTTGGAGCGTCGGGGTTGCGCTGGTTGCAGTAAGCGTGCTGGTGCAGGCAGCATCAGTCGCGTTCTGGTTATCGCTGGAGTTATACCAGATTGATAACTTCGATCATCCCATGTTCGTCGTCGGCCTGCGCTTTGAGAACATCGTTGCCTTCGCGTGCGGGAAGATGGACGCCTGGGGTCTCAATACACCGGCGATGGCCTCTGACCACTGGGATTACCTGCACATCACCACGTGGAACTTTCTGCCATTCTTGCTGAAGCGCGTGTGCGAATCGCCCATGTGGGTCGTGAATATTTTGTACGCGGTGTGGGGCGCGGGACTGGCCGCATTGGCGTGGGTTTTGTTGCGGCTGCGCAAAGTACTTGCAATGCTGGATTAGTGCGATACGGTCACGATTCATGATACTTTCCGCTGGCAATATCTTGTTCGGCTTGGAGAATCTTCTCCGGCCGGCCGAGATCGAGCCAATAAGATTCATCGGCGCGGAAGGCGACGATCTTTTCGTCATGGGCGGCTAGATGCAGGTAGGCGTCGATGATGGAAAAGGCGCCTCCTTCTTCCATCTTCGCGAAGATTAGCGGCGAGAGGACGTGAATGCCAGAGAATGCCAACGGCTGTGCCTGTGCCGCAGGGCGCACGAACTCGTTCTCTCCCTCGATGCCGTTCCGGCGGCCACAAAGGCTGTTTTGCTCGTCGAAGAGCAGATAGCGCGAAGTTATCCGCTGTTGAACCGCAAGGGTTGCCAGGGCGTTCTGTTCGACGTGCACGCGCATCATGCCGCGCAGATCGATGGTGCTGAGGACATCGACGTTATGCAGGATGAACGGATCGAGCGAGCCGCTGCCTGACGCCAGGAAGAATTGCGCAGCTTTTTTCAGGCCGCCGCCGGTATCCAGCAACTCCTCTTCGCAAGAGAGTTCAATACGCATGCCGAAGTCGTTGGCTTTCAGGTAATCGGCAATCATCGCCGCATGATGATGCGCGTTGACAATCACCTCGCGCACACCAACGGAGCGCAGGCGGCAGAGCGCGATCTCCAGCAGAGTGCGACCGGCAACAGTTACGAGCGCCTTGGGACGGTCGTTGGTGAGGGGGCGGAGGCGCGTGCCCAGACCGGCGGCCAGGATCATCGCCTTCATCTGGCTATCTTCCCCAGTTCCATCTTTTCCAGCTCGATATGGCGAACCACCACATCTACTCCGCCGCTGGCTCGCAGATGCCGGGCCAACTGCTCGGCAAGATACACGGAACGATGTTGGCCGCCGGTGCATCCGAATGAAACCATGAGATTATTGAAGCCTCGATGCTGATAGCTGCTTATGCTTGCATCCACGAGCGACAGAACGCTGGCAAAATACTGGTGCACGCTGGACTGTTGATTGAGATAGTCGATGACAGGCGCATCTTTGCCGGTGAGCGCGCGGAACTGTTCTTCACGGCCGGGATTGGGAAGATTGCGCGCATCAAAAACATATCCGCCGCCGTTTCGCGATTCGTCAGCTGGCAAATCGCAGTGGAAGCTGAAGCTGAAAATACGCACCTTCAATTTATCCGCTGATGAAGCCAAGCCTTGCAGCGTCTCCGAGGCCAGCATACCGTGAAGCGCATCCATCAGCGCGGGCAAAGCGATTGGCAGCTTGACATTGTGAGCCAGCCAGCGGAGGTTGTTGAGCGCATACGGCACGCTCTGCAGAAAATGCGCCTTGCGCTCATAAAACCCACGGAAGCCATAGGTCCCCATGGCCTGGAGGATGCGCACGTAAACGAAGGCGTAATAGTGCTCCATGAAGGATTCGCGATCGAGGTCGATGTAACCGGCGAGGCAATCGAGATAGTGGTCCAGTAACTGCTGGCGCAATTCCGGCGGCAGATCGGCCTTGCCATCGTAGAGCAGAGAGGCGATGTCGTATTGGAGCGCACCTTTGCGGCCGCCCTGATAATCGAGAAAATACGGCCGGCCGTCGAGCAACATGATATTGCGCGATTGGAAATCACGATAAAGAAAATAATCGTGGCTGGCGCTGAGGAGAAATTTTGTCAGACGGCTGAAATCAGTTTCCAGCGCCTGTTCATTAAACGGAATGCCCGCCAAGCGGAGAAAGTAATATTTGAAGTAATTCAAATCCCAGGCGATGGACTGACGGTCGAAGCGGTCGCGGGGATAGCACACCTTGTAATTGAGCTCGCGGCCCGCCTCGACTTGGAAGCGAGGCAGCATCGCCACTACCTGGCGATAAGCTTCCGCGACCTGCGGAGCAATGACCGCACCAGCGCGGTTGCTCACAAGAAAATCGAAGAGTGTGGTGTTGCCGAGATCTTCTTCGAGATAGGCTCCCTCACTCAAAGCTTCAGCATAGATCTCCGGCACCGGCAATCCGCGGCGGCGAAAATGCCTGGAGAACTCAAGGAAAGCGACATTCTCTTCCTGGACTGAATAGAGGATGCCGATGGCGCTGAAATTTCCACCCTTCAGGCGCACGATGGCCCGTCCCGAGCCGCCGAGTTGGCCCTGAAGGGGCTGCACGTCTTCAGCCGGCAACCGGAAATGCTGCTCGAAAAGGCGTTTCAGAACGTCCATGAGTCTCTTTCCGCAATCGCTTAGGCTGCTTCATAAAGATACCGACAGCGGCCAAGCGCGCGCAAGACGCGAGGCCATTTTCGCCGAGAGCTACCCGCAAAGGAAGGCACAAACCAGAGCATATTTCAAAAATGACTTCCGTGTGACGGTTGCAATCGCTCAGGGGTTGACACCCTTCACTCTTATCGCTTTTCGGCACGGATAAAGTCGTGCCTTGACACAGAGCGAGTTTTGAAACAAGCTCTATGAACCTGCGAAGCCGGTTACTTTCCTGCGAAATGCGCCTCAATTTCCTCCAGAGTTTTGCCCTTGGTCTCGGGGAGAAAAAACGCAGCGACGATGAAGTAAACCACCGTGAAGCCGGCGAAGAGAAAGAAGATGGACGAATAGCCGTTTTTGCTGACGAAGGGCAAGAAGATTCCGGCCAGTGTGGTGGAGGCCAGCAAGTTGAGAACAAGCGCGATACTCATGCCGTTGGAGCGGATGCGGGTGGGCATCAGCTCTGACAGGGCGAGCCAAACGCAGACACCTGGTCCCACGGCGAAGAAGCCCATGAAGAGGAAGAGGCCCAGAGCTACCCACCAGCCGTGGCTCTCGCTGGGCACCTGGCCTACCAGCGCCTTCTCGATCTTCAGTGGCGCGGTCTCGGCGGCGTCCAGATTGCCCAGGGGATTTTTGAAGAAGGCCAGGACCTTGTTGGCGGGCACGCAACTGGAGCGGGTGATTTCGATGGGCCGCGCGGCGAGGTCGTCGGAGCGCACAAAGCTGGTGGCGGCGGTGAAATCTCCATACGAGTAGATGATGGCCAGCGAGGCGCGTCCGGCGTCAATCTGCTTGCCCGCGTCGCCCTGCGCGGCCAGGAGTTGGCCGGCTTCTGCCGGATTGAAACGCAGCATCAGTTCCTGGGTGGGAGTGGTCATGGCCTGTAGCTGGGCGCGCGCGTCCACGCTCACCTTCTCCGTGCGCAGAAACAGAATTCCCACGCCGACGAGCGAGACGATGATGCCGCTGGTGCCCAGCGTGAGGAGGAACTTGCGCCCTTTGCGATCGACCAGCACCATGCCCACCATGGTCAGCAGGAAGTTAGTGGCCATGAAGATGACCAGGCCCCAGTGCGCGTGCAGATCGGAGAGGCCGCTTTGCAGCAAAATGGCGCCGTTATACGCAATGATCGAGTTGATGCCGGTGGTCTGGGTGCAGAAGAGAACAAGGCAGGCGAGCACGAAGGGCACGACATACTTGCGGTGCAAGAGCGATTCCTGCACGTTTTTGCCGCTGGAACTGACGGTGGAGGCGCTCAGCGCCGCTGCTTCCATCTCCTGCAACTCGAGCCTGGCTTGCGACTCGGAACGGGAGCGCAAGAGAGCCGCGAGGGCCTGCTCCTTCCGGCCGCGTTTGAAGAGCCATCGCGGCGATTCGGAGACAATCAGGCTGCCGATGAGAAAGAGAATGCCCGGCGGCAGCGCAACCCAGAAAAGATTGCGCCAGGCGTGATCTTCGTAAGCGAACAACGCCGCGGCGTCGCCCGTGCCGGCCACTGCCATCACGCGATAACTGAAGTAAATGCCGATAAGGGCCGCGAAAAGCATCGACGAGACGGGCAGCCACTGAAAGACGGCTGTCCCTTTGCCGCGCTCCGAAGCCGCCAGGCACTCGGCCAAGTACAACGGGACCACCACGCCGATCAGTCCGCCGCTGATGCCTTCCAGCAGTCGGCCTGAAAACAGAAGCACATAGCCCTGCGAGAGGGCGATCATGGGAATTGCCAAGACAAAGGTGACACCGCAGAGGTTCATCAGCGGTTTGCGGCCCATCCATTCGGCCAACATGCCGGCAAAAAGCGTGGAGAAGACGCCGCCAAGCATCATGGCCGCGACAATGACGGAAAGCTCCGCCGTTGTGCCCTTGAAGGTGGCCGCCAAATAAGGCAGCGCGCCACCGACAAGACCAATGTCCATGCCGAAGAGCAGGCCGCCCAGCCCCGCAACCACAAGAAGAAAAAGGTTGTAGCCGCGCTTGGCAGATGGGGATGGGTTGTCAGGGTTGGCGACGGTTTGAGCTTTGGTGGTCACGAGATGAGTCCTCTTGCGCAGTTTATGCTTTCGCTCTGGTTGCGCGGCAGAGATTGGCCGGAGAATTGAAGGCTCCGAGCAGTTTCGTGCCTGCGATCTGAGGAGCAATGCGCATTTCCAGTCTACAATCACCGCATTGAGTTGAAACGCTCACATTTATGAGCTGGATGGGACGATAATGCCGCACTGGACAGGTTGGGCTACATGCGTGTCCACACTGGCGATTCGGCGGGAGAAGTGCGATAAGTGAGGTGGATCACTGCAAGTCTAATTTGGCGGCGGTAGGAATTAATTGAAGCCCTGTTACCCGCCGCAGGCTGCGGACTCAGCGGAGAAGGCGTATGAAGACTGTGCGCAACGGCAGCCGAAGAGATTTTCTCAGGCAATCTTTCGCCGGAGCTGCATTGTTGTGCGCGAGCGGAGGGGCGGAAGCGCTGGCAGCTGTGGAACCTGTTGCGGCGAAATCGGGAGCCGCGGGCGCGAAGTCCCGGGTCGTGGTGGCGCACGACGAGTTGCTGCGCGGCGCCGACTTGAAGGTGGATTCGGGCCGGATGCTGGCGCTGCTGGATCGCGCCATGCAGGCAATGCTGGGTCAGGATCATCCATTGGAAGCGTGGAAATCGCTGGCGAGTCCGGGCGAGACGGTAAGCCTGAAAGTGAATACGCTGGGAGGCCGCGGAATCTCAACGAATGTTCTGCTTGTTGCGGCCATCTGCGAACGATTGCAACAGGCCGGCGTCAGGGCGAGCGACATCATCGTTTGGGACCGCGACAGCAACGAACTGGAGCGCGCCGGTTTTCATCTCGCGATGGGCGGAGAGCGCGTGCAATGTTATGGGACCGACCGCGTGGGCTATGAAGAGAATCTTGCAGCGTGGGGCAGCGTGGGCAGTCGCCTGTCGAAGATACTCACGCAACGCTCCAGTGCGCTTATCAATGTTCCCGTGCTGAAAGACCACGACGGCGCCGGCGTGACCATCGCGCTCAAGAATATGTACGGCGTGATTCATAACCCGAACAAGTATCATCCCGACGGGTGCAATCCCTACGTCGCCGATTTGAATATGCTGCCGGAGATACGAAACAGGATGCGGCTGACCATTTGCGACGCGACGACCGCAATCTACGAGGGTGGTCCGGGTTACAAACCGGAACATTGCTGGAACGCCAATTCCCTGCTCGTCTCTCAGGACCCCGTTGCGCTGGATCACACGGGTTGGCAGATGATTGAGCGCAAGCGCGCCGAAAAGGGACTGAAGACGCTGGAGGCCGAGAAACGCGCGCCGCATTACATTGCGACCGCGGCTGATGACGAACACAGGCTAGGCACGAATGATCCGAAAAGGATCGCGATTGTGGAGGCGTAGCTGAAAGATTTGCGGACCCGAACCGTTGCGGAAAGGTTCAACATGTTTTGCGGATTAGAGGTGCAAGAGATAGCGAGAAACCAGGCGGGAAGTCCGCTCGACCGGCGCTCATTCCTGAAATGTGCGTTGGCGTCGGGAGCGGCGCTGGGCGGGGGCGCGGCATTGGAATTGGCCGGCGTTGCGCAACCGGCCGCGGGGACTGGATCGGGAGCGGCTTCAGGGACGCAAGACGATGCGCGCTTTACCGTGGAAGCAAAGTTCTACCAGAAGCTTGCTGAGCGCAAGATCAAGTGCAAGTTGTGCCCGCGCGAATGTACAGTGGGCGACAAGGAGCGCGGCTACTGCGGTGTGAGGGAGAATCGCGGCGGCGTTTACTACACGTTGGTCCACTCGCGGGTGTGCGCGGCACACATTGATCCCGTTGAGAAGAAGCCGCTCTTTCACTATCTGCCGGGGTCGATTGCTTTCTCCCTGGCCACAGCAGGCTGCAACGTCAACTGCAAATTTTGCCAGAACTGGGACATTTCGCAGTCGCGCCCCGAGCAGATTCCGGCAGAGTACATCCCACCACAGCGCGTGGCGGAGATTGCGAAGCAATATAGCTGTCCGACGATTGCATACACTTACAGCGAGCCGGTAATCTTCAGCGAATTTCTGATGGATGCCGCCGATGCGGGCCATGAAGCAGGCGTCCGCAGCATTGTGGTATCGAACGGGTACATGCAGGAGGAGGCGTTGAAGACGGCGTATGGAAAGATGGATGCCGTCAAGATCGATCTGAAATCCTTTTCCGAGTCGTACTATCGCCAGGTAGTCACTGGACAACTGAAGCCGGTGCTGAATTCGCTGGTGACGCTGCGCAAGATGAACAAGTGGACTGAGATTGTTTACCTAGTGCTGCCGACGCTCAACGACAGCGATGCGGAATTTCGCGGACTGGCGCAATGGGTCAAGGCGAACCTGGGCACTGATGTGCCCTTGCATTTTACGCAGTTTCATCCCGAGTACCTATTGAAGAATTTGCCTATTACGCCGGTACCAACTCTCGAGCGCGCCAAGGCGATTGCCGATGCAGAGGGGCTGCATTACGTGTACATTGGCAATGTACCGGGGCATCCGGCGCAGAATACTTATTGCCCCAAGTGCGGCAAAATGTTGGTGGAGCGCGTGGGATTTACTGCGAGCCAGATGTTGATCCGCAAAAATAGTTGCCCATTTTGCCAACATCCGATTCCGGGCATCTGGCATGCTTGAAAAGACAGTGGAGGTTTCATATATGCACATCGCATTGGCCTCGAACGCTCTTTGGCTGGCGGCGCCGCTGATCGCATTCATCGCGATTCCGCCGCTGACACATACCGCCACTGACGCGGCGCCAAAGGTGCGGCAAGCCGCCGTCGCCGGCAGTTTCTATCCCGCTGATGCCAAGGAACTTTCAGCGATGATCGACGGGCTGCTGGCTCAGGTCTCGGGTCCGCCAGTCACCGATCACATTTTTGCGGTGGTTGCGCCGCACGCTGGCTATCCGTATTCCGGACCTGTAGCCGCATACACATACGCGGCATTGAAGGGGCACAAGTATGCGCGGGTCGTGGTGATTGCGCCGTCGCATTATGAAGCTTTCGATTTCACCTCAGTTTATGAAGGCGACGCCTACCAGACGCCGCTGGGAACTGTGCCGGTGGACAAAGCGTTCGCGCGCCAGCTTGTGAAGATTAGCTCGACGATGCAGCTCTCCAGCCGCGGACACGATCCCACGGCGGCAGGTGGAGAACACGCCATCGAGGTGGAGTTACCGTGGTTGCAAAAGGTGCTCGGGAATTTTGAGCTTGTGCCCATCGTCATGGGAGACCAGAGCTATGAGAGCAGCCGCGCACTGGGAATGGCGCTGGTGAAGTTGATCAAGGCCGACGCCAAGGGCGGCGAAACATTGGTGCTGGCCAGTTCTGATCTGTCGCACTATCACACTTACGACGATGCGTTGAAGATAGACCACAAAACTCTCAGTGCGCTGGAGAAGTGGGATTACTTCAGCATGTCGCGCAATTTTCAGGCTCGAATTTGGGAGGCCTGCGGAGGCGCGCCGATTGTGACCGCAATGATTTACGCCGAGCGCATGGGAGCCAACCAGGCGCGCGTGCTGAAGTACGAGAATTCAGGCGACGTTACGGGCGATCATTCGCGTGTCGTGGGGTACAGTGCGGATGTTTTTGCAAAGACCTCAGGCGGGAAATCAATGGAAGCTCCGTTTTCGCTGAGCGAGACGGATAAGAGCGAACTGCTCGCGCTGGCGCGCAAGTCGGTGGAGCATGTGGTTCAGTCGGCTGAGGCCTATGATCCGCCCGCGAGTGAAAGCGCGGCGCTGAATCAGGAGCGCGGTGCATTTGTGACTCTGAAAGAGTCAGGCGATCTGCGCGGTTGCATCGGCTACACTTCAGCGGTGAAGCCCCTCTACATGACCGTGCGCGACACAGCTACCCTGGCTGCCATGCGCGATCCGCGCTTCCGGCCCGTAACGGTCGCGGAACTGCCCAGCCTGGAATATGAGATTTCCGTGCTGTCGCCGTTGCGCCGCGTGACCGACGTTCAACAGATCAGGCTTGGCCAGCACGGGCTGCTGATGAAAAACGGTAAGGACGAGGGCCTGCTGCTTCCGCAAGTTCCGGTGGAGCAGAAATGGGATCTGCCGACCTTCCTTGAGCAAACCTGCGCCAAGGCGGGGATGCGCGCCGGCTGCTGGAAAGATGAGAATACGGATATTTTCAGTTTCACAGCGGTTGTATTCGGCGAACATAAATCATGAATGGCTGAAGGAAGCTCGCACAGCCAGCAATGCGGGCGCGAGATTCAACGCCGCGCAGAGCCATGCTGTCTTCCAGAATCCGAAGACTGGGATGAGATAGCCACTCAGCGCCAGCGCGCCCACGCAACCGCCCAGCAGATCGATGGAATAGAGCACGCCGAGGCCACGCTGGCCGCTGCTGCAATAGACTTGGGTCGCAATGGGAAATTGGTAGCCGCCCAGGACGCCGGAGAACACGGCCAGCGCAGGGAAAGCGCATTGCGCTGCCAGCCAGTTTGCCGCCGAGCCGGGGATCTTCGCGAGGAGGCTGACCAGCAGCATCAGCGCGGGCGCTGACAAAGCGAGAAGGAATTGTGTAGATGCGACGGAGCGGCTGGCGGAGCAACCGTCGCGGCGAATGCGGCGCATGGAGAGCCAGCTTCCCACGGCAATGCCGGCCATGAACAGGGCAATCAGAATGGCGAGTTGGCTGTAGACATAACCGTAGATAGATTGAAACGCGAGCAGCAAAAAGACTTCCAGCGCCATCAGCGTGAAGCCCGTCGCGGCCATGCAACAGGCGGCCGCCGCGCGGGCGCGATGCTCGCGTGCGGGTGAAAGCCCGAGAAGCGCCGCCGTTGAAAATAGAATAATTAGAACCGCACCGAGGACGATTCTGAAATCCACATGCGCCGCCGCGCGCAACCACGCAGCGTAAGCCGGTTTGAACTGCGCGCTCCATAATTCAGCTGCGAAAAAGTAGGCGACGGGCGAGAAGTCTCGATTAACGGGCGTGGTCTCTAGTGGCTGCAACTGGCCGCGCACCTGTTCCATGCGATCGGGCATCATCCGGAACGGGATGAAATATTCGCGGACATAACGCGTCTTCAGGTTGCGCTCGAGCAGCCGCGCAACCAGCACATGCGGATTGTCCGTAAGAACATCAGGGCGGGTTGAGGCAAAAAAGTGGATTGTCTCTCCGGGGATAGCGACAACGTAGGGAAAAACTACATGGAGGGTGCGATTGATGCAGCGAAGGAATTCTTGCAGGCCGGGACTGATGGTTTCCTCTGACGAGCGCAATTGCAACGCCAATAATCCGCCGGGCGCGAGATGCTCGTGCGCAGAGCGAAAGAATTCGGCAGTATAGAACCTGTTCAACTGCGCAGTTTGCGGGTCGGGCACATTCACGATAATTACGTCGAACTTGTCGCGCGTTGACTTGAGGTAAGCGCGGCCATCGGCGTAATGCAGATGCACTCGGGGATCGGAGTAAAGAGGCGCGGCCTCAGAGGAGAAGAATTCGTGCGCAACGCCGATCAGAGCGGGGTCGAGTTCGACCAGGTCAATGCGCTCGACTGTGGGGTGACGCAGCGCCTGCGCGATGGCGCCGCTGGCTCCGCCGCCGATCATGAGAATGCGACGCGGCGCGGGATGCTCCAGCAGCGCGTAGTGCACCGACTCTTCGGCGGCACTTTCGTCCGGCGAGTTGGCAAGGATGAGTCCGTTTTCATACAGGCTGCGGATAGTGCCGGTTTCAACGACTGTCAGATTGCCGTAGATGGAGTCGCGCGATGCGAGCAGGTGAGGGCCGCGCCACTCGCGAGCCTGCGAGACGCTCTGCAGCCGAGGCAAAACGCGCGCAAAAAGAAAGATTCCGAGCAGCACGACCGCTGGCGCGACGAAGGCAAGCTTTTTGCGGCTCATGCGCAACAAGAGAAAGGCGGCCATGCACAGGTTGAGCAGGAGTACAATACCGGCAATCTGAAACGGCGATAGAAAACGCAGCAACACGAGGCTGGCAACGATTCCGCCGAGGGCGGAGCCGGCCGCCTCCAGAAGGTAAGCCGCGCTGACGGCGCTTCGCGTGTCGATAGCGCGCTCATGGCCGTACATGCGCGCCGCGGCGACAAACAACGCGCCGGCAACAATGCAAAAGATGCTCATGCAACCCAGCGATGCAAGCAGCACGGGGGCAGGGCCAACCAACTCGCCCGGCACCGTTTGGAAGAGGCTCTTGCTCGAGCTCAGTGCCCAGATGGTCAGCGGCAAGCTGACGCCGAGAAAAGATTCAAGCACGGCCACAGCGCGGCGCGGATTGCACTGGCCCAACGCAAAACCGCTGCACAGCAGGCTGCCCGCAGCGGTCCAGAAGAGCCAGGTAGCGAGCATGACGCCCAACGAAATCTCATTGCCGCTGAAGACGACCATCAGTTCGCGCATCAGAACGACCTGGCCGATGACGGCGTTGAAGCCTGCAAGCATCAGAGCGGCGTGAGAGCCGTGCTGCGAGCCGGACGTCTGGCAAACCGCGACGGAATGGACGAGTGTTTTCATCCGAGCGAAATTAGAATCCAGTTGTCCTCAGAATACAAGGACAGTGCGAAAGTTTCCTACGTGAGAATCATCGCGGCGCATGAAAATGCAAGGAGCAATGGAAGCAAATTGCACTTATGCAATCTGTTGTGCGCGAGTGATATCAGACGGTGGCTTTCTACCTTCGGATCATTACAATTGTTAGCCCGATGTGGACTGCATTCAGACATTCACAAGTTTTAATTTTCGGCACTTAAGTCATGCCGAGAGTTACCAGCAATCGACGACAGACTTACTGTGTATACGTATGATTCTAAGCAGGTTATTTGGATGCTAAGTTTTTTCTTTATTCCTTTTTTTCTTTTCGAAGGCAACAACACTTAGATAACTTTGCAGGTACCTAAAGTTAACACTCTTACTTTTTGGATAGACAAAACTTTACGTTCGGAAAGCGCGCTTATTTGGGTGGTATTTCGCCCTCACTAAGTAATAGGATAGTGACACTCATCACAGCCGCTTATCTTTGCAAAGCGGAGAATCATTTGGGTTTTGAGGAGGCACATTTACAGAGGTAGTCAAAGCGGTCTTGAGAGTGAGAATGCAAGGCTGAGATGCTGATTGGCAGCGAGCGGCAGAAATGAAGGAAACAAAATGAACAGCCGATGCGAACGCGAGTACCGAGGGAGTCGTAAATGAACTGGCGCGAAGAGTATCGGAATAAATGCGTGGACGCCTCTGAGGCGCTGAAGGCAGTCCGCTCTGGCGACCGTGTATGGGTCCATTCCAATTGCGCCACGCCGGCGATACTGCTGAATGCTCTGGTGGCGCGAGCCGGCGAATTGCGCAACGTAGAGATCGTTCATATGAAGACTCTGGACGGCGCCGAATATACCCGGCCAGAGTACGCAGGAATATTTCGCCATCGCGCAATGTTCATGGGCGAGAACGTGCGCGAGGCGGTGATTTCGGGACGCGCCGACTACACGCCCATCTTCCTCAGCGACATTGAAGGTTTGTTTTCGAGCGGCAATCTACCTCTGGACGTAGTTCTGATACAGGTGTCGCCGCCGGATGACCACGGATACGTGACCCTGGGAGCGGAAGTGGGATGCACCCTGAATGCGATTTGCTGGGCGAAGACGGTGATTGCCGAAGTGAATGAGCAGATGCCGCGCACGCATGGGGAGACGGCTATTCATGTGGGCCGCATCTCGACGATCGTTGAAACATCGCATTCGCTTTTGGAATTGCATCCCGAGCCGTTCACCGAATTGCACCGTCGCGTGGCGGAGAATGTGGCCTCGCTGATTCCCGACGGAGCAACACTTCAGACCGGGATCGGCGGAATACCCGACGCGGTGTTGGCCTGTCTGGGAGACAAGCGCGACCTGGGAATTCACAGTGAGCTGGTCGGGGACGGCGTAATTGATCTGATGGAGTCTGGCGTAATCAACGGCAAGCGCAAGACGCTGCACCGTGGCAAGGCAGTGATTTCGATTGCGCTCGGATCGCAGAGGCTGATCGACTTTATCGATGACAATCCGGCCTTCGAGTTCCGTCCGATCTGTTACACCAACGATCCGTTTGTAGTGGCGCAGAACGACAGGATGGTCGCTATCAACTCGGCGCTGCAAGTGGACTTGACGGGCCAGGTGTGTGCTGACTCGCTTGGGACAAAGCCATACAGCGGCTTTGGCGGACAAGTGGATTTTATCCGAGGAGCAGCGCGCTCCAAGGGTGGAGTGCCGATTATCGCGTTGCTTTCGACAGCACGGGGCGGCACAATCTCTCGGATTGCGCCCATGCTGGAGCCGGGATCAGGCGTGGTGACATCGCGCGGCGATGTGCATTATGTGGTGACCGAGCATGGCGTTGCGTACTTGCACGGAAAGACACTGCGCGAGCGCGCAGTGGCGCTGATCGCCATTGCCGATCCGCGATTCAGAGACGAGTTGGAGGATTTTGCAGTGCGCTCTCATTATTTGGAGCGTCAAACGGCGGCGGTCGTTTATGCCTAAGGGCTTATGGCCAGCCGGGGAGGGGTGGAAGTGATGGATATGGAAAAGAAGGACCGTGGCAAGCTGCGGGTGGATATGGATGAGTGCAAGGGATGCGGTCTCTGCGCGGAGGCGTGTCCACCGAAGGTGATTTCGCTGAGCGAACGGTTGAATCACTACGGCTATCGCACGGCAACGTATGCAGGCTCGGGCTGCACGGGGTGCGGAATCTGCTTTATGGTGTGCCCCGAACCCGGAGCGATTACGATTTTGAAACTCGCGCATCAGCCGGTCAATCCCGGACACGTCATTGATAAAGGCATTGTGGGGGCAAGTTCATGCGCAAGCAACTGATGAAGGGCAACGAAGCGGTTGTGAAGAGCGCGATTCTTGCAGGATGTCGCGCTTTCTATGGATATCCCATCACGCCTGCGACTGAGATTACCGAGGCAGCGGCGCTCTACATGCCGCCGGCAGGCGGAGTGTTTTTGCAAGCAGAGAGCGAAGTCGCGTCGATCAATATGCTATACGGCGCGGCGTCGGCGGGTGTGCGGGTAATGACGTCGTCTAGTGGTCCGGGGATCAGCCTGATGCAGGAAGGCATGAGCTACCTGGCGGGCGCGGAGTTGCCTTGCGTGATCGTGGACATTACCCGTGCCGGACCGGGATTGGGAAACATTTCTTCCGAGCAGGGCGACTATCACCAAGTGGTGAAGGGCGGCGGCCACGGCAATTACCGGACGATCGTGTTGGCGCCTCACTCCGTGCAGGAGATGGCCGATTTGACGGCGCTGGCATTTGAACTGGCAGATCGCTATCGCAACCCGGTGGTGCTGCTGGCGGATGGATTCATAGGGCAGATGATGGAGCCCGTTGAGTTTTCGCAGACGGCCGTCGTGCCGCAAATGCCGGATTGGGCTGTGGCGGGCACGAAAGAGACGCGCGGCAATTTCGTCACATCGCTGGTCTTGGACAACGATGGGCTGGAGAAGCATCAGCTCGCTTTGGAGGCAAAGTATCGCCGCGTAGAAGAGTGCGAAGTGCGCGCCGAAGAGTGGCAGACCGAAGACGCGGAGATTGTGCTGGTGGGCTACGGGATTGTGGCGCGGATTTTGAAGGCCGTGGCAGCCGAGGCTCGCGCGAACGGAATCAAAGTGGGCGTATTGCGGCCAATCACGCTGTATCCGTTCCCTATCAAGAATTTTCAGCGTTTGGCGAAAAAGACGCGCGTCTTCGTAGTGGTGGAGATGAGCAACGGACAAATGGTGGAAGATGTACGGCTCGCCGTGAACGGCGAGCGTCCGGTGGAGTTCTTCAGCCGCGTGGGCGGAAATGTGCCGTCACACGAAGAGGTTCTCAAAATTGTGAAGGAACAGGCTGGAAGAATTCTGTCGGAAATGCAACTGGAAGAGGAGCGGATGACAAATGTCTAGCGAAATGGTTTCTGAATACGAAGTGTCACACGCCCGGCCGAAGTCATTCTTCGCGCGCTTTGAGCGCAAGGATGAGTTGCAGCACCAGACGCACTATTGCCCAGGATGCGGACACGGAATTGTGCACAAGATGGTAGCGCGGGCTATCGACGAGTTGGGCATACAGGACAGAACGATTCTGATCAGCCCGGTTGGTTGCTCGGTGCTGGCCTACGAGTACTTCGACGTGGGCAACGTGCAGGTGGCGCATGGACGCGCGCCGGCGGTCGCCACGGCCATCAAGCGGAGTAGGCCGGAGAGCATTCTGATCAGCTATCAGGGCGACGGAGATTTGTCGTCGATTGGAACCGCGGAGATTATTCATGCGGCGAATCGCGGCGAGAATATCACGGTTATCTTCGTGAACAACGGAATCTACAGTATGACCGGGGGACAGATGGCGCCGACCACGCCGCTGCTACAGAAGACCGCCACCTCTCCATTTGGGCGCAACGCGCAGAATGACGGCTATCCGCTGCACATGAGCGAGATGCTGGCCACGCTGGACGCTCCCGTCTACATTGAGCGCGTTGGCCTGGGAGACAACAAACAGATTGCACAGGCGACGCGCGCCGTGCGGCGTGCGCTGGACAACCAGGTGCGCGGATTGGGCTTTTCGCTGATCGAGGTTCTGGCGCCATGCCCCACGATCTTCAAGATGAACCCGGTGGATGCTCAACGCTGGGTGCGCGATGTATTGGGAAAGATTTTCCCGCTCAAGGTGATTCTGGATCGCACCAAAGAAGCGCAGCCCCGGCAGTTGCCCGAGCCTGCTCCGGCGCTTGATCGGATTCCGAAGATTCTTGGCGTTGCCAATGAGGATTTGCCGAAAGGCAATCCGGTTGCGAAAGACGCAAAGGCAGAGATGGATCTTCGCGTGCGCGTTGCAGGTTTTGGCGGACAAGGAGTTCTGCTGCTCGGCGAAGTGCTGGCCGAGGCCGGACTGGATGCCGGCCTTGAGGTTTCATGGCTGCCTTCGTATGGACCTGAGATGCGTTCCGGCACGTCCAACTGCCATGTGCGTCTATCCAGAAATGAGATCGATTCGCCGATGGTGACGAATCCCGATGTGCTCGTGGCGATGAATGAGCCTTCGCTCAGGAAGTTCTATAAGAGCGTGCCGGCGGGGGGATGGATTCTTTACAACGGCGATGTGTACCCCAGCGATTGCGAACAGAAAGACGTACATGTGCTGGCGTGCCCGTTCACGCAAGTGGCCAACGAGCTGGGCGACGCGCGAGCCTGCAACATGGTAATGCTGGGCGCGCTGTTGGAGATTGCCGGAGTTTTGCAAGACGTAAATATCGACGCGGCATTCAAGCGGTTGGTGAAGAGCCCTCGCTGGATGGAATTGAATGGGCGTGCGTTGGCGAGGGGCCGCGCACTCTACAAAGATTCATGCCGGGAGGTGTGCCATGCAAGCTGAGCTGGATCCGAAGGCGATTGTTTATTTCGGTGGGCAGTACGTTCCGCTTGCCGAAGCCAAGGTGGGAATTCTCACTCATGCCCTGCACTATGGAACGGGAGTGTTCGAGGGGATTCGCGCGCACTGGGATGAGGCGCAGCAGGAGCTGTTTGTGATGCGCCCCGTAGAACACTACGAGCGCTGGAAGCAGAACTGCGGTTTCCTGCGGATTGTTGTTCCGCCGTCGCCCGAGGAATTGACCGAGATAACCCTCGAGCTAATACGGAGGAATGATTTTCGGACAAATGTTTATGTCCGGCCGCTGGCTTACAAGAGCGCCGAGCGGGTGGGCATAAGCTACGACGACGAGAATGCCTTTGCGCTGATCGCGCTTCCCTTTGGCGATTATCTGGCCAAGGAAGGCGGGGTTCATGCGGGAGTGAGTTCCTGGCGGCGGATCGACGACAATGCGATTCCAGCGCGGGGCAAGATCTGCGGAGCCTACGTGAACAGCGCGCTGGCCAGTGACGACGCCCACCGATGCGGTTTCGACGAAGCGATCTTTTTGAACGACGCCGGTCATGTTGCCGAGGGTTCGTCGTGCAACATCTTCATGGCGCGTAGGGGAAAGTTGATCACGCCTCCTGTGACCGAGAACGTGCTGGAGGGCATCACGCGCGACGCAGTGATGGAGCTGGCGCAGCGGGAATTGGGCGTCGAGGTTGTGGAGCGTCCCATTGATCGCAGCGAGTTATATGTTTGCGACGAACTGTTCTTCACCGGCACGGCGGTGGGGATCTCGCCCGTGACGCAGGTCGATCATCGGCTAGTGAAAGATGGAAAAATAGGCGCGATTACGCGCGAGGTGCAACAGTTGTACTTCGATGCGACGCGTGGACATTTGAAGACTTATTTGAATTGGCTGACGCCGGTTTACAAAGCGCGGACGAAACAAGAGCAGGACCATGGTTCTCTGGCGGGAATCATTGCCGGTTGAAACTTTGATCTCGCGGGAAAACGCTTTGCTGGCTGACTCGGCCAGAGGAGGAAGAAAGAAGATGAGCACAACGAACGACGCGGATTAGGACTGCATCGTTGCGTTGGAGGATTCTGATCCAGCAGCAAACGTGGTCACGTGCATCGTGTTCCATGACTGTTGACTTGTGCTCATCCATCCCGAAATCCGGTGACATCAATCACGGCTTCGCCGTTACCCAAAGCACTTAATCGTCGCTGCCGCAGTTGTTGCAGCGCGCTGTTTGTTAACTAGTTCAGAGCCTGGAATTTGGAGGAAACATTTATGAGTGCTGTTATGGAACCGCTTACGAGCAATGCAGCAGAGTACGTAAATCACATTCTCAATCTAGTTAAAACCAAGAACCCATGCGAGCCGGAATTTCACCAGACCGTTCATGAAGTGGTGGATTCCCTGAAGCCCGTGCTGGAACGCCACCCCCGGTACCAGAAAGAGAAGATCCTGGAACGCATCACCGAGCCGGAACGAGTGATCATGTTCCGCGTACCCTGGTTCGACGACAAGGGCGAAGTGCAAGTCAATCGCGGCTTCCGCATTGAAATGAACAGCGCCATCGGCCCGTACAAAGGCGGACTGCGTTTGCACCCCTCGGTCAACCTGGGCATTCTGAAGTTCCTGGCGTTTGAGCAGGTGTTCAAGAACTCGCTGACCACGCTGCCTATGGGCGGCGGCAAGGGCGGATCAGATTTCGATCCCAAAGGCAAGAGCGACAACGAAGTCATGCGTTTCTGCCAGAGCTTCATGTGCGAACTGGAGCGCCACATCGGTCCTGACACGGACATCCCGGCCGGCGACATCGGCGTGGGCGGACGCGAGATTGGCTATCTGTTTGGACAATACAAGCGCCTGCGCAATGAGTTCACTGGCGTTTTGACCGGCAAGGGCTTGGGATGGGGTGGCTCATTGATTCGTCCCGAAGCCACGGGCTACGGCTGCGTGTACTTTGCCGACGAGATGCTGAAGACGCGGAAAGACTCGCTGGAAGGCAAGGTTTGCCTGGTTTCCGGCAGCGGCAACGTCTCGCAATACACGGTCGAGAAGCTGCTTGACCTGGGCGCGAAGACGGTCACACTGTCCGATTCCGACGGCTTCATCTACGACGCCGACGGAGTTGACCGCGAAAAGCTGGCCTATGTTCTTGATCTGAAGAACAATCGCCGCGGCCGCATCAAGGAGTACGCCGACAAATACAAGAACGCAATCTACACGCCCATCAACCGCAAGCTTGACTACAACCCGCTGTGGGACATCAAGGCGGATTGTGCGTTCCCGAGCGCCACTCAAAACGAGATCAACGCGAGGGATGCGTTCAATCTGCTGAAGAACGGCGTGAAGCTGGTCTGCGAAGGCTCGAATATGCCGAGCTCGCTGGAAGCGACGAAGGCGTTCATCGACGCGAAGGTCCTCTACGGGCCGGCCAAGGCCTCCAATGCAGGCGGCGTTGCCACTTCCGGATTGGAAATGACGCAGGACAGCATGCGCCTGTCGTGGTCGCGCGAAGAAGTCGACGCTCGCTTGCACAAGATCATGATCGCCGTCCATGAGAATTGCTACGAAACGGCCAAGAAGTATGGCACGCCGGGCAACCTCGTGAATGGCGCCAATATCGCCGGCTTCCTGAAGGTCGCGGACGCGATGCTGGATCAGGGTCTGGTCTAGGCCTGAATTACTCTGCAACACTTGACGCGGGAAGGAGCAATCCTTCCCGCGTTTTTTCTCTGCAAGGATGGTTTCCGCGCGACGACGGATAATTCGCGGATGCTGTTGGTTAGCATTTGCGCTGGAGAGATGCAATCAAACTCAAAGAGTTTCGCGAAGAGCGTTAGCCGCGTCTGTCACGGAGATCATCAGGGTCATGGGATCGACAGGTGCGGCGATGAACCCCGATTTCACGTAAAATCGCTTCGCGTTCTCACTGATTGCGTGGACGAGAATCGCGCGAATTCCAGCGATTTCAGCGGCCCACACGGTTCTCAACACGGCGTCCCGCAGAAGCGCCGATCCGATGCCGCGTCCCTGAAAACGTGAGTCGATAGCCAAGCGTCCGATCACCATCACCGGCACGGGGTTGGGCATATTCCGTTTTACGCGGCCAGGCGCGCTCGTGTGCGCCACGGCGCCCGCGGCCAAGGCGTAGTAGCCCACAACCCGACGCCCCGAGCGGACAACGTAGCTCCGGGATGCGCCGCATTTCTCATTGTGAAGCGCTTTGCGCCTGAGCCAGTCGTCGAGTTCCGGCTCGCCGCATTGAAATTGCGAGAGATCGTGAGCAGCCGTCAACTTTTCTGGAGCGGTAATGCCGGCTACTTCTCCCACGGCGCCTTCGTCCTGAGCAAACGAGTCAGCCGAGGATTGCTTTTGGGCGGAGCGTCGAGCAGGGCGGTGAAACGCCGGAACTGCTCTTTGTCCAGATTGAAATAGCGCTGGTCGAGCAGGACGGATTCCGCCGCACGGCAGGCCACATCCAGCATGAAATCGGAGCGGTTGCGGCCCTGCGCCTCGGCAGCGCGGTCAATCAGCGCCTTCTGGCTGCGGCTGGCGCGAAGATTGATGTTCTCCGCGCGCAAGCGGCTTTGTCCAGCGGTCACGGTTCCCATCGATCTCACCCTCCGTCTGTGCTTACAATCAGTGTACATTTATGTGCGCTCGATGTAAAGACGAAGTCGCTCTGTTCTACGGCACAGTCTTACTGGCGAAGTTTGGATTCCGACTCATCTGTGTTAATCAGCTCTCGGATATCTTCATTTGCGTCCCATCTACATTCTGTCCGTAGGTGCTCAGGTAAGGCGTTCCGTTCAAGGAGCGTCGATACGGCATCTTCCCGGCAAAGTGAGCACGGACATTTCTCATATAAGTCGAGAAGCATCCGATTATGGAGTTCCTCCGAAGGATTTGCTTTCCAGAAAGCAAGGAGGCCTCTGCTCTCTGTGTGAAGAGTCTCCATATCTTCTTCTGTCTTGAACCAATCAAGGATAATTTCATGGTCGCCTGGTTGATAGTTCAGCTTCAGAAGATCAATTGCAAGTCCTCGCCATCTTGCTTTGGTTTGAACCAGGTCAATTGCGAGAGTCCGCACAGCGGGATCGGTGATCTGTGCAAGTGCATTCAACGCCGCCCATTGAATCTGCTCGTTTGACGAATCGGCGAATCGAAACAGAATGTTGTGATCGAGCGGAAAACGTCGTCTTCTGAAGATTGCAAGATGCGATCGTTGCATTTCAACATCGGTTGCAATTCTCAATCCTTGTGCAGCTTGCAACAGATCATCGTCCGACGCACGCTTGCCCCAGAATCCTAGACTCCCGGTCCACTTCATTGGGAGTCTTGTCTTGAGTTGATCGTAGGATTCGCTTTTGGTCGACTTTGTTTCAGCATTGTTTTCGGTTTTAACATTAAACATCTCGACTGCGGACAGATAGACTTGCACGAATGGATTCCGCGCCGCCTCTCCACGCAGAACATCCCATGCCTCTTGCTCACCGAGATATTCGGTCGCAGCACTCATGAGCCAACCCAAATCAGCATGTTTTGGATTGTCTGATAAAAGCTTTCCTAGCTTTTCAACAGCAAACAGAAACCCTTCTATTCCATCCAAATTCATAAAATCGATGGCAATCCCGTCGCCCATCTTTTGGCCGGGAACAAAGCTTTCATACATTAGACGCTTTGCTTGCTCATCCCCTCTTTGAGCCAGGCATGTCACAAGTCGAAACCGCTGTTTAGCGTGCCAATCGTCGCCGCAGTTCGCCAAGGAGTTCAAGACCCCTTCTCGAAAAAACTCGCTGTCCGGCAGCACGTTCACCAAATCCAACATGAAATCAGCTCGAGTGCCCTCGGACTGAGGATCGATTGCATAGCAGTTAATGCAGGCATCAAGGATCAAATCTCTGAAGGCGCAAACGTCATGCTCGCGGGCATACAGAATCACTCGGCCAAGGCCAAGGACCAGCAAGCGTCGAAATTCGGTTTCATCCATAATCAGATCATTTGTGAATGGCGCATACCAGTACCGTCGGCGAAGCCTAAATCCTCACACGACGAAGTCGATGAAGCCCCTCTGGGGATCGGTGTTGATCAGTTTTACCGTAACCCTGTCGCCTACGTCGAGGCCCTTGCCGCCCTGGACAACCATGCCATCCACATGCGGGTCGAGGGTGCGGACGAAGGTGCCGTAGTTGTTGACGCCGGTGACGATGGCGGGAAAGCTCTGGCCGATGCGCGGGTGCAGCACGACGGCGGCGATGCGCTTCTGCATTTCGCGCTCCACCTTGCGGGCGTTGTCTTCCATCAGCGTGCAGCGGACGGCAATAGCGTTGAGGTCGTCGGCAGAGTAAGGCTGAGGCGCCTTGGCAAGCCAGGCCTTCATGAGCCGCTGCGTCACCATATCGGGGAAGCGGCGGTTGGGCGCAGTGGAGTGGGTGTAGTCCTGCACGGCGAGGCCGAAGTGGCCGGGAGAAACCTCGTTCGGCTTGACGAGCACGTACTCGCCGGGACCCATCAGCTTGACCGTGGCCAGCGAGAGGTCGGGAAAGTGGTCGGGGTCCCTCTGCTTCTGCGCCAAGAGAAAATCATTCAGAGCCTTCGAGTCGGGTTCGGCGGGCAGAGTTGTGCCGAGGCCCTGGGCTAGCTCGACGATACGGTCCCAACGCTTGGGTGTGCGGACGATGCGGCGAATGGAGGCCACGCCGGCTTGCTCGAAGGTACGCGCGATGACGCCGTTGGCCGCCACCATGAATTCTTCGATGAGCGAGGTGGCGCGGTTCTTTTGCAAGCGCGCAATTTCGACTGCCTGATCGGCCAGCATCACGGGACGAGTCTCGATGGTTTCCAGATCAAGCGCTCCGTGCTGGAAACGCCCATCGACCATGCGCTGAGCGGCCGCGTCCTGAAGCTTGAGCTGCGCGGCCAGATCAGCGCTGGCGGCAACCTTGGCCGGCGCAGGACCTTTGCCCTCTAGCCACGCTCCCACGCTGTTGTAGGCCAATTGTGCGCGATTGTGGACTAATGCTCGATAGGCCTTGCCGTCGGTGGCCGTTCCCGCCTTGTCGACTGCATACTCGATAACCAGCGCCACGCGATCCTCGTTCTCATTGAGCGAGGTGATGCCCTCGGAGAGCTCGGCAGGCAGCATGGGAAAGACTTTGACGCCGGTGTAGACCGAGGTGGTTTCGCTTTTGGCGTGGCCATCGATAACGGTGCCTTTCGCGATGCGAGCGTCAACGTCAGCCACGCCGATGAGCACGCGGGTGCGGCCATCGGACAGCGACTCGGCCCACTCGATCTGGTCCAAATCTTTGGAGGTGTCATTGTCGATGGACGACCAGAGCAAGCCGCGCAGGTCCTGAATTCCGGCTACGGCAGGAGGCTCGGGATGGGCCTGAATTGCGCCCAGTTCCTTGTCGGTTCCGGCGGGAAAATCGGGCTGGAAACCGTGCTCGATCATGGCGGCATGGGCCGCGACTACAAGATTGAAATGGAAAGGATGGCTGGAAGACATGAGATATCTGGCTCCTTCAAACTGACAAGCCAGCCTACCACATCGGGGTTGGGGTCCGTACCCTGTGGGGGAACGGAAAGCAGTCTGCTGGGAAACGAGGTAGACTGGCACGAGAATGGGAACGCGAGACACAAAGTCTCAGCTACAGGGAGATTCCGGTCATCCCAAAGGGGGACAGTCCGATGATTTGGTCGAGCAAGTTGATCCGGTTCTGCGGTATTGCTCCGATTGTGATGTCGCTGATTTCCTTAGCGCTCGTCATCGAAGGCGCCATTGAATTCAGGCTCCACCCGCAGGCCGATGAAGGCTGGCAGGCTCATATTTTCCAGATCCTGATGGTCACACAGCTGCCGATTATCTTCGCGTTCTTAGTAGTAGGTTCACACTCGCTTAAGCAAAAGTTGCCTACGCTCGGAGTGCAAATTTTGCTTTGGGCGGTCGCGCTCGGCGCCGTGCGATTCTTTGCGCTATAGGCACTGCCGAACGCTGACCGGATCCTGGGTTGCGCTGTTATTGAATGCCGAGATCGGAGAGGACTTTGGGCTTGGATTCGTCCACGGCCAGAAGGTTGTGGCAGACCGCGCAATCCTGAGGAATGGCCGAACCATCCTTGGCAGCGTGATCGCCATCGTGGCAGCGGAAGCAGCCTGGATAGCTCATGTGTCCGATGTGGTTGGGATGCGTTCCCCACGTTACCTTCATATAGGGAAAGACATTCTGGTTGTAGAGGGTCACGAGTTGGTTGCCCGCGGATTTGACCAGCGCCGCCTTGGTGGTTAGCACCTCGGGATGCTCGGAGCGATAGAAAGCTTCAAGCTGCGCGGGAATCTTCGTGCGCGCCTCGTCCTGGCTGGCGTAAGTGGCCTTCAGCAGCACCAACCCTTCTTTGTGAATCCAGGGCAGCTCCGGACTCACTGGGCCGTCGGCCATAGCCTGATTGAGGGCTTCCTCCGCAGTCACAAAGGTGTGCGCCGCGCGATTGTGGCAGTCTATGCAATCCATCAATCGCCGCTCGCCTTTGGGAGTTGCGCCATTCAGCGCGGACGCGGCATAGACCGTCTCTGAGCCGTCGGCGTTCCGCTTCTGCACCCAAGGTATGGCGGTTCGCGTAGGATCGGTAGCGATGTACTCGATGTGGCCGAGGTGAACGCCGTGAATTCCGGTGAGATGCGAGAGTCCATCGAGACCGCCAAGGTGCAGCACGACCACAGTCTGGGTCTCGGTATTCTTTTCGTCGTCGGCAAAGCTCGACTTCACCAGCAGCTTTTCGCCAACGAACCGGGCCGGCGTGTGGCAGCCCTCGCAGATGTAGCGCGCCGGGCGCAGGCTCTCGACCGGCGAAGGAATCGGCGTGGGATAACGATCGAATGTGACCTCAAGAAGCTGCTTGCTGCCGTTCACCTTCGCGGCAAAGTACGAAGCCGCGCCTGAGCCGATGTGGCAGGCTACACAATCCACATGCGAGTGCGCAGAGATCTTGTAGGCCGTGTACTCCGGGTGCATCACGTGGCAGGACTGGCCGCAGAACTGTGGCGAATCCATATAGGCTGCACCGCGATAACTGGCGACTGAGACCACCAGCAGATTGATGATGGTAGCCACCAGAACGATATCCAGCCCATGGCGGAAGATTCGGTCGTTCAAATCGATTTTGGGAAATTCGGCCGGAATCTGCCCGGCCTTTTGCAGCTTTCTGCGGCGCACCCACACGCCTATGGGGATCAGCGCCAGTCCAGCTATGAACACACCCGGCAGAAGCAGGAAGAAGATGATGCCCAGGTAAGGGTTGTCATTGGAGCGGCCAAAGATCTCCACCAGCCAATAGGCGACCATGGTCACGCCGGAGGCTGTGGTGATGGCTCCGCCGGCCAGGCTGATGGGATTGTTGCCGAAGAACAGCGCCGGACGCACCCAACTCTCGCGGAATTTCTGAAACACTGGCACTTTGCCTCCACTCTCAAATGGACGGCCCGCCGAGGATGGCGGGCCTTGTCTTGACCTTTCGTTCCGATTGTAACCTTACTTCAAGCCGCGATAGTAAGCCACAGCGTCCTTGATCTGCGCGTCGGTGAGCCCGGCAATGGGCTTCATCTTGCCTTTGCCGTTCTTAACGGCAGTAAACATCTCGGCCGCGGTCAGCTTCTTGATAGCCGGATCGGAGACGGGCAAGATGCCCATCGCCTTGGCCATCCCCGCGCTGGGGACGCCCGTGGCTCCATGGCACATTGCGCACTTAGCTTTGTAGGTTGCTTCGCCGCCGGATTGGGCGGAGCTCACGGCGCCAGCCAAACACACTACTGCGGCCAACACCAACAGGAAACGGTTCATCTTTGTCATTGCAGATCTCCTTGATATTCTGTCGGCGGGTCGCGCGGGAGAATCCCCTGCCGAGTGCTTGCTTACTTCTACTTTAACTCCGGCGGCCGGCGTTAGCGCTGGAACGGCCAGCGAAACTTCAACAAGATGGCATCTCGCACAATCGGCGCAACCCCCTTGCATCAAGGGAACTGCGCCGGTTGCGCCTTAGTCGATCAACACTCGGAATCAGAACGCGAAATGAATACCGAAGGTCAGGTTATTTGCATGGAAGTCTCTGGGTGCGGTCGCACCGGCTGGTGATTCGGTGAGGCCGGTTGGAGCGGTTAGTGAGGTACATGGAACAACTGTCGGCGGGGTTCCCGGCGTCGTTTGGCCTGCCGTCACCGCATAGCCCGTGGACGTGCTGCAGTACTGCGATCCGGAAGGACCGCCCTCGCCGTAGTTGAAGTAGTTGTATTCCGCTTTCAAGACCAATCCGGTATGAACCGTCCATGCAAGATTGACAAAGGGAGTCTGATAGGCCGATACCAGCGATCCATTGACATCGCGGGCATCGTTGAAGAACCGAGTACCGTTCACTGAGCTGATGCGATAACCGATGTTGGAGTGGAGCTTGTCAATGGGAGAGAGCGCAACTGCTACCGAACCGGACTGGGTGGGAGCATCCGAGAAGTCCCTGCCGAACCAATCCGAGAGCGCGGAGTCATTGACCTCCGTAATGCCCGTAGCGCCTCTTCCGTATACGTATGGGCATACGGTACTGGTGGCACTTTGCACTGCTCCGGGTACTGTGGCCGTGGCGCCATTTAGGTAGCAGATGTTGGTAGATGCATACACGTCGCTATAGGCGTAATCGAAATCGAGCCCATAGTGCTCGTTTGGCGCCAGCACCGCGCCCAGACTGTAAACCCTGCTGTGATCCTCATGCTGGAGCGGGCCTTCGAACGGGGTACCGGTTGACGCGGTTCCGTTTGGAGCTGGAGTTGCTGAAGGAAGAGTGAACAACGCCACAACGGCCTGATTGTTGTTTGTGTTGTTGTGCCGTTCCAGGTCGTTGAACGCGCCAGACAGCGTCGCCCAAGGCCTTGGTTTGTACATCGTGTGCGCCCTGTAGTGCCGCGATTGCCTCGGACCAACCGGGGTGAATGCGTTGTCAAAGTAGAGAATCTCGGCTGTGCCGTTGACATCCCAATTGTTAGCGGGACGCAATGCGACGTTGAAGATTCCACCGTCTTCGTTAATGGTAATCACGGAGCTGGCCGCGCCAGTGGCAGCGCCTTGAACAATTGAATGCGTGCCGTAGCGATAAGTGGCCGAGAGCGTGGCGCGAGACGTGGCGTCCCAGGTCGCAGTCAGGTTATTGGTCAAGAACTTCTGGCCAAAGTAGTCGGGCGAGGCGACACCGACAGTACCGCTGCCTTCAAAAGTGGAAGCTCCGGGAGCGGCGTAAATCGGAATCAGCGTGCCTGTGTAGTTGATACCTGCATTGCCAAAGGACGCCGCCGTATCGGTGGGCGTCGTCTGCGAGGTCAAAGCCGTCATGGTGGTGGTTCCCGGCTGGTGGACGTTGGAGAAGTTAATCTGATCGGAGAGACTAACGGTCTTCGTCGCCTGCCAGGTGATGCCATAGTCGAAAGCTACGACGTCGCGCTGTGCGTTCGCGGCAGCCGTATACGTAGCCGAGCGGACGCCATAATAGCCCGCCGGCGGGCCTTTCACGGCCGTCTCACTTAGACCCTGGTAGCTGTCGGAGTAGTTGGGCAGTTTCATGTTTGCTTTGGTATAGCGCAAATCACCGTTCATGCTGATGTTCTTGATGCTCGTGCTCTGCAGCCGGAAAGTCTCCGTGGGATAGAGAACGCGGGTCGGTTGCGTGCGCGAGTAGCTAGATACAGCGTTGCAGAACGGGCTGATGACGGGCAGGCCACCGGGTTGCGCCGGCGATAAAACCGCATTTGCTCCCAAAGCGTATGTGTCGCAAGTATCCTTAAGAGGCGTCAAGCTGTCAAAGTTGTTCAGCGCCACTTTAGTTCCATCCCCCTCCTGCACGATGAAGTCGCTGGGGGCGAGCGTGAAGTAAGAGTCCGCCTTGTAGTGGTCGATTTCCTCTTCAAAAGTCAGCTTGGTGCCCGCGATTGGCTTCCAGTCGACCGCTCCCGTGAAATCATCGGTGCTGTTGCGCTGGAACTCCGAGAGAATGGCATCTCCCGTGGCGAACTGATATCCGCTGGGGCTCAGAGACGGTCCCTGCATGATGCTCTGCGAGTATCCCACACGAAGGGTCAACTTCGAAAGCGGAAAGAGGGTGAGGTCGGTGTCCGTCATCCGGCGCACCGCATTGAACATCACCGGCGATTGCTTGACCTGCGGCCAGGGTAGCGAGCCAACGGGCGCGGCCGTGGTTCCAATTAGAATCGACTGCCCCGAAGGAATATTCGGGTTGCCCAGCAGATCGTAATCGAAATAATCGCGGTCGCGGCGGAACATCCCCGAGAACTCGTAAATCTTGCCCTTGTGGAAGTCCAGCTTGTTGTAGCTGTCCGGATCGCCGCCGAACCCGGTGCCGATGGCGCTCAGCGAATCGAACAGGGGGTTCTTGTTGCCTGGCAGCGCATGCATCTCAAAGGTCTCGCCAAGCACGCGCGGTCCGGACTGAATATTGACCAGCGTGTCGTACATGGCGTTGCTGCCCTTGATGGCGACCTTGTGTCCGCCCAGGTCCACGGTCCCGTGGGCTGAATACCCATCAGGAATGGACATCTGTGAATCCGGCGTCGCAACTTGCGCGGTCGGATTTTGGGCGATAGCCATGTCCGTCATCATCAGCAAAACGGCTACTCCAACGCCCCCAGCTATGCGCTGGATCATTGCGGTTGCGGGCTGTTGATTGAACAGCCGGAAAAACCAGCCTGTGTTCCTCATATGAAGCCTCACTTGAAAAAACGCATTGTCGCTTACATCGAAAATCTTGAACTCGTGTCCCAAAAGATCCTTAACCTTCGTGCCAGGTTGTCGCAGGATCCGGCCGCGCCACCCGATGGATCTGGATGACGTGGCCGAGCTCCATTACCTCAGGAATGCGGCGTTGATATTGGACCCGTGAATGTAGGTGTGGCAGCTGATGCAGGGCGTGATTTCTGCCGATCCTGCGCTCATTCCGTGAACCGTACCAGCCGAGACCGGGCTATGGCACTGGTTGCACAATCCGTTGATGTTCGGCATATTCAGCAGCCGCGCATTCTGCGAGCCGTGCGGTGTGTGGCAGGCCAGGCATCCCTCTGCCTTGACCGCGGCATGTTCGTACACGAAAGGACCGCGCACATCCGTATGGCACTTGGTGCAGATAGCATTCTGATCGGCCGTAGACCTTACATTGTTGTTCCCAAAGGTGCCATGAACGTCATGACAGTCGTTGCACTTGACGACACCTTCGTTCACCGGATGGTGGAACGGCATACCGAACGCCGGCTTCACGTCAGTGTGGCACTGAAAGCAGAGCGTGGGCTCTGACGCCTTCAGCAGGAACTCCGGTGTGGCGCTCTTGTGGACGTTGTGGCAACTGATGCAGCTAACCCCCGCCTTGGCATGGGGCGAACGATCAAAGTTGGGGTGCGTGCCGGCGTGGCAACCCAGGCAATTAGCATTGACTTCACTGGGTGTAGCTTTGGCAGGGTCGAAAATCTTGGTTATGTCGCCGCCGCCCTCAACGTGTCCCTTGCCTGCTCCGTGACAATTCTCACAGGTGACCCCATTCTTGCCGTGTTCAAGGGCCAGCTTGGTGTGAGGATTGTTGGCGAACCCTTTCGCCACTTCTGCGTGGCAGGTCGCACAGGTTTCAGTGCCCACATAATCCGCGGCCGCAGTGTCTTTGGTCTGCGCGGTAGCCGGCTTGGCGCCGGGCGCGGGAGCCGCCAGCACCGGGACGCACAGCATACCTGCGCCCAGCAGTAACATGAAACCAACTCGCAACCCCGGCCTCTTGCCCGGAGCCGCACTTATCGGCAATTGCGTAACAGGCCAATTTCTATGCATTGAATACCGCCTCATGTGCTCTCATAGCTACTTCTGCAAACAATCTTACCGGCGCTCATCCATTCAGAATCAAGAGGCCCCTTCTCGGGACCGCCGCTCTGGCGGCAACTGTCTCATCCACCCTGTCGCGGAAGCTGCATTTTGTGCGGAGCATCACTCATGACCGAGAGATTACGTCTTCCTCACAAGGGCTTTCGGTGATGTCCGTCACGTTCGTTAACGTGGGGTTCCAGGGGTTGAATCTCTTAAACTTAAGTGATGTAGGCGACCGGAAGCAATCGAATTTCCGGGTGCGGCCATTAAGTGCCAACGGTTCGGGCAACGATAAAGCCATCCCCTGAAACCAGAAATGCAAGGATGCAACGGAACTCTCCTCGCGTAAGCAGAACATGAATATGGCCTTTCCGCTGAGCAAAATCGGACACTTGGCCCCCTCGCAGACGGAGCAGCGCCACAGTTTACTGCTTTAGGCCCTTCGGCCGTCAAGGAATTTCACAATTGGCGTCTGGCGCTCTATCGACATCCGGAACAGAACAATTCATGGTCTTGAAGGCTAGGTGCCGAGTCTAGATCACATTTTCCGAGCTCGGTCATATGCGTGAGGACCGTCACATCATTAGCGCGACGGCTGCGGCAGACTCTCTATAAGATATGTGTCTCTTCCCCCAGGGAGGCCAGGGTAGTTTTCACCTCGGGATCGGCTTTCCCTCTGCGTGGAGGGTTCGATTCAAGGGCCGAGCTGGAGAGATCGAACCAGCGGCAGACGGGGCAAGGCCATGGCGCACACAGAGATTTCGGCTACAGTACAAGGACGGCAAAAGCACATCGCCCGCCAGGTTCCGGTGGGATGCGCGGCCTGCTCAAATCGTCGCCCGGGCTGGTTCTGCTCGCTGGGCAGCGCCGTGCTGGCGGATCTTGAACTTGCCACCAGCACCATCGCGCTTCCTGCCCAGGCCCCGCTTTTCACACAGGGCGAAGATGCGCGTTGTCTCTACCTGATTTGCGGCGGCTATCTCAAGCTCACCGCCGGACGCCTTCAAGATAAACAAATGATCGTACGCGTGGCGGGGCCGGGTTCAATGCTGGGCTTGTACGCGGTTCTTTCGCATGGCGTCTACGAGGTTTCAGCCGAATCATTGACCGCCGCGCAGCTCCGTCCCGTGGAGCGCGACCGGTTTCTCGTCTTTCTGCGAACTCACAAAGAGGCCCAGATGCGCGCCGTTCAGTGCATCTGTCAGGAGTACCGCTTTGCCCTGCAAGACGCCTGCCGCATAGCCTTGGCCGAGACCGTGGCCGCCCGCCTGGGGCGTTTGCTCCTTGAACTGGCCCACCAGATCGGCGAGCACCTGGATGGCGGCGGCTTCCGCTTCCCACTGCTGCTGACTCACGAAGAGATGGCCTCCATGGCCTGCACCACCCGCGAAACCGTCACCCGCACCCTGGGCCAGTTCCGCAAGGAGGGCTGGATCTCGATTGAGGACTCGCTGGTTACACTTCACGAACCTGAGCGGCTCCAGACGCTGTGCTAAGGTTCAGTGATTTTCACTGTTTTGGTGCTCCCCAAGTCCTTTAGGCCGAGTCCAAGAGCTATCATCGAATGAAAGGGCATAGGGAACAGGGAACAGGCCTCCCCCCAAGGTGGCCGGATTCACGGCAACTGACCCCTGATCTCTCACAACTGTTTGGCTGGAGTTCATGGTGCTTATGACCCGTCTCGTGGCTGTTTTTTCTGTCTTCCTGCTTTCTTGCTGCTTTGTTGTGGCCCAGAATCCGGCTTCGACGCCGGCTGCGACCGCGCCCCAATCTGCCGCAACCTCGGCCGAAAGCCCGCAGATACACGAGTTCCAGAAGATTGAAGACTCCTGGTCCACCGCCATCAACATGCGCGATCAGTATGGCTTGGAACTGGTGCTCTCTCCCTTGTTCGTGGATGTTTCAGCCGGCGGCGACATCACCACCCGCAACCAGCAACTGGCCCAACTGATTACCCTCGAAGACAAAACCCTCCATCTCGATCAGAAGGTGATTGCGGTGCGCGCGGTGGGCGACATCGCGGTGGCTAACGGCACTTACGTGCTGCATCACAAAGCCGGGTCAGGCGAAGTGGACGAAAAGGGTGTCTTCACCCATGTCTTCGAAAAGACTCACGGCGGCTGGGTGTGCATCAACTCGCAGCGCACCAAGCTCCCACTGGATGTCGGTGGTAAGCAGCACAAAAAGCCTTCCCAAGACGAGATGCCTTTCCACATTCCGTTTTTAGGCAAGAGCGATAAGGGCACTCAGTAGCAATTGCCCTCCGCGCTTTCGGCCACGGCGCCAGCTTGCTGCGCCGCCGGACGGCGTGCTCCCTGCAGTCGAATCGACACATGCACCAGGCTGAGCGCGGCCGGCGTTACGCCGGAGATGCGGCTGGCCTGGCCTATGGTGCCGGGGCGCACCCGCTCCAGCTTCTCGCGCATCTCCCGCGAAAGTCCGCTGATGATGCCGTACTCAAGCCACCCCGGAATCGTAACGGCCTCGGCGGCCTTCAGCTTGGCGATGGATTTCTTCTGCTGCTCCAGGTAGCCGGCAAACTTGATCTCGGTCTCCACGGCGCGAGCTTCATTGCGCAGGCTGCTGCGCAAGACGATGGCTTCCGCTTTGGCGCTTTCTCCGCAGTCAGGGCGGATAGTAGCTGCCATCTCCTTTAGAAGCGGTTCGACTTCAAGGTCTTCACGAAGCGCTCCAATCACCGGCTCGATTGTGACTTCGGGCCGCTTGAGCAGCTGCGCCCAGGTCAGGCCGGCAGTCGCAGTCAGCTCACCGAGGCCTGCGGCAGACAACCTGGCGGGATCAACCTTGCGTGTGGTGAGCAGCTTTTCAAACGCCATCATTCTCGTTTGTTTTTGTTCAAACTCCGCCCAGGCCGAATCATCAATCAGTCCGAGCCTGCGGCCGTAAGGGGTCAGACGCCGGTCAGCGTTGTCGATGCGCAGATGCAGGCGGAATTCGGCGCGCGAGGTGAACATTCGGTAGGGTTCGTTGATTCCTTTGGAGATCAGGTCGTCAATCAGAACGCCGATGTAGCCCTCGCTCCGATCCATGGTAAAAGGCGGATCGCCCTTGAGCCAGAGCGCGGCGTTGATGCCGGCCATGATTCCCTGGCCAGCAGCCTCTTCGTAGCCGCTGGTGCCGTTAATCTGCCCGGCCAGGTATAGGCCTTCGATGCTCTTGACGCGTAGTGCGCGATCCAGTTCGGTCGCGTCCACGCTGTCATACTCGATGGCATAACCGGGACGCAGCATTTCGGCCGCCTCCAGCCCTGGAATGGAGCGCACAATCTCCCACTGCACAGCCATGGGCAGCGAGGTGGACATGCCGTTGACATAGACCTCGTGAGTGTTCAGCCCCTCCGGCTCCAGAAAGAACTGGTGCTGCGTCTTGTCGGGAAACTTGACGATCTTGTCCTCAATGGACGGACAATAGCGCGGCCCGATGCCCGCAATCTGCCCGGAATACATTGCCGAGCGATGCACATTTTCGCGAATCAAGCGGAGAGTCTCCGGCGTGGTGAAGGCGATGTGGCAACTGATCTGCGGCTGCACAATTCTCTTGGTTCTGAAGCTGAAGGGTGTGGGGTCCGCGTCGCCCGCCTGCTCCTCGAAGGCTTCCCAACGTATGGTGCGGCCGTCGAGCCGCGGCGGCGTGCCGGTCTTGAGCCGGCAGGTCCGCAATCCCAGCGCACGCAGCGCCTCGCCCAGCAGAACAGAGGCTGGTTCACCGCTGCGCCCAGCAGGATAACTCTCTTCTCCGCAGTGGATTAGCCCGTTCAGAAACGTGCCCGTGGTGATGATGGTGGCCCCGGCCAACAGTTGGCGACCATCGCGCAGCTTCAATCCCGAAACCCGACGCTGACCGCCGCTCATTGTCCTCTGCTCATTGTCTTCGACAATCAGCCCCACCACTTCAGCCTGCCGGATATGCAGACCGGGCTGACTTTCGAGCACCTCGCGCATCTTCACACGATAGAGTTGCTTGTCGCACTGGGCACGCGGACTCCACACCGCCGGCCCGCGCGAGGCGTTCAGCAGACGAAACTGAATCCCCACCGCGTCAGCCACTTCGCCCATCACGCCGCCGAGAGCGTCAACTTCACGAACCAGGTGCCCTTTTGCCACGCCGCCGACAGCCGGGTTGCAGCTCATTTGGGCTATCAGGTCCATATTCATGGTGATGAGCGCCGTCTTCATGCCCATGCGCGAGGCCGCCAAGGCCGCCTCGCACCCGGCGTGTCCCGCGCCGATTACCACCACGTCGTATTTTTCCGCAAAAGCCATTGAACTCCCTAAAAGCGTCGATATGTTTATTCTACGGATTCCTCAGTTTATGTGTCAGCACGCCGCGTCGGGCTCGACTATAATTGGGCAAATCCCAAACTAGAGTGAAGGGCAAGGTTTATTGGGCCATGAATACCTGTTCGTGTGGAAGTTTGATTGATGCCGGGTACAAGCAGTGTCCACGGTGTGAGGCTGTTCAGGTTCTTGGGGTTCAAACGGACGCGACGGAGAGTCAAATCAGAAGCGCCCATCGCCTGCTCGCCAAGGCCTGGAGCCCGGAGAATTTTCAAGACGACCAGAAGCTGAAAGATGCGGCCGAAGAAAAGCTGAAGGATATCACTACCGCATTCTATTTTCTTACTTCGACCTCTAGCGAGCGATACCATGAGGAACGGCCATGTTATGTGGCGTGCTGCAAGGCCCCTGACGGACAATCGACAGATGTAAAGCCCGCTGAGAACAATCAAGCGCCTAGCCTGAGTCCAAATGCGTTTTCCCTTTTACCGGAAGAAGAAGGGATCAAATCGCTCGCCAGGATTCTGCCAAAGCCCAAAACTCTCTTGAAGATTGCGGCTCTCATCGTCGTCCTATTCATCGGCATATCAATCTGGGCAGGTCTAAGATCTCTTGAACCCGGAGCCGCACAGGCAGCCAATGTCAAACCCTCCAATCTGCGCGGTGGCGCGAACGCGCCCGAGGAATCCTTGCTGGAAATGATCAAGAAGGACTTGCAGAGCCTGGATCCGCGAGAGTCTTCGCAGGAACAGCAAACAGACCCGAGCGCCGATCAGCCCGCGCCCAGAAATTCGACTCGTGTTCAAACGGGAAAGATTCGTGCCGCAACCTCGAGCGTTCAGCCCGCAGCAAACGCCACAAAGTCGTATATTACCGTTGGTTCCACCAAAGACGACGTGCTGGCCCAGCAAGGCACTCCAACTGCAGCCTCGGAAGATAAGCTGGTTTACGGCAAATCCGAGTTGTATCTTAAAGACGGCTTTGTCGTCGGTTGGCGAATCGATTCTGGCGCATCCGTGATTCGAGTGAAGCTGTGGCCGCAATATACGATTAATCCGAGCCCGGAGTATTTTACGATTGGCTCATCCAGAGATATAGTTTTGGCGGTTCAGGGAACTCCCACGACACTTACTGAAGACAAGTTCCAATACGGCGGCTCTGAAGTATCTTTTCGCAATAACAAAGTTGAAAGTTGGAAAAGCGATCCCGCTTCGATTCCTCTTCGAGCGAGATAGCCGGCGGCCGCGCTCGACCGGTTTCTATACTGAGAACATGGTCAAAGCCCCGGTTTGCGGATGGACGCTGGAAGAGGCCGCGCGCGGACGCGGTGCGATGCGCATTGCCGGACTGGATGAGGTGGGCCGCGGGCCGCTCTTCGGGCCGGTGGTCGCTGCCGCGGTGGTCCTGGCTTCCGGCTTTCCGTTTGATGGGCTGACCGACTCAAAAAGGCTCTCGGAAAAAAAGCGCAACAAGCTGAACCTGGAGATACGCGCCAACGCCATAGCATTCGCAATCGCAGAGGTGGACGCGGAGACCATCGACCGCATCAACATTCGCCAGGCGTCATTGCTGGCCATGCGGCGCGCCGTCGAGCGACTGGCGCTCAGCCCCGACTTTCTGCTCATTGACGGCCGCGACACTATCGACTGGGAGTGCCCGCAGAGAGCCGTTATTCAAGGCGACTCAATCAGCTTCTCCATTGCAGCGGCCAGCGTGCTGGCCAAGGTTCATCGGGACCGGTTGCTGGTGGAGTTGGACGGCGAGTATCCCGGTTATGGTCTGGCGCAGCACAAGGGCTACGGCTGCCCGGCGCATCTGGCCGCCCTCGCAAGGCTGGGACCAACTCCGCTGCATCGGAGAAGCTATCATCCCGTTGCGCAGGCTGTGCTGCGATTCCCAGAAGCCTGAACTCGCAGCGGGCAGTCTTTGCCCTCGCGAAGGCTCACAACATCTTGCTATCGACCTTATCCAGGCTTGCGTCGGCGGCAGCGCGGCTCCAGCCAATGCGCAGGTTTTTCACATCGTGCAAAGCAAAAGCGCCGTCCGCACCGCGCGGAGCCGTAACGGCGAAGAAATCCGCGCGCTCAACATCCGTCAGGTGGAACGCGGGGCGCGCATCGGCGACTGCATTCGCTATCTCCACATGACTCATTTCCACATTGCGCACATGCCGCAAAAAGAACCCGGATGCCGGCATCGGCCCGAACATCCTTGGCTCCGGATACGCGGCTTCGAGCTCGGGCGGTTGTATTTGGGCCATCTCGGCCGTTGCGCCGCCAACCGTCTCAATGTAGATGTTGGAGAGTTTCACATCTTCAATCGGATAGCCCGGAATACCGCTAAGAATCGAGCTGACTTTTTGCGGGGCGTTGTAGCATTCGAGGTTGCTGATGAGGATACGCCTCAGTGTTCCCACTTTTGTGCTTTCTTTGGGACCACGCAAGCGCGCACCCAGGCGCATGAAAATGGGACCAGAGGCAAGGTCGCGCATGGTCGTATTGCTGATGGTTATGTCCTCCAGCAGCGCGCCATCGACCGACTCCAATGCGTAACCCTGACAGCCTTCGAATACGCAATTGGAGATGGTGATGTTGATAAAGCCGCCATTGGATTTCGTGCCGCATTTGATACGGCCTGTCTGGTGGGGAACAGCACCCTGCGCAAACTTCTTGAAGGTTCCGTCCAGCACCGAACCCAATTCGTACCACCCGGTAACCCAGCAGTTGGAGATGGTCACATTCCTGGTGGGCCTTGCATAACCCAGGGCATAACTCGACTTCGGGCAAATGCCGTCGTCCCAGGGCGAGTTGACCGTGCAATTGGAGACGCGCACGTTCTGGCAGCAATCGATGTCGATGCCGTCGCGGTCGGTATCGATCTTGAGATTGTCGATGGTCAGGTTATCGACGCCGGTCAGTAAAAGTCCAAAATGGCCGCCCTTGAGAATTGCGAAGTCGCGCAAAAGAACATTGCGGCAATTCTTGAGCGCGATGGCCTTGTTGGCCGCGCCTGCCTGTTCGGCTTTGAAGGGCGCGCCGTCTCCTTTGCGTCCGCGACCGTTCGAGAGCCCCCTGCCCCAGATCAAACCCGGGCCTGTAATGCTGACGTCGTGAATGTCTTCGCCCCACAGGAGCGAGTTATGCCAGTGGTTATGACCGTAGTCCTGATAGGCGTCCCAGGCCGTGTTCGGCTCGGCGTTGTCGTAGACTCCGCCGTTATAGCCGGTTTGGTCGCCGGGCATCGGGGAATCGGCGGCCACGATTGCGCTGCCCTGCTCCAGGAGCAGATGAACCTGGCTCTTCAAGTGGATCGAAAAACAAAGATACGATCCTGCCGGGAAGACAACTACGCCGCCGCGGCCCGCCGCCGCTTCGATTGCCCGGTTCACGGCATCTGTATCCAGCGTTTTCCCGTCCCCCGTCGCGCCGTATTTGCGTACGTCAAAGAGGTTGCGGGCTGGCTCGCCTGCCGGGGTACTGTCCTGTCCCGTGGCTGCGAGAGAAACGGCTGGAATGGCGGCAGCGGCCATGCCTAAACTGCCGGTGCGCAAGAAATCGCGGCGCATCGAATTGAACGCTTTCATAAAAATATCCTCAGGGATATCATGATTCGCTACGCCTAGAATACGCCTGCTGCTAGAGGGGCCTGCTGGCGACGCAGAGTTGGAAGGGGCCGGCTAGGCCACGCGCGCTTTGCGCCGTTGCACCCAGGTTTGGATGGGCCGGGCAGCGAGAAGCACAGCCAGAATCACGGTCATTGTTATCGGCGTTAGAACGCCCGGCTTCACCTGCCACCAGTAGTGAATGACTCCGCAAACAGCGGCCGCATAAACAAGCTTGTGCAGCCGGTTCCAGCGCTTGCCGCCCAGCTTGCGGATAGCCCAATTCGTCGAGGTCGCGGCCAGCGGCAACAGCAGCAGCCACGCAGCCACTCCAGCAGTGATGTAGCGGCGCTTGGCGATGTCGGCTGCCATCGCGTTCACGTCGAAGCCGGCGTAGAGTGCTACGTAAGTGAGCAGATGGAGCGTGGCATAGAAGAACGCGAAGAGACCCAGCAGACGGCGGAATTTGATGAGCCAGCCGAGACGCGGCGAAAGGCGGCGCACCGGCGTAATGGCCAACGAGATGGTGAGCAGGCGCAGCGTTGCCAGGCCGGTGGCAAAGGTGATCGTCGCCGTGGGATCGGCGCCCAGATTGTTGTTGATTGCGCCCCAAAGGAGCGAGCCAAGCGGCCAAAGGCAGGCCAGCCAAGTGAGGGTTTTGAGTGTAAGAAGCGTCGATCTTTTCATAGTGTGTGAATGTGCAGAGTCACAGTTGAGTATGAAGTGAGTGTACTTGAAGGTGCATGAAAATCGGAGATATTTAGTCGAAAATTGGCGCTTTTGGGCGCAAAAATGACGTTTTTTGCGCGAAATTGACGCTTTTTCCCCTTCGATTTGAGGGTTCAGCCTCAAAAGTCGGGTTATACCCCGTCAAACCGAGGTCTTCTCGCTTCGTTTCCTTCAAAAGTGGGGTTATAGGCCGTCAAACTTAAAGAATCCCAGCGCAAGTCATACTGGCGCAGTGAAGACTCCCTCAGCGGCTAAAGCCCGCCATGATCTTGCGGAGCTTTATGGGGGGTTGAAACCCCCGCCTCTCCCCGGTTTTAAGCTTTTCCGCAGCCCGTGAAGTCGCGCCCTGACGCAACTCCCATCGCCTTGGGACTCACCATCGAAATTCATCCCCCGTTTTGTGCTTCAAAAGTCTCTCCGCAGATTCATTCCGCTATAGAGCGATGCAACCTGGTCGCCGTAACCGTTGAACATCAAAGTGGTGCGGCGCTGCGCGTAGAAGGGCTGGCCGATGCGGCGCTCGGTTTTCTGGCTCCAGCGAGGATGGTCCACATTGGGATTGACGTTGGAATAGAAGCCGTATTCGCTGGGCCCCTGGTCGTTCCATGTGGTGGGCGGCTGCTTATCGAGGAAGCGCACGGCGACAATTGATTTCGCCGACTTGAAGCCGTACTTCCACGGCACGACGATGCGCACCGGCGCGCCATCCTGATTGGGCAGCACCTCGCCATACAATCCAAAAGTCAGCAGCGTGAGCGGGTTCATGGCCTCGTCCATGCGCAGCCCCTCGGAGTAGGGCCAGGAGATGGTCGACTCGCCAGTCCACTTCTCCACGTGCCGGTCGTAGTAGGAGAGAAACTGAACGTATTTTGCGCTGGGCAGCGGGTCGCACTGGTTGATGAACTCCGAGAGCGAGTAGCCGACCCAGGGAATGACCATGCTCCATGCCTCGACGCAGCGATGGCGATAGACGCGATCTTCGAGCGGGCGCAGCTTGAGCAGCGTGTCGATATCGAAGGTCTTCGGCTGCTTCACCTTGCCGTCGATGCGCACGGTCCATGGGCGGGTGGGCAGGCCCCCGGCGTTCTTCGCGGGCTGGTCCTTCTCTACTCCAAATTCGTAGAAGTTGTTGTAGTGCGTGATGTCTTCGAAGCTGGTGAGTTGCTCGCCGGTGGTGGTGAGCGGGCTCTTCACGGTATTAAGTTTTGTGCCGGCCTGCGCGGCAACGCGCGGCGAAAAGACCTCGACCAGCCGCTCGACGCCCATCGCGGCTACGGCAGTGGATGCGGCTGTGCGCAGGAATCGGCGGCGATTCATGTAGCGGTCGTATTCGGCTCGGAGAGTGATCTCCGAGGAGGGAATGTCGGGCGGTTTGCCGATGAGCATGGGGTGACCTCGCACGGGGAAGTGCTGAACACAATCATTAGACACAATGGCAGGACTGGACGTTACAAGATTTTCCGGTGATGCCGGACTTATTTGCTAAAAACAAAGGGCATGCCATAGAAATTTTGCGATGGAAGCCGCCGCTTGAGGATTTGTGCTCTCCCACCCATTCCGCAAAAGGCGCGGAATGGATGGGGCACCGGCCTTTGTGGTTAGTTCAAGGATGGGCCACTCGCCTAAAGCTTCTCAAGACTCATCTCGATTCTTCGGGGTCGATGAGAGGGCCACCTCCCCGCCTGGCTCAAGTTTGCCTTCCCATTACATGCAGCATGTGAAACAATTATCGCGCCTTCCAAAATCAGCGAAGCGTCGCACCAGGAGAAGAAAAAATATGCCAAGTTCAGTGAACGTCTTTGGCGAACCAGAGTCGTACGACCATTTCATCTACGAAAAGGAAAGCCAGAACAAGGTTGGCGAACTTCGAGTGAAGCCTTCAAGTATTCTCTGGAAGCCCAAAGGAGCACACAAATACTTCTCTGCTCCCCTGGATGATTTTATCGAATGGATGAAGGATAAGAAGACAGTCGCAAAATAGCGTCGCTCGATGTGCTCGAAGTTGGCATCAACGCCGATTTGAGGCCATTCCCTGTCCCGCAAAGTCCCGTCAACACAGATTTAAGACACTTTCGGCTATTGGCGCTGCGGTTCGTTCTTCGATGCAAACGGCCATTGGCCGAGACTGCGGGCGCGGATGAGGTAGATCAGCGTGCCGGAGACGGCGATTGCCGCGGCAACGGCCAGTTCTACCAGGTAGTGGCCGCGGTTGACCAGCATGACGATGAATCCCACAAGTGCGATGAGCGGCGGCAACGGATAAAGCGGAATGCGGAAAGGCCGCTCAAGCTCAGGCCGTTGAATGCGCAGCAGCATTACACCCACCTGTTGCGGCAGGAATTGCAGCAGGATGCGCGTAATCACCAGCATTGTAATGACCTGCACAAGAGAGAAGAAACAGAAGGCCATGGCGACCAGTCCCAAAGCGACCAGCGAGCGGTGAGGAATGTTGTAGCGCGGATGGACGGCGGCGAGAAAGCGGAAATAGTTGCCGTCGCGTGCGGCGGCGTAAGGCACGCGGGAGTAGCCGAGCAGCAGCGAGAAGACCGAAGCGAAGGCTGTCCAGACGATGAGCGCGGCCATCAGGCGGCCAGCCAGGCTGCCAAAGGCGGAAGCGGCGATGTCGGCCACCAGTTGCACGCGGATAGAGGCCCCTGCGGCGCCGTGCGAAGCGGCGTGGCGCCCAAAATCGCGTATCGCAGGCAGCACGGCCAGGTTCATGGCCACGTAAAACGCCGCAACGAAGAGCACTGAGAGCAGAATGGCGCGCGGAATGGTCTTCTCGGGCCGCTTCACTTCGCCGCCCAAAAAGCAGATGTTGTAGTAGCCCCAGTAACAATAAGTAGTCAGCAGCGTGGCCTGTGCAAGGCCGCCGAGCGCCGCGGGGATTGACAGCGCGCCTGATGCCGGCATCTGCCAGCCGCCGGTGGCCGCGGCGTGGTAAAAACCGGAGACAATGACTCCGGCAATAGCCGCGAGAACCCCGGCAAAGAGCACCCATGCGAGGCGCGTGATGGACGAGAGATTGCGATAGAGCAGCGCGGTGACCAGCAGGCAGGCAGAGGCCGCGGCGAAGTTGGTGTAGAGCAAGGCCGGCCAAGCGGCGACGGGGGAGGCGTCGAGCCCTGGCCAGAACCAGGCGAGAAAGCTCGAAAGCCCGATGCAGCCGGATGCGATGGAGAGCGGCGCGGTGAAGCTCACCTGCCAGACGTAGAGAAAGCTGAGCCAGTTGCCGGCGCGATTGGGGCCGTAGATTTCGCGCAGAAATGCGTAAGAGCCACCGGCGCGCGGGAAGGCCGCGCCCAGTTCGGCCCACACCAGGCCATCGGCCACGGCGAGGGCCGCGCCCAGCACCCAGGCCCACACCGAGAGCCGGTAACCAGCGGCGGCAATCACCAGCGGCAGCGTGATGAACGGGCCGACGCCGATCATCTCAAGCATGTTGAAGGCCACAGCCGAGCGCAGGCCGATGCGGCGCTGGAGGGTGCTGGCGGAGTTGGAGTTGGGCAAATTCATGAGGCTGTTGCGCTCCCCGGATTGTACACTGACGGGAGATATGATTCGATTCGAGAGAGTTCAACGAGCAGTGATGGGCGCGGTCCTTGCGGGGCTGATGCTGACAGGGACGCATCGCGCGGCGGCGCAAGAATCTGTGCCGGCGGGACAAGGCCTTGCGGCAATTCCAAATTTGGAACCGAACGAGATTGCATTGTCCCTGCCAGAAGATCGCGGCGAAGCGGCACTGGACGAATCGTTGCGGCGGCTGGAAACCACGGCAAGCGTGATGATGATTGTGGCGCATCCGGACGACGAGGACGGCGCGCTGCTGACTTATCTGAGTCGCGGGCTGGGCGCGCGCGCTACGCTGCTGACGCTGAATCGCGGCGAAGGCGGGCAGAACGCCATGTCGGCCGACGCGTACGATGCGCTGGGAATTATCCGCACCAATGAACTGCTGAAGGCCGACGAATACTACGGCGCAAGACAGCTCTGGGGCACGGAGGTGGACTTCGGATTCTCCAAAACTCAGGAGCAATCGTTCGAGCGCTGGGGACACGACCGCGTGCTCTACGATGCAGTCCTGGCTGTTCGCCGCGAGCGGCCTCAGGTGATTGTCTCCACTTTTGTCGGCGGCATTACCGACGGGCACGGCCAACACCAGGTTTCCGGCGAGATTGCGCAAGAGGTCTTCAAAGCGGCCGGCGACCCCAAGGTTTTTCCCGAGCAATTAAAAGACGGGTTGCAGCCCTGGCATCCTCTGGCTGTTTATTCGATGGTTCCGTTTGCGCCGATCAAAGACGGAAAAATGTTCGACTACGCGACGGGCAAATGGGCTCCGGCGCGGTTCAAGAACTATGTGACCGGCGAGTGGAGCACGACTGCGCCTTCTGCTGACGTTACGATGCAGGTGGGTAAACTTGACCCGGTGCTGGGGCGCAGTTACATGCAGATTGCGCGCGAGGGATGGGGCGAGCAGAAGTCGCAGAATGGCGGCGCGAACCCCGCGCTGAGCGGACCATCGACGACGAGCTATCACTTGTGGGCGGTGACGAAGGAAGCAGCAGGCGCGCCGGGGACGAACGCGCGGGGCGAGGATTTATTTCACAATCGCAAAGTCAACATCGACACAAGCGTTGCGGGGCTGACCTCGATTGTGAAGGGCAATCCGCCTGTGTGGCTTTCCACTGGGCTGCGCCAGATTGACATGGGGCTCAAGCGCTTCGAGACCGTGCGGCAAGGCAAAAATGGCGCAGCAGTGGCGCGCGAACTTGCGCCGATTTATCGCCAAACTCTGGAACTGCGCAAGCGGACCGCAGTGAGCAGCCTGGACGCGGAAGCCAAGGCCAGTCTGCTGTTTGAACTCGACGCGAAGATTGACGAGTTTCAATCAGCGCTCAGGGAATTGCTCGGACTTGATCTTGTCGCGTTCACGACGAAGGCCGACAGTGCGCAGAGCGGCGGCTCATTCCGCGGCGGTTCGGCTGACGAGATGGCGCGCAGCGTGACTCCGGGCGAGGAGTTCAAGGTTCACATCCACGCCGCGCAGGCCACAGCCGAGACAACGCTTAATCGCGTGTGGCTGGAGAGCGCGAGCGGCGACCCATGGATGACGGATGTTGTGATCGGTGACTTCGGGCCGGAATCCTCGGTGGCCGATTCTATTTTTCGCGTGCGCGCCGCGGAAAATGCGGAGCCTACTCAGCCTTACTTTACGCGGCCCTCAATCGAACAACCTTATTACGATGTATCGAGGCCGGAGTGGCGCTTGCGCTCGTTTGCGCCTTATCCGCTGGCGGCGTGGGCGGAGTTCACATTCGACGGCTTGCCGATTCATTTGGGCGAGACGGTACAGACGCTGCAACGCGTTCAGGGTCGGGGTGGATTCTACGAGCCGCTGGTAGTGACGCCATTGCTCGGTGTGCGCATGGAACCGGAGGGGCGCATTCTGCCCCTCGACGGAACAGCACTGCCGGTGCGTGTCACGGTGCACTCGCAAGCCGCGGCTGACGGGACGATTTCGCTGGAGTTGCCCGCCGGATGGCGCGCGGAACCGGCAGAGGCGAGCTTTCATCTGGCGGCCGCCGGCGACACCGAGCCAATTTTGTTTTCTGTTACTCCCGCAGCAACGCAAGAAGCGGCGTACACCATTCAGGCCGTGGCGCGCTGGGATGATCACAGCTACCGCACCGGCTGGCAGAGCCTGGGCTATGCCGGGTTGCGGCCCTATAACCAGTACAAGCCCGCTCTGCTTAAGACACGCAAGGTGGATGTGAAGCTGGCGCAGGGGTTGCGCATCGGCTACGTGATGGGGACGGGGGATTTGGTTCCCGAGGCGATCGAAGGAATGGGAGTTGTGCCGCATTTGATCACTGCTTCCGAGCTGACTTCGAGCGATCTTTCGGCGTGGAACGTGATTGTCATCGGAATTCGCGCTTACTCCGCGCGCCCTGAACTAACTGCGGCCCAATCGAGGCTGGCTGAGTTTGTTCGCCGGGGTGGAACGCTGATTGTCCAATACCAGAGCGGTAACTTCCCTGCTCCGTTTCCGCTGTCGATGGGACGCATGCCGGAGCGCGTGATGGACGAGCGAGCGAATGTGAAGCTGCTGAACCCGGCCGATCCGCTGCTGAAGTGGCCCAACGCAATTACGGATGCGGATTTTGGCGGGTGGGTTGAAGAGCGCGGCCACTCTTTTCTGGATAGCTGGGATAAGAGTTACTCGGCGCTGACTGAGACCGCCGACCCCGGCCAGGACCCACAGCGTGGTGGCTTGCTGGTGGCGCATCCCGGCAAAGGGACTTATATCTATGTCGCGTATGCGCTCTATCGCCAGCTTCCCGAGTTAGTGCCGGGAGCTTACCGGCTGCTGGCCAACATTTTGAGCGCGGGCCAAGAAGATGCAGCGCAGAGAAACCAAACTCAAACGCCGCATCAGTAGTTGCACTGCCGGCCCTACGCGAAGCTTACCTGGTTGCCTCCGTCGCCAGCCGTTCCGCCCTGGCCACAGCGTCGAGCCGGTGCTGCTTTTGGGCTTCCATGTCTACCTTTGCCGGAAACCAGTCGCGGGCCAGCGTCTTGTTGACGTACTCTTCTATGCGCGGAGCGAAGGAGGCGGCGATGGCTACGACAGCTGCCTGGGCTTCGGGCGTCACTTTGTGAAAGTGCGCGATCTCCTCTTGCGCGCCTTCGGGATGGTAACTCATGCGGTCACCGGATTGCATTGCATCAACCAGTACATCCGGCGCATCGGAGACCGGTGAGGTTCCACGCATGGAGTCGTAAGCGCCGCGCAGGCGCGTCATGGCGCCGGCAAAGCCGTCCAACTCGGAGCGACGCGCGGTAAGGCCGTCGGCGCGGCGGACTTCTATGGTCACCTTGCTCGCCACGCTGAAGCTCGGGACGGGAATCACTGTGGTCAGCGTGTTGCCCTCGAATGACCATCCGCTCTTGCCCAATGCTCCCGCCTGCTTTACCGCAACGCCATTGACCGTAACTGAATCAGGCGGCCAGTCAGCGGGCAAGCGCAGCTCGTAGCCGCGCTTCTCAAACATTCCCGGATAACGGCCCTCGACGGGGCCGACTTCTACACGTAGCGCATCGCCGGTTTGCGATGCCTTGATGGGCGTGCGCGCAAAGACGTCTCGCTGGTACTGGACCGCAACGCCTGAATCCTCATAGACCGAGTAGTCAGAGGCTTGTCCGGACGCGAGCGGCCAGACGTTCACAATCAACGGGTCCACTGGTTTTTCGCCCGTGTAGCGCATGGGCGGCTGCATGGGCACAATCGCCCCGGCGCGCACGTATACAGGTGTCTGCTCGATGGAGAAGCTGCGCTCGATGGCGGCTGGCCCTGTGAAGTGCTTGCCCGTGGGCCACTCGATCCACTCGCCTGTGGGCAGCCAGACTTTTTCTGTGGCCAGGCCGCTGACCTTTTCGGCTGGCGCGGTTACTGGGGCTACCAACATGTTGTCGCCGAACAGATATTCGCCTTTGCTATCGTACGCGCCAGCCTCTTCGGGCGAGTCGTAATAGAGTGGACGAAGGAACGCCACGCCGGTGTCGTAGGTGCGCCGCGCCTCGGTATAAAGGTATGGCTCAAGCGCATAGCGAAGCCGGAAGGTGGAGCGCAGAATGGACGAATACGGCTCAGGATAAGCCCAGATGCGCCGCTCGCTCTCAGGATTCTTGGTGGTATGAGTGCGCAGAATGGGGCTGAAAGCGCCAAACTGCACCCAGCGTGTGAAGAGTTCCGGATCGACGGCTCCGGGCATGTGGCCGCCGATGTCGTGGCTCCAGTACGCGTAACCGACGTTAGCCGCCGTGGCCGTGAACCACGGTTGAAAGGCCAGCGAATCCCACACCGAGACGGAGTCACCGGAGAATCCAATCTGGTAACGGTGATTGCCCAATCCGCCCCAGCGATGGAAGAGCAGCGGCCGCTTGCCCTCGCGCTGCTGATCGGTAAAGTGCACGTAGTTCAGCCACCATGTGGGGGTTACACCGGCCATTCTAGTGGTGGGCTCCTGCTGCCAGTCAAGCCACCAGAAGTCGATGCCCTGCTTTTCCAGCGGGTGGAGAACCAGGTTCATGTAATTGGTGGCGAATTTCTTGTCGGTAATATCGAAAGGCACATATTGTTTCGTCGCCGGATCGATGCCCATGGCGGTGGCCATCGCGGGATACGCCTGCTCCCACGGCTGAATGCCCGAGGCCGGGTGCAGGTTCAAGGTCGTCTTCAGACCGTCGGCATGCATCCGGGTCAGGAACTCCTGCGGGTCAGGAAAAAGCAGATTGTCCCAGGTGTAGCCGCCCCAGCCGAGCCGCTCGCCGGACTGATCCACTTCGCCCTCGGCCTTGAGCCGCTCGCCGCTGATGTGCCAGCCCATATCGATGACCAGCGCGTCCAGCGGCGTATCGTTTTCGTGGAAGTCGCGCACCAACTCGTCGAGTTCCTGGTCGCTGTAGTCCCAGTAGCGCGACCACCACGCCCCGAAGGCAAACCGCGGCGGCAGCGGAATGCGCCCGGCGACACGCACATAGTCGCCCAGCGCCTTGCGGTAGTCGTGACCGTAGCCGAAGAAGTACCAGTCCTGCCGTTCACCGTCCGGCCGTTCGATGACCCACGGCCAGGGGCTCTTTTCTCCTTGTTTGAAGCTGAAATCCGCTGAATCGAAGAGTGGCCTTGTTGAGTCATCCACCACAGCCCAGCCGGAACGAGAGACAAGACCCCGCTCAATTGGCTCCTGGGTCTTCGAGCCCAGCGCACGGTCAAGCGTACGCGTGGTCCCTTGCAGGTTTTCGGGGTCGTCCATGCCCGGATGCCACACCACCGGCTTGCCATCGGCCATAAGATCGATTTCAAGATTTTTCGGCGTAAACCGGCTATCGGCCCCCGGCGTGTCAATCGGCGTATAGATCAGCGTCAGCGCGCTGGTCTTGATGGTCAGACGCTGCCTGGGGCCGGTCGCCGCATTGAGAGCCTCGAAATTCGGCACGGGCAGCCGCCGGTTGAGAAAGACAAACGAGGCGTGGTCTTCAAACTTGCCGTCCGCCGCCCATTCCATGCGAATCAGCTCCGGCGTAAGCACGGTAAAGCGCGCATTGCCTTCCGTAACCACAGCATTTGGATCGGCTACTGGGCTATCGGCTTCATTGACCGCTTTCGTATGAGCCGCCGGGCTCGAAACGGCTTTCGCAGCGACAGGCTTCGCGGTCTGCGCCGCCAATCCAATACTCATTCCGGTGGCGCTTACGCTAATTGCAAGACCAACTGCGGCAAGTTTCAGCACAGAAATATGCATACGCCCTCCAGGTTTTGTATCCACCGAAAAGGGTAACACCTTGCGGCGTCTGCGTCCTTCCGCAAAGGCAAGCGGATGGTGGGGCAGTTTGGATGGCGATCGAAGCGAATGCAAAGCTGTGCATCTTTAGCGTTATTGTGCGAATGTCGATGCGCCGATTTACCCGGTTGACCAGCGCCTTTTCAAGAAGGGTTGAAAACAACGCAGCTGCGAATTCGCAATATTTTATGTACTATGAATTACTGCCGGGTACGTCAAATGGTCTGGGCAACCGCGCAGTGGAAGCAGGAAGTTCCACTCATATCTGGTCCATGGAAGAACTTGTAAATCTGATGAAGGGGTTACAGCAGACTGCATAAGCGCCTGTGATTGCTGCCAAAGAGGAGAATGCCATGGCGAAAGTTCCCCTGTTTTACTCGGTGAATGAGGGCCTGAAACCAGCGCACCTGCGTGTTTATCACAACGACAACACCTGCCCTTCCGGAAGCGGTATTCCCCCGAACGAAAGACGCCTGGGAACAGGCGGCTACAGGCTTTGCGAAGATTGCCAACGGCGTTAGAGCCTGTTATTAACTTTCCCGCGGCCGGCGCTGGGCGCCAATTCTTCTCAGTTCGAGGAACGAGGAGCGACGAATATGGAGTATCTTCGAGCGACGAGTGACGAAGAAATGGGGAAAATTGGCCCCAGCCCTCCGGGTTGCGGCGCAAATCGGTCCATACTTCGTTGTCGTCCTTGACTGTGGGGCCTGCCACAGCCGTCGGACTCCGCCTCGTCTGGATCGATTTTCACTCGCAACGCCAGCCACGCGAAAGTTAATAACAGGCTCTAGAGCCGGAACGTCATCTCCCACCAGGGCCCGTGAATTAATCCGTCAACAATCCCCCATGATCTGCGAAGCCTGAAGACGGGGAGTCCGTGGTCCAGCGCGACTGAGAGCGCCCTCAGTCCTTCACCCGCCGACCCTTCAAAGCGAACCGTAGGTTCAGGGAAACTGTGTCCTTCCCCTCCCTCGCAGGATTCAAAGGTTTCCACTCCATTTGTTGCCAATGTATGGACGATCTCGAGAATACCCGCGTCGAGTGGTGGATCAAAGATCAGTTCTCTAGCACTTTGTATGCTTTCCGGGTCCGGGCGCAGCGGGGTCTTACTCGGTTGGCTAGACATGATCACTTCCTGGTTATGATATCGGCACTGGTGGGTGAATCTTCTATGCTCGACGGTTAATTGATGCCAGACGGGCCGCGGAGCATAGGTCGGGCGGCACTTTCCAATTGTTGATTCGAAAGCGGTTCACTCGCAAATCGCCCTCTGGAATTTCAAACTGACCCACCACTGGCAAATGAAAATCCGGGAGGCAGGCTCGCGGAGGTGGGCAGCGATTTTCAAGAGTTGTACAAAATTGAACAGACTGGTTTTTTCGTTGGAGTTTAAGCTCGTTGGGTGCGGTCGTCTATGTGCTGGCCCATAGGGGATGAAATGGCGGACTGTCCACCTTTCCGCACAAAAGGCACAATGGTTTATTCACCTCGCCGGTTCCCGCGCGCTTCGCGCGAAGGACACGCTGGTTGAGTTTGTTATTGAACATCAAAGCCCTCCCCGTAAGGAGATAGTTAGGCCCACCCTGCAACCCCGCTGCTCATTTTGAGTCGCGGGGTTTGCAGTTTGGGATTGATCCCAGCACGGTAATTTACACACGAATAGAATTGACTGACGGTCGGTCAATTGATATGATGAGGTATGATCCGAACCGTAAAAGCACCTGAGGAACGGCGTGAAGACATTCTGGCGGTGGCTGCAGACCTCTTTATGCGCAATGGCTACGAAGCCACTTCGGTCGATCAAATTGTGCGGTCAGCCGCGATTGCCAAGGGCACTTTCTACTACTACTTTTCTTCGAAAAAGGCGGCGCTTGAAGCCATCGCGCGCAAAGTAGTGCAACGCATGGTGCAGGTATCACAGGCAATTGAGCAACAGGCTGGACTCGGGGCCATCGAAAAACTCTGCGCCATATTTGCTGCGCAGAGCCGGGTCGAGCAGCAGGAACAGGCGCTTGTCGACGATTTGCACCGCCCGGAAAACCGCGAGTTACATGACCAGATCAATATGGAAACGATCAAAGCAATCGGGCCGATTTTGGCGAATGTGATCCAGCAAGGCTGCCAAGAAGGAGTTTTTGACGTTCCCGATCCATTGTCCACGGTGCAATTCCTTCTGGCGGGCTCGCAGATGATCTTCGACCGCGGTGCCTTTGATTGGACGCCCGAGGAACTGATTGCCCGGCACGAAGCCATGATCCTGCTGATTGAACGGGGGCTTGGAGCAGCACCGGGATCCATCTCGCTGATCGAGCAGGCATTGAAACAGGAAATCCAAAGGAGTATTTGATGAGCACAACAGTTAGCGAAACGATGACGAGGCATGGCGCCCCTGATCGCATGCCATTTGAAAATCCGGAAGTTGTCTCGGCCTACCGGCATGTAGGTATTTTCTATCTGGGAGCCACGGTGATCCCGTGGGCCTTATGGCTCTTGGCAGGCTGGAACAGCTATCGCCCGCCCGCGCAAGCCTGGGCACCCTGGCTTCTGGTGGTGCTGGGCATGACCGGGCTCGCTGCACCGATGTTACTGGCAAGCGTATTGATCTGGCGGGAACCAGTTCTGCGCCGCGATGTGTGGGGAAGGCTATTTCGCTGGCCGCAAGGAAGTGGAAAATATGTGGTGCTGGCATTTGTACTGATGCCCGTAAGCATTCTGTTTGCACAGGCGTTGTCGTTGATGATAGGCCATAGCACTTCGCAGTTCCGCTTTGCTGAACATTTGTCTTTTAGCGCAGGGATTTTGCCAGCTTGGGTGATTTTACTGTTGGCGCCCATACTGGAAGAATTGGCATGGCACTCATATGGCACCGATGCGCTGCTGAGGCGCTGGCCGGTGTTCACCGCGTCCATCGGTTTTGCGGCCTACTGGGTTGTGTGGCACATACCGCTATCGTCCATCAAGGGCTACTACCACAGCAACGTACTCATGAGCGGCTGGATTTACAGCTTGAACTTAGCGCTCAGCATCTTTCCCTTCGTTCTGCTGATGAACTGGCTTTATCTGCGAACTGGGCGCAATGTTTGCGTGGCAGTGGTATTTCACACGACGGCCGTAGTGTTCAACGAGATTTTTCAAACACACCCTGATAGCAAGGTCATTCAGACAGGCTTGTTGACGCTGCTAACCTGCGTTGTGTTGTGGCGCGAGCGCACTCTGTTCTTTCGCAAGCCCGCAACCCAGGCTTCTTGAATCAACGTCTAAGTTTAGTCGTGGAGAACCACGTTCAGCAGTGATTTGTGTACTTTGATGGCGCCGTTATATTCGATAAATCCCAGTTTGCGAAAGCGATTCATGAAGAAGCTCACGCGAGACCGGGTTGTGCCGATCATCTCTGCCAACATCTCCTGTGAAATCTTGGGAAGCGCAGACTCCTGTTCGCCCGGCTGTCCGAAATCCGCCATCAGCAGCAGGATGCGCGCCAGCCGTTTCTCGCTGGAATTGAAAAGCTGATCGACCAGGTCAGCCTGGGTTTTCATGCTGCGTTCCAACAGGAACTTCAGGAACAGATCGGAGAAGAGGTGCTCCTCGTGCATGGCGCGGATCATCTCCGCGCGTTCAATCCTGAGCGCCACACACGGGCTGATAGCTATCGCCGTCGCCATGCGCAACCCCGGGGTTCCAGCCAGCGATTCTTCGCCCACAAAGTTGCCCGCCAAAAGCAACGCGATGGTCGCCTCTTTGCCAGATTTTGAGATTACTGTGAGTTTTGCTCGACCGCTCTGAATGTAGAAAATGCTATCGGCTGGATCGCCCTGAGAGAAGAATGGCTCCTTGGACTTTAAATGCACAATCTTCCGCCCCACCCCAGCCTGCGCCAGGAAGACCGTCGGATCAAATCGGACATGATTCGAATCCGCCATTCTGCTTTTGTGCCCCTTTCCACTGTTGGGCCAGGAGGCTTGCCGTGGATTATCCGAAGCGGACCGCCTTCCTATCCCCAGGGACGAGCAATTTTGCACATATACTACTCTCTCATCTGCCATGAAGGACAGATTAGTCTGCCCACTAGTGCTCAAGGATTCTTTATTCGTTTTCAAAAAAGCAAAAATGATTCCGGCCTTATGAAAATCAAAGGCCGGCATGATTTCACCGCATGCTTCCCTCGTATTGGGAATACCCCAAGTGGTTGCGCAAATGCAACAATAGAGGGAGCGCCCGGCTGGCATTTCCCATCCATCCGGCGCGGGGGAACCTTTGGCCAAGCTGCGAGTCCTGTCGACTCATCTGTTCATGAGCGAGCGCCTGCGCTCGGGCTTGCTGGAGATTGCTGTCCAGTCGGGAGCGCAGGCGGTCGAAATCTTCGCATCGCGTCAGCACTTTGACTACACCAGCCGCGAGCATGTGGCTGACCTTGCAGCGTGGTTCCGTTCCAATCCGCTTGAAGTCTGGTCGATGCACGCGCCGCTCCATTCCGACCGCGAGATGGGCCGCTCCGGCACTCCGGCTTTGAGCCTGTTGCATCCGGAAAAAGCGCGACGCATCGCAGCGATGGACGAGATCAAACGCGCAGTTGAGACGGCCGATTCCATCCCCTTCCGCAACCTCGTTGTGCATTTGGGCGAGCGGGACGACGAGTGGTCGCCGCGCTCCATCGAGTACGCGCTCACGGCGCTCGAACACCTTGGCGCTTTTGCCCGTCCGCTGGGTGTTCGCCCGCTGGTGGAGAACCTGACGGGCGATCCCACAACGCCCGAGCACCTGATGGAGATTCTTAAAATCGGCCACTTCGATTCAACCGGTGTCTGCCTCGACCTGGGTCACGCCAACATAACGGTTGGTGTGCAACAAGCCATCGCCACGCTCGCGGACCGCATTGTGCAGGTTCATGTGCACGACAACCACGGTCAGAAAGACGAGCATCTCTGGCCCGGTGACGGCGGAATCGACTGGCCGGCCACTGCTGCGGCGCTCAACGCGCTGCCTGCGCCGCCCGCCATGGTGCTCGAACTCAGCTCGAAGCTGCCCGACGAGCCGGCGGCCCTTCCGGAACGAATCCGGAAGGCATTCGAACTGTTGGACTGAGATATAGGTGGAAAATTATAGGTGGTAGGCGAGGCGGGGATCGAACCCACAACCCCCGGCTTAGAAGGCCGATCCAGGCCATTACCACCAAGTACCATGCTTTGCCATAAAGTACTACATTTACATAAGTTAGTGTATCTTTTTTTGGGTCCAGTTTCCGCTGCTATACCCTCGGTTTGCCTTCAGGTCCCCCGAAAAATCCCCCACAGTCCTCTCGGGCATATTCGTGGGTCGAGTTCACGACGAGTATTCTTGGAAATCGTGGAAACAGTCCCCTCATAGGGTGCTGTGATTGGGAGAACACAACCCTTTTGCAACCTGGCAATTCACGGTCCATCGCCGACGACTAAGCAACATCGTCGCCGCGAGAAGAGCTCCGCGAGGATCGAACCGGCGCATAAAGGTTTTGCAGGCCTTTATCGAAAAGGGTCAAAAGCTAGGGGTGCGGCGACAACGCAACCCCCGCTGAACGGCCGGGAACAACCTTGAACTTAACGTTACATCTAAGTCCAGAGGGGATCGCGAGATTGGGATTGGGCAGCTCCACTCTGACCCCAAAGCTGCCGCTGGCGGCGTTCACCACGCGGTCGACGATCATGACCTTTCCAGTGTAGACGCCACCCACGGGAGACTCCGGCCGGACTTCGGCCAGCATCCCTTTTTTGATCGTCCCGTATTCGGAGACCGGAACGACCACTTCTACGTTGAGAGGATCGATCTGGGCAATGGTCATGATCTGCTTTTCCCCTACGTACTCTCCGGCCGAAAGATCGACCTTCACCACCACACCGTCAACCGGGCTGCGGATGATTTTCATTTCCAGCTTCGCGGCCACCTGGTGGAGAATCGCCTCGTCCTTCTTGATCTCGGTCGCCATCTCGTCTTCATCGTTGGCCGAAACGTTTCCCTGGGCGACCAATTCCTTGTTGCGGTCAAGCTTGCGTCGGTTAAATTCGAGCATGGCGCTGGCCTGTTCGAGGTCCGCTTTTTCGACGGCTGCGCGAAGGGTGGCGAGCACCTGCCCCTTGGCGACGAGATCCCCCCGCTTCACGAGCACCTCTTCCAAAATGCCTGAAACCTGGGAAGCCACATTCACAGTGAGGTAAGGCTCCATCATGCCCTCGTGGGTTCTCTGCGCGGCGGCAACCGGCGGAGCGAAGACGGCAAACAGCGTACCCAACAGCAGCAAGGAAATCTCTCTTCGCATCATTCTCCTCTTACCCTAGTATGAAATTGGCCGAGCCTATTCGCCCGGTCCCGAAAATGAAAGCAGCGTGTCCATCTTTTCATCCTGCTTGAGCACCTCGTGGCGGATTCGTGCATGGGCGCGCTCCGTCCTCTTCTGGCTATGCTTGATGGCCGATCGGATCACGAACGCCCACAGAGGGGCGCTCGCGGGCCACAACTTTACGGCCCACCGAGCGAGTCCAGCCCGGTTGCCCATAAGCAGCGTGTCATCGACCGAATAATAAAATTCAAAACTTCCTGGGTCGCCCTGTCTGGCGCATCTTCCGATGAGCTGGCGGTCGATACGCCCGGCGTCGTGTGATTCGCTCACGATGACGTGCAGGCCGCCGGTCTCTCGCACACCCTCGCCCAGTTTGATATCTGTTCCGCGGCCGGCCATGTTGGTGGCGACCGTAACGGCCTGCGATTGGCCGGCCTCGGCGACAATCGACGCCTCTTCCCTGTCGTTTTTGGCGTTCAGAACCCTGTGGGCGACCTCGCCCTGGTTGAAAACCGCGCTGAGCCTTTCCGAGGCCTCCAGAGAGGGCGTGCCGATAAGAACCGGCTGGCCTGTTGCCGTCAAATCTTTGACCCGCTCCAAGATCGCCCGGTATTTGCTGTCGCGCGTGGGCAGAACGCGGCCCGGCAGACGTGTGCGAATGAGCGGTCGATTGGTCGGAATCTTCGCCACGCGCAGGCCATAGACCATCCAGAGCTCCCACCGTATCTCCCAGGCCGTTCCCGTCATGCCGCACAGGTGAAGGTATCGCCTGAAAAAACGCTGATAGGTAATCCGCGCCAGTGATTCGAGTTGCCGGGTGATTTCGCAACCTTCCTTGAGCTCGATAAACTGGTGGATGCCTCGCTCCCATGAGCGGTCGGGCATCAGCCTTCCCGTGTATTCGTCAATAATCTGCACCTTTCCGTCCCGCACCAGGTAGTGAACGTCGGGCAGAAAGATGTAGAGGGCCGTGAGCGCCTTTCGAACCGCGTCATTTCGACGGATGGAGCCCGCCCAAGCGGACCCAAGCGAAGCCCCAGCCTCAGCGACTCGTTCCTCGCCCGCCGCGGTGAGCTCGATGGAGTTTTCGTGCCTGTCGATGGTGTAGTGTTTGTCCTCGACGAGCGACCGCGTAACGGCGAGCACTTCAACCAGAAAATTCTCTTCTTCGTCGCCCCTGCCGGTCCCGGAGATGATAAGCGGCGTTCGGGCCTCATCGACGAGAAGACTGTCGGCCTCGTCGCAAATGGCGAAGTGCAGCCCCCTCAAAAGGAGCGTCTCCTCTTTCGCCTTCTGCCCGTAAAGGCATTCCGACTGAAGGCGCAGAGAATCGGTGACCCTCCCGAGCTTGAGCTTGTCACGGAGATAATCGAACACTACTTCCTTGTTGCAGCAGTAGGTAACGTCGCAGGCATAAGCTGCCCGACGCTCTTCGCTCGAAAGCTCGTGTGTTACGCAGCCGACCGTCAACCCAAAAAACTGGTACAAGGGGCCCATCTCTTCGGCATCGCGCTGGGTAAGATAATCGTTCACGCATATCACATGGACGGGAATTCCGGCCAGAGCGGCCACACCGGCCGGCAGCGTTGCCGTAAGGGTTTTGCCCTCACCTGTCTCCATCTCCGGAAGCATTCCCTTCAGAAGCGCCCAGCCTCCGATGAACTGACTATCGAAGTGGCGCTTACCGAGCGTTCGACCCGCGACCTCGGAGATAACGGCAAAGAGCGGGGCCGCGCTGACGGCTCTCTTGTAACCGGTCCGTCGAATCTCCATTCCCAGGCGGCGTCCTTCGTCCGCAAGGCGGGCATCGTCGAGCGTGGAGTATACCCTGGCCCACTTCCGGATAAGCGGAAGAATCCCGGCCAGACGGCCAGCCGACACGCCTAGATTGAGAAACGGAACCATCGCGGCACGGCTCGTCGTATTCAGCAGCGAGCGCTTGCGGTCCTTCTTCTCGGGCCGCAGCGTGTAACTCGGCGGCGGATAGTCATATCGGCTTGTCTTCATGGCCTCGCTTCGAATGAATTTGCCGGCGCGGCGCGGCCGGTTGGAAATGGCATAACGCCCCCCGGAGTTCTTCTTCATTTCCTTGGAAGCCTCTCCGGCAGAGCCCCGGACACTCCATTTTATCGGGGTTGCCGCATGGCTCCTCTCGCCTCGCGGCAGAGCAGGCAGCGGATGGGCCGAGGCATTCACTCCCGGCCTAATCTCATCAGAGGTTCAGGCGCTTGAGCAACAGTCGCCGGAAGAAGACTTTCACCCTGCTGTAGAACGACTCGCGCTTGTGAACCAGCCGGATATAGACGCGTTCTCCCAAGCCTTTTGCTCTGGCACCGCGCAATTCGACTTCCAGGTGATAGAGCTTTTCGAAGGCCTCCGGTCTAGCGGGAGCGGCTTTGTTCGGTGCCTGCTCCTGTTCCGCTCTGCTATCGGGGTCGAGCGCCACCTCGCCGCCGCCCTGCAAAGCAAGAGCGAGGCTTGGAATATCCTTCGAAGCCTCCGGTGTCTCGCGCAAAATTTCGGCAGGATAGACGACTCCGGGCGACTCGGCCAGTATTCCCTCAACCCGCTCGGTGTCGGAGCGGATCTTGTCGATGTCGGTCTGATTGGCGATGACAGAGACGATGGTGCGCGAAAAATCGACGACATACCCCACCGGACTGCCCTGATGAACGCTTCTTCCGGGCCAGTCCTCTTCCGCCGGCAGAATGAAAATGCCATCTGCGGGACTTCGCACCATCATCTCGGCGGCCCGCTCTCGGGCCCGTTCCAGCTTAGCGTTCACGCGGGAGAGTTCGTCCCGGATCGAGCCGACATCGACCGGATTGACTGCCTCGGCGGCCCTCAGCCGCGCCTGCACCTCGTTGAGATTCGAGGTGAGCACCTTGATCTCCGCCTGCAACTCCGGAGCGTCGCAGAAGAGCAGTGGATCGCCCTTCTTCACGCTACTGCCTGAGGGAGTGAGGACCTTGACGACAAAGCCATCCGCGCCGGCATAGACCCGCCCTTCCTCTGGAGCCGAGACGATGCCCTCGGTCACGGTAAAGGAGGGAAAAGGATAAAACAGCACGAAGGCCAGCAATCCCACGCAGGCCATGGCGACAAGAACGGCCACATGTCTCTGCTTTCTCTTCATTCCCGAGATCTCGTTCATTGTCTGGCGCAAAGCCATGATCGGCGGCAAGGCAAGCATCGAGATGGCCGCCCAGATGGCGAGCACAATACCTATAAAGAAAAACTTGCTTGCAATGAGGAAGATGATGCTGAAGGAGATGAAAATCCGGTAGAGGAACGAGAGAACGGCATAGATCGTAAGCCAGATCTTCTCGCCGCGCGTGTTCTCCTGCGAAGACTGACTCTTGATTCCGAGCAGGCGACGCTTGATGAGATAAGTCAGATAGCGGATCGATCGGTCGCCAAGATTCGGCATCTCCAGCCAGTCGGAGAGCACGTAGTAGCCGTCGAAGCGGATGAGCGGATTTCCATTGAGGAAGAGCGTAGACAGGCCACAGACAAAGAGCACGTTATAGGCGATCACGCGCACCGTACCCGGCTCGGCGAGCGTCCAGAGGATCATGGCCAACGCGGCGGTAAAGATGTCAACCAGAATGCCCGCCGCACCAACCAGCATGCGGCTCCGGCGAGCGGGAAAGGCCGAGGACCAGGATGCATCCACATAGGGAAGCGGGAAGAAGACCACGAACATGATGCCCATCTCGTGCACTTCACCTCCCCAGCGCTTGACGGCATAGGCGTGCCCCAGTTCGTGAAAGAAACGCGAAAGCGGATAGACGAGGGCCAGCAGCGCCAGGTTCTCCGCGCTGAGGATGCGGTCAGTGACGTTGGATGAAAGTTCCTTCCAGTGAAGGCCGAGAAGCGTCAGCGCAACGAAGACCGTCAGGCACCATATAATTGCGCCCGCACCGCTGAAAACCAGGCGCGCAATGAAGGAAGTGCGGACAAGAAAGCTATCCGGATCCCACAGCCCGAAGTTCATCGCTGCCGGCGAACGCAGCCGGGCATACCACACCTGCATCTTCTCCCGCTTGTTTCTATCGCCCAGATCAGCGATGTCGGGTAGCAGGTCGGATTGCAGAATATCAGACTGGTGCAGATAAGAGAGAAGCTGAATGACCTCATCCTGTGTCGCCATATCGTCGCCGAGCGTTTCGCAGGTTGCGGCCCAGATCTCTGCCATTGTCCGCTCGCCGTTCATCATACCGATGATCAGGTAGGATTCCTTCGAAAAACGGTGAAACTTTCCCGAGGAAAAGTCCTGCAGGACATACCAGTCGCTGCCGCGGTATACGTGGTGATGGAACTGAATGTGGCTGCGCAGACGCGGCTTCAGTTCAGCGATACGGTACCAAGACTGGCCGAACAGAGATTGGGGATAATCGGATTTCTTCTTCAAGGCAACCACGCCCACATCTTCAAGCGAATCCACTCGCGCTGTTTCATGGTCCAAATGGAAATCAGCTTGCCTCTTCCAATGTTGATCTTGCTGATGCCTTCCATGCCGGGACGGAAGTTTCCGGGCGGTCCGTCGAGGGTCGCCTCCACGCGAAAGCTGTTGACCCCTTCAAGGGCCGCCGTAACCGGCGTGATCTTGCTCACGACGAAGGAGAACTTACCGGGTAGAGCCGAGAGCACCAATTCGCCCCGTTGCCCCGGACGGACGTAGGAGATGTCCCTCTCATCGACCTGCAGAATCAGCCGGTAGGCCGAAAGCGGGCTGATTTCAAAGAGTGGATCGCCCTGATCTACCACGGAGCCGATTTTCTGGCTGAGGTCGCCGCTGACAACAACGCCGTCGAATGGAGCCTTTATCTCCGAGCGGCCGAGCTTGACCCCGTTCAGATCGATCTGCGCAATCACCTGATCAAGCTGCGCCTTGGCGACATTGGCCTTCGCCCAGTCGTGCTCGGCCACGGCCTGCTGATGCTGCCGCAGCATCTGGCTTTCCTGCCCGTTCAGGTCGGTGCGTTCGAGTTGAAGATCCCTCTCGTCGAGCCGGCACAGCGCTGCGCCCTCGGAGACCGTATCGCCGGGCCGAACAAAGGATTCTTTGATGTAGCCCCGGAACGGCGAGGCCACAGTCCGCTTGACCATTCCTTCGAGGGTCGTCCGGGCGGTCACCTTCTGTTCGCCCTGCGCGAAGGAGAAGAAGATCACCACCGCGCATATGGCCAGGGCCGCAGCCTTCCATCCAAGATGTGCCGGCCCGAAAAGTCTGCCCGCCGTTTTCTTGATCGCCTCCCAACCGTGCCGCGCCAAGCTGTAATCCTGAACCTTCTTTCCCTCCAGAATGGGGGCGACGAGAGCGAAGACGCTCTTGCAGACGGTGACTTCCTCTGCGGTAAACGGCTGATCCTCGCTTCGTTCAAGGGTGAGGGCGCCGAAATAGCTCTCCCGGCCATAGAGGGGTATGGTGAGAATCGACTGGGCACCGAAGCGCTTACAAAGCTCTTCGTGATGGCGCGTGATCAGAGGGCCTGTATTAGGTGGCAGAGGATAGAGGATCTCCCGCCTTTGCAAAACAGCCTCGTCCATGGCCATGCTCAAGGCATGAACAAAGTTCATGCGTTTGTCGAAGTTGGCGCTGTGCGAGATGGCCTGAATGTGAAGCGTGGAGCCGCGCACCAGCCCGAGGCTTACACGGTCGCAACGCATCAGGGTGGCGACGCCGGCCACGAAGGTCATGCAGGTTTCCGTGTAGTCCTGATTGGCGAGCACCGAGGCCAGAACATCGACGGAGGAGCGCAACCGCAAGAGCACCGCCGCATCTTCCCGCGCCTGAATCCTGCGGAAGATGAGCTCAAGCGTGAGCATCCCCCACTGAAGTTGCACCATCGCCGAGCGCAACTCCTCTTCCTGAACCGCCTCGACTTCCAGAGCGACAACGCCACTCAGTTGTTCGTCGACCACGAGCGGGTAGGCCAAGCCCCAGCGGCGGGCTTGAGCAAGGGCGGCATCTCCTTCTGGAGGAGGCAGCTCCGTGAGAAGGCCGATCCGCTCCGTCATCGAACGCTCGCAGATGTCGGCTAGCCGTTCGGGATCGCGGACGCCGTCCTGCGGCCACTTGGCGACGGGCGCGAAGGACTCTCCGGCCGCATCCTTAAGAATCAATACACCCTGGACGACGTGGGCAATGAGCGATGCCTGCAGTGTGAGCCACGACGGAGCACACTCCTCCGCACTTTGGAGACCGGCAAGATTCGCCAAAAAAACAGAGCGATCGACGCCGGTTGAACTGCTATGGCCGTCCCTGGCTTCCAAAAGCGTTACCTTTCCTTGCGGCTCAAGCGACCCGCCTTACAGCGAACCGTTCATCGGATCGAACCGGCCCAAAAAGGACCGGGGACGAGTTCCCCGTTTCGAGTAGCCCGCGGCCTGGCCCCACGAACAAGCTACCAGAAGCCATTCCGACAAAAACCAGCCCGAGACGTAAACCATCGCATTTCCTAAGCAATATCCACCGGCGGAGATCGGCGTGCGCGGGAGTGAAGGCGCTCACTCCACCGCAATGACTACACAGCTTTTATTCGGCCGGCTCATATCTGCTGAGTTGTATCGGTCGAACTCTCATTTGAGCGCCCCTGGAACCATGCCAACTCATCTTCCATCTCGCCGCGTTCCTGGTCGAGATACGAGAGGAAACGGTCATTGTCGCACTTGCTCCTTAACCGCTTGAACCCATCTTTTCTGAGCAGACCGGAAGCCTCCTTCGCCTCGCTCACTGCCATGGCGCCCCATCCGACCATGCCTGCCAAGGCCACGGAAAGGTCGCTGTACCTTGCGCCCTGCTTGGGTCCCTGAGGAGCTGGCCCATCTTGACGAGGCGCGTTGGAATTGACGCTCGCGGTCTTTGCGCTCTCTCTCGATGATACCGAATGCGCCGGAGTTGCGTTCTTCTTATCGGCTTTGTACGTTTTTGCGGGCTTGCCGTCGAGGCGCTCGCTCGTGTGCTGGATCGGTTGACCTTCGCGGGGCTTCGCGTTCTTTTCTGGAACCTGCGACTTGACGTCGTAGGAACCAGGATGGCTCGACTGTTCCGCCTGCAACCTCGACAATTCGTCCGAACCGTGCTTCGAAACAACGGCCACGGCCGAGTCGAATCTTTGGATTTCGCCCGCAGTGGCGTGGACGGTCCGATGGAGGTAAGGATCGGTTATCGACTCCGTTCCCTGGGTCTGGCCGTTCAGCCCCAGATTCGCGTCGCTTAGGCCGCTGAGTTGGCCAGCGATCGCATCATCGCCGAACCACCAGCATGAGGCGGTCACAATTTCATCTCCAAGGAGCTCAAGATAAGCGAACTGGCCGAACATGGCATCGCTGCCAAAATTGCCGTAGAAGGTGTTCGGACCAAGTCCGCCAAGCATGATGGCATTGCCTGTCCCCGCCCGCAGCGTGTTACTGCCTCCCAGCTTGATATCGAGGCTTTCGATGATGCTCCTGTCGCCAGAGAGATACTGCACCTCGCCGGCGTTGCCGATCATAATATCGAAGCCACCCGCAGAGGAGAGGTTATTGCTGCCGGCCCCGCCGATGAGTATGTCCGTTCCGGTCCCGGCGATCAGCGTATTGCTGCCGCCGGTACCGTTGTCGAGACAAGTGATGGTATTGAGGCTTCCGTCCGCATTGAAGACGACCGCTCCGTCATCGCCGAGCAGGACATTGTTACCGTTTCCAGCGGTGCTGGTATTGTTTTCGAAGCCGCTGAAGATGTAGTTGGTTCCGTTGCCGACTGTGATCGTATCATTCGATCCGAGGCCGGCATCGGTCGCTTCCGCAAGCGTCACTACGCGGCCGCTGAAGGTGATGGAGCCGGCGTCGCCGAAGACGTAGTTCGTTCCGTCGCCAGCCGTGATCTTATTGGTTTCGCTGCCGCCGAAGACGTAGTTGGTTCCATTGCCGACCGTTATCGTGTCGTTGGCGCCGATGGAGGAAGCGGACGTGGACGCAGACGTGACCGCGCCGTTGCTGAAGTTGATCTCGCCATCGCCGCCGAAGACGTAGTTGGTCCCATTGCCGACGTTCATGGCGTTGGATGCGTCGCCACCGAAGATATAGTTGTTCCCGACGCCAACATTGATCGTGTCGTCGGCGCCCATGCCGGCATCGACCGTCTCCGCAAGCGTCACCGCGCCGCCGCTGAAGGTGATGGATCCGGCGTCGCCGAAGACGTAGTTCGTG
>JBEKSE010000010.1:0-109836 GCA_049517315.1 Occallatibacter sp. | reverse complement strand
TCTCGCGGCAAATTGTTCTATCGCCTAGCTCAGCAGGCCGTGCAGACTGAGCCGGCACCGTTTGCAACCCTGGTCAAACCACAACCTGTTGCGTTCAGTGGCGTCAAGTAAATACCCCTATTATCCATAGTCACAATCAGTGCCAACAGAGCCTCGCGGAGCCTCATGGCGGAGTATCGGATTTCGGTAGAGTCATTCAGGCACGAAATCTGTGTCGCGAAGATGCTCCCGGATTCGATAATTCCGATCAACCCATCGCCGTTGGTGTAATGCCAAACTACTTTATCAGGGGCGGGATTCCAGTCAAGACGCTCAATCAAACTGTTCACGAACGGGAAGTAATACGGCTGTGTGCCAATTGTCGGGTCCATATCAGAAATATAGCCCTTCCGGGAGCTGCGACTATCTCAAAAAAGCGGAATCATGAATGTTGCGCATTGGATGATGTACCCAAGGTACAGATGAAACTCCGCAAGTTCGTACCCATAAGTGCCGATGCGACCAATGATTTTAGATTGTCGCCAAGTTGCATTTGAATGGGATGGCGTTGCTGCTGAAAAAAGCAAGGGCGCAGCCAATTGGCTGCGCCCTTGTGGTTTGTGCCAGTCCTGATGGACTAGGCGTTGGTGTGGGCCGGTCCGCTCATTTTCTCCTCGAGCGCCGCTTGCGCGGCTGCCAGCCTGGCCGTCAGAAGACGGAAGGGCGAGCAGGAGACGTAGCTGAGTCCGATTCTGTGGCAGAACTTGACGGACTCCGGATCGCCGCCGTGTTCGCCGCAGATGCCAACCTTGATGGTGGGCCGGGTCTTGCGTCCCTTTTCGACACCCATCTGCACCAGTTGCCCGACGCCCGCCTGATCGAGGGTGGCGAAGGGATCCTGCTTGAAGATGCCCGCCTTCATGTAGGCCGGGAGGAACTGATTGATGTCGTCGCGGCTGATGCCGAAGGTGGTTTGCGTGAGGTCGTTGGTGCCGAAGCTGAAGAACTCGGCCTCTTCGGCGATCTGGTCGGCGGTGAGGGCCGCGCGCGGCAACTCGATCATGGTGCCCACCATGTATTCGACCTTTGCGCCCTTCTCCTTGAAGACTTCCTCAGCCACGCGGCGAACAATGGCCGCCTGGTTGCGCATCTCTTCGACTGACCCGACGAGCGGGATCATGATCTCGGGATGCGGATTGCCGCCCTTGAGCTTGACCGCGACTGCGGCCTCGATGATGGCGCGAACCTGCATCTCGGTGATCTCGGGGAAGGCGATGCCGAGGCGGCAGCCGCGCAGTCCGAGCATGGGGTTCTGCTCGTGCAGCTCTTCGACCCGCGCGAGTAGCGTGCGCAGTTCCTTGAGCTTGGGCGAGCGAGGCTTGGTGTCTGTGAGGTGTTGAATCTCGACCATCAGATCTTCGCGCTTGGGCAGGAACTCGTGCAGAGGAGGATCGATAGTGCGGATGGTGACGGGCAGCGACTCCATCGCCTTGAAGAGACCGACAAAGTCGGCGCGCTGCATGGGCAGAAGCTTCTTGAGCGCGGCGCGGCGGGCTTTCTCGTTGTCGGCGAGGATCATGGTGCGCATGTGCTCGATGCGGTCTTCGGCAAAGAACATGTGCTCAGTGCGGCAGAGGCCGATGCCTTCCGCGCCGAAGAGACGTGCATTCTTGGCGTCGCGGGGGATGTCGGCGTTGGCGCGAATCTTGAGCCGGCGAATCGGATCGACCCAGCTCATGAAGGTGACCAGATCCGGATCGTCGGGCTGGGCATCGAGTGTCTTGAGCTTGCCGGCGATGACGCGGCCGGTGGTGCCGTCGAGCGAAAGCCAATCGCCCTGCTTGTAGGTGTGGCCCTTGACGCGCAGTTCCTTCTTGTCCTGGTCGACGAGGCAATCGCCGGCGCCGGCCACGCAGCACTTGCCCATGCCGCGGGTAACGACAGCGGCGTGAGAGGTCATGCCGCCGCGCGAGGTGAGAATTCCGGCGGCCACTTCCATGCCCGCGATGTCCTCAGGCGTTGTTTCGCCGCGGACGAGAATGATAACCGGGTATTTGCCGGCGGCGTGTTGCTTGACGGCTTCCTCAGCGGAGAAAACGATCTGGCCGACAGCCGCGCCGGGCGAGGCCGGCAGGCCGGTGGCGAGCACTTCGATCTTCTCGCCCTTCTCGATCAAACGGGGCACCAGGAAGTCGTACAACTGGTTGGGCTCAACGCGGTGAATAGCTTCTTCCTTCGTGATGAGCTTTTCCTTGACCATGTCGATGGCTACGCGAACGGCGGCCAGACCGGTGCGCTTGCCGTTGCGGGTTTGCAGCATATAGAGCTTGCCATCCTGGATGGTGAACTCAAAGTCCTGCATATCGCGATAATGCTTTTCCATCTTGCCGGTGATGGCTTTCAACTGCGCATAGCAGTCGGGCATGGCGCGCTCAAGCTCGCTGATGGGCAGCGGCGTGCGAACGCCACTGACTACATCCTCACCCTGCGCGTTCATCAGATACTCGCCGAAGAAGGCGTGTTCGCCGGTGGCCGGGTTGCGCGTAAAGCCCACGCCAGTGCCGGAGTTTTCGCCCAGGTTGCCATAAACCATGGCCTGCACATTGACCGCTGTACCCAGCCAATCGTCGATGCGATTGATGCGGCGATAGGTCTTGGCGCGCTCGTTCATCCAGCTGCGGAAAACGGCGTCGCGCGCCTGCACGAGTTGATCGAGCGGGGCCTGCGGAAAGTCCTTGCCGGTCTCTTTCTTCACCAGCTTTTTGTACTCGGCGATGATCTCCTTGAGCGCTTCGGGCTTCAGCTCGTAGTCGAACTTGACCTTGGCTTTCTTTTTGATGCCGTCGAAAATGTGCTCGAACTGCTTCTTGGGAACGTCCAGCACCACGTCGCCGAACATCTGGATGAGGCGGCGATAGGAGTCGTAAGCAAAACGGGGATTATTGCTGCGCTTGGCCAGCGCTTCAACGGCCAGATCGTTGAGGCCGAGGTTGAGAATGGTGTCCATCATGCCGGGCATGGAGAACTTTGCGCCGGAGCGCACAGAAACCAGCAAGGGATTGTCTCCCGTGCCCAGCTTCTGGCCTTGCAGCTTTTCCAATCGCTCGAGGGCGGCATACATCTCGGTGTTGACCGCGGGCGAGAGAGCGCCGCGCATGTACTCGCGACAGGCCTCGGTCTGGATAGTGAATCCGGGAGGCACCGGGAGCCCGGCATTGGTCATCTCGGCCAGCCCGGCGCCCTTGCCGCCCAGATCATCCTTCATTTTTCCGTTGCCTTCGGCCTTGCCGCCGCCGAAGAAATACACATGCTGGGTTGAGGTTGGGCCCGCTTTTCCAGCAGACGACTGATCCAGAACGCCCTGCGTCATGGGATAAAACCTCCGTATCTAAGATGCCGCTTTGGCGACGCCCAAGAGAGGGTGGCGAGACACAGGCTCAGCAATTCCACTGGAATCGTGCGGCTTTAAGGCTGAGCGCGTGCGGGTCATCCGGGCATAGGGCCGCGCTGCGCGGGATTTGGTTAGTCGTACTTACGAATATCGTCTTAAGTATACAGTTGCCTGTGCCGAAGGTCACATACGACTGGAAAAGCGCAGGAGTCCCGCGAACTTGCGATACGGAACTTCTGCGCGAATTGAGACGAAAACCGGCTCCGCAATGGTGTTTGCGGCCATGCCGGGCCAGTTTATGCGGCTGTGGATTCGAAGCACTGGCCGGAATCGCTACCCCAGAAAGCACGGTCGGGTAAGAGAATCCGGTCAAGCCCCACCAGCGTGAGGATCTCAGCCACGTGGGGCGAGGGATTCGCCACCATGAAAGAGTGGCCAGCCCGGCTGGCAGTGGAATAGAGCGAGATGAGCGCGGCGATTCCAGCCGCGTCAATGCGCTCGACCAAGCGTAGATCGAGGGTCACACTTTGCCTGCTCACCAGGGGCGCAAGCCAGGCAAGCAAGTCCTGTTCGGTGCCCCGAACGAGCTCGGCGATGTTGGCTTGTTCCGTGAGATGTGTTGATCCGGTCATTTCTGTCAGTTCGCCGGCGGGGAAGATAGCGGTTTGTATCGGATTTGGAATTGTGCCGGTCATGGTAAAACCTCCGTGATGATCTAAGGCCTGCTAACACTATTGTCGCGGCCACTTCAGAAGCGTTACAGGCCTGGTTCGCGGCCAGGGGAAGCCGCTTTACAGCATGGGCTGTATGGCTTTGGACGCCAGCCCCACGCTTTTGTAAGAAGGCACGTTAGCGGCCAAAGCCGCAAAGGAAGGAATATGCTGAAATCACAGGGGATAAAAGCATTTCCTCATTCCGTGCCGTGGGTTCGAGTGTCCGTTTGCGCTTGCCGCTGTCCGTAAGCGAACACGCTGGGAGCTAATACGCAACCAGGAGTGCCGGTGGTTCCGTGTCTGTTGATTTTCCCAAACCGATGTTAAATTCCGATGACTCCGAAATGCGCGCTCTGTCCGCTGGCTGGTCGAGAGAGCATGCGCGCAAACTGGCGTTGGAGGCGGGCTTTAATGAGGCCGGGTTGGTTGCGCTTCCGCACGCCAACGAAGAACGCGACGCGGCGCGGTACGAAGAGTGGGTGCGCGCCGGGCGCGCGGGAACAATGCGCTACCTGGAGCGGACAGAATTGGCGCAGGAGAATGAGACTGCGCGGCTGCTGCGGTCGCGGGCGGGCATTCCGTTTCCCTGGGCGCGCTCGGTGCTGGTTTGCCTGGCGAACTACAACAGCCGACAGCCGCATTCGATCGAGCCGGCAGCCGAGGGAGCGGGATGGATTGCGCGCTACGCATGGTCGGGCAAGGTGGATGCAAACGGTGTGCGGCGGCCAAGCGACTACCACAAGGTGCTGCTCAAGCGGATGAAAGCGTTAGAGGCGCGGCTGCATGAGTCGATTGGCAGCTTCGAGGCGCGCTGCTTTGTGGACACCGGGCCGGTGGTCGAACGGGCGCTGGCAGTGGCGGCTGGAGTTGGCTGGACGGGCAAGAATACCTGCCTGATTCATCCGAAGCTGGGGTCGTATGGGTTTCTCGCGGTTCTGGTGACTTCGCTCGAGGCAGATAAGGACAAAGCACCGATCGTGTTGCAGCCCGACCGTTGCGGAAGCTGCCGCCGCTGCCTGGAGGCTTGCCCGACGGGAGCGCTGATTGCGCCCTACCAGATGGATGCGGCCAAATGCATCTCCTACCTGACCATTGAGCATCGCGGACCGGTTGCGCCGGAACTGATGGAAGGGATGGGTCTGCAGGTCTTCGGCTGCGATATTTGCCAGGACGTTTGCCCGTGGAATCGGAAGGCGCCCATAAGCGCCGACCCGGAGTTAGGGGCGCGCGAGGAGCTGGTGAACCCGGCGCTGGAGTGGCTGGCGGCGATGGACGAGGCGGAGTTCGAGGGCAAGTTCAACGGCTCGCCGGTGCGCAGGGCAAGGTTCATGGGACTCAAGCGCAATGTTGCCATCGCGATAGGCAACGGTGGATTGCGCAGGCTAACGCCGTGGCTGGAAAAATGGAGCAAGGCCGCTGACGAAGGGCTGCGGAGCGCTGCGTTGTGGGCGCTGGAAAAACTACGTGGCGCTTAACTCAAGCGGTTATTCTTGAATTGACACAATCTCCCAGCCGCGATCACTTAGACCGCATATTGGGCGAAGTGCGCCGGGAAAAGTTTTGCTCCGGAAAGGGAGTAGCAAGTGGCTGATGAATTGAATAGCGCTGCTGATAAGGATGCTGTTACCGAGGCTCCCAGAGCCGCCGATGTGACAGAGCCCGCGACACGATCCAAGTGGTACCACTGGCGCAAGGACGGTACGGCGCTGGTCAAGTACCTGCTGGACAGCGAGGTGCACACCTTTGCCTTCAGCGTGGCGGCCAATGTGATTCTCTCGTTTATTCCGTTTATCGTGTTGCTCTACCTCTTGGCGGACACAGTTTTTCATCACTCTGTGATGATGCAACTCGTGATCAAAGACATGGTCGCTTATTTCCTGCCCTCGAATCAGAGTTTTATAGCCGACAATCTGGCTGTCGTGGCGGAAGCGTCCTCAAAGCATGGTGTGCAGGTATTTTCGCTGATCATAATTCTGGTTGCCTGCACGGGTATCTTTTTGCCATTGGAGGTGGCGCTGAATCAGGCGTGGGGCGTGACCAAGAGCCGCAACTACCTGCATAATCAGGTCATCGCCTTTGGCCTTGCGTTCCTGATGATGGTGTTGGGCATGACCAGCATTTTGCTGAACGCGGCCGCGCGCGACGTGTTGACAGTGGTCTTCGTTCACCAAACAAATATCAAATTCATTGATTTTGTTCTGCACTTTACTTATCAGGGAACAAGTTTTATCTTGCTGGCCGCAACCACTGGCGTTGCCTCGATTCTCTTCTTCTTTTCAATCTACTGGCTGCTGCCCAACCGCAAGGTTCCCTGGAGGCACGTGCTGCGCACGTCCATCTATACGGGAGTTATCTGGTTGGGGGCAAAGTATATCTTCGAGGCGGTGCTGCCGCATATGCATCTGAAAGAGCTCTACGGCCCGTTCTTTGTCTCGGTGGGACTTTTGTTCTGGGCTTATATCTCGGGGCTGATTCTGTTTGCCGGGGCGCAGTTCAGCGTGGCGCGGCTGGGGAACGGAAAGTAATATAGGCGCGCAGACACACTGTAGAAGTAGCTAGCGTTTTTTTGCGGGCTTGCGTATGTGCGGCTTTGCCTGCAACTCAGCCTGGCACTTTCGCAAAGCCTCTTCTGTCTGTTTTTGTTCGTGTATGTCTTCGAGGCCTCCGTACCAGGAAATGATTTTTCCGGAGGCGTCAAAGCGCGGAGAACCGCGGGACCGAAACCATCTCCATTCACCATCCTGGCACCTGACCCGATACTGAATATCTGTGGATTGTCCACTCGCGATCGCCTCATTGACAGTCTGGATGACCCGCCCCAGATCGTCCGGATGGAGCGCATCCATCCATCCAGTGCCCAGTGCCTGCTCTCTCGTCATGCCCGTCTGCTTTTCCCACCGTGGGCTCACCTCGACCGCGTTTCCTTTTGTATCCATGATCCAGGGCATCTGCGGATTTGATTCCACCATGCTCCGGTAGTGCTCTTCGGTTTCGCGCAGAGCCTGCTCGACGCGTTTTCGGTCCGAGATGTCATTTACAACGATGGAAACGCCCATCACCTCTCCAGCTTCATCCCGGACCGGTTGATATGACAGCATGAGCGTACGGTAGCCGTATCCCGTCTCGAAGTTAGGCCTTTGCACCTCAAAATTTAAAATCGATTCTCCTTGCAGAGCGCGGTGGAGAAATCCCTCAAACTGAGGGTACAAATCGGGAACAATCTCCGAAATAGGCCTGCCGAGATGCGCCGCGAGGGGCACGCCGTTCATTAGCGCAAGCCGCCGGTTGAGGCTCACATAGCGAAGATTCCGGTCGAGCAGGCATAAACCTACGGGAACGCTATCGTAAATGGCCTGCAGTTGCGCGAACCTCTGCCCCGGCAGCGCCTCGATGCTGGTGATCGGGTCTGCATCTGGGGGGTCCGACAGGCAAGAGGCATAAGCTTGCTGCTTGCGGGAAACAAGGTCCGGAAGATCCTCAACCGGAACCGGCCTGCTATAAAGAAAGCCCTGGCCGAAATCGCATCCGAGCCAGAGCAGCATGTTGGCCTGTTCCTGGGTCTCGACTCCTTCAGCGACTGTGATGAGCCCAAGGCTGCGTCCCAGGCCAACAACAGCGGCGACAATTTTTCTGCTTTCGCGCGACTGCGTCATGGAGCTGACAAAACTCTTGTCAACTTTCAATTCATCAAACGGCAATGCCTGCAAATGTTTCAAGCTCGAATATCCGGTGCCGAAATCGTCGAGCGCCAGCTTGCAATGCAGAGCTTTCAATTCATGAGCAACGGCCTGGGCGCGCGGCAAAACTATCATCAGCGCGCTCTCTGTTATTTCGATGTTGAGCCGGTCGATCGAAAAGCCGCCCTTTGCCGCAACCGCCTCAATCATGGCGGGAAGCGCGCGATCGTGCAGTTGAAGCGGAGAAAGGTTGACGGCCAACATCACAGAGCCGGGCAACATGGGGCCAGCCTTGAAGGCTTTCTCCAATATCTGGCGGGTCAACTCATTTATAGAGCCGCTCTTTTCCACGACAGGAATGAAATCGTCTGGGAGGATGATGCCAAGCCACGGATGTTTCCATCGCGCAAGTAGTTCAAAACCAGCCAGTTGGCCAGTACGCAACTCAATCAGAGGTTGAAAGTAGGGATAGAACTCGTCTTCGTCGAAGGCACGATGAAGGTCGATTTCATCGAAGATCATGGCATGACCTAGCGGCAAGGATACAGGAAGTCTTGCGCCTGGTGAAAAGACAATTTCAGAAGTGCGGTGCAGGTCCGGAAGACGGCGACAGAAGCCCATCTCCCGGGCTTGCGATTAAATGTCGAGGTTGCGTACGTTCAGCGCGTTGTCTTCGATAAACTTGCGGCGCTTTTCTACGTCTTCGCCCATAAGTGTGGCGAAGATTTCTTCGGCTTCAACGAAATCTTCAAGCTTGACCGAGAGCAGCGTGCGACGCTCGGGGTCCATGGTGGTCTCCCAAAGCTGCGTGGAGGTCATCTCGCCCAGGCCCTTGTAACGCTGCACCTGGTAGTCCTTCTTGCCCTGTTCAACGATGTAGGCGAAGAGTTCACGGGCAGTCTGCTTCTCCACCGGCTCGCGCTGCAAGCGGGCGGTACGGCGGGCCTGCTTGGCCTCCGCCTGAGCTTCCGCGTTGTCGGGTGCGGTGTCTTCGGCTTCATCGGCAGCTTCCGGGCCGGCCTCGACAGCGGCAGCCTTAGCGGCGTACTCGACGAGGAACGGCGGCTCCAGGAATTCCTTGATGAGCGTGTACTTGGTCATCATCTGGCGGAACTCGGGGCTTGAAGCCAGAGTCCAATCGATGTGACGCACAGCGCCCTGCGCGTCGGTGAAGCTGAAGGACCAGGTGTGGTGCTCCTCGTCCTCGACCGTCTCGCTGAGTGCCTTGAAACCAAACTCATCGGACCGCTCGGCCAGTTCAGCGCGTAGCGCGGCCAGCTTGGGCGGAATCTCGCTTTCTGATTTGGAGGTGAAATCGGCGCGGTGCACCATCTCGGCGCGGGCCAGCAACTCTGTCAGCTTTTCATTGCGGATGCGCTTGTCAACCTTTTCGACGAAGTCCAGATACTCGCTGAGAGTACCCATGAAACGAGTGAGGCCGGCGCCCTCAATGCGGATGGCCTCCTCGCCGTGCCGAACGATCATGCCCTCTGACGCGCGGTTGACCATCACTTTCACAAACTCGCGCTCGTCCTTGATGTACTGCTCGAAGCGGCCTTTCTTGATCTTGAAGAGCGGCGGCTGCGCAATGTAAATGTTGTCGCGCTTGATCAGCTCGGTCATGTGCCGGAAGAAGAAAGTGAGCAGCAGCGTGCGAATGTGCGAGCCGTCAACGTCGGCGTCGGTCATGAGAATGATTTTGCTGTAGCGGATCTTGCTGGGGTCGAAATCGTCCTTGCCGATGCCGCAGCCAAGCGCGGTAATCATGGCGCGGATTTCTTCGTGGCCCAGCATCTTGTCGTAGCGGGCCTTTTCGACGTTGAGGATTTTTCCCTTGAGGGGCAGAATGGCCTGGAACTTGCGGTCGCGGCCCTGCTTGGCTGTGCCGCCGGCGCTTTCGCCCTCGACCAGATACAATTCGCAGCGTTCCGGGTTGCGCTCGCTGCAGTCAGCCAGCTTGCCGGGCAATCCGCCGCCGTCCAGCGCGCCTTTGCGGCGGGTCAGGTCGCGAGCCTTGCGTGCCGCCTCGCGTGCGCGAGAGGCCTCAATGGCTTTGTTGATGATGCGCTTGGCGATGGGCGGATTCTGTTCGAGGAACATGCCCAGCCGCTCATTGACGAATGCCTGAACGGTGCCAGCGATGTCGGAGTTGAGCTTGCCCTTGGTCTGGCCCTCGAACTGCGGCTGCGAGAGCTTGACGCTGACCACGGCCACCAGGCCCTCGCGCACATCGTCCCCGCTGAGGTTCTCCTTCATGTCTTTGAAAAGTCCGAGCTGCTGGCCAATGGCGTTTATGGTGCGGGTGAGCGATGTCCGGAAGCCGGACAGATGCGACCCCCCGTCAACGGTGTTGATGTTGTTGGCAAAGCTGAAGACGGTCTCCGAGTAGCTGTCGTTGTATTGGAGTGCGATCTCGATCTCGACGTTGTCGCGCGAGGCCTCCATCATGATGGGCTTGTCGTGCAGCACGGTCTTGCCGCGATTGAGATACTTTACAAACTCGGCGATGCCGCCGGCGTAGTGAAAGTCGGCGTGGCGCGCTTCGCCCGTTTTAGCGTCGGCGGTGCGCTCGTCGGTGAGCGAAATCGTAAGACCCTTGTTCAGGAAGGCCATCTCGCGCAGGCGCTGGGCCAAGGTGTCGTAGTTGAACTCTGTGGCTTGAAAGATGGTCTTATCGGGCAAGAAATGGATCTTGGTGCCGCGGCGCTTGCTGGTGCCCGCCTGACGCAGTTCGCTGGTCGGATCGCCGCAACTGAAATCCATCTCCCATGTGTGGCCGTCGCGCCAGATCTCGACATTGAATTCCTGCGAGAGTGCGTTGACGCAACTGACGCCGACGCCGTGCAGGCCGCCGGAGACTTTGTAGGTGGACGCGTCGAATTTTCCGCCCGCATGGAGCTTGGTCAGCACCACCTGCACCGCAGGCATCATCTTGCCGTTGGACAGAGGCATCATGTCCACGGGAATGCCGCGGCCGTCATCGACCACGGTGATGGAGTTGTCTACATGGATGACGACATCGATTTTTTTACAATAGCCCGCCAGCGCTTCATCCACTGAGTTGTCCACCACCTCGTAGACCAGGTGGTGCAAACCCATCTCGCCGGTCGAGCCGATATACATGGCCGGACGCAGGCGAACTGCCTCCAGACCTTCAAGAATTTTAATGTTCTCGCCGGTATAGCTGCCGTTATTTTCAGGGAGCGGGGTGGTGCTCAGGGGTTCAGTCGCCATAGGATTCCATTCGTATTGCCTTCGCTTAGAGCTCCACTGGGGAAGGCGCGGTGTCCAGGGGAGCTTCCGGGCCGCGGAATCGGGGTCTAACCGATTGAAAGACAGAGGCTTTCAATCAGATCCATCTGTGCCTATTTTATCATGCGGCGAGGGCCGAATGAAGGAGAAAGAGGGAGCTAGAAAAGCACGTATCGGCATCAAATCGGGAACGAATCATGGTACAACAGTAATTCTATACGAATTACCATAAGTTACTTTTGTTGGTTACTTTTGAACAATTATTCTGAAATAACTGGACTTAGCGAGGAATTTTACTTACGATTTCTATGAGCAGAAGATACGTCTTCTGTCAAAAAATCCGAAAGAGGTTACTAACGATGAAACTCGCTATCCGCATCTTCGCTCTGTCTCTTGTCGTTGTTGGCGCTGCTGCTGCCGCCGTTACACCGAAGACCACGACCGCCTTTCCGAGCCACCAGTCGGCCACCGCGAGTCTGCCGATGCCTGGATGCGGACCCTATATGTGCGAGGTCAGCCCTGTTTCTGGCAAATAAATATCGGCAATAGGGCTAAAAGTAACCTAATTAGTACATTTTTGCCTTGAGCGGTGAGACATTTGGAGCTATGCTGAGAGAGTTCTCAGAATAGCAAGAGGGACCTTATGTCTTCACAGACTGCCATGTCGTTTATGAGCGTGGCCGAATTTGTTCTATGGGCCGTGCTCGGTTTACTTTTTTGGGCGAAGAAGCTGCAACGCCGCTTCCCCGCGATGGGGGGCTATTTGGCGCTACGTTTAGCTTCTATGCCCATGCTGCTCTTCTTTTTGTATGGCCAGTCACAGCACTGGTTCCATAACCTCTTCTTCCCAATCTATTTTTATCTCGCTTGGACTGTTTATACTGCCAGTGCGGTATTCCTCTTCTTCGTCTGCATGGAGGTCTTCCGCTCCGCGCTCTCAGCGTTCCCAGGACTGATGAGGTTCGGCGTGGTGATCTTCCGCTGGGCGGTTCTGGCCTCGGTCATCGTGAGCTTCGCCGCGGTTAATTTCACACAACACGGCGTGCTCCTCATTCCTGAGATTGCCTTTCGACTCATGCGGTCCGTCAGCGTCGTTGAGCTCTGCCTGCTAGGCTTCCTCTGCCTGAGCATGAATGCGTTGCGCCTCTCGGCTCGCGACATGGCCTTCGGAATTGCTCTTGGCTTTGGCGTAATGTCCGCCAGCGACTTCGTCCTCGCCTCATTCTGGACAAGCAAGACTTTAATGACAGATCCCGTGCAGTTCATTTCCGAGGCGGCGATTCTGCTTACGCTGGGAATGTGGGTTACCTATTGCGCCCTGCCTGAGCGGGCCCGCAAGCCCATCATGGTGCCGGCCAACTCTACTATCCTTCGCTGGAACGAGATTGCTACCGCTCTGGGCCACACCGGAACCCAGGTTGCCTTGCAGCCGGCGAGCGGTTTCTTCCTGAGCGACGTTGAGAAGGTCGTGGAAGAGGCGCTCACCAGGAACTTGAAGAGTAGCGAATCGGCCGCTTAGGCGCGATATAGCATCGAAACGCAAGAAGGGCCACGGCATTGCCGTGGCCCTTCTTGCGTTAGCTGGAGCCGAAATTACTCAGTTGCTACAGGCTCGATTGAAGCAAACCGTCCGTGGTTGCCGCGATCGGTAAATTTCACACGGCCGCTGACCTTCGCGAAGAGCGTATCGTCAGAGCCGATGCCCACGTTGACGCCCGGCTTGATGCGGGTGCCGCGCTGGCGCATGATGATGGAACCGCCGGTAATGAGTTCTCCGGCAAAGGCCTTTACGCCCAGCCGCTGCGCGTTGGAATCACGTCCGTTTGTGGAGCTGCCTCCACCCTTCTTATGTGCCATTGTCGAATCCCCCTCTGAATTTCAATTCCGCGCCTAGCCGGCTGCGGTGTAGCTTACGCCGTCAGCCTCGATGGCCTTGATGCGCACCTCGGTAAAGTTCTGCCGGTGCCCTTGAAGCTTCTTGTACTGCTTCTTGCGCTTCAGGTGGAAGACCAGGATCTTGTCGCCACGGCCCTCGCCTAGCACTTCGGCGATTACCTTGGCGGTGGCCGGCTTGGCCACGGTTCCTGGTTCGCCGCTGACGGCCAGCACATCGCTGAACTCGACGGTTTGGTTCTCTGAAGCGACACTCTCAATCTTGACGACGTCGCCTGGCGCGACTCGATACTGTTTACCACCGGTGCGAATAACAGCGTACATAAACCCTCCAGCGCAAGCCCGGCTTGGCCGGTGCGCGCCTCAAAAGACTAGCTCGGGCGGAAACTTCCGTGCCGCGGTACGCTCAAGCCCCTCAGTGTTCGGGCGAGCGTCTGGCTCCACGGCCACAGGCAGGAATCGCCAAACTAGTGTAGTGTACCGGCTTTGCGGGTCAAAGGTCAATTTGCACTGAAAATAGTGCAGTTATGACAGAGACAAATTGGGTAAGGGCGTTTGCATTGGCTGTCAGATGCGGGGCCAGTTCTGGCAAGATCAGAGCCGCGCCGGAACCACGTAGAAGAGAATGCCGAAGTAGTGGGCAACACTGCCGGCCAGCACAAACAGGTGCCACAGGGCATGGAAGTAACGCCGCCTGTCGAGCGCGAAAAAGATGATGCCCAGCGTGTAGGCCACGCCGCCAGCGCCCAGCCACATCAGCCCGTGCCAGCCCAGGGAGTGAATGAGCGGTCCGAGGGCGACCACAATAAACCAGCCCTGAGCCAGGTAGACCAGCGCCGAGGCAACCGCGAAGCGTCCAACGGCAAAGCTCTTGAAGACCACTCCGCAAACGGCCAGCGCCCACTCGCAGCCGAAGAGGGTCCAACCCACAGGCCCACGCAACGTAACCAGGCAGAACGGAGTGTAAGTACCGGCGATCAGCAGATAGATGGCCGAGTGGTCGAGGATGTGAAAGACATGGCGTGCGCGCGTCCTCACCAGCGAGTGGTAGAGGGTGGAACAGATGTAGACCATCACCAGCGTCGCGGAAAAGATGGAGCAGCTGACGATGAGCGACGCCGTGCCGCGTGTCGATGCGACGACCAGCACCGCCGCGCCAGCGATGGCCAGCATGGCGCCGATGCCATGCGTGATGGCATTGGCCAGGATGTCACCCAAATGGTAGATTGCTTGTTCGGGTTGCACAGATTCATGATAACGCCGAAGCGCCGAAGCACCCCGGCGCACACCGTTACACTGAATGGAGTGCATTCCGACAGCGCGCAGGAGGCCCCTCATGGCATCGATTACTTTTCCGGCAGTTCCATCCGAATCGCGTGCCGGGCGCTTTGGCGTCTATGGCGGGCGGTATGTGCCGGAGACGCTGGTTGCCGCGCTGGTCGAGTTGGAGCGCGAGTACGATCTGGCCAAGAATGACGCGGCATTTCAGGCCGAACTGGCAGGACTGCTGAAGGATTACGCGGGCCGGCCCACTCCGCTCTACTTCTGCAAACGGCTGACGGAGCAGTTGGGCGGAGCAAAGATTTATCTGAAGCGCGAAGACCTGCTGCACACCGGCGCGCACAAGATCAATAACGCGCTGGGCCAGGGATTGCTGGCCAGGCGCATGGGCAAGAAGCGCGTCATCGCCGAGACCGGCGCGGGCCAGCATGGCGTGGCGACTGCTACGGTGTGCGCGTTGCTGGGCCTCGAATGCGTGGTCTACATGGGCGATGTGGACATGGAGCGCCAGGAGTTGAACGTGCTTCGTATGCGTCTCCTTGGCGCGGAAGTCCGCGGAGTTTCGTCGGGATCGAAGACGCTGAAAGACGCCATCAGCGAGGCGATGCGCGACTGGGTCGCCAATGTGCGGACAACCTACTATCTGCTCGGCAGCGCACTGGGAGCGCATCCTTATCCGACCATGGTGCGCGATTTCCACCGCTGCATCAGCCGCGAGATGAAGGAGCAGATTCTCGAAAAAGAAGGCCGGCTGCCAACAGCCATCATTGCCTGCGTGGGCGGAGGGTCGAACGCTATCGGCGCATTCTACGAGTTCATTCCCGACACGCAGGTCCGGCTGATTGGCGTAGAAGCGGGCGGACGCGGCACGGCGCTGGGCGACCATGCGGTGCGTTTTCGCGGCGGAGCGCCGGGAGTTTTGCAGGGGACATATTCTTATGTCTTACAGGATGAGAACGGCCAGATTGCGCTCACTCATTCGGTTTCCGCTGGCCTCGACTATGCCTCCATCGGCCCGGAACACGCCATGCTGCACGATTCGGGACGCGCGGAGTACGTTTCTCAAGATGATGCAGCCGCGCTGGATGCGGTGGTCAAGCTGGCGCGCACGGAGGGAATTTTGCCGGCGTTGGAGAGCGCGCACGCCGTGGCTGAGGCGCTACGGATTGCTCCCGCGATGGCGGCTCATGACATACTGGTGGTGAACCTCTCTGGTCGCGGCGACAAGGATATGGGCATTCTGGCGCGCGAGTTGAAGCTCCAGGGAGCGTGACAGCTAGCTTCGATGGCGATACGTTTCGATCACAAACCGGGATTAGTTGTGTACCTGACGGCGGGCGATCCCAGCCTCGATGCCACGTGCGAGATTGCGCTCGCGGCCATCGACGCGGGCGCCGATGTGATCGAACTGGGTGTGCCGTTCAGCGATCCGCTGGCCGACGGGCCCGTGATTCAGCGCGCCAGCGAGCGAGCTGTCGCACGCGGAGTCAGCCTAAGGGACGTACTCAAAGTAGCCAAAGAGATTCGCGCGCTGCGGTCCGCAGCCGGCCTGGTTATCTTCAGTTATCTGAATCCGATTCTGCGCTACGGCCTTCGTCAATTCACGGATGCGGCGGCCGTCGCCGGCGTTGACGGCGTGCTGGTGACAGACCTGATAGTCGAAGAGGCGGGCGAGTACCTGAGCGAGATGGCCCGCACGGGGCTTGCACCGATTTTTCTGGCCGCGCCCACCAGCCCCGACGAGCGTCTGGAAGCTATCGCGACACATTCAAAAGGTTTCGTTTACGCCATCTCTCGCATGGGAATTACAGGCACGCAGCAGAGCCTGACCTCCGACGCAGCCTCGCTCGTGGCTCGCATCCGGCGATACGCAAAGCTGCCGGTGGCCGTGGGGTTTGGTATCAGCAACGCGGAGCACGTTGCGCAGGTGGGCGAGTTCGCTGATGCCGCGGTGGTCGGCAGCGCGATTGTCGAGTTGATCGAACGCTCGACTCCAGACAATGCGCCCGGCGCGGTGGCTCGATTTATCAAGGGCCTCCGCCTGCCGCATGCAGCGTTGGCCCGGTAACTCCCCGCAAGCGGCGTACGCGCCGCAGGCAGTATTCAATTCTTATTCTTATGCAACCAGCGTGCCCGATCCCTATTCGACGGACCGGCCACTGGCGCAACACGAGGATGAAATGACGCTGGAAGAATTGCGAAATCAAATTGATGTTCTGGACCGCCAGCTCGTAGAACTGCTGAGCGAGCGAGCCCGCGCGGCACAAATGATCGGTCACCTGAAGGCCGCCACGTCGCTACCGGTTTATGAGCCGACGCGCGAAAAGGTGATCTACGCCAATGTGCGCGCGGCCAACAAGGGACCCTTGCCGGACATTGAATTGACGCACATCTATGAGCGCATTATCGACGTGATGCGGGCATTGCAGAGGGACGAGTTGGCTTCGGAGAGAAATGCCCAGGCGGTTGAATCGGGGTCCCCCGCGACAGGTCTTCGTCGCGGGGGTGATGACACGCCGGGCCAAGGCAGCGGCGCTGAAGCGCACGAGACAGGGAACAAACAATGATCGTATCCATGCAGGAAAAAGCGACCGAAGAACAGATCGACGCCGTTATTGACGCCATGATAGAAGTTGGGGTTGGCGTGCATCGCACCACCGGCGCATCGCAAACCATTCTCGCCGGCGTCGGGCCCACAGCCAATGTGGACCTGACCAAATTTGAAGTCTTGCCGGGCGTGCTCAATGTAATCCGCATCAGTTCTCCTTACAAGCTGGCTGGCCGCGCATTTCGTCCGGAAGGCACGGTCATCGAATTCGACAACGGCGTGACGGTGGGCGGGAACAAACTGGCCGTGATGGCCGGGCCATGCTCAATTGAAAGCCGTGAGCAGATGTTTGCGACCGCCGCGCGCGTCAAGGCCGCCGGCGCGAACTTCTTGAGGGGAGGCGCGTACAAGCCACGCTCCTCGCCATACGCCTTTCAGGGCATGGGTATTCCGGGCCTTCAAATGATGCAAGAGGCCGCCGAGGAAAATGGCCTGCTCACGGTCAGTGAAGTTATGGAGATTTCGCAGATCGAGGAGATGTCGCTCTACGTCGATTGTTTCCAAGTGGGCGCGCGCAACATGCAGAACTTCAACCTGCTGCGCGAGCTTGGGCAGATGCGCAAGCCGGTGCTGCTGAAGCGCGGCATCGCGGCGACGATTGAGGAGCTGCTGCTGTCGGCCGAGTACATCATGGCCGGCGGCAACTACGACGTGATTCTCTGCGAGCGTGGCATTCGCACCTACGAGACAGCCACGCGCAACACCATGGACATCTCGGCGATTCCGGTGATTCACAAGCTCTCGCACCTGCCCATCGTGGGCGATCCCTCGCACGGCACGGGACGGCGCGATATGGTGGCGCCAATGGCGCGGGCCGCTGTGGCCGCGGGCGCAGACGCGATTCTGGTCGAGGTTCACCCCAACGCCGACAAGGCCGCATCCGACGCCGCACAGACGCTCTATCTCGATCAGTTCGATGAACTGATGGGTCAGTTGCGTGTGATCGCCACGGCAGTGGGACGGAGCTTGTAGCGGTTAGACTGGTAGGAGCCGGCAGAGGCGGAGTTTGCGGTGTTAGCCGCGCTTCGCGCGTGTTCGCGGAGCTAGCCTTTGCCAACCCCGCAAACCCCGCTTTTGAAAGGTATCCTCCATGATCGAACGCATCGCCATACTGGGTACGGGGTTGCTGGGCACGTCAGTTGGATTGGCGTTGCGCGCGGCAGGCTTTCGCGGCTCCATCACCGGCTGGAACCGAAGCGCGGACGGCGCGCAAACCGCGCTCTCCATGAGCGCCGTGGATTCTATCGCGGCGGATCCGTTGCAGGCCGCGCGCGAGAGCCAGGTCATTCTGCTGGCCGTGCCCATCTACGCGACGCTCGATTTTATGGAGAAGCTCTCCGGCGTGCTTGGCTCCGAGCATCTGGTTACCGACGTGGGCAGCACCAAAGCGCAGATCACCGCAGCCGCAGGACGCCTCTTCAATGCGCCCACGCGGGCGGCGTTTCTTCCGGGGCATCCCATGGCGGGCAAGGAGCGCGGCGGCGCGGCGTTGGGCGATGCCAATCTATTTTGCGGAGCGGTGTGGCTCTTTACCGATGACCCGAGCTGGCAGCGTTCTCCTCATTCGGCTGAGTTGGTGAAGGGATGGCGGCAGTGGGTCGCGGCCATGGGATCGAAGACTCTTGATCTGGAACCTGCGCGTCACGATGAATTGGTCGCGTGGGTCAGTCACCTGCCGCAGTTTGTGGCCACGGCGTTGAGCGCGCTGCTCGAAGAGGAAGTGGGCGACGCGCCGGAGCTGAAAGACGTGGGCGGACGCGCGCTGAGCGAGATGACGCGGCTTGGCGCAAGCCCTTACTCCATGTGGCGCGACATCGCGCATACGAACACCGAAAATGTTCAGGCCGCATTGCTTGCGTTGGAGCAAAGGCTGGCGCATCTGCGCGAAAATCTGCGCACGCCTGAGTTGCGCGATGAGTTCGAGCAAGCCAATCGCTTTCGGCAGGGTCAATAAGCCCGGCAAGGGATCAGCACAAATGACGACGATTGAACTTTCCAAACAGACTCGCGCCGATGCGATCGCTTCGATCCAACGCTATTTTGAAGAGAACATGACAGAGCCGATTGGCGACATGCCGGCGGGCCTGTTGCTTAATTTCTTCTTAGAAGAGATAGGACCGGTTATTTACAACCAGGCCATTCGCGACGCGCAGGCGCGCATCCAGCAACGGGTGTCTGATCTCGATGGCGAACTCTACGCCGATGCATTTCAATATTGGGCAAGAATAGACGCCAAGCGGAAGAACCGCCGTTAGTCAATCCAGAGATCGACTTTTCCACTTCTCGTTTTCGAGATGTGGGATTCACTCACTCTTGGTCTGCTTCTGTCGCCAGCTCGACCACTTCCTTCACTGGCGCGTCCGATTCCTTGGCCGGGTCGATGGTGTGGAAGCCTTCAGCTTTGGCGGTTTCAAGCAGCTGTGACGAGGCGGAGACAAAGATAATTTCGGTGTCCTGAAACATATCGCGGGCAACGAGAGCTGCGGCCAGTTGCAGAGTGTCGGGCCAGCGCAGCGTGGTGCGGTCGAGTAGCTGGCGCGCGGCTTCGAGCACCGCCGGATTCAGCGGCTCCTGGACCATGCGCGCGGCTTCCATGCGCAAGCTGTCGAGCGCTGAAGAGGCGTCTTCAGCGGAGATGGCGCCAGCGCGCTCGCGCCGCCGGATGGCCCCGTAAACCTCCAGCGGTGTGGAGGCCGAGATCAGTTTCCGATTGTCCTCGACGGCCTCCATCAGGCTGATCAGTGCGCTGGTGCCCTGCTCCTGCACAAACAGCTTCGCGAAGGCTGTGGCTTCAAGAAAGTAGCAGCTCACAGGTTCCCCCGTTCTTCCTCAATGGCCTCTGCGATCGAGTCGCCGTGTAAAGTGACGGGATGGAATCGCTGCGCCTCCTCGGGCATGCCTGCCTCGGCGCGGTTGAGGCGAATGGTGGTGGTGGGATAGGCAGGGGTTTTGGGGTTGGCTATCTTGCTGGTGATCACAACGCCGCGCTGGATGGCCTCGGCCAGTACAGCCTGGCGCGACTCGGGATGCTGATTCCAACGGAAGGCCTTGCGCGGCAAAAAGGAATCGCGGAACCACTTGAGGGCGATGAAGGCGTGTCCGCCTCGTTCGGCTTCAGCCAGCGCGGCGCAGAGTTCTTTGACGCGAGCGTCAATGTCGGCAGGAATCACGGCTTCTTGGCCGTCGTCGTCCTCGTAGAACGCAGGCTCGGCGGCAGCGCGTGCGGCGCGGATGGGGCGCGGCTCCATCTCAGTTCCATCGATGCGCTCAAAGTAGATGCGCACCTCATCTTCTTCCGGCGTCCATGTGTCCGCCATGGCATTGCGCCGCTTGCTGCGGCCGTTTTCGCCGCACAGCTCCACAATCGCCTGATAGCCCGGAGGCGCCAGGAACTGCAAGGCTCGCGCCATGCCTGGGTCCGTGGAGGACGCCAGCTCGTTAAGCGCTTCTTCAATAATTTCTTCCGCGTCGGGTATGCTCAGGTTGCTTGCTTCTACGCTGCTTTGTGCAGCTTTTTGCGATTTCATTCTTTCTTCTCCGTATGCGCCGCCTCCGCCCATCTATGCGACTCGTCTCCGGCAAGCATTATGGCTCGATTCCGAGGCTCGTCCGCGCGCGGACAGAAAAGCGGCATTAGTTTTTAATTCACTCGTTACCGCAGGTCAGTTTCACCATGCGGAAATTCAAGAAATACTTGGGTAGACCCGTGAAAAAGTCCTCTTTGTGTAGGAACCATTCCCTCAGTGGCTCAAGCCACATTCATATCACTGGGATTATGCGCGGGCTGGGACCAGCATCCTTCAAAATAAAGCAGTACCTCCGAAATTAAAGCACACTGTCTTCAAAATTAAAGCAAGCATCGATCATAATGTCGACTTATGCAGAGATGATTTAACTAGCATCCTCAGTTTGAAGCTATTCATCCCTCAGTGTAATCGAATCAACCAGGGCGGTAGGCCGTTACCGAAAAAGCTGAACGACCCATATTTAAACCCTTAACCCTGCCGCCGGGAAAAAGTTGCGGTGCGGCCGCAATTTTATTTGGGCGGCCTTGTTCGTACAATAGAGGATATGCGCCGTTGTTTGCAACTGATTTTATTCTGCTTACTTGCTTTAACCGGGCTGTATGCCGATGCCCCGGCCTTCGATCTGGCCGGCCCCAAGGTGGACGTGCGCGTCAAGCGGGGCGATGTAACGCTGCCCATTGGCGAGATTCCTAATCTGCTGCCGGGAGACAGACTGTGGATTCATCCCGACTTTCCCGAGAGCCAGACGGCGCACTTTGTGCTGATCGTTGCGTTTTTGCGCGGGGCCACCAACCCGCCTCCCGCGGAGTGGTTTACGCGCGTGGAGACATGGAGCCGCGAGGCGCGCGAGGAGGGTGTATTCGTCACCGTGCCCGAAGAAGCGCAGCAGGCGCTGCTCTTTCTGGCTCCGGAGACAGGCGGAGACTTCAGCACTCTGCGCAAGGCGGTAAAGAGCCGTCCCGGAACATTTGTTCGCGCCGTTCAGGATTTGCAGGCTGCCAGCGGAGATCGCATGCGCCTGGACGCCTATCTGGCCGAGGTGAAAGAGACATCGCAAACCGATCCCAGCTTGCTCAAGGAGCGCGCTGAGAAAGCGGCTCGAAGCCTGGGTATCAAGCTCGACCAGCAGTGCTTTGACAAGCCCACCGACCAGCAGGCGCCCTGCCTGGTGCAGCACACTGACGCGCTGGTGCTCGACGACGCCAACGCGCAATCGCGCGTGGCACAACTGACCAGCGGTTCGAGCGTGGACCTGATGAACCAGATCAGCTACTCGAACATGGCTGGCGGGGGAGCATACAGCCCGTATATCGGCGCCATCGTGGACACGGCAAAGATCTTCTCGTCGATGCATACGGCGCATTTTCAGTACATTCCGGCACTCGCTTTGCCAGCCAAAGATACGCTGAACCTGCGGCTAAGCGTGGCGCCTTCGTTCAAGGACCCCAAGTCTGTGGTGGTGGTGGCGTTGCCGCCGGTGGGCGCCATCAGGCCGCCGCCGCTGCATCCGGTGAACCTGGCGGAGAGCTATTGTGCCCAGAAGCCCGGTCTGGTGCTGCCCGCCGAAGGAGCGCCGCTGGTCTTTGCCACACAGCTTGCCTCCGGGCTTGTGCTGCATATTGAAACCAAGGGCGGGCAGGTCGATTTACCCGTGAAAGCCGATCCGTCGCAGGGCGGGCTGGTGCTGGTGCATCCCGCACCCTCCTTGCCGGACGGCGAACTGACCGGCGTGTTGCGCGGCAAGTGGGGCTTCGACGACTGGGAGGGTCCGCGGTTTCACCTGCGCGCGGCGCTGCCAGGCAAGTGGAGCCTGCCGCCAGCCGACCAGACGGCACTGGTGGTGGGCCGCGAAGACAAGCTGCACATTGACGGGGAAAATTCGTTGTGCGTCGAGCGCGTTGAAGTGCAGACGGCGACGGGCGCCCCGGTCAAGCTGGTTTGGAAGTCGCCCAAGCCGGAGCAGTTGGAAGTGACCTTGCCCATGAAAGACGCCGTTCCCGGTCCGGTCAACCTCGAGATTTACCAGTCAGGACTGGAAAAGCCGGACCAGTTGCAAATGAAGGCCTACGCCGAGGCGGCTGCGCTGGATCGCCTTACGCTGAACGCGGGCGACTCAAATGCGGTTCTGAAAGGCAGCCGTCTGTGCGAGGTGGCCAAGGTCAGCCTCAACTCGCTCACCTGGACTCCGGCCACGCTCATCCGCGTGCAGGACTCTGACCAGTTGGAGCTGAAAACCGCCGAATCGACAGCCAGTCTGGAGCCAGGCAAGCCAGCTTTCGCCAGTGTGGAGTTGCGCGACGGCCGGCTGCTGACGGTTCCGGTATCCGTTGAGCCGCCTCGTCCGCAGGTCACATTGCTGAGCAAGGGCACGCAAAACGACGTTTCCGCCGCGCCTTCTCCCGTGCACCTGGGCAGCAATGATGACCTGCCCGTTGACGCACGCCTGGTCTTTTTCATCCGCTCCAGAGAGCCGGCAAGCTTTCCGCGCGACGAGAAGGTCGAAGTTGCAGCAGCTGACGGCAGTTTCCGCACCGTGCTGGCGCTGGCCGACGGCAGCCTGATGCTCGAGGATGCAAAGACCGCGCTGGGAGTTGTGCAACCTCTGCTGCGTTTCGGCTCATCGGCGTTTGGGCCGCTGCAGGCCCGCGCGCTCGCGGCTGACGGGGTTGCTGGCGATTGGTTGCCGCTGGGAACACTGGTGCGGCTGCCGGGATTTAAGGAGTTGCATTGCCCGCGCTCTGCTGCCAGGCCCTGCGTGCTGGTGGGAACGAATCTTTTCCTGGTTGCGTCCGTCTCCGCCACATCGGAGTTCAACAAGCCAGCCAATGTACCTTCGGATTTCACGGGAACAGAGTTGAGCGTTCCCCATCCTGCCAACGGCGTGCTCTACCTGAAGCTGCGCGACGACACGGAAACGGTGCAGACGCTCACACTGCCGGTGATGCCGATGAACTGGATGACGCAATCCGCGGCGGCTCAACAGAAAGCAGTGACGCCAGCAGACGATCCGCCCGTTCCCGAACAACCTCAAGCTCCTGGCGCCGCTCCTGCGGTTGCTGCGGAGACTGCTCCAGTGCAGGCTCAGCCCAAGACAGCTACAGCGCCTCCATCGCCCGACAAGGCCGGGCCATGAGAGATGGCGGGGATTTAATTTGTGTTGGGAAATAGATAATCAGAATGGCGCAGGGCTGAAACCCCGCGCCATTCTGATTCTGCGGAGAGGCCGCAAAGGCCCTGAGAAAGCTCTCGTTTAGTCGATGTCTCTAAAAGGGCACGGATTTATCCGTGCCACAAAGGCTGCAAAATCAACAGGGCTTTGGCCCCTGAGGGAATGTTTGCCTGACAAAACGAACTCAATCAGGGATTCCCTAGTTGAAATAGGCCTGGTTCTTCTCGGCGAAATGCGCTTTGTCGGCGGGCAGATCGTCGATGGAAAAGATTGCGCCCTGTGCGCAGATCGATGCGCAGTTGCCGCAGTCAATGCACTCGTCAGGGTTGATGAATAACTGGGAGACGCCGGCTGCCTTTGGATCGTCTGCCGCCGCGGGCATGATAGCGGCGGTGGCGCACTCGGCAGCGCAGACAAAATCCTTGGTGCACGCATCGGTAATTACATAAGCCATGATGAAACTCCTTGATGATATGGGCGCTTTTGGTCGATGCGCCATCCATTCAAGGCTATCCAGTTCAGGTTCGCGGCTCCGTGACTGGGGTCACACTGCGGGAGAACCATTTCCGCTTGCGGAAGACGGCCAGAATGCTCGTTTAAGCTTTCCGGCCGCTCTGCGAATGCCACCCGTTGATTGACCGTCTAAAAACCGGCTTGGGCCGCGTTCAGTTCCACCTGCCGCTCCTGGGCGCGCGCCCACTCGGCAGGTTCGCCATAGTGGCTGGCGACCGTAGCAACAGCCTTGCTTTCATCCATGTAGAGCCGCACTGCGGCCAGCTTGATTGTGGATTGGGAGGCCATCCGCGCCACGGCTGTTTTGCTCGAGATCGACGTGACAAGCGAAAGCATCGCAACGACAATGGTCGCAACCCCGTTGATTGCCGAGGTCACCTGAGCCTGGCTGTCAGGATTGGTAATCCTTGCTGCCGAAAAAAACGATGCATTCACCTGTTGTTGAAAAGCAACAACGGCAGCCTGTAGTTGCGCAAGTACCGAGGCTCTGGGGTTGGCCAGGTACGCCTTGGCCTGAGCCACAAGCAGGCTAGAGGCGGCGTCAAAACCGGCAGTTGCGGCAACAAAGATTGGCGCGTCCGTGGGGGCCAGCAAGGCAGCTGTCGAATCAACAGTAGCCACCGCGCTCTCCAGCGCCGGCGTCCAGTTGACGATATTCTGCGCCGCGCTTGCTTCTGAGCAGCCGCTCACGAAAGGCAAGGGCAGAAGCAGGGCAATCAGCGCCCACGCGCCCAGTTTGGCGGTGGAGCTGGTTGAATTCGCGTTGGAAGCCGGGGTAGCCGGATCGCGCGCCAGCAAACCAAGAAGTGCGGAGGCCAGGCCGCTTACCAGCGCGACCACAGTCCCGCTGCCGGCTGTTCCCAGCGTGATGCCCTGCTGCGAAAGCACACTGCCGATGGTGGCGACCGCAATCAAAAGCCCTGCGGCCGAGGTTTTGGGGTGATTCCAGATATTCGAAATGAAATTCATGCGGAAAGCTCCTCGCAAAGAAAAAGGCGGCCTAAGCCGCCCTGGTTTAATTGAGATTTGGCAGGCGCGGGACAGGCTCATCCAGCTTCCCGCGCAAACAAAAAATCGAGATCAGCGGCGGGCGTCTACAGAGCCTGCTGCTGGTCCCGATTTGTCGCGTCTCTCCGAAATCGAGCGCTACCGTGGTTGCAGTTCTTGCCCGCGGCGGAGAGCCGCAATGGCTCAGACAGGAGACGGCCCCGCGCCCCGGTGCCATCCGCTTTGGGGGAGGGCGACCACATTCGCCGGGCGCGGCACATCCGTCTCTTGTCTGGCTACCTATTACCCTAGGTACTCTTTGCTTAATTTTCTGCAAATCGAGAAAAACTTCTGTCTCTTATTGGCCAAAATGGAGATTAAATTGTCGCCGGGCTGGCCAAATTGGCCGGGAGGCTCGCGGGAAGCCAGACCGGGCATGCCTGGTCCCTGCTGGCGTTCAGAGCCACGCGTCTATTGGTGCATCGTTTATGTGTATTGGACCCGGCGCTCGCCCTTGACCACGCGTCCGATCACGTAGAACTTCTCTTCGGCGCGTTCCAGCAGGTTTTTTGCACGCGCAAATTTGATTGCAGGGACAGCTGCAATCAACCCGATGCCCATGTTGAACGTTCGCATCATCTCTTCTTGCGAAACCTGGCCCACGTCGCGCAGATGGTCAAAAATCGGCAGCACCGGCCAGGAGCCAATCTCCACCTGCGCCGCGGTGTTCTTGGGCAGTATGCGCGGCAGATTTTCGGTGATTCCACCGCAGGTGATGTGCGCCATTCCCGTCGTAAGTCCAGCAGTTACAAGCTTTTGAGCCACATGCAGGTAGCTGCGATGCGTCTTCATCAGCGCCGCGCCGGCCTTCTCCTTGATGGCGGTCACATACTGCGTTGGTTTGTAGCCCGCCACTTCGAACAGCAGCCTGTATGCCAGCGTATAGCCGTTGGTGTGCAGGCCGGTCGAGGGTAGTCCGACCAGCACGTCGCCGGCCTTGATTCCCGCGCCGGTCACCATCTTGTCGCGGTCCACTGCGCCCACAATGAAGCCCGCCAGGTCGTACTCCCCATCGGCCTGAAAGCCCGGCATCTGCGCAGTCTCGCCTCCGATCAGTGCGCAACCGCCGGCTTTGCATGCGTCGGCCAGGCCGGTGACCACGCTTTCGGCCACCTCCGGGTCCAGCTTGCCGCTGGCTATGTAATCCAGGAAAAACAAGGGCGTGGCGCCCTGCACGGCGATGTCATTTACACAATGATTCACCAGGTCCGCGCCCACCGTGCGGTGCATTCCCAGCTCGAAAGCCACTTTCAGCTTGGCGCCCACCCCATGGCCCGAACTCACCAGAATGGGATTCTTCCAGCGCTGCATGTCCAGCCGGAAAAGCGCGCCAAAGCCGCCAATCCCGCTTAAAACGTTACGGTTGAAGGTCTTCTGCGCCAGGTAAGTGCGGCGTTCTTTGGCGCGTTCGCCATTGCTGGTGTCCACGCCGATATCGGTGCGAGTCACGGATTTGGGCTTGGGTTCGTCAGACACGGTGCGGCTTTCTGCGGATGGATTTCTCATGCGGCGCTGCTGGCCGGGAATGTTGATTTTAGCAGCATTTGCCAGGGCCCTGCTCATCATGAGCGATCAGGCGTGCCCTCCGCACCGCGAAAAATCTTCGCGAAAATGGAAAGTTGGCTTGACATTGCATACTCTCCGCGCTACTCTCATATGGAAAGCTGACTTTACATGACGCTTGCAATTACAAATCGAGTCAAAGAGCTCCGCATCGCGCGAGAGTGGACTCAGGAGCAACTGGCGCAAGCCGCAGGTGTCTCGCGCCAGAGTATCAACTCCATCGAGCGCAACCGCTACGTGCCCAGCTTGGAGCTGGCGCTTAAATTTGCGCAAGTATTTGTCTGCTCCACAGACGAAATCTTTCAACTGGAGGACCAACCATGACCCATCCGATTCTCAGCCGGATTCTTATGCTCGACCACGTCGCCGACGAGAGGTACCGCGAGCATCAACGCCGCTCGACCAGCACTGCGGCCATCATCGGTACACTCACTGTCTTTGCCTTGCTCGAATATCACGTGCTTGTCGAGCATCGGATCCCCTGGGATTTGATTGCGGTGATCTACGCGATGGGCGCGACAAAGATTGCGCTCATGCTCTGGTACCGCTTCAAAAACTAAATCTCCTGGGGGAGTTTCCCATGTGCCTGTTTCGTCACCGCCAACTCGATTCCAAGTCTCGCAAAATCCTGGCCGCCGGCAATCTCTGCCTCGCTTCCAATCTGTTGCTCACGCACTTTGAGGACGGCTTTGCCAATCGCCACCCAGCCCTCTTCGACGGCCTGCGCTTTCTGTTGATCGGCTGTGCCATCAGCCTGCTTTTCTGGTCCGCGCGCCGTTCCCGCGACTACGCTTCCCGCTTCTGAAAGGAGTTCCTATGTCCGCGCTTGATACTTGCAGTCTGAAAAAATCCCTGCCGATTCTCATCGCCCTGCTTGTGGTCGCTCAAATTGATCTGGCCAGCGCCGTCGGCTGGCCGAATACGCTCTTGTCACTGCTGCATCTTACGGCCGCACCTGACGACCTGTGCCGGGGTCTCTGCGCGGGAATCGGTGCGTCCATCGACGTTTTGGTGATCTTCCAACTTGTCCGTATCTGCGCCAGACGCGCTATGCAACCCAGCCACGGCCCGCGGCACGATTGAAGCCATTTTGCAAAACGGGCGGCAGGCGCGACGCCTTCTGCCTGAAGGAAACTATTATGCTTCTGAACAATCTGCAACTTTGGCCGAATCGGAACGACTTTCTGCACGTCGTGACCTTCGGCATCGCCATAGGGCTGGAGGTCATTGGTGTGATGATCGCCGTGAATGCTGCGGCAAGTCGTGCAAAAAAACTATAGAAACCGCGCCAGCTCATCGACCGTAGGCATTGGGCAAATCTCCAGCCGTCCCCAGATGCGGTAGCGCCAGCGGGCAATCAGCCTGTAGCCCATGTCGCGCACAGGCCGCGGAATCCAGCCCAAAACGGTTGCTATCACTGGCCAGGGCTGCGGCAATTGGCCGAGCACCGACAAAACCGCATCCGACCGCGTCAATACTCGCTCCGCCCGCTCACCGAAATTCAGCACCACTAGAATTGTGGTCGGGCCGGATTGCGCATCCGGCAAGTCGATCTGATGCCGCGCTAGCAGCGCCGCCGCAATTTCCGATTCTGAAGCGACAAAGCGCAGCCGGTCACGCCCGTCGCGCCGCATCAACCACCTCACGGACCGATTGCATAGCCCGCAATGGCCATCGAAGATAACCACCAGCCGGCCGCCGAGTTCTGCAAGCTTACTCACCTTCAACGGGATGCGGCCCCGGAGGTGCGCGATTCAATTCAGATGATGCACGAGTCTTATACTGGACCCACGATGAGTTCCCAAGCGCCAACTTCCCTCCGCACCCGTTCCCAGGCCCTCCAGCAGCGCGCTGAGCGCTTCTTTCCCGGCGGCGTGAATTCGCCCGTGCGGGCCTTTCGCGCAGTGGGTGGCGCGCCACCGTTTGTCGAGCGCGCTGAAGGCGCATGGCTCACGGACGCCGACGGCAACCGGTACATCGACTACTTTGGCTCCTGGGGCCCAATGATTCTGGGTCACGCCTTTCCGCCTGTGGTTGAAGCCATCCAGAGAGCCGCGAGCAACTCGGCCAGCTTTGGCGCTTCCACGGCCGCCGAAGCTGATCTCGCCGAGCGCGTTGTCGCCTGTTACCCGGCAATCGAAAAACTGCGCTTCGTCAGCTCCGGCACCGAGGCCACCATGAGCGCCATCCGCCTGGCGCGCGCCGTTACCAACCGCAAAATCATTGTCAAATTCGAAGGCTGTTACCACGGCCACGCCGATGGCCTGCTGGTAAAGGCCGGCAGTGGTGTGGCAACCTTTGGCATTCCCGGCTCAGCCGGCGTTCCCGAAGAAATAGCTCACCTCACGTTGGCGCTGCCTTACAACGATCTCGATGCGGCTGAAGCGGCATTCGCGGCCCATCCCGGCGCCATCGCGGCTGTGATTCTGGAGCCGGTGGTCGGCAACGCTGGCTGCATCGCTCCTGCTTCGGGCTATCTCGCCGGCCTGCGCGCCATCACGCAGCGCGAGGGAGCGCTTTTGATTGTCGATGAAGTGATGACCGGCTTCCGTGTGGCGCTGGGCGGCGCTTTGGAGCTTTACGGCATTGACGCCGATTTGGTAACGCTGGGCAAAATTGTCGGCGGGGGATTGCCCGTGGGCGTCTTCGGCGGCAAGCGCGCATTCATGGACCTGCTCGCCCCGCTAGGCCCCGTTTATCAGGCTGGAACTCTCAGCGGCAATCCGCTGGCCATGGCCGCGGGCATCGCCACCGTCAGCTATTTGCAGGAGCACGCTGCACAGGTTTACCCGCAGCTTGAAGCCACTGCCAAAGCCGTTGCCGAGGGCGTGGCTGCCGAAGCCGCCCGCGCAGGCGTGCTACTCACCCTTAATCGTGTCGGCTCCATGTGGACCTGGTTCTTCACGGCGAACGCCGTCACGAATTACACGCAGGCCGCCGAGAGCGACACGGCCGCCTTTGGCCGCTTCCACCGCGCGATGCTCGATTGCGGCGTCTGGCTTCCGCCCTCGCAATTTGAAGCGGCCTTCCTGAGCACAGCACACGGCGCGGAAGAGATCTCCGCAACCATCGCAGCCGCATGCGAGGCTTTCAAAGCTGTCCTTGCCGGATAGCACTGGGCGTTGCTTTTTACTCGCTCCAGCCCTTGGCCCGCCCCACGGCACGTTGCCAACGTCCGCGCCGTTCGGCTCGATCACTCGCATCCATCTTAGGCACAAAGCGAACATCGCCTTGCCGTTTGGCGCGTAAGTCTTCCGGGCCAGCCCAGAATCCCGTGGCCAGCCCAGCCAGATACGCTGCGCCCAGAGCGGTCGTCTCAGTCACCTGCGGACGTACTACAGGCACGCCCAGCACATCCGCCTGGAACTGCATTAAGAGATTGTTCACCGCCGCGCCGCCATCCACTCTGAGCGCCGTGAGCGGTGTGCCGATTTCGTTTTGCACGGCCTCCAACACGTCGGCCACCTGGAAGGCGATGCTCTCCAGGGCCGCCCGCGCAATGTGTCCCGGCGTGGTACCGCGATTCAGGCCGATGAGCAATCCTGAAGCGTGCGAGTCCCAGTGTGGCGCGCCCAGGCCCACAAACGCCGGCACCAACACCACCCCGCCCGCGTCCGGCACGCTTGCGGCCAGCGCCTCAACCTCTGCCGACGAGCCAATCAGTTTCAAATTGTCGCGCAGCCACTGCACCACCGCGCCGCCGATAAAGATGCTGCCCTCCAGCGCATACTCCAGGCGATGCGTCGCGCTCGCGGCCAGCGTGGTAATCAGCCGGTGCTTCGAGCGCACAAATCCCGTTCCGTTGCCGTCGCGTCCCGTGCCGATGTTCTGCAACAAAAAGCAGCCTGTCCCATAAGTGTTCTTGGCCTCGCCCGCCTTCCAGCACAACTGCCCAAAGAGTGCGGCCTGCTGGTCGCCGGCAATGCCCGCAATCTCCACGCCGCCCAGACCCAGAGTAGTGGTCACCTCGCCCACTTGCTCGCTCGACCACACCACTTTCGGCAACATGCTCTCGGGAACGCCAAAGATGCGCAGCAGTTCCGCATCCCATTCGCCCTTCACGATATTGAAGAGCAGCGTTCTCGAAGCATTAGTCACGTCCGTCACGTGCCGCTGCCCGCTGGTCAGGTGCCAGATCAGCCAACTGTCCACGGTCCCAAAAGCCAGTTCGCCCCTCTCGGCGCGCGCCCGCGCGCCCGGCACGTGGTCAAGAATCCAGCCCACCTTCGTCGCGGAAAAATACGGGTCCAGCACCAGCCCGGTCTTGTTCGAGACCGTCTCTCCAACCCCGCTATCCTCCAGCTCCTTGCACCGCGCAGCCGTGCGGCGGTCCTGCCACACAATGGCCTTGTGAATCGGCTTGCCCGTCGCACGCTCCCACACAATCACCGTCTCGCGCTGGTTAGTAATGCCGATGGCCGCTACGTCGCGGGGCCGCTCGCCCACTTTGCCCAGCGCCTCCACGGCGCAAGCCATTTGGCTGGTCAAAATCTCCACGGGCGAGTGTTCCACCCAGCCAGCCTGCGGAAAGAACTGCTCGAACTCATGCTGCGCCACGGCGGCAATCGCGCCCGCCTCGTCAAAAAGAATCGCGCGGGAACTGGTTGTTCCCTGGTCCAGTGCAAGTATGTAAGCCATTGTTTGCTGCCTGCCTTCGGAACCTAGTCAAACACGGGGGCCGGGGCCCGGGCAAGAAGACAGTTGGCGTTTAGACCGTCCCGCATCGAGTCAGGGATCGTCTTCACGCCCGTTAACTCTTGGAACCTGTATTGCCTGCGGAATCTGCCTATCCGCTAACTTCGGTTTAAATAGTGGAACAATAATTGTGCGTACCGAAGCGATTTCATTCGCTTTCAAAGCGGAGTTTTTGTATTCTGAAGACGATGCCTCGTAAGTTTGCGGCGAATCCAACGGAGGAAACTCGAATGGCAGATACAGCAAAGAAGACAAAGACAACCACTAAACCACGCGCGGCAGCAATAAAAGCCCCAACAAAGAACGTAAAAATCGTTACAAACTCCAAGCCGACCCGCGAGCAGATCGAGCGTCTTGCGAAGACTTATTGGGAGGCGCGCGGTTGCGTGGATGGATATGCGGAGCAAGACTGGGCGCGAGCGGAAAAAGAACTGCTCAAAGCCGCATCGGCCAAAAAGGCCTCCTGATATAAGCCGTTCCGCTCTGAACAATTCTCTCGCAGACTCTGCGCTCAGTTGCAGAACCGATGCGCCCTGCGCAAAGCCAAGTCAGTTAATCCAACTGCCTTTATCCAAACCAAATGGTATTAGGCTAAGGACAAACTTCCCATCCTTTTCGCCGGCCTTTCTAGGCAAGACCGGCGAAAAGGCGGAAGCCTGAGTTTGCGCTTCAGTTCTTCGCTTGCTGCGCCACCAGCATTGACTCAAGAATCTGATCCGAAACTTCCTTTACTGCCGAAGGCGTATGGGACAAAAACAGCGTATTAGTCTTGTCGCTCTCGCCAATGGATTTCAGCGTGTCGAAGTATTGGGTGACCAGCACTAACTGCATGACATCTCGCGAAGACGCTCCATCCACCACCTTCTGGAATTGTTCGATGGAAGTCTGCAGCCCTTCGATGATCGCCTTGCGCTGATTGGCGATGCCCTGGCCTTGCAGAGCCTTGCTTTCAGCCTCTGCCTCGGCTTTCTTGACCACCAGAATCTTTTCCGCCTCGCCTCGCGCATTGGCTGCTACCTGTTCGCGCTGCGCCGCGTTGATGTCGTTCATAGCCGACTTAACTTTCTGATCGGGAACGATATCCGTCACCAGCACATTAACAATCTCGAAGCCGAAGGTCGCCATGTCCGCATCCAGTTCCTGCTTGACCGCGGCGGCGATTGACGATTGCGAGGCAAAAACCTCATCCAGCGTCATCCCGGGCACGTGGCCCAGAATCACCTGTTCCACATAACTCTTGATCTGCGCCGTCGGGTCAGACAACTTATAAAACGCGTCATAGACCTTTTCCGGGCGCACGCGATTCTGCACCGAAATCGGAATCGTGACAAAGACATTGTCCTTTGTCTTGGTCTCCATGGTCAGTGAAATCTGATTCACACGCAGACTTACCATGCCGGCAACAGTGTCGAAGAACGGACGCTTCCAGTTCAAGCCCGGGTCGGCGGCGCGAAGAAACTTGCCGAAACGCGTGATCACGGCCACCTCAGCCGTGTTCACGGTAAAAAAGCTGCTGAGAATCAGAATAAGAAGGATGAGAGCCAGCGCCCCCAACGGGATCAGCCATATGACGTCCATTCAGTTCCTCCGTTGCCTCATTTGGAAGCAACGGAGAATTATACAGGAGCACGATAAACGCGCTGTGACGCGCATAAATAGCGAAGTTCAGAGACAATCGTTTGCGATATTCAAAACTATAGACAACTCCTCAACTCGCCGCCCGGATTCGATAAATTCGATAGCAACAAACTACATTAATCTCAATTCTCCTCCAAGCTCACTTTTTCTCGGCTGGCTTTATCCGGTCGAAATCGATCGCGAACGTAGGCTCTTCTCGCGTTCCCCCAATGCGTAGGGGAACTTCAGTTCCAGCTCCCTCTCGCTTGAAATAGCGATCGGCCGGCGACAGCAGCAATCCTTTCCAGCCGCCAACCATCTTTGAAACCGTGGCGTCGAGCTTTCCGCTTCCAGCAAAGTCGAGCGCGCCGCCCTCCAGGCCATACGTGCCTTTGAGCTCAATCTTCGCGCCCGGCACGGTGTAGCTGAGCGCCGGCAGCGTAACCACCCCGCCAGCCATCTGGAAATTGCTTTGCATGTGCGACAAAATGCTCTCCGGGTTGGTTGTCTTCAGCTCCTCCGGCTGTCCCTGCCCGCGCAGGCTCAATTCCGCAATCCTTCCTTGAATCTTCGCGCTCGTGAACCGCGCTCTGTCCAACACAAAACTGCCGTTCATCGCCATCCGCTCATGGACTGGCTTGGGCCCCGGCGGAATGAGCAACGTGGTCCTCATCGCCAAATCGCCGGTCAGCAGAAAACTGCCCGAGTGGCTCATCAGCCGCAGAAAATCCTCGATCCGCGCCCTGTCCACATTGACCGTGAGCGCGATGTCGTGCCCCACGTACTGCTGCACGCCCTCCATCACCGCTCCCGGTACACGCACAACCTCGCCACGCGCGGTAATGTGCGAATGGCCGAGCATCGCATCCACATTATCTAGCTGAGTGTCGCCGTTCGTCCCGTCCACATGCGCGTGGAACCGCGTGGCGAGCGGCAGGGCGGTCCCGAAGTGCGTCAGCCGGAAATCCGGCGTCTGGGTCTGCCCATCCACGATCAGGTCGCGCAGCGTGCCTTCATAGTGCCCGGTCGATGAGAGAATCCCCGCAATCCCCTTGAAGCCGGCGAGGTCGGCGTGCTCGAAGCGGTATTCGCCCGTCAGCGGCGCATCACCCAGGTCCGCCCCATGCAATGGCCCAAAGCTCCCCGTCGTCTTGATCACCCCTTGCGGCCGCGGATTGGTCAGCTCCGCGTCAAATCCCATCACCGGGGTCCCAAAGGGCAGGTCTTCGCCCTCGGGGTGGATCGCTCCCCCCGCAGCGATATTCGTCAATTTAAAGTGAGCAATCTTAAACTCCAACGGCAGCTTGCCCGGCTTGCTGGTTTCCATCACCAGATCGGCGCCGGTGCACTCCATCGTATCCACCTCAAAACTCACCAGCGCGGCTTCGCCGTTGGGCTTGGCGACGGTTTCAGAGCGGTACTCGTTCTCTCGCGCGGCCTGCTCAAAGTGCGACTTCGGCGGCAGATGGACGCTCAGCCCCTTCAACTGAACCACAGAAATGTGAATCGGCTTGCCGGGCTTCAATTCGAGCGGCGCATGAAATCGAAACTCCGCAAGCTGGATAAGCGGTTCGCCCAGACCTTGCGGAACCTCTACGCCACCAGCGCGTGCGGGCGGCCAAATGCGCAACCCCTTGCCCTCGGCCCAGAGGCCACCAACCAGCGAAACGTGAAAGTTGTCCAGTTCCACATGGGCGTGGAAGCGATCCGCAAGCTCCTCCACAATGCGCGCGCGCAGGAACGGCTCCGCCCGATGCAGCGCCACGTCCACAACCGTGAGGGCCCCGGCCAGCGCCACCAAAAGCCCGCCCGCGACCCATTTTGCCCATCTATGCGTGCGCCAGAATCCTTTCCGAACCTCTTCCAAACTCGCCTCCCAATTGGTTTCCATTGTCGCAGGAGTCCGCGCACCTCATTTTCTTAATAGCCAGTCAATGCCGTAGACTTCAATGAACGGATGCAAGAGCACATTGAAAACCTCGTAAAGCTGCAAGCGGTGGAGTTGGAACGAACTCGCCTCGCCCACGTCGCCCGCGCCCTGCCGGCTGAAATCGCCGAGGCTCAGGCTGCCCTCGCAGCCGCCGAACGTCAGGCTGCTGAGGCTTCGGCCGCCCTCAGCCGCGAAGAATCGCTCCGCGGCCGCCTCGATCGCGAGATCACCGCCCACCGCCAGAAGGTCGTCCGTTATCGCGCCCAGCAAGACTCCCTCACCACCTCCGCCCAAGCTGACGCCGTGGAGCACGAGCTTCACTTTGCCGAGGCCGAGGCCGAGCGCCTGGAAACCGAGGAGTTCGCCAGCCTGGAACGCACCGAGGCCCAGGAAGGCGCGTTGGCCGCTGCCCGCGCCCGTGTCGAGTCGCTCGCAGCCGCCCTCGACAGCACTCGCGAACGCATCAGTCTTCGTCAGGCAGAAGTCGCCCGCCAACAGGCCGAGCTAACGGCAGAGCGCGAAGCCATCCGGCCGCATATCGGCACTGAGTGGATCTTGCGCTTTGACCACCTCTGCGCCTCTCGCGGCACGGGTCTTGCCCGCGTTGACAATATGCAGTGCACCGGCTGCCGCATGGGCATACGGCCCCAGACCTGGAACCAGCTTCGTGAAGGCGAACTGCTCACTTGCGACAGTTGCAACCGCCTGCTCTACTGGGACCCGTCGATGGCGCCCGCGCCGCCAGAGACCAAGCCCAAACGCAAAACCGCGAAGCCCCAGCCGACCGAGGACTAGAGCCTCCACTCCATTCCTGCTAACCTTTTCTTTGGCGGTAGTAACACTGAACTTAACAACCAGGGAGCAAGCTCGTGAAGCGCATCTGCGTGGACATGGATGAGGTAATGGCGGACACTCTCGCCGAGCACCTTCGCCGCTACAACCAAACCTTCGACGAGGCCGTGACTCCACAGGATCTGGCCGGCAAGGGCATCTTTGAGATCACGTCCGAAGACCGCCGGCAACAGCTTCGCGCCTTTCTCGACGCGGAGGACTTCTTCGAGGACCTGGCCGTCATGCCCGGCTCTCAAGCCGTACTCGAGCAGCTCTCCGCGCGCTTTGAAATCCATATCGCCACCCAGGCCATGGTTATTCCTAACTCCCTCGGCTCCAAATATCGCTGGCTCCAGCGCCACTTTCCCTTCATTTCCCCCAGGCAATACACCTTCTGCGGCGACAAATCCATCCTCCGCGCCGACTATCTCATCGACGACCTGCCCAAGAACCTCCTCCGCTTTGAGGGCCAGGGCCTGCTCTACACAGCCCCCCACAACCTCGCGGCCACCGGCTTCTTACGCGTAGATAACTGGCAGCAAGTCGCTGACTACTTCGCCACCCAGGCTGGCTAGACCCTGTGGCTTTGGCCACAGCGCACTTGACATAGAAGGCAGATTGTAATACACTGTAAATACAGTAAGGCGCCGCTACGCATCTGTATATCGGTGCTAAACCTAGCAGTTCATTAGGGTTCATCAGGTGTAATCCATTATTTTTATTTAGAACGGGAGATAGGTAATGCAAGACAATAGGCTGGCTTTTGATTGGGATGAGGCCAACTTGGCTCATATTGCCAGAAACGATGTAACAAAGGACGAAGCTGAGGAAGTGATTCTTGGGGACCCGCTCGACATCGAACTGCAAACAGCAGAGGGCAGCGGCGGGGAAGAGCGGATATTACACGTCGGGGAAACGCGCAAAGGACGAATTTTGGAGCTTGTGTCGACGTGGCGCGGTGGAAAAGCTCGAATCCTCTCCGCGTGGGATGCACCTCGACAGTCCAAGCTGGACTATCTGACGGAGATGAGGCGGCGTTATGGAAGCATTGACGATTCCGAAGTTTGAGAACGAAACCGACGAAGCCAACTGGCTCTACGAGAACCGCGAGAGTTTGTCTGCAGCGTTTCATGAGGCGGTGCAGGAGGGGCGTGTCCGGCAAGGCACGTTGAAGCAGCGCGGCGTCACGCCTCCGACAACGATTCGCCTCGCCCCGGAAGACATCTCCCGCGCCCGCACACTGGCTGAACGCCGCGGACTACGCTATCAAACCTATATCAAGATGCTGATTCACGAAGGGCTGGAGCGCGAGGAAAAGCTGGCGAGCTAGAAAACGAATTCACTTGCGTATTCTTTATATTGTAGCTACAATTACCTTATGTTCGTCTGGGATGAGGCAAAGAGAAAGTCGAATCTGAGCAAGCATGGACTCGACTTCAACGACGCTCATCTCGTTTACGACAACCCGGACAAGTGTACCTACGATTCCAGCCGGGAAGGCGAACTCCGTTTGATGGACTTGGCCCTGGCCGTCATCCACGGCAAGCTGCTGGCGCTGATTTATACCGAACGCGGCAACGATGTGCGGGTGATCTCATTCCGGCCCGCATCCCGAGAGGAGCGCGAACAATATGAACGCGACAAAGAGTGAAACTGATTGGGAGCGCGTGCTGGCCTTCAAAGAGGGAGACGCAATCCCCTACGAGCCGGAGGATGGCCCTTACGACCCGAATGATGCTGAAGCAGCCCGCGCATGGCTCGCCCAGGCCGACCTGATCCGCCATGGCAAGGTCGTGCGCCGAGGAAGGCGCGGCCCGCAAAAAGCTCCGACAAAGAAGCTGGTCTCGCTGCGCCTCTCGCCCGAAGTGATCGACCACTTCAAAGCTACCGGCCCCGGCTGGCAGACGCGGATTGATGGCGCGTTGATGGAGTCAATTAAGCGCGGGGCGTAGCGGCTGGCAGGTATGTCAGGTTCTATTGCGGCTCAGCGGGCATTTTGCCGTCAGCTTCCACTTTGCGATTCCTCTTACGCCAACAGACCAACAATTTCCACCAACTCTCATGATGCTCTGGATCCAAATCTTCCGCTGCAAGCTTCCGAATCACGCGGCATAGTGAGATGAGTTCAGACTGCACATTTTGTGCAGCTTGCAGTGGACGCGGCCTCCCCAGCGCCTGAGAAAGATTCGCATTTGAATTAAAGTCCTCGATGTGCCCTTTAGATTCCTCATTAACAATCTGTGCCTTCACGAGGTCATCATAGATTTTCTGAGCTTTGGATTCAGAAATAAACACACACTTCAAAACGGTCTGAGTCATCTCTCGTAGGTGTTGACTGAACGCCGGGTCATGCACAATACCAATCAACTCGCTTCCCACCACCACTGAAGGTGTGAACTGCTCGACTTTAGATGCAAGCTCCAAGAGAGCTCGCCACTCGGTCTCCTTGTTTTCAATAACCCATCGTCTGTCGTCGTTCTTCCGATTCCAGCGAAAAACCATCCAGGCAACTACAAGCGCGAAGACTGATGGAAGGGTAGCGATGAAAAGGCGTGCCAAAAGCGGGTCTTGTCCGGCATTCGGCGCACATTGGACCACAACCGGCGATTGCGCCAATTGGTCTACGAAAAGGGCAACCATCGAAGCAGCATGGAGAATCATCGCTTCCACCTTGTATCCTAAGAAGTTGACCCAAAGGTTATCATCATGAGCCAGACACTGAAAGCCGTTCGCGGCACGCGCGACCTGTTGCCGCCTGAAACCGCCCTCTGGAACCGCATCGAAGCGACCGCACGAGACGTATTCGCCCGCTATAACTTTGGCGAGATTCGCACCCCTGTCTTCGAAGAAACATCGCTCTTTGCCCGCGGCGTGGGCGAAGAGACCGACATCGTCTCCAAAGAAATGTACACGTGGTCTGACGGTGAGCGATTTGAGGAGAACAAGATGATCGCCGAATGGATCGACAAAAATCGATCCACTGCGCCTCACAACGTTCAACCTGGCCGCATAAACGAACAAGGAACCCAATCTTTTCTAGCAAAGTTGAATGCTCTTGGCGTTCAGCGTCAGGTTTACCGGGGCATTCAGCAAGGATTAAATTTAACTGGGGTGACGGAGCTTGTGTGTTTTCGGCCCGTCCTATCGACAGAGGCTGTTGCCGCTCTTGTAAAAGCTCGCGAGCTTGCTAGATCTGATTCGTCGAGTCAACTCCAGCAGGCCCGAATTGAACTACGCCTTGTCATTCCTACATCCGCACCGCTGAATCAGTGGGTTGATCGCAATGATGTGATTATCGAGCAGTTCGAAGGTAGCTTCTTTGCTTCATCCCAAACCCTCACCCTCCGCCCTGAAAACACCGCCGGAGTGGTCCGCGCCTACATCGAGCACGGATTGGGCGAGAGCGGCCAGCTCCAAAAGCTCTACTACATCGGCCCGCAGTTTCGCCGCGAGCGGCCACAGAAAGGCCGCTACCGGCAGTTTTCGCAGATTGGCGCGGAGGTCATCGGGCCGCCATCGGCAGGCAGCGAATCGCCGCTGCGCGACGCGGAAATACTCGAAATGCTGGCCACACTGCTCGACGAACTCGGCATTTCCGGCTGGACGCTGGAGTTGAATTCGGTTGGCTCTTCCGCCGACCGCGCACGGTACAACGAGGCACTGCGCGCCGCGCTCGTTCCCGTGGTTTCGCAGATGTGCGCCGATTGCCAGCGCCGCGCCGTCACCAATCCGCTGCGCGTGCTGGACTGCAAGGTTCCCGCCGACCAGCCGATCATCGAGACGCTGCCGGTGATTGCCGACTCGCTCGACGAGGCCTCGCGCGTCCACTTCGCTGCGGTGATGGCGGCTCTGGACGCGGCCGACGTGCCTTACACGCGCAATCACCGCCTGGTTCGCGGTCTGGACTACTACACGCGCACCACCTTCGAGTTCACTCATGGAGGCCTCGGCGCGCAGAATGCGCTGCTCGGCGGCGGGCGCTATGACGGCCTGAGCGAAATGCTCGGCGGACCCCGAGCTCCCGGCATCGGCTTTGCAATGGGCGAAGACCGGCTGGTCCTTACTCTTCTCGCTGCACTCGACCAAAATGCCGCAGCACTGAAGGCGGAAGCGTACATCGCGCCGCTGGGCGACAGCCTGAACGCCGCAGCGCTCGTTCTGGCTCGCGAACTGCGCCACCACGGCCTGTGGATCGAGCTGGGCGACGGCGGTTTTCGCCTCAAAAAATCCTTTGAGGCAGCCGACAAGACCGCACGCCACATCATCATCCTTGGCGAAGACGAGCTGAAATCCGGTATTCTTACAGTGAAGAACTTCTCCACAGGCATACAGACAAAGGTTCCCCGCACGGAGCTGGCTGTCTTTCTTTCCACTCCCGCAAGCGAATAGAGGATAAAGGTAGTGCTCGATTTTCAAGGAAATCTCGAACGGACACATCATTGCGGCGAGCTGCGCGCCGCAAACGCCGGCCAGCAAGTCGTATTAATGGGCTGGGTAAATCGCCGCCGCGATCACGGCAACCTGATCTTCCTCGACCTGCGCGACCGCACCGGGATTGCGCAGATCGTGTTGGACAAGGAGCTGGTTCCCGACGGTCACGCGAAGGGGGAGCAGGTCCGCCCGGAGTACGTTGTGGCCGCGGTCGGCAAGGTGCGGCTGCGCTCGGCTGACGCCATCAATCCAAAAATGCCGACCGGCGAAATCGAAATTGAAGCGACCGAGTTGCGGGTCCTGAACGACACGCGCCTGGCGCCGTTTTCACCCTCCGAAGAAGCTATCCAAAATGAGGAGGTCCGCCTCAAGTATCGCTATGTGGACCTGCGCCGCCCGGAGATGCAGCGCAACTTCCGCCTGCGCCACGACATTACGCTGGCCATCCGCTACAACCTCAGCCAGCAGGGCTTTCTAGAGATCGAAACGCCCATCCTCACCAAATCCACGCCCGAGGGCGCGCGCGATTTTCTTGTGCCCAGCCGCGTGCATCCGGGCGAATTCTTCGCGCTGCCGCAGTCTCCGCAAATCTTCAAGCAGATTCTCATGATCTCCGGCTTCGACAAATACTTCCAGATCGCCCGCTGCTTCCGCGACGAAGATCTGCGCGCCGACCGCCAGCTTGAATTCACCCAGGTGGATCTGGAGATGAGCTTCCCAAAACAGGAGACGGTCTTTGCCGTAGTCGAGCAGTTTCTCGCGGCGGGTTTTGCCGCCGCTGGAGTCACGCTGCCTACGCCGTTTCCGCGCGTCAGCTACGACGAGTCCATGCGCCAATATGGCTCCGACAAGCCCGACCTGCGCCTGCCCGGAATCACCGACGTGCGCCCGGCCTTCACGGATGCTGCTCTGGCCACTCTGCAAATCGACCCCGCCCTGCCCGTGGTTGCATTCCGCATTCCCAATGTCGGCGAATTGAGCCGCAAGGAACGCGAAGACAACCATCCGCTCTTCGACTTGAGCAAGGGCGCAAAATTCATTGACGACTTCAAGCGGCTGGCCAAGGGCTTTCCCGAAGCTGCTGTCAAAGTGCGCGAGCTTGCGGGTGCGGCCGAGGCCGACTTTGTCATCATCGTCGCCGGCGACCCGGCGCATCACATCAAGGCCAGCGATACCAAATTCGCAGGCCGGCTCTCGGAGCGCGAGATCAACGTCTACTCCGCCGCAGGCAACTTCCGCACCGAGCTGGCGAAGAAATACGCTGACAAGCACGGGGCCTTTGCCGTTACTGAAAAGGTAGTCCTGGATGCTAACGCACAGAGCGCCGGTGCGGCAGTCGATGGCGCCGCGGCCTTTCATCCCATCTGGATTACTGATTTCCCAATGTTCGAGTACGACCTGGCAACGGCTAAATGGATGCCGGCGCACCATCCGTTCACCGCACCGCACGAAGCCGACATGAAGAACCTGGTCACCGACCCGGCCAGCGTGCGCGCGAATTGTTATGACCTGGCGATGAACGGCCTGGAACTCGGTTCGGGCTCCATCCGCATTCATCGCAAAGACGTGCAGCAGCAAATCTTCCAATCCTTGGGAATCAGTGACGAAGAAGCCCGCGCGCGCTTCGGCTTTTTCCTTGATGCTCTGGAATACGGCACTCCGCCCCACGGCGGCATCGCACTCGGCCTCGACCGCATCGTAATGTTGTTGGCTGGCGCGCCCAGCCTGCGCGAGGTGATCGCCTTCCCCAAAACCGCCAAAGCTGTCGATCTGATGGTGGACGCGCCCACCGCGGCCACTGAACAGCAATTGAAGGAACTCCACATCCGTGTGGCGCTGAAGAGTTAGCTCGCTTCGCCGTAGAAGAAAGAAGGCCCGGAGTGAAAACTCCGGGCCTTCTGTTTGGCGTCGCTCTTAGGTGCTGGCGACAAGTGAACGTTACTACCTTCTCACCGAGAAAGTCAGGACTGTCGATTCCGTAAGACTGCCGCCAGTACCCGTAATCGTGATCGGGTAAGTGCCGGTCGGGGCCGTTCTCGAAACGGTGAGGGTGAAATCTGTCGTGCCGGAACCCGTGACAGTGGTTGGGCTGAAGCTGCCGGTCACACCGGACGGGATGCCGGTTGCAGAGAAGGTAATCACCGAGTCAAAGCCGCCGGAGGCTTTGGTGGTGACGACCCCATAGCCGCTCTGCCCCTGATCCAGGTATCCGGAAGTAGGCGAGACGGAGATAGTAAAGCTGCCGGTGACCGCTGCGGTCACTGTCAGGGTCAATGTGGTCGTCTTGGCAGTGCCGCTGGCCGGCGTTTCGGTCACGGTGATGGAGTAACTGCCGGCCGTTGCGGTCGAGGCCGCGGTGAAGGTCAGCGTCGAGGTTCCGGCGCCGGTGATCGAGGTTGGGCTGAAGGCTGCGGTTACGCCGGAGGGCAAGCCGCTGGCGGTCAGCGTCACTGGGGAGTCAAAACCGTTGGTGACGGTTTCGGTAACGGTGGATGTGCCGGTGCTGCCGTCTTTCACCGAAGCGGCCGTGGCGCTGAGCGAGAAGCTCGGTGTCGCAACGGCGCTCACAGTCAGCGTGAGGGTAGTCGTCTCGACGCTGCCGCTGGCCGGCGTTCCGGTCACGGTGATGGTGTAGCTGCCCGCCGCCGCTGTCGAGGCCGCGGTGAAGGTCAGCGTCGAGGTTCCGGCGCCAGCGATCGATGCCGGATTGAAGGCAGCGGTAACGCCGGTGGGCAGACCGCTCGCTGACAGTGTCACGGCGGAGTCAAAGCCGCCGGTGACGGTCTCAGTAACAGTTGAAGTCCCGGTGCTGCCAGCCGTTACAGAAGCTGCGGTGGCGCTCAGCGAGAAGCCGGCAGTGGTCGATGAACCAGCCAGCGCATTGATCAGTGCTTGTCCGTTGGGAGATCCCCAGCCAGTCACCAGATCGTAGCCGGTCACCGCCGAATAGCTGCCGGATTTGCCGCTGGTGATGTCGTGGAAGTCGGTGTCATACGACGAGCTCGTGCCGATGGGGTAGATGATAGGGTCGATGAAACCAACGCTCTTGATAGTGGCGGAAGGATTATTAGCCGCATACTGTTGATTGACCAGCGCGATGTAGCCTGCCCACATGGGGGCGGCAAAGCTGGTGCCGCCGTACTCATTAGCCAGACAGGTGGTCTGATCCGAGCAAGTGTAGAAGGTGAAGTTGGCGTTGGCCGAGACATCGGGGCCGTTGCGCAAAGTCGTCGAACCTTTGTTGCTGGAGTTGATCACGCCCGAAGCAGCTTGCCACGAGGGAATGGCGATCGAGTCCGGCGAAATGCCGCCGCCCGAATCCGTCCAGGCGGTTTCCGAGGACCAGGGGCCAGCCGCACTGGCGGTAACCAGGTCCGTGCCGCCGACCGAAACGACATGCGCATCGTCGGCTGGCCACGCTTCGTTGCTCGACGACCAGGTGGAGCTGTCGCCTGAGGCCGCAAAGAAGTTCTGCCCTTGAGCTGCCATCGTCTCGAAGTAGGTGTCCAGCGAACTGGGATCGGCAGGCGTCCAACCCCACGAGCAGCCGATGGTATTCGGAAGCGGGCCATCCGCGGTCGTGGTCATCGCGCTGATGATGGCTGTGTCCGTGCTGCCGATGTACATCGTCAAGCCGGTCAGCCCAGGCGCCATGCCCATCGCCTGGGTCATGTCGAGGGTCTGTTCGGTGTCATCGCAACTGGTAGTTGTGGTGCCGTTTTGGCACGTTGTCATGTTCTTTGAAGAACACGTGCAACTGGTGCTAGTGCCGTCAACAGAGACCAATTTAGGCGTAAAGGGTTTGGTTTGGCCAACGTTGGCGTAATAGGTGTTGAGGTCGGCAAGATCGGTCCCAAGATATTCAAAGAGGCCAACCGTCTGGCCCGCGCCGGTCAGAGCCGTCCCTTCGTAGTAAGCCGCGCGCATATCGCTGCCCAGGAAGGAAGCCGACGGGCCACTGCCGGTCGTGGCATGGGAGACGACCTCGTCAGGCGAGATGCCATGAGCCGCCGCATAGCCGCTCTTACTGACGTACAACGGATGCGGAATCGAGTAGTTGTCCAGGCCGGAGATATGTTCCAGTTGGAAGGGAAGAGCCACGGTGGGTTCGCGATCCAGCGAGAAGAATGTTCGGTTCTCGGTGGGATGCTGGTAGATCCGCATCGTCACATGGAAAGCGGTCTCAATCGTGGAGACGGTGCCGGTGAGAACCAAATCCCTCTTTGCCAGACTGCCGTTTACCACCGTGAAGCCGTTTTCCTCGGCGAAGCTCACCAAAGCGTCCCAGTTCTCCTGCGTGGGGCCGAACCGGGCTGAAGTCTCGGCCGGGGTCAGGAAATGGTGGAAATTAGGGCTCGATGGATCATAGACATCCGCTACGAAGGTATCCAGGCCAGCCTTGTCGCGCAGTGGCAGAACAATATCCACCTGCATGATTTGGGTTGCGGGCATGCGCCCCACTGACTGTGCCGTCCCATTTTGAACGACATCACGCACATGGCGTGTCATCAGCGACTGCGCCCGGCCGTCTAAAGTTCCGGCCGAGAGAATCGCTGCCATAGACAATACAAATAAACTGATTCGTTTCTTCACAATTTCTCCTGTCGAGGCTTGTTAGCGGGGAGGTTCTAGGTCCGCCTTCAAGGAGTCTGCCGTTCAATGTGAGCAGGGCCGCATTAGTTGTCAATCAGAAACCGTTCGTGCGATAGCCGTCCTTGCGTAAAGGCAATCGCATCGGCAATGAGTCTTTTAGACAAACGTTTTCATTGCGACTCAGCGGGAATAAATGCGCGTTTGTCCCGCTTGAGGAATCAGCAAAATCTGCAATCTATGTAAACATCCCCATAATTGCCAATCCGTGTAAACTGGGCTGCGGGAGAGTTGTCTTGTCCACGTCTGAGGTCAGCTACGCGGTTGCCATGGTTTCCGATTGCGGCACCACGCGTTCGTCCAACGAAGATGCATACGGCGTCTCCGCCGAGCACGGAGTCTATGTTGTTTGCGACGGAATGGGCGGCGCGGCGGCCGGCGAGGTTGCCAGCGCGCTGGCTGTCTCCGAAGTGCTGCGTGTGCTCAGCCGACGGCCCGAAGCCGAGTCTGATGCTGCGCCTCTCGAAGATTTGGTTGGAGCGGCCATCCGCGCCGCCAACCAGACCATCCACTCCCGCGCGCAGCGCGACCCCGATCTTTGCGGCATGGGCACTACGCTGGTTGGCCTGGTGACCGAAGGCCGCCGCGTGCTGGTTTTCAACGTGGGCGACAGCCGCTGTTACCGTATGCGTAATTCGTCTCTGATTCAGATCAGCCAGGACCACTCGCTGGTCGAGGAGCAGGTTCGCTTGGGGACCATCACGCACGCCGAAGCGCTGCGCTCTCCACATCGCAACATCATCACCCGCTCTCTGGGCACAGAGTCCAGCGTTGAGCCGGATCTCTTCGAGTTGAAGGCCGAGGCCGGCGACCTCTTTCTGCTTTGCTCCGATGGATTGACCGGCGAACTCCCTGATCCGCTGATCGAATCCATGCTCGCCGCCGATCTGCCTCTCGATGAACTCTGCGCCCGCCTGGTAGACGCCGCCAACCGCGCCGGCGGCCATGACAACATCACCTGCCTGCTTGTCCGCGCCGAGAGCTAATGCTTTCTTACCTTCTGAAACAGCAGCACCAGCGGCAAGCAGAGCAGAGCGAGAAAGGCCAGCAGGCGGAAGTTATCCGCATAAGCCAGCAAAGCGGCTTGCTGCTGCACGCTTTGGTAAAGTGCGCCCAGAGCCTTTTGATGCGCGGTTACCATGTCCACGCCCTGCGAGAAAAGCCTTGCCTGAAGGCCGCGCACAAACCCTCCCTCTACAAGATTTCCCGCGCCCGCGTTGGCCGCTAAATAATTCTGATGAATCTGGGAGCCGCGCACCAGCATGGTCGTAATGCTTGCTATGCCGATTGATCCGCCGATGTTGCGCATCAGGTTATAGATGCCTGTGGCATTGCCCATATCCTGTTTGCGCAGGCGGCTCAGCGTCATCGTGGTAAGCGGAACCCAGATAAATCCCATGGCGAATCCGTTCACCACGTTAGGCAGCACAACCGTTGACATGCCGATTTGCAGATTGACGCGGCTCAGCATCCATGTGGAAACGCCGAGCAAGCCAAAGCCGAAACACATCAGCCAGCGGCCATCGATTTTACGCACCAGTACTCCGACCGCGACCATGGAAGCCAATGAGCCGAGACCGCGCGGACTCACCGAGAGGCCGCTTTGCAACGCCGAATATCCCAGCAGCGTTTGTAGAAATAGCGGCAGCATAGCCGTGACGCCATAAAGAACAAAGCCGTAAGTGCAGGTAATCAGCGTTCCTACTGCAAAGTTGCGATCGAGCAGAATGCGCAACTGCACGATCGGCTCATGATCGGTGAGTTCACGAATAATGAAAGCGATCAGCGCCGCAGTGGAGATAGCCGCGGTCCAGCAGACCCACGGAGCCGCGAACCAATCCGCCTCTTGCCCTTTATCCAACACTAGCTGCAAAGACCCCAGCCAGAGCGCCAGCAATCCAAAGCCGAGATAGTCGATTGCTCCCTTGAATTTCTCGCGCAGATAAGGAGGGTCTTCGACGTAGAGGTTGACCATAAAAAGCGCAAGCAGGCCCACGGGAAGATTGATGTAGAAAATCCAGCGCCACGAGTAGCTGTCAGTAATCCATCCGCCCAGTGTAGGCCCAATCACCGGGGCGACAATCACCCCGATGCCATAGGCTGCCATCGCCGTGCCGTGCTGTCGGGGCGGAAAACTCTCCAGCAGAATCGACTGCGCCAGCGGCTGCATTCCGCCGCCGCCGACGCCTTGCAACACGCGAGCCAAAATCAGCATGGGCATGTTCAACGCCATGCCGCAGAGCAGAGACGCCACGGTAAACACGACGATGGAAAGCAAAAGCAGCCTCTTGCGCCCTATGCGCCGCGCAATCCATCCGGCAGCGGGCAGCATGATTGCATTGGAAACCAGGTAGCTTGTCAGAACCCAGGTTGATTCATCGGTCGAGGCGGAGAGATTCCCCGCAATGTGCGGCAGCGCGACGTTAGCCACTGAAGAATCAAGCACCACCATGAAGGTCGCCATCATCACCGACGCGGCGATCATCCACGGATTTGCCTCGGGTTTCCAGGCGTGCTCTTCGGCCTCCGTAAGGCTCCGTATGGTGGTTGTAGCGCTCATCCGGCTGTTTATCGCTTTCGTTCCGCCGGGTTAGCTGCCGGTGGCCATGACCAGAGTCTCGCTGGAAGTCTCTCTAACTATTATGCGCGATTTTGCGGAGCGTGATTTTCACGCCGGTCCATGTACCATTGGGATAGGCCCCTCATGACAGAAACTAAAAATCTCTCCCCTGAAATCCTTCTTTACATTGCGCAAACGCTCAAAGTCCCGCTTCGCGGACTGGTTGCCGTTATCGAATTGCTCGACGAAGGCGGAACCGTGCCGTTTATCGCGCGCTACCGCAAGGAGGCCACCGGCAATCTCGACGAGGTGCAGATTCTCGCCATCGAAGAATCGCTCGCTTACTTTCGCGACCTCGTCAGCAGGCGCGAAACCATCCTGGCCTCCATCGCCGAGCAGGGCAAGCTGACCGATGAACTGAAGGCGCGCATTGAAGCCACGCTTGACAAGGCGGAACTCGAAGACCTCTACCTTCCCTACAAGCCCAAGCGCCGCACCAAGGCCACGATTGCGCGCGAGAAAGGCCTCGAGCCGCTGGCCGCATACTTGTGGGCGCAGCAAAATTCCAGTCAACCGTTGGAAGTCTTTGCCGCGACATTCGTCAATGCGGAGTTGGGCGTGGCCACAGCGGATGAAGCCCTGGAGGGCGCGCGCCACATTGTTGCCGAATGGATCAGCGAAGACGCCGATCTGCGCAAGGCTTTGCGCCAACTTCTCTTCGACGAGGGCGTGGTCGTCAGCCGCAAATCCACTGACGCAGTGGACGAGCAGGAAAAGTTCAAGATGTATTACGAGTACTCCGAGCCGGTAAAGACAATTCCCTCGCATCGTATGCTCGCCATACGGCGCGGCGAAGCTGAAAATATTCTTTACTTTCTCCTCGAAGTCGATCCGTTGCGGGCCCTCTCAATTGTTCAACGTCACGTGTTGCGTCAATCAGGCGACTGGACACACCAGCTCGAAATGGCCATTGACGACGCATGGAAGCGACTGCTGAACTCATCTATTCAGGGAGAAATTCGCCTTGAGCTGAAGCGGCGTTCCGACACCGAGGCCATTCGCGTCTTTCGCGACAATCTTTATAACTTGCTGCTGGCGCCACCGGCCGGACCTATCTCCGTGTTAGGCATCGATCCGGGTTTGCGCACCGGCTGCAAGGTTGCGGTTGTCGATGAGACGGGCAAGCTGCTGGCGCACGATGTTTTCTATCCGCACACATCCAAGCACGGCAATGCCGAAGCAGCGCCGAAGCTGGAAGCGCTGCTGCGCACGCACAATGTTCGGGCCATCGCCATCGGCAACGGTACCGCATCCCGTGAGACAGATGCGTTTGTGCACGAGTTTTTGCGGGATAAGAAAATCGAAGGAGTTTTTTCAGCTACTGTAAGTGAGTCAGGAGCCAGCGTCTACTCGGCTTCCGCGGTCGCGCGCCAGGAGTTTCCCGATCTTGATCTGACGGTGCGCGGCGCAATTTCCATTGCCCGCCGCCTGCAAGACCCGCTCTCCGAGTTAGTCAAGGTCGATCCGAAGTCGATCGGCGTGGGCCAGTACCAGCACGATGTTGATCAGCGGCAGCTACAGGAATCGCTGGAGACAGTCATCGAAAGCTGCGTCAACAAGGTTGGCGTTGATTTGAATACTTCATCGTGGACGCTGCTGCGCTTTGTCGCCGGCATCACGGAGCGCGCCGCGCTGAACATTGTCAGCTTCCGCAACGAGAAGGGCAGCTTCCGCTCGCGTATGCAAGTTCTCGAAGTGCCGGGCATCGGCCCCAAGACCTTCGAGCAGGCGGCGGGTTTTCTGCGCATTCGCAACGGCGATGATCCGCTGGATGGGACCGCCGTTCATCCCGAATCTTATCCCGTAGTCGAGCAGATTGCAGCGTCGCTGAAAACTACCGTAAGGGCCATCATTCAGGAGCCGCAACTGCTGGAGAAAGTGGATCGCAGCCAACTCTCTGCCGGCACCTACACGGTCAACGATATTCTGGCCGAATTGAAGAAACCGGGACGCGATCCGAGAGACAAATTCGTTGCGCCCAGTTTTCTCGAAGGCGTCCGCGAGATCGCCGATGTCGAGGCAGGCATGGTGCTCGAGGGCGTCGTCACAAACGTGACCAAGTTTGGAGCCTTCGTCGATATCGGCGTTCACCAGGACGGGCTGGTGCACATCAGCGAACTTTCCAACCACTTCATCAAAGAGCCGTCCGAAGCCGTGAAAACCGGCCAGATCGTCAAGGTCAAAGTGCTAGCGGTGGACGCAAAAGCCAAGCGCATAGCGCTCTCCATCAAGCAGTTGACCGGCCCCGCCACACGTCCCGCCACAAGGTCCGCGGCGAAACAGGAAAAGCCAGCCCCAAAGCTGCAGCCCACCATGGATGAAAAACTGGCCGCGCTCTCCATGAAGTGGAAGTCGCGGTAGCGCGCTGATCGGGCCAATAAACAGGCTGCGGAAAAACCCCTTCGGAGGGAGGCGGGGGTTTCAACCCCCGCATAAAGCCAGCAAAAATAGCGCGGGCTTTAGTTCCGGAGGAATGTTTTCGAGTGTGTCTCAAGAGGCCGCATTGTGTCAGAGTACGACTTCACCGGGGTCCCAATCGACAGGTCTTCGTCGATGGGGTGGGAGTTCAGTCGTGCCGCAAAGGCCGGCAAAATGAATGGGCTTTAGCCCCGGCGGGGGGCTCTCCCTAAAAACTATGACTTTTTGGGCAGGGTCCGACCTTCAGGCGGATTTGCCAATCCTTCAAAGGGATAGCCGGGTTAACTGAAAGGTAATTTCCGAATTGGCGACCACTCGCCAACAACGCTCTTGTATGATTCGGACGGAGGTTGGCGGGGGCAAGCACATGGCGCAGACGAGCGAAATAGAGCAATATGCAGCGGCCTGGAAGGATCGCAAGCGGCGGTTTATTACCTATGTCGTTGCGCTTAATTCGTTCTGGGTCCTAGTTATCTTCGGGTTCCTTTCCCAAGCCGATTCCCGCTTTGATCTACCTGGCCGAACGGTAATTCTAACCTTCGCAGCGTGGTTCGTGGGGCAGATGGCCGCTGGTGTGTGGTTGAACCGATTCCGCTGTCCACGCTGCGAAAACCTTTTTTATTGGAAGTGGGGCTGGAAGATTGAGAAGACAAAGGGATGGCGTCGGTGCCGCCACTGCGGGTTGAGCCAAGATTCTGCACCGGCATAGATTGGGAGTGAGTGACCGCCAATCCTGCAATTACTATTTCATCAACATTCACTCCGCATCAATCCAGCGGCTGGGGATCTGAACGGATGCATTCTTGGGCAAAGCCCTGCGGGAACTGTTTGTCCGTATAAAAGGAATCCGTCCCGCGCGAATTAGAAGACTATGATTATTGCGGTGGCGAATCCTGCCGATAGGAAAAGAGTTCGCGAGCGTAGTTGGAGGAAGACCAATGAAAGACAAGCACAAAAAAGGTCATCATGGCACGGAGAAGGAAGACGCCGCAGCAAACCACAACAAGCACGGCGGAGACTTGCCGTCGCCGGAGCCGGTCAACTCAAAGACACTGTACCTCGGCAAGGATTGCAACTATGAGCGCGAGCTGAGCCGCCTGCAAGTGGAGCTTGTCAAGCTGCAGGAGTGGATTCGCCAGGAGAAGCTGCGCGTTGTGGTGCTGTTTGAAGGCCGCGATGCGGCGGGCAAGGGCGGCGCCATCAAGCGAATCACCGAGTCGCTCAATCCCCGCGTCTGCCGCGTGGCGGCGCTCACCACGCCCACCGAGCGCGAGACAACGCAGTGGTACTTCCAGAGATATGTGGCCCACTTGCCGGCGGCGGGCGAGATGGTGCTCTTTGATCGCAGTTGGTACAACCGGGCCGGCGTCGAGCGCGTGATGGGCTTCTGCACCGAGCCGCAGTACCTTGAGTTCATGCAAAGCTGTCCGGAGTTCGAGCGCATGCTCCAGCGCTCGGGAATTCACCTGATCAAATACTGGTTTTCCGTCAGCGACGAGGAGCAGGAGCGGCGCTTTCAAGACCGCATGAAGAACCCCACCAAGCGATGGAAGCTCAGCCCCATGGACCTGGAGTCGCGCAAGCATTGGGCCGACTATTCGCGCGCCAAGGACGAGATGTTCGCGGTCACCGACACCAAACTTTCTCCGTGGTTTGTGGTCAATGCGGAAAACAAGAAATGCGCGCGGCTCAACGTCATCCGGCATCTGCTCTCTCAGTTCGCTTATCGCGATCTGACGCCCGCGCCCCTGGAATTGCCGAAGCTGAAAAAGTCGAAATACGTGCGTCCGCCCATTCAGGAACAGAACTTTATTCCGCAGGTTTACCGGCAAGAGTCATCGAAAAAATAGCATCGCCCGTCACACGGCTCCGGTTGCAACCTGTGCCGTGTGACGGGTCGGGCGATTCCGTGTGCGTGGCCTCGGGGCATTGGTACACATCATAAATATCTCTCTCCGGCCGTCGATATAGCCACTTGTTCGCCGGTAAACTTGCCCTTACCTCTTTGCTGGCCAGCCGGGAGCCGAGCGAACCGCCGATTCACTTTCCTGAAGAATTCTCTTGACACCTTCATATTTTCCTTGCTAAAAACACAATCGTTCGTTTTTTAAACGAACGATTGTTCCCCGAAACCATGCCCAAGATTGCCAGGCAGCGTGTTGAACAGAATCGCAGCCAGATTGAACAGGCAGCTCTCAGCCTGTTTACGCGCCAGGGATTCCATGGCACAAACATCCGCGATATCGCCGAACTGGCGCAGGTTTCCACGGGCGCCATTTACACCTATTTCCCCACCAAGGACGCGTTGTTCGAAAGCGTGGTACACAGCTATGAGAAGCGTATCCGCGACTGGCGCACGAAGAAGGTCAAGAACCTGGGACCGCCTTTTTCCAAGCGCAGCCTGGGTATGCTGGCTGCCGAAATCCGGTCCTTTGTTTCCGAACATACTGACTATTGGAAGCTGATGTACATCGACGTGTTGGAGTTCAACAATCGCCATTTTGCGTCGAGTTTTCATAATGTGCCGGAACAGTTTAAGTGGCGTATGGAAGCGGAACTGAGCGAAGTTTCGGCAAATCCCGCGTGGTGCGGCATCGATCCCGGCTTTGTACTTGCGACGATTTATCTTCAGATTCTTACCTATTTCCTGGTGGAACGACTCTTTGGCGGCAATCAGCACCTCGGGGTTTCGGACGATACCGCGATCCGGAGGATCATCGACCTGGTTCTTAACGGCTTGTGGAGGAGCGATCAGGGAGGTCAACCCACGCCGGCCGGGAGCTCAGCCGCTAAGAAAAAATCAGCTCAGACAAATGCGGCAAAAAGGAAAACCAGGCCGAACAAGCTGAACAAGCCGAACAGAGTGGCTGCCAGGAACAAAGCCTCAAAGTAGGAATCGCGCAAGTCGGGCAACTTTATGCTGAGGTGACACATGAGACTCCGACTGGTAGGAATTTGTTTCGGCTGCTTGCTGGCACTCGCAGCGCAAGTGGCGGCGCAGACGGCAACATCGGGCCAGATTGCAGGCACGGTGCGCGATCCGTCCGGCGCGGCTGTGGCGGGTGCCCGGATTGTGCTGACCTCGGCAACCGGACAAACACGCGAGGCGCAGTCGAGTCGCGAAGGCTACTATCGCTTCTCGGGAATTGAGCCGGGCGAGTATTCGCTGCAGGTGACCTCGAAGGGTTTTGCCACCTACACCGCCGGGGGCATCCGTGTGGGCGTCACCGAGACCGCGGATGTTTCGCCGCAATTGCAAGTGGGCGCAGCCACCACCAATGTCCAGGTGACAGCCGAGGCGCCGCTGGTGCAAACGGAAACCGCATCCACAGGCCGCGTGGTGGAAGAGCGTGAAGTGCATGAGCTGCCGTTGCCCACGCGCAATTATCAGCAGTTGCTCGGACTCCAACCTGGCACAAGCATCCCGTTGACCAACAACATCGCCTTAGGCCGTGGCGATGTGGACATCAACGTGAACGGCCAGCAGGCCACCAGTAACAACGTGCTGATCGACGGCATCCAGGTCAACTCCATCGGGACCAACTCGACGCCCAACATTCCCGTGCCGTCGATCGATGCGGTCGAGGAGTTCATCGTGCAGACCTCGCTCTACGATGCCACGCAAGGGCGCAACACTGGCGGCAATGTGGCGCTGATCACCAAGTCCGGCACCAATAAACTGCATGGCAGCGCCTTCGAGTTCTTCCGCAACGATGCGTTCAACGCCAACGACTACTTTCTCAAGCAGCAATGCCAGCCGCGTCCTGAGCTGAAAAAGAATCAGTACGGCATAACTCTGGGCGGTCCGCTGGTCAAAGACAGAACCTTCCTCTTTCTCTCTTATCAGAGCCAGCGCGAGGCCAGCGGCGCCGACCCGATTTCGAGCCTGTCGTCGCTCAACATTCCCAGTGACCTTACCAACGACCGGTCAACGGCGACGCTGACCGCGTATGCGACTACGCTGGGCACTGCAATGCCTTGAGGCAACGGAGCAGGGCCGGGCGCTTCGTCGTAGATCCTGACAAGCCCTCGTCCTTGAAAAGGGTCTTGCACCCGGCCCGCTTCAAGGCCGCAAGCTGCAAGGCGGTACTCTGGTCGTCAGTCGATACGCGGGCATAGCCGTATTTAATGGTTTAATTATGGCCTTGATATCTGACCCATGAAAGCCCTTGACAACACGGGCGGCGGTCGTGGGTCAAAACTTACCCTTTCTGAGACACGTCGGGGCATTTGTCGGTATCGACGAAATGGTATATTTATCGAGATAAATACGGAGAGGCCATGAGTGCAGTTGGTGCCGTTCCTAATATCGAAATCCCGCTCTGTTGGGAAAAGCCTGAGCTGGTCAAGGGGAAGCATTTCGATTGGCATCGGGAAAATCTATATAACATTCCCGCAAATGAGATTTCAAAACTGATGTGCGGCGCAAAGGTTTACCGCTGGCTCATGCGCTCAAAGAGCAATGAAATGGAGTCCTGTTACATCGGGCAAAGCGTGGATTTCGATCAGAGGCTTAATCAATACCGGCGAAGTTTCCGAAAGCCAGACGGAAAACACAAGCTGCTCGTTGAAGCGATGAGGGACTGTGAAAACAGCAACGGCACCGTCAACCTTGAATTCCTCTGCGTCGGCGTAGACGGCTTCCAACTCAACGAAATACTCATCAATAGGTGGACACTCGGCAATCAAGATGTTCGGTTGATGATGGAGAGTATCAGCATCGCAGCCTTCAAAGCGCAACATCCCAACGTCAAGCTAATCAATCATCAGAGAAAGAGCGCATTTGCCCGTGCTGAACCAGAGTTAATGAAACTCGCTCTAGAAATTGGTGGTGCCCGTGGGCAAAAGCTCATGCAGGAGTTTCTTGCAAAGCAACAGAGCCCGGCTGAAAAAGGGGCCTAGAAGTAGCTCAGCGGCCTGGCGTCCTTCGTAAAGCAGCTTAGCCTTGCTCCTCGATCCCCGCTCGAATCAGAGCGGCGATCACTTTGGTCCTTGTGTAGCACTCCGGACACACTCGCGTGGTGCAAAGCTATTCGATTGTGGAACAGTTCGGTTCCCAAGAATTCATCAGCTTACTAAGCTCATAGTCATCGTCTATAAGCGGTTGTCCCCAGTGCCTTCAAAGTTTCGGGAGAGAGTTCGAATGATCTCTCGGGCCTCGGGAACTTCTTTTCAAGCTCGTCTGCGGCGGCAGCCGTCCAGTCGGGATGCGTTTTGGGTTCCTGCCAAGTCCTGCTCTCGCGGCCATACGAGGAGCCTTGATAAACCTTGAGCTCGCAAATGCGGACCCAGCCGTCCGGAGCGCTTCCTTCCTCTATGAGCGCCCAGCCTGTTTCCGTTAAACAATAGAATTGAGAATGCTTATCACTGGACATTGTTCATCTCCCTTTTCACCGATGATACGGGCGTCCATTTACGAAGCGGAAAAAATCATACTCTAGGGCTGAGGTTCTAAGCTCCAGATTTGCCTAGAGTCCCAAGCCAATATTGAAGCCCTGTTCTTGCTTCGGCCCGATCTCCTGCTGCGGCGCGACTGCCTCCTCCTATGCTTTCTCCGGCACATGGGCGCTGGTGACGCGAAACAGGGGGGAGTGGGATACTGAAACTAGGTGCTCTGAAGGTGACTGTATGTCTGTGTCCCGTTCGGTTGTGAAGGCTGTGCCTGCCGCGCTGTTGAGCCTGTCCACGCTTTTAGCTCTCTCTATTTCCCTTCTTCTCACTGCCTGCGGCGGCGGGGGGGGGGCGGAAGCACCACTCCAGGGACACCCACGATCACGTCTGTTACAGCAGTCTGTTCTCCAAGTTCGATCCAGGCCAATCAAACCTCAACCTGCACGCCGACAGTGAGCGGGACTGGAAATTACAGTTCATCGGTCACATGGTCCGTCAGTCCCACGAGCATGGGCACTGTTAGCGGTGCTGGCGTTCTTACTCCGGCAGGTACGGGGACGGCGACCATCACCGCAACATCTACGCAGGACACCACAAAGTCGGGATCTGCATCGATAGTGATTACAAGCTCGACTGCCAGCGAATGGACCTGGATGGGTGGCAGCATCACCGGTGTCCAATCCGGGGTATCCGGGGTTTACGGAACGCTGGGAACGGCAGCATCCACTAATACCCCAGGAGGACGGGTGTCAGCCATGAGCTGGAGCGATGCTTTGGGCAATCTCTGGCTTTTCGGCGGGATGGGCGCAGACTCGACCGGAGAAGGAGGAGTTCTCAACGACTTGTGGAAGTTTGATCCTGCATTGGGTGCAAATGGCGAGTGGACCTGGATAGGCGGAAGCAGCACAGTTGGTAGCAACGGTGGCCAATCCGGGGTTTACGGAACGCTGGGAATTGCAGCTTCCTCAAATATTCCCGGAGGACGAGTATCTGCCATGAGCTGGATCGGCAGCAGTGGCAACCTCTGGCTCTTCGGCGGGCATGGCTACGACTCGACCGGAGCGGTAGGATATCTCAATGATCTATGGAAGTTTGATCCTGCATTGGGTACAAATGGCGAGTGGATATGGATGGGCGGAAGCAGCACAGTCGGCTGCAATTGTAGCAACGGTGGCCAACCCGGAGTCTATGGGACGCTGGGAACGGCAGCCTCCACTAACATCCCCGGAGCACGAGACTCTGCCGTGAGCTGGAGCGATGCGTCAGGCAAACTCTGGCTCTTCGGCGGCGGTGGCATAGACTCGGCCGGAGCAGATGGAGTTCTCAACGACCTGTGGAAGTTTGATCCTGCATTGGGTACAAATGGCGAGTGGACGTGGATGGGCGGAAGCAGCAGAAGCACAGTATCCGGCGATAGCGGTACCAATCCCGGTGTGTACGGCTCGCTGGGAATACCTGCCTCCGGAAACATTCCCGGAGGACGAGAAGGTGCAGTGAGCCGGGTCGACAGCGGTGGCAACCTCTGGCTCTTTGGCGGGACGGGCGTCGGAGCGAACAGTTTAGTAGGAGATCTCAATGACCTGTGGGAGTTTGACCCAAAACTGGGTACATCGGGTGAGTGGGCCTGGATGGGCGGCAGCACAGTTCAGAGCGACGGTTACATATCCGGAGTCTATGGAACGCTGGGAACGGCAAACTCAACGAACATTCCCGGAGCACGATCCTCTGCCGTGAGCTGGAGCGATGCGTCAGGCAATCTCTGGCTTTTTGGCGGGTTTGGCGTCTATTCCTCTACCGAAGTAGGAGATCTTAACGACCTGTGGGAGTTTGACCCAAAACTTGGTACAAATGGCGAGTGGACGTGGATGGGCGGAAGCAGCACAATTGGGAGCAAAGGTGGACAATCCGGGGTTTACGGAACTCTGGGAGTAGCTGCCTCCACAAATATTCCCGGAGGACGACAAAATGCAGTGAGTTGGAGTGATGCTTCGGGCAATCTCTGGCTCTTCGGCGGCGATGGCAAAGACTCGACCGGAACATCAGTGCGTCTCAACGACCTATGGAAGCTCCATCCATAAGGCAGTCGAGAGTCGATACGATGGGCAGGTGGCCCGGTCATCCAAGTAATTGGGACTGGGCCCCGTGTCATCACAGTTTTATCGTGATGAGCGGGCGGGTGTCGCTTCGCATCGGTTTTAGGTGGACACTACACCCATTTCCTGGCTGCCGTGCGCATCCAAAATGCTGATTTCGCCAAGTCCGTTTTCAGCTCTCCCCCCGCTCCATAGTCCATGGCGATGAAGAACATCGATTCGGCGTCCCCAGCACTGGCCTTAGCCTGAGCTTGACGGAAGAATTCACGTTTTGCTTCAATATCACCCGGTTTTTGGGACAAAACGTCTTGGGAAACATCAATGTCCGAATCGCCGCTACGGTGCTCTGCGAAGCTACGAACAATGGTGTTGGCGATGTTTCTTAAGATATTGCCCATGACACCTGCCCTCATCATTGCGGCCACAAGATAGGGGCCTCTTCGTATTTACTACTGCATTTCGCATTCGCCGCCGATATGAGTTCAAGCCCTCCTTTATGCACACTCTCGTTTGAAAGCAGTAATGGTTGATCTAGACTTCTCAGAAGCACATTTTGTACGTTTAAATCTTTGAAGTGCCTTTGGATTCTTTCCTCACGCTGATCGCTAAGATATTCCAAGGACACGCATAGGAACATTTTTCGTCCATCATGCAGGATCTTGAATTTCCTCCCGTCAGTTGGGATTTTGCAAGCGGAAATCTGCGCACCATTAAATGAGGTGCGCAACAGTCTCCCTATTAGCTCGAAGTTTGCCTTTTGTTGCTTTTCTAAATCTTCCATCTATAGTTCTCCTGCCCTGGAACGGGCGATAAAGCCATCAACTCTCGACAATCTCAAGAAACGATATGCACTCTGCGTTCTTTTCAGTTAATTCCTCTGCTTCTCGCGGAGGAAAGAGGACCATCAGAGATGAAGCGAGCTTTTGCTCATCGGTTAACCCGTGCTTCGATGCGAACTCGGAAAGCTCTCTAGGTTGTGAGTATTTGAATTCGGTCCCCGATTCTGAAACATCAACCTCAATCTTCCCACCATCGCTCGTTACTAGCCCAATTGCCGAGTCAGAAACGAAGGCTACGCGACAGCGCAAAGCGAAGCCAAAACCCCAGAGCTGGCCCACAACGCCAAGTTGGGAATGATTGTCCAACCAACCATTCATCAACAGACGAACCTCTTCACGCGACATAATGTCGATCCTCTATTAGAAAAGTTTACACCGATCAGCGCAAATATGTCTTCGGCTCTCGTGTTGTCGAAGTAGTTATTTGCTGTGCTGGCCGGCTGTTCCGGCTACCTATTTCAACAAGTTCCTAGAGGCCCAAGCCAAAATCTTCTCCTTGCTCCTGCTGCGGCGCAATCTCCCGCTGCGGCGTAACAGCCTGCTCCTTCTTCTGTTCTGGCTTCATCTCCGGCGCGTGGGAACTGCTGTGCGAAACATCATGCCCCAGCGCGGCTTCCAGCTTTTCGAGGTCGTTGGTGAAGATTTGTGCGTCGTATGCGCCGCGCGAAACGGCAACGTAGGCCATGCGGTTATTGAGCAGGTCTTTGGCTCCCAGCTCGGTATCGGCGTGGATCAGTACCCGGTCGGCGGTCTGCCCCTGGCTGGAATGACTCGTCACGGCGTAGCCGTGGTCAAGGTGCGGATTCTTCACCCAGGTGCGCAGAAAGACCATCGAATTGGTGGTAACAGCGCTGGGGCTGCCAACGGATCGCAGCCATTGCATCATGGAAGAGCAGGGTTGCACCGGATCGGCTTGCGTGGCCATGGCGCTCGACGAGGCGCGCAAACCGGGCAAAATCGCGCCTGGAAGTTTGGTGGCCCTGGTCGGCTCAGGCGCGGGCTACAACCAGGCAGCGGCGGCATTCCGATGGCAGATCTGAAATCGTATACGGTGGAATCAGCGGCCGGAGCGCAGCATTATCTTGCCGCTGGCTCCGGCACGCCTCTCTATCACGCCGGCGGCCTTGGTGTTTCGCTTCCCGCGATCTTCCTATTGGGCGGCCGCATCGTATTGCACGACGGCTTCGATGCGAGCGAGGTGTTGTGCCATCTGGAGCGTGAGCGCTGCACATTTTTTTCGCCGTGCCGACCATCTTTGAAATGCTCGCGCGCGCGCCGGAGTTCGCGACGGCGAATCTCAGCCATCTTCGCTGGTGCATCAGTGGCGGCGCTCCGCTGCCCGCGCCGCTCGCGGCCCTCTATCGCCAGCGGGGCCTGGTGATGAAACAGGGTTACGGCCTCACCGAAGCCGGAGTCAACTGCTTCGCGATGAGTTCAGAAGAAGCCGCGCTGAAGGCCGGCTCCATCGGCCGTCCGATGCTGTTCACTCAGGCTCGCCTCGCTCCCGTCTCTCAGCCCGGAGTCGCGGATGGTGTGGGCGAGCTGTGTCTGCGCGGACCGCACGTCGCCAAAGGCTACTGGAATCAGCCCGAAGCCACTGCAGCGGCTTTCGATTCGGAGGGCTGGCTGCACACCGGTGATCTGGCCCGCGCCGACGAAGATGGTTTCTATTCGATTGCCGGCCGTCTCAAAGAGATGTTGATCTCCGGCGGCGTCAACATCTATCCGGCGGAGATTGAGGCCGCGCTGCTTGACCATCCAGCCATCGCTGCCGCGGCGGTTGTCGGCATCAATGACCCCCAGTGGGGCGAGGTTCCCGCGGCCTTTGTAGTTACGCGCGCCGATTACCGCCGAAGAACTCACTGCTTTTCTTGCCGCGCGGCTGGCGCGTTACAAGCTGCCCAAAGGAATTGAATTTCGAGCGGATTTGCCGCGTACCTCATCCGGTAAAATCGCGAAAGCAGAATTGCTCGGCCAGTTGTCTCGTTCAAACAACGCCTGACGTTCTCGCCGGCGCGTGCCACATCGCAGATTCCCCGCCAACCTGCATCACGGGTGGCTCGCAAACAGAGCCGATTTTCTTTTCGCTCCGAGTCTGGCTGCCAGCGCTGCCAGGGATTCATCGCATCCGCGAGCAGCTGCTAATTGCATACCGCCGACAATGCAGGGGAGGGTCACCACGGGCGCTCCCGCCAGGCTGATTGGCGTGGTGTAACGCAAAATTTGCGCGCGTGTCAGGCTGTGATCCGCGCCGGCCGCCAGACGAGCAATAGGCGAGGCGGGCATGAGCAACAAATCCTGTGTCGTGAAAACATCATCCATGCGCGTAACAAAATTTCTTCGGCGCTCGCGCAACTCGGCAATCCCCATGGGAGTAATTTTCGCGCCCCACTCCAGCCGTTCGCGCAGTGCGGGTTCAAAGAGGCCAAAGTTGCCTGCGTGAACCCTCGCTGCCTCCCACGCCTGAATGGGCGCATAAATATCGAGGGCATCGTCCCACCACTTCACGTCGATCTTGGTCGCGTGCAGCCCGAGGGCCTGCAATTCAGCGATGACCGCGCGAAAGCTGAATATAATCTCCGGCTCACAGTCGTAGAAAAAGCTTGCGTCCGGAACCGTAAATCGCTTGAAGACCTGGGTTGGAGCCGCATCCGGGGGCGCAAAGAAACCGGCCAGCAGAGGCGCATCTTCCAGGTCGCGAAACAGCCATCCCATGGTGTCGAATGATTCCGCCAGGTGCGCCCCACCCCGCCAGTCGCCGCGGCCCAGCGACGCTCGATACCCCGCCAGCCCGCAGAGCGCGGCGGGTGCGCGGATTGACCCTCCTGTGTCTGTACCGAGCGCAGCCACAGCCGACCCCTCCAGCACACTGGCTGCCGCGCCCGACGACGAACCTCCAGTCAGCGCGCCCTCGTCGCCCGGTTGAAGGCAATCCCCAAAGTCGCGATTTTCGCCTGTAATGCCATAGGCCAGCGGGTGCATATGAGTCTTGCCGATGATTACCGCGCCCGCTGCGCGCAGTTGTTCGGCCAGCCAGGAATCGCGCGCGGCAGCGCCGTTAAGGTCGCGATAAGACCGCACGCCGCAACTGGTGGGCGCTTGGGCCAGGTCGAAGCAATCTTTCAATGAAACGGGCAGGCCCCATAGTGCATCGCGGCCATCGCCGAAAGCTCCTCCATCGCCGCGCGGCATCGCGCCTGCGCGCATCGCTTCAGCCAGCGTCCACTCCGCGTCCTGCCAAAGGTATGTATTGTGACTTCGATTCCCGTTAGCGCGTGCCAATGCCCTTTCAGCCAGATCGACAGGCCGTACAGTTTCAGCGGCAAGAGCTTCGCGCAATTCGCGAATCGTCCACGAGACGTCGTTCATAGTGAGATTCTAGGGCAAGACTCGGAAAACATAGATTGGCAAACCGAAATTTTCCACAAAAGTCTGAAACGATTCCGGCCCGGCGCACACTATACCTTGTGCGACAACTCTGAGTTCAGGTGTCCGGCGGCTTGTGTCGGCGCGCACATCCGGGTTTCGCAAGCTCTAAGGTGAGTCAAGGGCGTCCCAAAACAATAAGAATGCCCAAACAGCCTGGATAGCCTGCCCACTGATTTCGATCGACGGCAACGTGGGCAGCGGCGCGAAACCCGATTTGAGTCTGCGCAGCTGGTATTTCCCTGCAAACGATGAGCTGGCAGGATCGACCGGCTTCCCCAGAGCAGACGGGACCTGTTTTCCCAAGCGGGTTCCGTCTGCAGCCACGACGGAAAGGAGTGACTTCGAGATGATCGAATTCAGTTTTTTCTGGTGTGTTGCTCTCTGCGCCCTGGCCATTGAGTCAGCGCGGAGCGTGGCGGTGATGCATAAGCTGGCAATGGCATCGCTGGCAAGATTTGATCAACCTGGCGGGAATGGCAGCCGGGAACTGTTTCATCACCAAATAGAACAGGCTGGGCCCTGGACGGAGTTGCTCACTTCGGCCGACGTATCAGAAACAGCTAAACAAGCGGATCCTCCCCTGAGACAGTCGAAGTTAAACATTTCATTGGGCACGCCATGGTTGTTTTTGTCGTTGCTTTTACTGTTTTGGCTCCTTTTGCTCTAGGAGAGGTCACCGAAAGACCCTTTTAGGCACCGAAAACAGTGAAGTTTAACCCCTTGCGTGCCGATGATACTTTTTTGGGAGGAGAACAGTCATGCTCCGCGGTCAACAACAAAACGCGTTGAGAATAGTCGGAACAAACCAGGTCAGTGCGCTTAACCTCAGGTATTCAGGGCTGCCGCTGGTCAATGTCCGGGGTCCGGTTACCGGAATTATTTACAAGTTTTCTCCTACCCAGCCGGTGCAGCCGGTAGACGCGAGAGACGGGCAAATTCTCTTGGCCAGCCAGCTGTTCACTCAGTCCATGTAAGTTCCGCGGCCGCGTTTATTCGCGGCTGGTTCCAAACTCTCCGCCACATCGCACAAGTCAAGGTGTCGCTCCTTCCGCGGTGCTATACTCTGAGCAACTTAGCATGGCGGAGTCGGCGTTGCAGTTCTTTTCATTCAGTGCAGACTATGTTGAAAGTCTCTGTGCCGGTGACCGCCAGGCGCAAGAGCATTTCGCCGCCTATTTTACTCAGTTACTCCAGCTCAAGCTTCGCTCCCGGCTCCAGTCACCCCAGGCCATCGAGGATGTGTGCCAGGAGACCTTCGCCCGCGTCTTTTCGGCTCTGCGCAAGGAAGGCGGCCTGCGCCAGCCGGAGCGCCTTGGAGCCTTCGTTAACCAGGTTTGCAACCATGTGCTTTATGAGCATTACCACGCCGCCGGCGCCATCGAATCGCTCGATGTCGAAGGGCGGCCCGAGCCGGCCGATGAGGGCGCTGATGCCCTTGACATCGCGGCTGCGCGGCAAATCCAGTTCAAAGTCCATGCGATTCTGCTCAATCTGGCCCCGCGCGACCGCCAGCTGCTGAAAGCCGCCTTTCTTGACGAGCGCGACCGCGATGAAGTTTGCCGTGAGTTTGGCGTGGACCGCGACTATCTGAGGGTGCTGTTGCATCGCGCCAAGCAGGAATTCAAGACCGAGTACATCAAGCGCTTTGGTGACCAGATTCGCCTGGGCGAGCGCGTCTGAGGATTACTAAAGTTTGACAGAGTTGTAACGGTTTGTTCGTAACGGGCACTATTGTTAGTGGACTGCATTGGGGTAGAGATGATGAATCACAGCGAAGCATTACATCAGATGGCTGCGGAACGTTATCTTCTGGATGAATTGACGCCTGATGCGCGCGAGGCCTTCGAGGAGCACGTGTTCGATTGCCAGGAATGTGCCCTTGATCTTCGCGCCGGGGCCGCTTTCGTTGAAGTGGCCAAAACCCAGTTGCCCGGGCTTTCGGGCGCTGCTGTCCCGTCCCCTTCCCGTCCGCACAAGGCCAAACGCGAGTGGTGGCTTTTCTGGCTTCGGCCGGCCTTTGCCACTCCCGCCTTCGCCTCTCTGTTGCTGGTCCTCGGTTACCAGAATCTCGTCACCTATCCTAGATTGCGGGCGGCAGCCAGCCAGCCCCGACTTATTCCCTGGACTCAGTTGCGCGGAGCCATGCGCGGCGGCGCTCCGCTCACCATAACCGCCGACCGTGAGCACGGAGTTGCGCTGCCCGTCGATCTTCCCTCGCAACCCAGCGAAGGCGCATACGCCTCTTACTCCATCGACCTCCGTGACCCGCAAGGGAACCTTGCCTTCGGCGGTGTCGTGCCCGCGCCCGGCGAGAGCGATAGCGGCTCTCAGCGGCTCGGGCTGGTAATTCCGGGCGCAATGCTGCGCAACGGCGTTTATACCCTCGCTGTCTTCGGCGTCGCCGCTCACGGAGAACGCACCGTGATCGACCAGTACGCATTTGAGCTTCGTTTGACCGATTAACGCGTTAACGCGTCTGCCAGGACGCTGTATAGTTATCCCGGATTCAAAAAACTTTACCCCGATCAAAAATAAAACGAAAGGTGAAAGCGTATGTCCAAAGTGGTCACAAGAACTCACAAGTACAACGCGGAAGCAACCGTCCTCCAGGGCGAATTGCGACTCCCTGTCTATCAAAAAATTGAACCCCAGACCCACTCGAAACTCCCGGAGGCTGGTGGATACTTCACGCAGCGCTCGGAAATTTACCGGATTGAATCCGTCATCTCCTTCCGCTCCGCCTATTCCCATGTCGCCGGCAACAAGAGCAACAAGCCGGGCGAGGGATACAACACCCTGACCACCACGGTCGTTGAAGGACTCAACGTTCTTGACGTGGTCACAGCCGACCGCGTGGTGGGCCAGACCATCACCCAACACCCCCTCGATGGCTACATGCCGTCCATCTCGTTCCTCGGCACGCGCTTTGAGAATCTGCGCATCGCCGGCTACCCGGTCAAGCTGGAGTTCGACTACGATATCTTTGGACCGCGGCCCATCAACGACCTGCCATACGTTCAGGATGCCGGCGTCGTCAGCCGCGTCTCACGCCAGTACGACCGCATACTCAAGAACAAGAACCTTCCCGAGAAGCTCCAGAAACATTACAATGACCTTTCCTCTAAACTCGGCTCTTCCGAGGAGGTCGAATGTTCGCTGGTCAACCGTGTGGCTGGATTCTTCCCTGGCAGCATCTTTGGGAACGTGATTACCATTCCGGGCTTCGGGACGATCACGCTGGCCAAGCTGACCGTGAAGCACGAGGACCCGCACCCGGAGACGAAAGTCCGTCGGAAGACCACCTTCAACCTGACCATGATCGATCTCAAGCTGGGCTGCGCCATCGAGGGGGATATCCCGATTGGTGGCGGCACAACCAATGGCGGAGGCCATTAGCTAGGCGAACGATCTCCACATATGTCCGCTGGACAATGAATTTGACTTCACGTCTGGCGGACATCCGTGTGTGTGTGTGGGCCATTTGGCGAGGTTTTCACTCATGGGCGCCTATTCTCACGTGGGCGCTCATTCTATCTCTTCTGCTCTTTCTGAAAGACAGCAGTCCCGGCAGCGCCCAGGACGCATATGACCACGCCTTGAAGCTCTTCCATCAGGGTAGACTGGCCGATAGCCAACAGGCAGCGGAAAAGGGATATGAGGAGTTCCAGGACTCCAACCCAGGATGGGCTTCTAAATTTCAGCTCCTTGAAGCTGAAGCCATGGAGTGGCGCGGAATGTACGACGATGCTCTTCGCCTTCTCACGGACTACCACCCCGCCTCCAACAACCCTGAAGAAACTGTCCGTGAGTTGGCGATAGAAGCTGTCACCCTGGCCCACCAGGAACAGTCCTCCGCTGCGAATCAACGGCTCGTTCATGCCGAGAGCCTCTGTAGGGGTGCCAATTACGAATATTGTGGCACAGTCCTCAAGACGCGTGGGAACCTGGCAATGAGACAAGGAAACCCTGCTCTTGCGCGCCAGTATTTTCTCGACGTCCTTGCCTTCGCTCAAACCCGCCATGACCGATTTCTGGAATCAACCGCATCCTTGAATCTAGGGTGGGCCGCGCTTCAGGCAGGCCATTTTGACGAAGCCATAGACTGGTCGAAGACCGCATTCCGAGAGAGTTCAGAGTTGGGTGCCGAAGGCACAATGCAGATGGCGCTGGGCAATCTTGGTTGGGCCTATTACCAGTTGGGCGATGACGAAAAAGCTCTTGAATTGTTTCTTGAAGCGGAGAAGACAGCCACGAGACTTGGAGCTGTTCGCGACGAGCTCAAATGGACAAGCACCGCCGGGTATGTCTATCACGATTCCGGCGATTTTGCCCGTGCCGCGCAATCCTATCGCCGGGCGCTCACTCTGGCAAGGCAGATCGATGACAAGGAAGGCATCGTGAACGCGTTGGGAGACCTGGCACAGGTATCGCTGGATGCCGGAAAGCTGGATGATGCAAGCGCCTATCTTGCTCAAGAACTTCCCATGGTGGGCGCGGGTAGCAAACTGACGATTGCGAGTACCACGATAACACAGGGAATGTTGGCCGCCGCGCGTCACCAGGATCAACAGGCGGAGGTGATCTTTCGCGCCATCCAAGGAGATCGTACAAACCCAACCACGGCGCGGCTGACAGCCGGGAACCAGCTAGCCCGGCTATTTGAGCGCCAAGGCAACAGGAAGGAAGCGGAGCGGACCTACAAAGCCACACTAAACGCCTTTGATTCAGCGGAGGCGCAACTCAAGCAGGAAGGCTCGCGGCTGCCCTTCGCCGCTAACGCCGTCCCCATCTATGACAATTACATCCACTTTTTGGTAGAAGAAGGCCGGAGCGATGAAGCCCTGGCCATAGCCGACCAGAGTCGCGCCCGGACGCTGGCGCAAGGCCTTGGCATGGCTCTAAGGAAAGCCTCGTCCCAGCCCGCGGCACTGAACCCGCGCCAGATAGCCCGCAAAACCGGAGCAACCCTCCTCTTTTACTGGCTCGGGACAGACCAATCCTATCTCTGGGTCATCAATTCGCCCAAAATTACGCTCATTCGACTGCCCGCGCAGAAGGAGATTATCTTGCGCGTCGAGCGCTACCAAAAAGTCCTGCTAAACATGGACGATACACGGCAGACCGGCAACCCGGACGGCCAGGCGCTCTATCAAATTTTGGTTGCCCCTGCCGCCAAGCTCATCCCGCATAACGCTACGGTCATGATTCTGGACGATGGCGCGCTGAGCCGTTTGAACTTTGAAACCCTGCTGGCGCCCGGCCCCAGCCCGCAAGTCAGTCCGAACGCAGGCCATGGCCCAAACACGCATTACTGGATCGACGACGTAACCCTGCTTTCGGCTCCCTCGCTGGAACTGCTTGCAGCGGCAAAGCCTGAGCGGGAGAACAATCGCAAGTTGCTCCTGCTCGGCAACCCCGTCTCGCCCAGCCCGGACTATCCCGGCCTTCCTCTATTTGGCTTTGAAATGAGTCAGATAGAACGGCATTTTGCCCCAAACCAAGTGGTCGCCTTCGGTGGGGCACAAGCCACGCCAGCAGCCTATCTCACCAGCAATCCGGCCCAGTACGCCTACATTCATTTTGTCTCTCATGCGGTTGCCAGCCGCATGGACCCGCTGGATTCAGCCATCATTCTTTCTCAACCCAAGGGAAGCGGCGACTCCTTCAAACTCTACGCCCGCGACATCATGCAGCATCCCATCGATGCCCGGCTCGTCACCATCTCGGCCTGCTACGGCAGCGGCTCGCGCTCCTACGCCGGCGAGGGATTGGTCGGCCTCTCCTGGGCCTTCCTTCGCGCCGGAGCGCACAGCGTCATCGGTGCATTGTGGGAAGTCAGCGATGACTCCACTCCACGCCTGATGGACTCCCTCTACGCCGGCATGCAAAACGGTGTGTCTCCATCAGTCGCCCTCCGCAACGCAAAGCTCTCCCTGCTCCATTCACAAGGCAAATTCAGTTTGCCGTTTTATTGGGCCTCATTTCAGCTCTACGCACGCCAGTAAGCGGGTCTCGTCTGGACTCGAAATATCACCTTTATCACCAACGAAATATACTGGTCGGGGCGAGAGGATTCGAACCTCCGACCCTCTGCTCCCAAAGCAGATGCGCTACCAGGCTGCGCCACGCCCCGACACTCTTCGATTGTAGCGCGGATTATAGCGAAACCAGGGATGGTGTATCCCGAAAGCACGTTCGTCAAGTTGATGCGGCCATCAGCGAGCGGCAACCTTGCGCAAAACTCAACAGGACACGGTAACCCTGGTTTCGCTCTAGTATCCCGCTCGACTTCACGAGCCGGATTCCGCTCAATCCTACCTCCAGCCCGGTGTGGTGAAATGCGCGCCGGTGGGTTGAGAGAGAAAGAGATAAAGCTCACGCGTCTGCGGCTCCATCTTCTGGAAGAACACATCAACATACACCGTGCCGCTCCTCGTCGCTGCCTGCCCCGTCGTGGACTTGCCATAGCCCTGCGAGTAAAGCGACATGAAGCGGTCCTCGAACTGCTGTGTTGTGTAGTTCGAAAGCCCATAGCAGCTCGCGACGTCGGACTCCTGGCCAAAGCGGTAGTGCAGATTGATATCCTGGCAAGTCAGAGTAAGCGGCTCCTCCGGCGTCTTCGTCACCCTGACAGTGACAATCAAACCGTGATATTGGTTGGGCTTGCTTTCCTCGAATTTGGCCTTCGCGCTGTCCAGTTTGGTCACAAATGTTGCATCGACAATCTGGAGTCTCACCTTGCTCAAATCAATTACTTCTGACGGGGTAGGGTTCTGTGCCAACGCAGGCATGGCTAGGCCGGCCGCAAAAGCCAGAAGCGCTGAATTCACAATGCTCTTTAGGGTAACTTTCATCGGTTGCTCCTTGGGGAAAGGTTTTTGAAGGCCAGATGAAATCACGGCAGGTATGCAAGGTTTACTAGGGCGGTGCTGTTTGTTTTGTCTTCTTCCCGCTATGGCATCTTCGAGGATCTGCGCCTGCGCGGTTTGCCCGGGCGATTCAAGCGCCAGTCTGTAGTCTAAAGGAGAGCTCTGCTGTTTGATTCCCGGAGCTCTCCGCCAATTCTCTTGGCCGGATAATAAGCTATCTCTTGTCCGCAACCCAGGTCCAGTTTCCCCCCTTGACATTCGTGGCCGTTCCTTCAATATGTGTGCCATTGATTCGACCTTTATATTCGACGAATTTATGGTTCATCTCGATGTAGATCGAATCCCCATCCTGTTTCCATGTGCCATTTGAGTAGGTTCCATGCTGATACGAGTAGTTCAAAGTACCATCTGGCATGAAGTTGAATATATCTCTCGAAGCGTCGGAGTCGGTCTCAACAACGTTCCATGAGGTTCCGGCAAGGCTTGCGGTGGCGCTGTTCTCTGATGGCGGGGGCGGGTTCTGTGCGAATGCGGTTACTGACAGGCCCACAGCCAAACTCAGGACCATGAATCTCACGAGGCTTGTGACCGTACTCTTCATTTGCTGCTCCTTTCAACGGAATAGGGAATTGAAATTGCGGCGAGTATACAGTGTCTTATTGAGCGGTGCCAGTTGTTTTGCCGTCGTCTCCCGGCGGCGCGCGCTTCGCAAAGACGGTCTGCTTGGCGCGGCTTGAGGCCGGTCAACCTGATTCGATGCTACAATCAAAGGGATACATGGCGGCAGTAGTTCAGTGGCAGAACGCCTGACTGTGGCTCAGGATGTCGTGGGTTCGATCCCCACCCGCCGCCCCAATTTTTCACGGACCGCACAGGCTGCAAGCCCTTTTCCCCGAGTTCCCGTGAGCTTAGAAATACATGCAAACGCAATAGTTGACGCACCAGCTCGCGGACTGCCTGCGGGTTTCCCTTCCTTTGAGCCGTGCCGCGGCCTCTCGAGCGGCCACCTGCAAACCATTGTCGGCAACTTCCTTCCGCGGCCAGCTTTCCGCCTTGCCGCTGTCTCGGAGACGGTCGAGGTTGACCCGGCCGACGGCAGCCGCGTGCTCTGCCATTGTCACTGGCAGCCGGAGGCCGTTCGCGCTGAACGGCTGACCGTGGTGCTGGTTCACGGCCTCGAGGGCTCGTCAGACTCCCGCTACATTCAAGGCATCGCCGCCCGCGCATGGGACGCTGGCTGGAACGCGGTCCGCATGAACATGCGCACCTGTGGCGGCACGGAAACCCTGACGCCCACGCTCTATCACTCCGGTCTTTCCAGCGATGTGGGTGTAGTGGTACGCCATTATGCAGAGAAGTTCGGCCTCGAACGCGTGGCTCTGGTGGGCTACTCAATGGGCGGCAACCTGGTGCTGAAGCTCGCCGGGGAGTGGGGCAAAGGACCGCCTTTGTGCGCAGTGGCCGCGGTATGTCCGGCTGTCGACCTTGCTCCCGGCGCTGACGCGCTGCACGAGCCGCTCAACCGCGGCTATGAGTGGAGATTTCTCCTCGGCCTCATGGCGCGCTACAGGCGCAAGGCAAAGCTGTTTCCCGGCATTTATGCGCCCCCGAAGGCTATCGGTCCGGTGCGCTCCATTCGTGAATTCGACAATAAGATCGTTTCCCGCTATTGGGGTTTCCGCGATGCCGACGACTACTACCATCGCGCCGCCAGCGCCCGCGTCGTAGACCAGATAGCTGTTCCCACACTCGTGCTGCACGCCCAGGACGACCCCTTCATTCGCTTGCTTCCGGAGACTCGCGCGAAGCTACATGCGAACCCGTATGTGACCTTTTTCGAAACCCCTCACGGCGGCCACTGCGCCTATCTTTCCCGCGACCCCGGCAACGAGATCCACTGGGCAGAGGCGACAGCGATGCGCTTCCTCCACTTGGCAACCGCAAAATCTAATGGAAGCTGACTGGGAGTTCGAGATGGGCCCTAACGCGGAGAGTCTAGCCGCGGAGGCCCTCGCCACACCGGTCATCGAAGCTCACTGGCCGGGATTCGTCGATCTGCGCCTGGCGCCGGTGTGTGCCTGGGATTTGCCTGAGACGGTTCAATTTCCTGCATTGGCCGAGGCTCTGGCAAAGCTGAATTCCGCTGACTCCCCAGTGTGGACCTCGAAATGCGACCTATGGGAGCATCTCGAATTGGATGAATTCGACCCCGATGAGCTGGATGCGCCGTCCGGTTGCGCGGCTTACGCAATGGGCTGTTACATTGACCTGCTGCCCAAGAAGAATTGGCACTCTCCGGCCACAGCGGCTACGGATTGCAAACGCCTATGCAAACTCCTGCGCGCCGTCCCGCTTCGTTGTTGCCGCGCCGATCTCGTCGTCCGCCGCGCTTTTATCAAGCCGGACCTCATGGCGCTGGGAATTACCGTCTACGTGACCTCATGCGGGGAATCCTCCGCTGAGGCGGCGCGGACCTTTCAGTATGCATTAACGGCATTTACAGATGTACTCTGCGCTCACTCAACGCTAGAATAGAAAAGTGCACGGGCGAGTAGCTCAATTGGATAGAGCACCGGCCTTCTAAGCCGGGGGTTGTGGGTTCAAGCCCCGCCTCGCCTACCACCCTTAAAAATAAACGACTTACGCGGACTTCCGTCCTGAAGGAAACAGTACAAGCCGGGGGTATTTCAGCGCAAGGATTTACCGCCTTCCTCTTCCGTCTGACACGCATTGTGAGTTCCAGGAGACCGAGCTGGTCTAGGTGGTAGAGCACTGCTTCCGGCACGTGATGATGTGGAACGGTGTGCCCAAACGGAGCGTCGTGGTTGCGATATCGGTAAGGCGGAGCGCTTTCAAGCAGCTTTCGTACCACGATGAATCCCGGAAGGAGCGGAAAAAGAGCAGGAAGGGAATCGCCGAAAAAGGAAGGTCAGATTCATCTGTTTCGAGCGGCGACCTTTCGAAGATGAGCACGGAGCCCCCTGGTGCGAGCGCTTCGACGGCTCTCGAAAGAAAGCGCATCGTCTCCCGTTCGGGCCAATCGTGCAGCATCGATTTAAAGGTAATCAAGTCGAAGCCTTGGGGAATCGGATCGACCAGCGCGTTCCCCTCCAGAAACCGTACCCTGTCCGCCTCGGGCTTTCCCTCCATGTGCTCGGCTCCAACCCGGCAAACCACAGGCAGGTCCATCACGAGGGCGGAAAGCCCTGGGTGCCGCATGCAGGCCTGCCGGGCGAATTCGCCGCTGTTTCCCCCGATATCGAGCATCCGGCGATGGCGCGAAAAATCGTAGCGCTCTAGGCAGGCGGGCGCCTCGTAGCGGGTAAGGAGAGTTGTAATCCTCATCCAGCGTCTGGCTGCTTCTCGGGTTTCCGCCGAATCCGCAAGGCTTCCGTCGTAGGAGAAAAGATGGAAGAGCCGGGCTTGTCTTTGGAAAGCCGCCGGATCGGAGAGCAGGGCGGTGAAGGAATCGCCAAGATCGTGGAGGACCAGGTCGCTGAAGGCGAGCTTCATTTCGATGTAGTCCCGGTAGCGCAGAGCGGCCTGAAAAAGGGGAGTGAGCTTGATGAGATCCTCTTGCTGCTCGATCACCTCGTTGGATCGCAGCAAACGCAGGAGCATCCGCAGCCCTTTCTCGTCGCACTTGAGCTTCGTCCGCAGCGCGAAAAATCTCACCGGTCCGTCGGCCGCCAAGCAATCAATCAGGCCGAGTTCGAAGGCCGAAGCGAGCGCGCGCCCCTTCACTGCATCGGCCATGAACTGTTCTGCGCGGAGATAATCGAGCGCCTCAGAAAATGCCATAGTACCCGCTTTTAATCACAGTCAGTTTGTCTCCGTCCATGCGGTAGTCGAAGCCGACATCGAAGTCTAGGTGGTCCAGCTTCGTCCGGTTTTCTTCAAGGAAAGCGATCAGTTCGGCGCGGTAGCGCATCCAGCGTAAAAAGAAGAGAAACTGGTCGAAGCCGATGCCCGCGAAGTAGACGCAGTCGTTTTCCTGCTTATTAGCCACACAAATGGTCTTGCAAACGCGCAGTTCGGGGCGCAGGATTTCGTCTATCGCGATCTTCCTTGTGTCGATGTGCGCCGAGCAGGCGATCTTTGCCGCCGTATCCTGCAACTGATTCCGGGCGTCGAAAAAGAAATAGATATTTTCAAACTTCGTCCCCGTCGAAGTGAGCGAGTAGGATATTCCGGAAGATACGGAACTTCCGGGGTTGCCGATGTAGAGATGCGCCTCATCAATTCCGCGCGTGAAGATCTCTTCGGTGATGTCGATCGAAAACATGAAGTAGAAAATGTTTTCATTCGGCGTGAGTGTCGAGGGGGCCAGCGGCCGGAGCGCTTCGAGGACGCGCGTAAGGGACCTTTCCCGCTCCCGCCTGCGATAGTCGTAGAAATAGAACTCCCACCAAGTCCGGCTCCTCTGCTGCTTGACCCCGAAAACCGTGTGAAACTCCCCGATGGCCTGGCGCAAAAGCGGAATGAGATCGAAAAACCGGCGGTCCACTCCCGCCGCGTCCCACGACTCCAAGAGAAGGTTTGACGGCTTGAGGCGATTTGCGAGCGATAGCGTGGGCGCGTAAGGCCAGAGGGCGTAATTGTAGAACTTGTCTCCCTCGACGGCGTATTCCGGATTGAATCCCATCTGCCTCATTCCGCCCTCATGCCTACTGATCCAACCCATATGATTTGCATCGGCTCATCTCGCACAACGTCAAATCGGATTCGCTTTCGGAAGGCCAGTTACCGGGCGTAGCAACTCCGTTTCTTCTCCGTACGCTCCGCGGTACACATCGGAAAGCCCCCAGCACTTTTCGTCCTGGCACTGGTCCCTGTGAATGCACCGTCCGAAGCCGCAGTTTCCCAGGGTGCGCCAGAAGACATCGGGGATGAGGGTCAAAGGGAATTCGTTGTCATTGTATACCCCAACTGGAACGGGCAGGCATTGCGGAAAGGCCTTCAGCACAAGAGGTTTGCCGTTGGCGGCCTCGGCCATCTGTGGCAGTTGCTTCAGAAGCTCTGGGATCGATTCGACAAGCTCACCGGACTTGTCTGCCATCGGAAAGAAATTCCAGAGATGCATCTCGCGCAGGAAAGGCAGCCGGGCGATCTGCGCGAAAAACGGGACAACGCAGCCGCTGTTGAGGCGCGTCCAGACTGTGTTAGTGATAACCGCGATCCCAGGGTAGCGCGCGAGGTTATCCAGGCCCGTCATGACCTGGCGAAATGCGCCTGGACGGCGGTTGATCGCGTCGTGAACCTCTTCCGGTCCATGCAGGCTGATAAAAAACTCGTTTACTCCGGCGTCGATAAGGCGGCGCAAATAGATGGGATCGGCCAGCCTCCGCCCGTTGGTCTGGATCTGAATGCGCGAAAACCACGCAAAGTGGGCGGCGAACATTACGTATTGCTCGAGTTGCTCGAAGGTTGTGACTTCGCCGCCGGAGAGGATGAGGTTCCGGCGTCTGCCGTCGCAGATGAGCTTCACGACGAGCTCGCAAAAGCGATCGTAGGGGACCGCCGCGAGCCTTTCGTCGAGCGACGAGAGCATGCAGATGGAGCAGTCGCTATTGCACCCGTACCAGATCGGAATGACCGCGTAGGAGGAAAAGTCGAGTCTTCCCGAAGCCGCGCCTGGATTGAGCATCTGAAGAGTCCTTCTCTGTTAACGCCTGCGCGATTGTACGCCGAAGTGGAAGGTGAAAAAATCCCTTCCTTCTCTGTCGATCCCGCCCGTAAGATGGCCAAACCGCATTTTTTCAATGGTCTTGAGACGCGCTTCAAACTCCTCAATGGAGAGGGAATAACGCGCGGCCATGCGCAGCAATAATTCGCGGATGTCGTTCATAGTGAGCGAAGCGCCGTAGAAGTTGACGTCGAAAGACTTTCGCGGGTTCCCGTCTTCAGTGACCTCCATATAGTGGAAGTTCTCCTTGAGGCGGGGCATGGCGAACCGGAGCAGTTCATCCGCAATTTCGAAGGCGCCAGGCTTGTGGCATTCCGCCAGCAAATTCCGTACTCTATCGGCCGTATCGTCATAGGAAGGCACTGGATGCCGCATGTATGTTCCGATCGCACGCCGTTCCGGATGGAGCGGATCCCATTTGTAGCTTGTATGGGCCAGGATAGGCTCACTGAGCGATGGAAGAGGAAACTCGAGGTAGACCTTGTGCATTCCACCCTTTTCCGACGACTCGAAGCCAAAGTGAAGGATGCGGGCTTCGGCGATCGAGCGTTCGATCGCCTCCAGGTATAAAGACGGCGCGCGAAGCTTCACACAAAGCTCGATGACTCTCTTCCGGTAGTCCTTGCCAAGCGACGCCTTGTCCATGGTAACCAGAAATCGATCGGCAAGGATGAGTCCCTCGCACATCTTGAAGGAGTACTCGTACCCGTGGGGAACAGCAAGGTCGTCGATGAGGCTGCGAAGAAGCTTCCCCCCCGCCATGGCCTCCTCGTCGATCAAACCGAAAATGCGTTCGTGTCGTTCTATGGCCCTCTTGAGCGCTTCCGCCACCCGTTTGGCCGTGTACGGATTCATCACGATGCGCGCCACGACAGGGGCCGTATCCGCGTCTTGCGGCGCGCCGGCTTCCTCGGAATAACAAAAGTCGACAGTCAGTTCAGGCCGCGTGACCAGGATATCGACCCTGTCCGAACGTGAAGTGCGCCCTTCAGATGTGTTCCAGAGAGTTCTCATTCCCCGTCCACTTCGGCAACCGAAGACAAAAGTATCCACACCGCGCAATGTCGCCAGCAATTCAGGAAAGTTTAGCTTAGTATACAGGGCGCGTAAAATCCCTGGCTCGCCAGGCGAAGAAAGGCAGGGCCGCGTCTTCTCTGGCCGAGAGAAAAATTTTGCAGAAAAGAAATCGGGCACAGAAAGGACTAACTGTCCGCCTGCGCCCGGATGAATAACAGTCATGATCCGGAATTTCGGAACCTCGCACTAAGTTCGGAAGCTCGTGCCCGGTCTACACGCCAGTTCTTACTTTTCCAAAACTCCGTACTTGGTCTCGTAGTCCCCCACGACGCTGTTGAGAAGCTGAGCGAGCCGCTTGGCGACAAATGGACTCATGACAATCCGGTTCGAAAGCTGGATGGTCATTTCATTATCCGCTGCATTAAAAGCCTGGTTCATGCCGAAGAGAAGAACAATCTCCTCGCGCGTTCCTGCTACGTTGCAAACGTTTGAATAAACGCTCGGTACATTGGCGTTTTCCCAACGAACCTTAAGCTGCTGCGGTGTTTTCTCGGCCACGACTTTCTCCTTAATCTGCTGCGGTGCTTTCTCGGTCACAAATATCTCCTTAGGTAAATGGCGGTAGTACAACTTGCACAAAAGGATGCGGCAAGAGCTTCCCGTGGATGTGTGCATCTACATTAGCAAACGGGATAAATCCATGTCGAGTCAAATCTAGCCAAAATTATGTTCGTCTAACTTTGGTAACGACCTTCGCCCAAGAGTAACTCACTTATGTCTCTAAGCACACTCAATCTGAAACGCGATGCCCTGCTATTTGTCCGGAGAATTTTTCCATGGGAAAGTGGATCAGATTCTCCCATGGATCAACCGCTTCTACATATAGATTCTTCTAATTATCATTGATCGGCCTCCTCCCTGCGCGATCTCTTCCGCGCCCACAAAGCAGCCAGGCAGAACCAACTCCGGACTCGTCACCGGCCGCGGAAGTTCCTATTGCGCCAAGGCCAGCGCCCAGACTCGGGAGTCACAGCGTGGACCAGTGCGAAAAGTGAGCGGCATCACAATGCTAAGACAATCTGCGGCGAGTTAGAAGAAGCTTGCACAGCTTTTCTCTTTCGGTGAGAGATTTGACTTGCAAACATGTCCCTAAATATTGGAAGATTTCTAAAATCTGCAAAATGGGCGAGTTATCGGTTCTACAGTAGCGTGGTCTGGGAAGAGCTAAGCATGGGCGAGGACAAACGGCTGTTAAAGTGTGCGCGGGCGTTGGCAAACACTCGCGCGACTGAGAGCGCATTGGCCGGTCCCAGCATGCGAGGTGTTAAGCCAGAAGACTCCGAGCTCATCTTCCCAAGGTCGCCGCTCGAATCTGGGGAATGCGACCTTTCCTTTTCGGCGATTCCCTTCCCGCTCTCTTTCCGCTCCTTTCGAGATTCGTCGTGGTACAAAAGCCCGTTGAAAGCGCTCCGCCGGCGTCCTTTTGATGGTAGGCTGGCCGCGCCTGACAGAGCTATGAGCGGGCGCGCCAAGCGCAGCGAAGCCGGCTCGATATTTCACAACTTCCAGGAAGGGTTTTCTCTCGCCAAAGATCCGGCGATCCATGTTCCGGCTGCGCTGACTCTCTGCTCAAAGAGCACAGAGCAGGATGGGCGGAAATGCCGCGAACAGAATTTGGCTGAAGCGGAATATCTCACCTTCGGGCGTCATGGGGAGCGTGTCCTCGTTGAAAGGAGTTTTTAAATGAAGAAGGCATTCGGAGCCTTTTGGATCTTTTACACGGCGTTCGCCATGCTTATATTGGCTATTGCCTTCCACCCTGCCGCCGCTTCGGGTGAGGATCTGATCCAGTTGTACAAGCTTGCGATCGACAAGGATCCGCAGTATAAGGGCGCCTCGTTCGAGCGACTGGCTCAAAAGGAGGGCCTCAAGCAGGCGCTTGCGGCTTTCCGGCCCAACATAGACTTCCAGGGCAACATGACGGAGACCCGGCAAAAGGTTGTGAACAGCGAGAACCAGGTCTTCGCCAACGGGTCTTCCACATATATGTCGACCACGTTGGGGCCGACAATCAGCGCACCGCTTTTCCAGTACTCCCTGTTCGTGCAACTGCGCCAGAAGAAGCAGGTATCAAAGCAGGCTGACGCGGATTATGAATTTGCCAAGCAGGAACTGATTCTTCGCCTGGCCAAGGCCTATGTGGCGGCCCAAACGGACGCCGACAACATCGCCTACGCGCAGGAAGAGAAAAAAGACGTGGAGGCTTTCTACTCCAGGGCTGAAGTGCGCTTCAAAAGCGGCCTTGCCCCCAACACGGACCTCTATGACGCCAAGGCGCGGCTCGCTTCTGTCGAAGCGAACCTCGCGAAGGCGGAAAACGAGTATGAGACCGCGCTGCAAGCTCTTGCCACCATGACCGGGCAGCCCGTTGCGAACACTTTCCGGTTCAAGGACGACCTTCCTCTTGTCATGCCCGATCCGGCGACAGTGGAGGACTGGACGAAAGCGGGCCTTGAAAAAAACCTCGAACTGAAAAGCCGCCAGTTCCAAACGGAAACGGCCCGCCAGGAGATAGCCCACCAGAAGTCCGCCCATCTGCCAACCCTCAGTATGACGGGCCAGGTCGATCGGAACGCTATGGGCGGATCGCTTTACGGCGGCGGTGCCACGGTCAACAGCGGAGTTGTGGCGCTTAACCTCGACGTGCCCCTCTTTGAAGGTTTCGCCATCAAGTCGAAAACGCGCGAGGCGAGGGACCGCTACCAGGAGAACCTCCTGGCATTGGAGCAGCAGAAACGCGACGTGATCTTACAGGTGACGACGGCCTTTTCCGGGGTGAAGACGGCCATCAGCCGCTCCGATGCGCTGAAGACATCGATCGAAGCGCAGGCGGAACTCTACAAGGCGAAGGAACTGGGCTACCGGTCGGGCGTTTACACCAGCCTTGCGGTCCTGGATGCGGCCAGGGATCTGTATCTGTATCGGCGGGATTATTCGCTGAGCCGCTACGAGTACGTCATGAGCACCCTGGAGCTGAAAAAAGCCGTGGGCACGCTCTCTGAAGAAGATCTGCTTGTAATCAACAACTGGCTGGCGCAATAGCAGTAGGCTGTTGCGACAGCCAGGCTGATCAAGCGCTGAGTTGTCGATTGTGTAAGGCCGGTCGGGCCGAATGCGAGGGTGTAACCGATGTCCAAGAATCTGAAGAATATCTTCCGCAACAAAAAGGCTGCCAAGTGGCAGGGGAAACGCGAACGTCGTGCAATGCACTTTGAAATGCTCGAAAAACGCATCCTCCCGTCCGCAAACGTGCTGGTCTCGGCCGTGCAGGCGGTTTACGCCCCGCAAGATCCTCAGCTTCTTTCGCCGTTCCTTGTCCATTCCGCGATACAGGCACAACAGAAGGCGCAAAATGCGTCCGCGCTGGCTTTCAAAGGCGCGAGCGCGCCTGCCAGCGGGAGCCAGCATCCGGGCGTCTATCCTGTTTCCTCTTCGTACGCCAAGCCCTATGCTGGCAACTGGAGGCAGACCTATACGACCGCTTCCGTGGCCAACTCCGCCACAACTGTGTCCTCGACGCAGTCCCAGGGTGTCCAAGTCGTTTTTGTCGACCCGAGCGTGAACGACTACTCTCAGCTGGTCAATAATCTTGCCCAGTCGGCCGAGCAGAACGGGCAGAGCGTCACGCAAATCAATCTGAACCAGAACGACTCGGCGAGTGAATGGAAGCAGCTCTCTTCTGTCAGCTCAACGGGAAATAACCTGGTCATTGTCACACTCGACGAGCAGGGGAACGGCGTCGATCAAATCACGCAGACCCTTGCGCAATTGAAGAATGTCAGCGCGGTTGACATTCTCTCGCACGGCGCGGCAGGGCTGATCACCGTGGGCACGACGCAGTTGAGCGAAGCCGACCTCTCGCAGTTCTCCTCCGAGATAGCGCAATGGAAGAGTTCGTTGTCCGCGGGCGCCGACATTGTTCTCTATGGTTGCGACGTTGCCGGGAGCAGCGCGGGCATTCAGTTTGTGCAGCAGATGGCGGCGCTGACCGGAGCGAATGTGGCCGCTGCCACGCAGGACGTCGGTTCATCGGCCGAGGGCGGCACCTGGACGCTAGGTTACTCGACCGGGCCGATTACCTCGTCGGCGCTTCTCAACTCGAGCGTAACCTTGGGCTACTCGTATCTGCTCACGGACTATACCGCCGCAGCGGGCTCGAATGCGAACATGATCGGCACAACCGGGAACGACCGATTCATATTCGATAATAGATGGGGCGCTTCCACCGTCACGGAGACCGGCTCGGGCGGGACAAGCGTTCTCGACTTTTCCGCTGTTACTTCCAACCTCACCTTTACCATCAACAGCAACGGCACGGTCTCGGTGACCGACAGCCAGGGGGACACGCTCGCAGCGACCGCCAATATTCAGGAGCTGATCGGCGGCTCCGGCACCAACACCTTTGTCTTCCAGTCGGGCGCCACCTTCAGCGGCACGATCGTCGGCGGCAGCGGCACCAATACCCTCGACTACTCGTCCTACGGGTCGAGCGTGACGGTGAATCTGGCCACCGGGACGGCGACTGGAACGCAGGGCGTGAGTGATATCAGCAAGGTTGTTCTCAAGGAAGGCAGCGCCTCGGAGACGATCACCGATTCGGGCAACGAGTTCAACCTATCGCAGCTCACGGCCAATGTCACCGCATCCATCAACGCCGATGGCAGCATCTCGGCAACGGACGGAAGCAACACCGTCACCGCCGGCTCAGGTATCACGCAGATCATCTGCAATGCCAGTGAGACAAACACCCTTGACTATACCGCCTTTGCGGGCGGCGTGGCGGTCAACTTGACAGCCGATACAGTGGCCTCTTCGGACGGAACGCTGCACTTCAGCAATGTCAGCGATTTTGTACTTGCCAACGACAAGACCCCGGAGACGATCATTAATTCGGGAGGCGAGCTCAGTTTCTCTCAGATTGACGCATCGCTCACCATGACCGTCGACACAAATGGCACGGTTTCAACGACGGACGGGACGAACACCGTCATCGCCGGCACCAGTACGACAGAGATCGTTGGCGGCTCGGGCGTCAATACCGTCAAGTTCGAGAACGGTGCTTCGTTTGCCGGAACGATCGACGGCGGCAGCGGCGGATCGAGTATTTTAGACTACTCCGCTTATACGAGCGCGGTGAGTGTGGATCTATCCACCGGAACAGTGACCGGTGTGACTCAAGGTGTCAGCGACTTCAGCAAGATCGTTGTTATGGATTCCGGCAAGCAGGAGACGGTTTCTGATTCATCTGGAACGCTGAGTTTCGCCAGCCTGAAGGGCAATCTCACCATGACCGTCAACACCGACGGCACGGTTTCAACGACGGACGGGAAATACACCATCGTTGCCGGAGCCAGCACGACGGCGATCATCGGCGGCTCGGGCAACAACACGGTCAAGTTTGCGACCAACGGCGCTACGTTTTCCGGAATTATCGACGGCGGCGATGGTGGAACGAATACCATCGACTACTCCGCCTATTCGACGGCTGTTACGGTGAACCTGGCCGCCGGGTTGCCGAACAAGTCTGGTGTGAATTTAGGGACAGCGACTTTGGGGACGGCGACCGGAGTGACGGGGGGCGTCTGCGATTTCGCCAATGTGATCGGCGGCTTGGGCGGGATCACGTTGACCGGAAACTCCGCCAGCAATGCCTTCTCGGGGAACTCCGGCAGCGACACCTTCAATTTCGACGACAATTGGGGCTCTGATACCGTCACCGAAAATGCGAGTTCGGGGACGGATACGCTTGACTTCTCCTCGGTAACCTCCGCCCTGACGGTCACCTTCTACGCCAACGGCACAATCAAGGTCACGGACTCGACCGGCAGCGATGAGCTGATAGCGAACGCGAATATCGAAGAGATCATCGGCGGTACGGGCAACAACACGTATGTCTTTGAAAATGGTGCTACCTTTGCCGGAAAGATCAACGGCGGCAGCGGAGGAACGAACACCCTCGACTACTCGGCCTGCTCGTCCGGCGTGACGGTCAACCTGGCCACCGGAACAGCCACCGGAGTAGCCGGAGGCATTTCCAACATACAGGACGTCATCGGCGGAGCCGGGGCGAATATCTTTACCGCGGGCAGCGGCAGCGAGAGCTTCACCGGCCAGGGCGACGGCGACACCTTCAATGTTGCGTCGGATGACTGGGGCAACGTTACGATCACCGAACCGGGGAGCACGGCTCAAACGACGGCGACCGCGGTCAGCGGCAATGAACTTTATGTGGGCTCGAATGATTTCACCACCGGCCAGACGGTCATCTACACGGCAGGCTCTGGTTCATCGATCAGCGGTCTTACCAGTGGAAGTACATACTACGTTAACGAGATAGTGGACAACAGCGGCAGCGACACCGGCTGGATCACTCTCTCCAAGACGTCCGGAGGAGCGGCAATTACTTTGGCCGGGATCACCGGGTCGAATAATAACCTGCAAACAGTGCAGGCCGCCACTGCGTTGAACAACAGCGGCACTCAACTCTATGTTGGCGAGAATAGTTTTTCCACCGGTGATGAGGTTGTCTTCCAGGCCGATACGAGCGTCGCGAATGGAGGGATCAGCGGGCTCACCAATGGAAATTCGTACTTTGTTACCGAGGAGGTTGACAGCAGCGGCAACGACACAGGGTGGATCACCCTCTCCAGCTCCTCCGGAGGGGCGGCAATTGCCGTGGGCCAGGTCACCGGACTAAACAATACATTCGCTTCCCCCTCGGATTCCTCGCAAATCATGCAGGTCAACTCCCTGTTGAACAGCAACACCCAAATCTTTGTGGGCACGAATGGCTTCAGCGGCGGCCAGGCGGTCATCTACAACGCCGGATCCGGTTCATCGATGGGCGGTCTCACCAGCGGATCGACCTATTACGTCACCCAGATGCTCGACAGCGATGGCGACCAAACCGGCTGGATCACCCTGTCCAGCAAGGCCGGGGGAGAGCCTATCGCCATTACCTCGCTCAACGGAAAAAGCAATAGCTTTGTTGCGACTTCCGCCACGCAGATCGAGGAGGACAGCAGCCCAGCAGTCAGCAGCACCACCCAGATCTACGTGGGAACGAATAGCTTCAGCAGCGGCCAGGCGATCATCTACACCGCAGGCTCGGGTTCCTCGATCAGTGGTCTCACCAGTGGAGATACGTACTACGTTAACGAGATCGTAGACGGCAGCGGCAACGACACCGGGTGGATCACTCTCTCCAGTTCCTCCGGAGGGGCGGCAATTACCGTAGGCGCGATCACCGGGGTAGAGAATACCTTCGCTCTGCCCTCGAATGCGCTGAACCTCTCCGGCAACTCGGGAAGCCTCACAGAGAACATTAGCTCCACCGGCACGGTTACGGTCACCGATTCGACCAATGCGGGCCAGACGATCACCGCCTCCAATCTGCAGGTGATTGACGGCGGCTCAGGCAACAACGACTTTGTTTTCGCCGCGGGCGCGAATTTCGATGGCACGCTGAACGGCGGCACTGGAGGCGCTGCCACCAATACACTTGACTACACCGCCTACACGACTGACGTGACGGTCGATCTGGCGAACGGTACGGCGACGGGCACGGATGGCGTGAGCGGTATCAACACGGTCATCGGCGGCGCGGCCGATAACACGGTGACCGCGGGCAGCGGGACAGTCACCTTCACCGGCTACAGCGGAAGCGGCGCAAGCAGCGCCAGCAACATCTTTTACGCGGGCAGCGGGGCCGACACGCTGAACGGTGACGCCGGAACCAATGTCCTGTACGAGGGCACGGGAGCTGATACGCTGAATGGCCAGGGCACGGATAGCATCGTCATGAATCCGGTGGCGGTCACCGACGGCGTGAACGCCACGATCATCGAGAGCGGGTCCGGCGCCGCCACGCTCGATTACTCGCTTTTCAATAGCACGAACTACACCAATGTGAATGGCATCGTCGTTAACCTGGACTCCAGCCAGGGCGCTCTTACCGCGACCGGCATCAGTTCGTCTTCCACCTTTGGCGCCATCACTAGTGTTATTGAGGGTTCCGGGTCGAATACCATCACCGGCGGGCTCAACCAGACCTTCAGTTTGCCGGACAATTGGGGCATTGGCACCACCACCATCAACGAAGACTCGTCGAGCACCAAGGACGCCCTCGATTTTTCAGCCGCTACCGGCGCTCTGAATGTTGCTCTGGGCGGCGGGACAGTTACGAACAACAGCGGGACAATCGCGACCACCAACGGATCGATTACCGTCACGGAGGATACAAGCGGGACGACGACGGAAAGCGCTTCGCTCGGCCTTGGGAGCAGCAACAAAGTCGGCACCATCGCCGGCGGTCAGAGCGACGACACCTATACCTTCTCCAACGACTGGGGAAATTACACGATCAACGAGTCCAGCGCATCCAAGCAGGACACCTTCGACTTCTCCGCTGTCACCGATAACCTTACCTTCAACATCAGCAACACAGGCACGGTAGTTGTCGATGAGTACAACAGCAGTAACCAATTGGTGAGTACAGCCAAGCTGACGGGAACAATCTCGAATCTTATCGGCGGCTCGGGCACCAACAAATTCGTCTTTGCCGATCAGGGCGGCTTCGCGGGATACATCACGGGCGGAACGGGCTCGGCAAATATCCTGGATTATTCGGCTTACACGACCTCGATCTCCATCAATCTGGCGGATATGGGCATTTCGTCGACGGAGATAGTGAATAACCAGTTGACTACCACTACGGGAGTGGGCAGCGCCACAGGCGTAATGGGCGTCAGCAACATTACCGAGATCAATGCGGGAACAGCGTCGAAGGCCAACAACATCACGGGCTTCGAGATCGATGACGGCGAGAGCAGCGTAGACACCACGAATGCGTGGGATATTACCGGCCAGAATTCAGGAACGATCGGGCTGACCTACACGAACAGCGATTCCACTTCTTCGTTTTACAACAGCGGCGCTACGCTCACTCAATCCGTCACCTTCAAGAACTTCCAGTATCTGAACGGCACTTCGGACAGCAACAGCAACTTCACCATCGAGGCCGGCGGCTCGGTGAGCGGCTCGATCAGCGGGCGTCCCTATGGCCCCTTCAGCGGCAAGGATACGCTGACGATCGACAGCACGGGGAGCAACGCCGGCAGCGTGAGTTACATTGCCTCTGGTACGGATACGGGCACGATCATGCTGGGCGCGAATGAGCTCAATTACTCGGGCATCAACTCGATCACCGATAATACCGCAGCCAGCGCGAAGAGCTTCTCCTACGACACGAATGACACCGCTACTCTGACCTTTGCCGGAACTCCGGAGGCGGGCGATGTGTGGACCGTCAATGTGAACGGAACAGGGCCCGCCGACACCTATTCCGCCACGGTGGGCGCCAATCAGAGCCAGATCGATGTGCTCACCACTCTGGCCGCCAATATTCAAAGCCAGAGCGGCGGCACCCTGATCGCGAATGTTCGCGGCGATCAGATCATCCTCACGAATACCGCGGGTCCCTTGACCTCCGTGACGTGGACGGGGCCCAGCGATAGCTCCGAAGACTGCCAGAAAGACATGCCGGCCACGGCATCGGAATCCCTGCTGACCTTCTCCGGTGCACCGCAGGTGGGCGACCAGTTGACGGTCAATGTCAACGGGAAGGCGTACTCGGCCACGGCGGCCAGTGGTCAGACTCTGAGCGATGTGCTCGATGCACTGGCCTCAAACATCCAGCAGAATGCGAGCCTCGGCGCGAGTGTCTTCGGCGACCAGATCACCATCACGGACGCCAGCGGCTTGAGCTCTGTTACGTGGACGGCGCCCGCGGACAACTCTATCAGTTGCTCTGTGGGCATGCCGACCCTGCCGTCGGTGATGCTCAGCCTCACCGGCAATGCGGGCGATCTGATGCTTAACAGCCTCAACAGCAGCTTCAGCAATCTCACCTTTGCGACTCCGACATCGGCGACATCCTCGGCGACGAGCCTGACCATCAACGGCGGAGCGGGCAGCGACACCTTCCAGGTGGACCAGAGCGCTGTGGTTGTGATGTCGCCAAACGACACGGCAGTCACCATCAACGGCGGCGGCGGCGATCAGATTATCTGCTCGGTGGAGACCACGGCGGCTACAACAAGCAGCCAGAGCGTCCTCTGCGATTCCACTAACAGCAAGATTACTTTTACGGCCAATTCAGATACGACAACGATCAACTATACCGGCATCGATAGCGCCGACAATATCGTGGTGAATGGCGGGAGTGGCGATACGATCGGCCTTACCTACTCCAGCGGCAACAACAAATATGTCGTGACCGACGGCAGCGACACGATCAACCTGGATACCGGTATCCAGTCTCTGGAGATCCTCGGGCCGAGCAGTGGAACGGGAATTCACACCATTAACATCAATTCCGATTCCAGCATCACCAATTTCACGGCAGCGCTGACCGTCGATGGAGGCACCGGCAGCACCGTGAATTTGGGCGGGACCGCAACCTATACCTCATTCACCACCGCGGCGGATGAAACTGTCAATTTTGGAAATTCCACATTTTATAACTATGAATTTAAGGGCTCATACGACAAAACCAACAATATCATCCTGTCCACTGATAGTGTGACGGGCGCTTTGGACATCAGCGACAGCGCGGGCGGCACCACTACCATCTTCGCCGCGCAACTCTCGCATCTGATGACGATCACGATCGACGCCAATAGTGGCGTAGATAACTCGTCGATCAGCGTGACCGGCGGCGTTACCCTGGCCAACACCGACCTCGAATTGAACGGTGGAAGCCTGGACTCGAACAAGATCGGCTCCAGCACGGTCACGGTTGACAATGGCGGTCTTACCCTTCAGAACGGTCACTCGCTGATTGTGCAGGCCGACACCATCGACATCCAGGGGGCGGTCAGCACGAGCAACTCCGGCGGCCAGGCCGGGTCGATCACTCTCTCAGGGCATACGGTCGATCTCGAGTACGGCACATCAGATTTGTATACCGGCTCGCTGGCAGCGAAGGGCAAGAATTCCAGCGAGGATGGCGCCATCACCATCAACGCCATCAACCAGACGGCTCTGTTCACTCCCTTCGTCAGCGTGCAGATAACGAATGTCAGCGTCGACATTGAAGACGGCGCCACGATCGACGGTGGAAACGTCACCATTACGGCCCTGGCCGATGCCAACAAGTATTTTGACGACAGCAGCGCCGGCTCGTTCTATGGCACGAATACCTCGGCAGCCGATACTGTGGAGAATGATGCCACATCGATCGGCAATACAGTGCTATCGGTCCTGCAGGGACTGATCTCGATCGAGGGCGCCGTTTCCTATGCGCAGGCCTCGGCCGATATCAATATCGCAGCCGGCTCGTCGATCTCTTCTTCGGGTTATTTCAACGCTACTTCGACGACAGTCACTGACGTTTCGGCTTCGCCGACGGTGGCGAAGTTTATCGGCGTCTCGGTGGGCATTGAAAACGTCAACGCGACGATCGAGGTGGGCGGCAGCGTGAGCGCCAAGTACGGCGCGACGTTTTCTTCCGGATCGACCAACACGATGAACGTGGTGGCCAATACGAGCGCAATCGCGGGCATCGCCGGGGCCGTTTCAGTGGGTGTGCTGGTCTCAAACACAACGACGAATGTGTTAGACACCGCCGTCATCACCGTCTCTGATGGCGGGATCAACGTGCTGGCGAATACGCAGGACAACACCCGCATCGTGGCGCTCTCGACGGCGGGCAATGACGGCAAGGTGGGCATCGCGGCGGGCGTCGATTTTGAAGACTCCACCACGAACGCTTATCTGGATGGCACGGCGACGGCGCAAACCACAAACTCGACGCCGGCCAGCGGCTCGACGACGCCGAACGACATCAATGTTGAAGCGAATATGGTGCAGGGCGTGGTGCCGTTCAAGGAACTGTTCGTGCTGCCCTCGTCCAGCAGCGGCACTTCCGCTCAGGCGGGTGTGGGGACGAATTCGCAGGGTGACATGCTCGCCGACATCAAGTCGAAGCTCATCTCGCCGGCGACTTCGGCCGTCGGAGGTGTCTTCACCAAGCTCAAGACCTGGGTTACAGGCAAGCAACCGGACAACTCGCCCGCCGATATCAGCTCCAGCATTGACCTCGGCGCTGCCATTGGCATAGCTGTCGACCTGGACTCGGCCACGGCCCGTATCGGAGATGGAAACACCGCGAACGGCGAGTGCAAAGGCGTGGTTTCAACGGTTGGCAACATCAACGTTCTGAGCAGTGTCACCTACTCGCCGTCCGTAATGGCCAGCTCCTCGGTGCAGAACAATCCAGCCCTCCCTGCGGGAGCAGAGAACAAGAGCGTCTTCTCTGGATCGCTTGCGGTTTCGGTCGGCGTCGTTGAAAACGATGCCGAGGCCTACATCAATTCGGGCGCGCAAGTGGACGCCCTCGGCACCCTGACGGTCGAGTCCGAGGCGCTGAACGATTTCAGTCTTAGCTATTTCAATAATCTTTACGATTCGCTGACAGAGGCCACCTACACCACAAACAGCGGCATTGTGCAGGTGCAGCCCGATCAGACCGTTCAGGTGGAAAACGGATATCAGGGCGGCGGAGTGGCAGGGGACTGGTACACCTACGATGGCAGCACTCCGGCGACGATCAATCTGGGCACGACCGACTACGCCACCGACAGCAATTGGTCGGTGACGACTCCCGAGCAGATTGCCAAGAATTTCGCCGCCAATCTGATGACCTACCTCACCGGAGACTTTGGCGTAGGCGAGAACATCTTCGACACTGAAAGCCAGGCCACCGCCAGCGGCGACAAGGTTGCGGTCGCAGGAGCGGTCACCGTCCTCGATGTGCAGAATACCTCGAAGGCGACCATCATGAGCGGGGCGGAGATCAACCAGCTCAGTGGCTACAGCACCAATCCGGGGAGTGTGGTTGTTCAGGCGCAGAGCGACAACGAGAGCGTCAATATGGTGGGCAATTTAAGTCTGCCCAACATCGATATCACGCAGGCCTTCCAAGGGAATTACAAGAAACTCCTGGAGGGACTGGAGCCCAGCGCTGGCGTCTCGGGCAGTAATGCGGTGGGAGCCTCGTTGCTGTTGACCATCGGCGGAGACGACACCGAGGCGGTGATTGAGGATGGCGCCCAGGTGAACGCCTCCAGCCTGTATGTGGACGGGCTGACCAACGTTTTCGGCGTGGAGCTCGGCGCCTCCGGCGGCACGGCCACGAACATCGGCTTTGTAGGCTTGTTAGATGTCAATTACATCGGCGATACGACACTCGCCCAGATTCAGAATGGAACAACGATCAATGTTGGCAGCGGCACGGTCACGCTGAATAGTGGCGCCTCGACCGACGATTCGGTGGTGGTACAGGCGAATGACAATACCGATCTCTACTCGATCGCTGGCGGCGTGGAAAAATCGCAGTCGGTCGCGGTGGGAGCGACGGCCGGCCTGAATATCGTTGAACGAGACACGCAGGCGGTGATCGGCGACCTCCCGGACGGGTCCACCCCGAACGCTCCGTCGGGTTCATTCCTGTCGGGTGGAAGTGTGTCGGTGGCGGGCGACAACGATGGTTATGCCGTTGTTCTTTCGGTGAGCGGAAGCATTGCAAGTCCGCCGACAGCCAAGAGCCCATCGAATCCGGGCACCGGCGGCACGCAAGGCTCGGACGGCACGGCTGCCGGCAATGCCAATCTGGCGGGCTGGCAGAGCAAGTGGGCTGCCGTTCTTAGCCAGGCCCAGAAGAGTGGAAAATTGACCGGCGGTATTGCCGGGACGACGAGTTCCCAAGCCAACTCCACCTCTTCGTCGAAGGGCGGAGACGCCATCTCCGGATCGGCCGGCGTCAACTACATGGACGACACTGCGGACGCCTGGATCACCAACGCCCCCGAGATCCAAATCACCGGGGCGGATAGCAATGGCGTTTCGCTCTCTCTTCAGGCCGAAAACAATACGAATGTAATCAATATCTCTGGAGCGGGAGCTTACGCCTCCTCCACCGGCAGCGGCACCTCGGTTGGCCTCGCTGGCGCCTTTGCCATGAATATTCTTGCGGGCTCGACCGATGCCTCGATCAACGGGGCTCAGGATCTCGATCTCGACGGCGAGTTGGAGATCGACGCTACGCGCGACGGATGGGTGGCGTCGTTGGCGGCCGGCCTCAGCGTCTCAACGAGTAATAGCGGCTATGCCGTCGCCGGTTCAATAGGCGTGAACATTCTCACCTATACGACAACGACCGAGCTGGAAAACACCGATGGAGATATTGACACCGGGTCATTAAGCTCGACGGCGATTTTCATGGACGCCTCCGACACCTCGACGCTGGTTGCCGTCGCCGGTTCCGCCGCCCTTGGCGGCAAAGCTGGCGTGGGCATAGGAATCGGGTTCACCTATGCGGCGACCACGACGAGCTCCGCGGTTTCGAGTGTTGGAACGACGCTGTCGCCGTTCACATACTCGACGGACGAGGCGATGGATGTTACCGCCACCAACAATGAAGTGCTGGTGGGGGTGACGGGTTCGGTTGGCATCGCGGGCAGTGGATCAGGCTATGGCGGAGCCGGAACAATCGGCATCAATTACACCGGGAACACGGTCTCGGCCACCGTGAACGAGCTGAACGCGGGCACGACTGCGACGCCCGTGGGCAGTCTGGTGCTCTCGGCCATCAATAGTGATTCGATCGAGTCCATCTCCGGTGCGGTTGGGATTGGCAATAGCGGGGGCCTGGGCGCCGCCATCGGAGTCAACCTGCTCTTTAACGACGTTACGACGAACGTCACCAGATCGACCATCTACGCCTCTTCGTTTAGCTCGACGGCCAACGAGAGCGGCACGCTGGTCACAATGGCTGCCGGCGCCGGGGTTTCGGGAGATGTCGCCATCGCCGGCTCCATCGCCTTCAACCTGATGGACAGCACCGTCGATGCGACGGTGGTTGGCAGCACCATCGATGCGCAAACGGGAGACTTTAAGCTGGACGCCGAGGAAGACGAACTGACCATCGCCGGCAGCGGCGGAGTGGCCATTTCGGGTGGCGACACCGCGATCGGCGCGGCTGTCTCGGTCAACCTCGACCTGAACACGGTCAGCGCCGAGATCGAGAATCAGGCGGCAGAGGACTCGTCGGTGACCGGAGAGTCAATCGATGTGGAGGCCACCTCCGGAGAGACGATGGTGACTGTCGCCGTTGGCGCCGCCGGCTCGAGCAGCTTCGCGCTGGGCGGCTCGGTGGCGATGAGCCTGGCCGATGGGAATATCACTGCATCGGTTGTGGGCGGATCGACGCTGACGGCAACCGGCAATACCACGGGCAACGAGAATGTCACGATCGCGGCCGACGACGACACAACGGTGGTCACCATTTCCGGCGGCTTCGCCGGCTCCAGCACAACGGCCGTCGGCCTTTCGCTGGCGAGCACCAACGTGTTGAACACCACGGAGGCTGTGGTCGACGGCTCCACGATTACCACCGAGCATGGCAGCATCAGCGTGACCGCCGGCTTCGTACCTTCCGCGAGCAGCCAGCCGTCCACGCTCAGTGAGAGCAATCTACCAGTAAATCTTGGCTCCTTCGATCTGTCTGACGCGGGCGCGTCGCAGATTTACAACCTCTCCGTGGGCGGGGCGGCTTCCGGCGATCTGGCTGTCGGATTGGCCCTCACTGAGAATGCTGTCTCCAATCATGTGGAGGCGCTCGTACTGGACGGCTCTGATCTGAACTCGGCCGCGGGTGTGACTGTTGGCGCCTACGATAGCTCCGCCATCAACACACTTGCCATCGGCGCCGGCTTCTCGGGAAGCACGGCTGTGGGCGGAGCGATCGCGGTCAACGTGATCGACAATACGATCGAAAGCGATATCGACGATTCAACGGTGAGCGCCGATACCTCCTTCGAATTGGACGCCGAGACGACGGCCATCGTGCGCGCGGTGTGCATCGGCGCATCGGGATCGGGGAGCGTGGCGGTCAGTGTCTCGGCCCTCGGCAATTATGTTGGGAACACGATCACCGCCGAAATCACCGGCGGGTCGATGGTCACCTCGGGCGGAAGCGCCACCATCAATGCGATTGAGTCGGCCCCGTCGGTTGTTCCCCTGCCTGCGAGCGTAAAGAGCGAGGTGAATAGTGTTCTGACGAATACGCCGCTCGACCTCGACGCCGATATTCTGGCCATCAACATCAGCGTCGCCGGTTCGGGTTCGGTTGCCGTGGCGGCGGCTGTCACGGGCAACGTGATTGCCAACAAGATCACGGCGGAAATCTCGGATTCCACAGTTCTCGCCAATGTGACGCATGACGCAAGCGGTTATTCGATTACCGACATCGCCGCTGAAGCTGCCGGCACGGTGACGATCAATGCCGAGTCGGAAGACAAGATTCTTGCTATCACCTCGGGCGTTGGAGCGTCGGGCGCGGTCGGCGTCAGTGCGCTGCTGTTCGGCAATGTCATCACCTCCTCCATCCAATCCGAGATCACCGACAACTCGAAGGTTTATTCGAGCGGGTTGATGACGCTCTACGCCTACGATGATTCGACGATTCGCTCGGTTGGTTTGGGCGTCGCAGCCTCGGGCTCGGTTTCCGTGGGGGCCATCGTCGCGGCCAACGTTATCACAAACACCGTGGAATCCGATATCGCCGGCTCGACAGTCGATTCGTTCAGCACCTCCACAACAACAGATGCCTTGGATATCACGGCGCTCAACAACTCGATAATTTACTCCTTCACGGGCGGAGTTGCGGCCAGTGGCGTGGTTGCAGGGGAGGTTTTCTTTGCGGCCAACGTGATCACTAACACCACGCAGGCGATCGTACAGTCGTATACCCCGACCGTCGGTTCGACGCTGGATTCCAGCGTGACCGCGGCGGGCGCGATCGATATCTCCGCCAAAGACGAGTCCGCGATTTACTCGCTTGCCTTCGCCGTTGCCGGGAGCGGCACAGTTTCGGTGGGCGTGGGCGTCTCGGCGAACGTGATCGCCAATACGGTGGACGCGGGAATCATCGGCGGATCGACCGTTGACTCGGACACGACGATAGGGATCTCCGCCATCTCGGAGCCAGTCATCTGCGGCATCAGCGTCGGCGTTTCGGGATCGGGCATCGTGGCGGTGCAGGTCTCGGCAATGGGCAATCTGATCGACGACACCACCACGGCCGAGATTGACGATTCGACGGTGAGCGCGGAAGATGGCGTTTCTGTCGGTGCGGAGGAGGGAGCGCCAGGTTCGGTGCCGACCTCGACGGTTCTGAGCTCAACCCCGAACAGTATTCTCACCTCTGATTTGTCCTCATCGAGTGCGCCCCTCGGCAATATCCTGGAGTCCAACATTCTGGCCATCATGGTGAGTGTTTCGGGAACAGGAATTGTTGCGGTCAACGGAGCCTTCTCTGGAAACGTGATCACCGACACGGTGACCGCGGCGATCAGCAACTCCAAGGTCTACTCTGGCGAGACGGTTGCAAATCCCAGCTCCTATGTAGACGTAACAACCAGCGCAAATAGCGTGATTTCGGCGTTCACGGTCGGCGTGGCCGGCTCGGGAATTGTTGCCGTCAACGTGACCGGCTTTGGCGACGCGATTGCCAACAAGGTCGAATCGATCGTTGACAATCAATCGCTCATCGATACGGCCGGAACCTTCGATTCCTCGGCGCTTGACAACTCGCAGATCGGTTCGCTCGGCCTCGGCGTTGCCGGAACGGGCATTGTTGCCGTCGGGGCGACGCTCGGAGTCAACGTCATCGACGATACGATCGCCTCCGAGGTCGAGGGTTCGACCATTGATGCGGGAGCCGTTACTCTCAACGCCGAGTCGGAGTCGACCATCCTGGGCTTCACAACCTCCATAGCCGGTTCCGGCGCGGCAGCCGTCAGTTTGCTGTTTTCGGCCAACACGGTCACTGACACCATCGATGCCCTGGTCACCTCGAGTTCCACGGTGGACTCGACCGGAGCAGTAAGCATCACAGCCGAGGATGAATCGACGATCGATGTGATCGCCTTCGGCATTGCGGGCACCGGCGGCGGCGCAGGCGTGGCCGCACTGGGCGCCAATGTCGTCAGCAACAGCACCAAGGCGGAGATCAACGACTCCACCGTCACCCAATCTTCGTCCCTGTCGGTGCAAGCCACCGAGTCCGCAGTCATCCGCTCGATCACGGCCGGAATCTCTGGTTCGGGAGGCTTCGCGATTCAGGTGACGGCTGTCGGAAACGTGATCGCGAACGATGTCACGGCGGACATCGTCGGAAATTCGCACGTGACGTCGAGCGGCGACATCTCGATTCAAGCTCTCGACGGTGCGCCCGGCGCCATCAAATCGCTGGAGACGACGGCGGATCAGAAAGCGGTACTCGATAGTGACACATCAAGCGCGCCAGCCTCACTGGGTGATCCACTGGACGACGCCAACATTCTCTCGGTTGTGGTTGGCGTGGCCGGTTCGGGCGGCATGGCCTTTAATGCCGTGCTGGTGGGCAACGTCATTTCCGATGATGCGGAGGCCGAGATCGTGGGATCGACGGTGACCTCCACCTCGGGAGATGTCGAACTAGACGGCAAGTGCACTTCCTTGATTGCCGCGCTCACCGTTGGTGTCGCCGGATATGGTTCGCTCTCGATCAGCGCGGCCGGATTGGGCAACGCCATCTCCGATACCATCGACGCCTCGATTCTGAGTGGATCGTCGGTGCACTCCCACACCGGAATCACACAGACGGCCACGGACAGCTCCACGATTGACTCCTTCGGGCTCAGTTGCGCGCTGGCAGGCGAAGTCGGTGGGAATGCCATTGTCGCAGTCAACGACATCGGCAACACACTCTCCGCCGATATCAGCGATTCGACGGTTGGAAGCGTGGGCGCGATTCAGCTCACGGCTGACTCCGGGGCTACGATCAACAGCTTTGTCGGCGGCGTTGCTGCTTCCAGCGTTGCATCGGTCGGTCTGTCTTTTGCCGAGAACGATATTCACAACACTGTGGATGCCTCGATTCTCGATGGTTCCACGGTTACATCGAATGGCGACATCGATCTGAACGCCACCGACGCCTCGACGATTGCCTCCCTGGCTACCTCCATTACCGCTGGTGGATTCGGCGCGCTGGGCGCGTCGGTGTCCGTGAACACGGTGGAAAACAGCGTGCAAACCGCGATCTCGGATTCCAGCGTGACGGCGGGCACGGCCAACTCGACCGGCGACATTGATCTTTCCGCTCTCTCTACGCCGGAGATTGGCTCATACGCTGCCGGTGTGGTTATCGGCGGAGTCACTCCGCTGGGTGGCCTTGCCGGTGCTGGTTCCACGACGATCAACATTCTCGGCGACACAGTTAGCGCGACGAGCAGCGGTTCGAGTGTGAGCGCGACGGGCAGCATCAGCCTCAGCGCCAGCGACACGCCGCCTTCCACGGACGTGCTTCCGACAAACTCGATCATCTCCAAGGTTCTGGGCGAGGTTGGTTCGGGCCAAAACGTCAGCTCCAGCACCGACGCCAACATCGTCGCCTTCGCCGGTGACATTGCGGCATCGACGGGTGTTGCGGCGGGTGCGGCGATCGTCACCAATCTCATTGAAAATCAGGTGCTGGCAGAGATCGTCAATTCCACCGTAACGGCCGGCTCCTATATCGATGTGTTCGCCGCAAACGAGGCGCAGGTCGCGGGTGTTGCGGCGGGTTTCAGCGCCTCGTTGAGCGCTTCCTTGAACGCCTCGGTAGTCACTGACTTGATGGAATCGAGCACGGTCGCCGCAATCAGCGGAGCCTCCACGATCTCCTCGGGCGGGAGTATCGACGTGAAGGCCTCCGGCACCGACGACGTGGCTGCTCTAACCTTCAGTCTTTCCGCCTCTCTCGGCATGGGTCTGGGCGGCAGCGTTGTCACCAACGACTACGACGAAACGACTTCAGCCTACGTGGATGGCACTGACAGCTCACAACTCGCGAACATCGAACAGGCCGGTCAGGTGACCGTCGAGGCCTACGATACGGTGAATATGAGCGGCGTCGCCACGGGCATTGACGTGGGCGGAATCGCCGCCGGCGCCTCGGTGGTCACCACGCTGGTGGACGGAAGCCTCAGCGCCTATGTCGGCGACGATGCGGAGGTCGGAGAAACCTCCGGCATGACGGTCGGCGGTCTGACCGTCGAATCCTCCTTCACCGGCGACGATGCGTCGTCCGTCTACGGATTGGCGGGAGGCATTGGCGCGCTTTCGGCCAACGTCGCCACCACTCTTGTCGACACTCAGGTCGACGCCTACATCGGCAATGCGGATGTAAACGTCTCCGGGGACGTGAATGTGTCGGCCTCGGCCGCTCCGGAGGCGCAGGCAGATGCATATGGCGTGGCGGTTGGCGGTCTTGCGGTCGGCGCCTCCATCGCCACGACGTTGTCCTCGCCTGACATCAACGCCTATGTGGGTGGCGAAGCAAGCACCATCACGGCAAGCAATCTTTCGGTTACGGCATCGCGCGTCGTGCCGAACGGCGGGTATTCGGCTGATGTTAGCGCCACCGGTTCAGTGGGCGGACTCATCGGCGTGAATGCCACGGTGAGCACCGCCACCAGCGCCGGAACGGTACAGGCCTATGTGGCCTCGGGAACCACGCTCACGATCATCAAAGATATCGACGTCAATGCCGTGGGAGGCGGCGACCAGCAGTCGGTTGCCAATAGCGATACGGTTGGCCTGATAGCAGTGGGCGCAAATGTTTCGACCGCCAACAACAACGTCTCCACTCTTTCCTATTTCGGAGCGGGCGTCAATGTGACCGCGGGAACGGTGGTTGGCGGCCTTGCCGCCGGAAATGTTTACTATGTCGTTCTGGACGACATGGCGACCTTCGATACCGAGAAGGGCGTGGACGGCAACGACAACGAGATCACTCTCGCCTCGAACCCTGGCCTTGAGAGTGGAGACGTTGTCACCTTCCTTCAAAATCCTTATGGCGTCGGGAGTGGAGCCGGCATCTGCAATCTCATCAGCGGCGCATCCTATCAGGTGAAAGTGGATTCCACGGATCCCAACAAGATCCAGCTCTACGCGTGGGACAGCGCGACAAACTCTTACGCGACACTGGTTACCCTGCAAGCATCCGCATTGAGTGGAACAGGCTACTTCCAGTTGCAGGCCCAGAATGTGCAGAAGGTCTACCTGGCATCGAGCTATGAGAACTCCGTGGGGAGCACCGCGACTTTTGATTCCGCGACGGATGTAAGCGGTAACGAGATCGCCCTGGGCTCGAATCAGGGGCTCTCGAATGGAGATGTTGTTACCTATGTGCAGGGGAGCGGATCCGACATCGGTCTCACCGACAATACGGAATACCAGGTGAAACTTGATCCGAACAATTCCAGCAAGATATCGCTTTACGCCTGGAACAGCACAACAAACTCCTACTCGACACTGGTTACCCTGAGTGCATCCGCGCCGGGCGGAACAAGCACCTTCGAGTGGGCGGAGCCGATCACGATTGCCCTCAGCGCCGCTGCCGGCGGGTTGAACAGCATTACTCCTTACGAGGTTCCGGGCGCGACGACGATCAGCTTCGATCCATTGTCTGGCGTGAGCGGCAACGCGATCACGGTCGGCACTGGCAGCGAGCTCTACGACGGGGAGGCCGTGATCTACAAGAGCGCCGCTCCGCCTGCCGCCGTCATTACGGCCCAAAGCACGGATACCTCCTTCGCGAAGTCCTACTCCGGCACCGGCGGAGTTGTGGCCGGTGCGGGAGCTTCGGCCGATGTCAACTCGAATGCGAGCACGCTGGCTTATCTGGCCGATGCAACAAGCGCAAGCGGAACGCTCAATGTCTCCTCGCTTACCCTCAACGCCGTGCACACGGAGAACTTCGACACCCTGGTCAATACAAAACAAGCCTCCGCTCTCGGCTTCAGCGGCGCATGGACCATCAATACGATCAACTCGACCACGGAAGCGGTGATCGGCAACTACTCCACGATCAACACGCAGAGCCTGGATGTAACGGCGACGAACAATATCAACAAGGATCTGGTTGCGTCCGGAACAGACAATGTGACTGCAGGAGCGGGCGGCGTAATCGAGGGCAACTCGGCCGAAAGCGAGACCTTCATATCCAACTACACGCACGCACTCATCAACAATGATGTGACGATCGACGAGACCGGCAGTGTGTCGGACCCGGGAGATTTCGTTTTGCGCGCCGAGAACAACATCTGGGCAACCGATTCGGTTTTGCTCGACACGGGCGGCGTGATCGACGGAGCTTCGATTGACGACTGGATCAAGGCCGATACCAACCAGGCCTACGCCACGATCGGCAGCAACGACAGAATCACCACGGTCGGCGATGTCGACCTTGAAACATACGACTCGGGCGTCATCAGCGTGGCCCCGGAGGCCCACACCTATGGATTGGCCGCGGCCGCATCAATCGACGGCGACGCTGAAATGCACACCGATGATCAGGTGAATGTCGGCAACAACACCGACATCATGGCTCAGGGCAACCTGAACTTTTACGCCGGCCAGACCGCCTCCGGCCTGATGAACAACTTCGCCATCACTTCCGATGGCGATGATCTGAACGCCTCCGCTATTCCGATCGACGAGCTTACCTCGTACGGCGCAACCGTCCAGTCCGAGAACATCAACATCGGCACGGGAAGCGAACTGCTCTCCTCCAAGGACGTGAACCTGGTCACGCAGTTGCAGGGCACCTCGGACATTACCGCCTACGGCAGCGGCGAAAACTGGATAACCGCATTGGCCGGCGCCGTCAACTCAGCTCTGGGCGGCAACACCATTCCCGAAAAAATGCAGGGAGGCTCTTCGACCCAGACGGCCAGCGGCTCGGTTTCCATTGGCGCCGGCAGCTACGTCGAAGCCGGCGTGAACAATAATCTATACCTCGAAATCTCCTACGCTCCAGGAAGTAACAAAGTTGTGGTCCAGGGCAACATCGGCTATGAGAACACAACCGAGAACCTGGGCGCCAACCTCGAGGCTCAGTACAGCGATCTGATTAATCTGATCCAGGTATACAGCGCCGACACAACGATATGTGATGGCTATCAGGCTCAGCTCAACTACGTCGAGTCGGAGATGACCACGATGGGGCTGTCCTCATCGGTCAACGGTGAAACGATTTACTCGGGCTCATATGCCGCCCCGTTCATCACGGTAGACGACATCTCCACGCAGGAGGGAATTGTCAACATCGTCGGCAACACCTATGCGGCCGGCGCGACCTTCGCGCTGCAAAATTCCGGAACCCTTGGCGTGGGCGGAACCTTCAGCTCGAGCGGACAGCTTTTGTCAACTGGCGGTGGCTCGATAACAATTACCAATAGCACCGCGGACGATCTCCGCATCAACGATATCGACATCTCGGATGAAGAGGGTGGTTATGTCGCCCTCAACGGCGACCCGCTCACCTCCGGCGCCAGGAGCGGAAGCGTCAACGCGGGGACGATCGATGCGCCCGGAAGCGGACCCGGACCGAGCATCAGCATCACCAGCAGCTACGAACAGTTCTCTTCGAGTGAGCAGCCGAATCCTGAAATCGACCTGGTGGGAAGCATCAGCGATGAACTCGGGACGGTCACGGTGACCAACCAGTATGGCGGCATCAACGAATATGGCACGATCGACGCAGCTTCGCTCACCATTTATACGGGCGGGAACTTCGTTCAGGCCTATACGGACACGATGGATAACGTGGGAGGCGATCCGGCCAGCAATACGTCGTTGTGGTTCACGGTTGCAAGCGATGCCGCCAATGACACTGCCAGTACTTTTCAAGCGGATGGATCCGCATCGATCTCTTCGGATGGATCAAATGGTGCGGGCGGGCTCGCAGGTGACGTCTATAGTGCCGAGACCGCCGCGGCGACATCGAGCATCATCAGCGCCGCGGACGTTTACATCTCGGCCGCGTACTTGAACATCTGCGGAACCATTCAAAGCGGCCAGCCGACTCAGACGGTCACCATCACCAGCACGGATGCAAGCGAAATCCATAGCCTGATTGACGGCGTCTCGCCCAGCTCCTTGAACATGACGCTGGAGACCAGCGGGCCGTACTCTGGTATGTACAAGCTTACGACCACAGCGGGCGACACCATCGCGGCCTACTACGATCCCTCCACTCAGCAGATAATGCTGGCGCCGGTCAACGTGCAGGGCGGTCATGTGGAGCTCTACGGTCAGATGGCCAGCACCGGAAACGGGGCGATCAACGTCTTTGACGGCTACGGGCAGGTTTCGATCACCAACGATACGAACTACACGCTGGTGACCAATATGATCAATACGGGCAAGTCGTCCGGCTATCTGGAGATCACCGACACTTCCTATCTGAGTCCAACCACAGGTCAGCCGCTGGTCACCGAATACTACCGTGAAAACGGGCAAACCTACACAGACTCTTACTACAAGCCGGCGAAAGGCGCCTCGATTGTCTATCTGAATACTGGTGGGACTGCGGATGACCTTGGAGACTCGAGGTTGACGAACTATCAACCCGAGCCGGGACTGCGGTACGTGTGGACGACGGCCCAGGCGACCGAAGAACAGACCACGGCGACTTATGAAGACTCCAGTTGGCTGGGCGCATTCAACTACGACAACGCAACCATCACTTCGGGACCAGTCACAACCGATCTGAACAAGGAGCCGTTGCTTAGCGGCGAGTATCTCGCGTTGGATGGAAGCACCAGCAGCACGAGCACGACGGCGCTCCCGGCTGCGCTTGCGGAGGGTAACTCGCTCGTGAATACAGGCGCCGATACGGGCCTCAACGCTACTCTGAACAGTGAGTCCGAATACGAGTATTCATCGAGCTCCGCGAGCAGCAGCAACTGGCTAAGTCTGACCGTGAACGATCCAGGTCAGAGCGACAATGGGAATCTTGTCAGCTACGGCACGATGAACGGGACGGGCGGGACTTTCACCACCACGAGCAACGGCCAGACTTATACCTATACAATCAGCGCCGTCAGCGGCTCTATGATCGAGTTGGAGCCGACCAACGGTGCGCCCGCGACCTTTGCTAATAAAGAGGTGCTCACTTATAACACCACCAGCGGAAACTCGATAACGGGCCTGACGAACGGTGGTTCGTACACAGTGGCTCCGAACCAGCAGGTGAGCGATTGGAGCACCTCAACCTGGTATGGCTCGTCAACCTACTACCAGAAGACCGTCACCGAGACCTTCCAAACAGACTACGCACAGAACAGCATCCGTGCCGACCAGCCTATCAGCATTAACTTTACCGGCGCCGACGCGGGCAGCGGCAGCGTCGACATTCAGTCGGGCGGCAGCGTCATTCTCAACGGCAACATCGAGAATGCCGGCGGCCCGACGACAGTCGAGGCCGGTTACAACAGCGGCTCGGCCAACCTGAATGCGGGGGCGAGCATTTCTGCCGGCAGTGGAGTTACGATCGAGGGCCTGAGCATCAACCTGCAGGCCTCTGACGGCATCGGCGCGTCGAGCGCCATCAAAACCTCGCTGGTTGCCAGCACGAGCGGTTCGTACGGCTCGGTTACCGCTCAGTCGATCACCGGCAATATTCAAATCGACGAGACGACCGGCAATCTGCTTGTCGGTCAGATCACGACAGCCGACAGCTCGACTGACACGGGTGACATCACACTGACGGCCGCTGATTCGATCCTGGATGCAAATTCCGGATCGCTGATCTCGGGCGGCGCAGTCACGCTCGACGCCCTGGCGGGGAGTATCGGTACTCTGGGAACGGGTGGCACGGCTTACTCGCTAGGCTCTGGAGATCAGGCTCTCAACATCGAGACCAACTGCGTTGAGACCGTTACGCAAGGCAGCGCCGGCACCAACTACGGCGCTCCCGTGAGCAACTCCAGCACGAGCACCGGCGCCGGCTCGACCTACGCGACCGGGCAGGACAGCTTCAACGCCACTGCGGCCGGAGACATCTACGCCAGTCAAGCGACTGGAGACCTCTATATCGACAGCGTGATCTCGAACGGTGGCGACGTGCGCCTGAATCTGGGCACGGGCACGGTGGTCGATGTCAATACCGACATCCAGCAGGATCCTCGCACAACGGCCGAACTGCTCCAGGTGTACAGCAACATGAATGCCACCGGAAAAGGGGCCATTGCGAGCCAAAATGCGACCGTTGCCGCCTACGAGGGATCGGTAACGAGCGATTATCAGACCTTCTGGACCTATCGCAATGAGGAGTACAGCGGCGACGTGGTCGGCGGACTGACTCCGGGCCAGACCTACTATGTGCAGGTGATTGACGGCACGCACATTGAATTGACGACCGACCCCGCGGGAACTTCCGTTGTCTCGCTGCAGGCTGCCTCTGCGTCCTCGACCGCGGTGACCAACATGCTCTACAGCGGCAGCGCAGGGACAGCGTCGAACACTTTGCTGTTCAACTCCAAATCGTCCGACGTGAACACAAGCGTCAACTACTCCGTGACGGGCGTGAACGGGAGCAGCAATGCCCTGACATTCTCGAGCGACCCGGGGTTGGCTGCGGGACAGCAGGTCACATATATCAGTGGCGGCAGCAACATAGCCGGCCTGACCAACGGACAAACCTACTACGTTCTTTCCGACAGCTCCTCCAGTGTGACGCTTTCGGCGACTGAGGGCGGAACGGCGATCCAGGTCGCGCTTCCGAGCGGAAGCAGCCTCACCGGGACTCCTGAGCTTCAAGTCGCCAACCTGATCACGGTCGCCTCCACAAGCGGCATTACGGAACACGAAGCGGTGACCTTCGAGCGCATCCTGCCCGCCAATGACTCGAGCTATACTGCGACCCTCACGGCCGAGCAGTTGGCGACTTATACCGCGTATTACACCTCCGAAGCCAACAACAGCGCCGTCACGGGCGTAAGCAATAACACCCTCACCTTCGGCGACGATCCCGGCTTTGTCGCCGGACAGGAAGTGATTTACAACGGTGGCAATAGCAACATTGCCGGCCTGACCAGCGGTAAGACGTACTACATTCTCTCTGACAGTGCCTCCGGCGTTACGCTTTCGGCCACATCTTCCAGCAGTCAGGCGATCACGATCACGCTCGCGAATGGGGCGACCACTCTTACTGGAAATCCCAGCCTGCAACTTACCGGCCAGTCTCTGACCGAGTACGTCAGCGGGGCAATCCAAACGATCGAGAACCAGCAGACGCAGGAGTACCGCACACTCAGCGCCACCGTGGGAGATGTCGGGAACTCCGCAAATGCCGTCTCTCTGTACTGCCCGATCAGCGGCGTGAGCAGTGGCAATCTGACCTTGAGCTACGATCCCGGATTAACCGTTGGGCAGCAGGTGACCTATGCGAGCAGTGGAAGCAACATCTCCGGCCTGACCAATGGCCTGACGTACTATGTCGTCTCTGACAGCGCCACTTCCGGCTTGTCACTTTCGGCGACCGAGGGCGGAAGTGCGATCCAGATCACGCTTGCAAGTGGAAGCACTCTCGCCGGAGCCGCAGGGTTTACGTTTACCGGTGGCGCGAATATTTACGATCCGAGCTTCTCGTACAATGCGAGCGGTTCGACTCTCCATCAGACCTTCGGTTCCTCGGCGGTCTCCGGCAACGTAATCGCCATTGGGGCGAACGTCTACGCCACCGGTCAAGAAGTCGTCTATAACTCCGGCAACAACGGTGCAAGCGTCGCCGGCCTGACGGACGGAGCGACCTATTTCGTGATCAACCTCGGCGGTGGCCAGATCGAACTGGCCTCTTCGGCCGCCAACGCGTCCAGCGGAACGGCGATCGCGCTCGGCAACGTGACTGGAACGACCAATTCCCTGTCCGACGCGGACGCGCTGACCGCAAACGCCGTCTGGAGCACCGATCAGCTGCTGTACAGCGTCAATTACAACCTTCTCGATCCGAAGGACATCGCCTCCACGGTGGCGTCAACCCAGGCCCCCAATATCTCGGCAAAGAACGTCACCATCGTTACCCAATCCGGCAGCATCGGCTCGAACGACGGCAGCATCACCGTCAATCTTCCGCTCGCCGGCGACAACCTCACGGAAGACCAAGAGATCGAGCTGGCCTCGGCCCTGCCGCAGGACCTCACCTTCTACACCGGGACAAACGGCACAGGCACGGTTATTCCGCTCTCCGGTGGCTCAAGCGTCAATTACTCAATCACGGGCTTGAACGGGAGCAGCAATACCCTGAGATTCTCGAGCGATCCGGGGCTGGTTGCGGGACAGCAGGTCACATATATCAGTGGCGGCAGCAACATAGCCGGCCTGACCAACGGACAGACCTACTACGTTCTTTCCGACAGTTCCTCCAGCGTGACGCTCTCGGCGACTGAGGGCGGAACGGCGATCCGGATCGCGCTTTCGAGCGGAAACAGCCTCACCGGGACTCCTGAGCTTCAAGTCGCCAATACTCTTGGCTCTGCCGAATCGGTTGTGGTGAGCCTGAACCGAGGCATCATCATAACGGCGTCGGGAGTCATTAATATTACCGCGACAAACGGCGTGGTGGATATTGGGTCACCTTCTAATACTCCGATCAATCTCGACGAGATTCTGGCCGGAGGTGAGGTCCGCATCCTGGGAACGGCCGGTGTATTCAACACGAGCACCGACACCAGCGATCCCAACATCGTGATCCTCGATACCTCCGGTTGCAATACCTATGACTCCCCAGCCGATCTGGTCATCGAGGGTGGTAACGGTGCAGGAATCGGAACCGCCGCGGATCCTATCTATATCAGCGTTCCTACCGGCGTGGTTACCGGAACAGTTTCAGGCTCGTCTGCAACCGAGGCCTACGGAACGCTTACCGCGCTGGCCGATGACAGCATCTATATCAGCGAGACGGCAGGCTACAACATCTTTGCAGCGGACATCGCCTCCACTGGCGGCAACGTTTACCTGGTCGCGACGGAATCGATTCTGGACGCCTTCTCCGCCAATAACTCCTATTCGGCTCCTGACAGCGCCAACTGGGATATCAGCGCGGACAATATCTACCTGGTATCCGGCGCTTCGATCGGAGCTTCCGGTACTGACAACGCTCTTGAAATCGACGCGACCGGAGGCGTGGATGCAACCGCGGTTGGAGGAATCTACCTCAACGCCGCCTCGGGCGATTTGAACATCTCTCAAATCACGTCGACTTCCGGCAATGGCAATATCTGGCTCGGCACCACGAGCGGCAATATCAACGCAACCACGATAGCAAATGTGACGACAGTGCCAAGCGCCACCACGATAACCGGCATAAGCTCGACAGCGAGCAGCGTTCCGGGCCTGATTCAGGCGGGCGGCAATGTCACTCTGGTCTCCCAGATTCCCAACAGCAATGACAGTGGCGGCGAAATCAATATCGGCACGATCCAGGCGGGCGGCGATGTGACGCTCAATGCCGACGTGGACATACAGCGCACTTCCACCGTGGCCACCCATGTCGACATCAGCGGCAACAGCATCTCACTGACATCGCAATACGGCACGGTTGGCACGGGCCTTGAAGAGATCATCGTGCAGACCGATGCGGCCGGCAGAGGAGTGCTCAGCGGCAGCAGTTACGAGAATATATTCGTGCAGCAACTGGATAGCGAACTGCTGCTGGGCACCATCACGACAGGCACTGGGAGCGTCCCCGGAGAGGCGTTCATCAGCAACCCGGGTGGTAGCATCTACAACGGACTCTTTAACGGGGTGAATATCGTTTCGGGCACAACCTACCTCTTCGCCAACGGCAATATCGGCACGTCAACAGACAAGATCACATCGGAGACGCCGAGCAATGCGCCTACGGCTGAGGTCGAGGGTCAAGCAAGCGGCAGCGGCAGCATCTGGCTGGATAACATCGGCTCGCTGACCGTTGCCGCGGTCAACGGCTCGGATACAAACGGTATGAATGCCGGCGGCGCGGTCAACATCACCTCCGACTGCCCCATGACCATTTCGGACGCTATCGTGGGATCGAGCATCACGTGCACTGCATTGAATGACGTCGTTACCGACAACAGCATTACGGTTACTGCCGCGCTGCTGGATGCGACCGACGGCGATATCACGCTCAATGCCGCCAACAACGTGATCATTGGCGCAGCTACGAACGGCAACACGATTCTGGAGGCGACGGAGGGATCTGTCTGGATCAGCGCTGCCGGTAGTTTCACGCTCAATTCCGGTTCGAAGATCACGGCCTCGGGAACGGCGAGCAGCTCGGTTACGATCAACGTGAACGGCAACGTCACAGAGAATTCGAATTCGACGATCTCCGCGACCTCGGCCATCAACATCACCGCATCGGGCGGCGCGTCCGGCAGCACCATCGACATCTACGGCACGCTCTCCTCTGAATTCAATACCATCACCGGCGGAGATTACGGCGATACTATCCTGCTGCAGGGCATGACCCTTTCGGGCACGACGACTGTCTACAGCGGCACGGGGCAGAACTCGGTCACCGTCGATCAGCCGGCCTCGATCACCGGCGGCGATCTTAACCTCAACGGAACCGGCGGAATCGACAGCTACACCATCGACTACACCGGATCAAACAACTACCTCATCAACGTGAACGGCTCCCCGGCTTCGATCACGCCGGTGACGCTGGGCACGACGGGCAGCAGTTCCAGCCAGTCCATCTCTTCGGCGATCTCCGAGCAGACCTTCAACGGGAGCTCGGATGTCGATACGGTGAATTCCACCATTTACATCGCCAACAGCACCTATCAGACCGGCGATCTGGTGCAGTACAACGTCGGAACGTCTGGAACGGCTATCGGCAACCTCACCAATGGAGACGACTACTACGTGGTTGTCGTCGATGCTACCCACATCCAACTGGCCACCACGCTGACCAATGCACTGGAGGGGAAGACCATCACACTGGGCAGCGCCGGCTCCGGTAGCACGCAGGTCCTGCAGGCTGTGGTCGCGGCGCAGACATTCACCGCCGCTGATGTGAACACCACGACAAATACCATCACCGTCTCTTCCTCTGGCAATCTGAATGGTCAGAGGGTGATCTACAACGACGGCGGCGGAACCGCGATCGCCGGGCTGGTCAACGGCGCAACCTACTACGTCATCGCTGTCAACTCGACGACCATTGAGCTTTCGGCAAATCCGCTGACGGCGACGCTGATGGCGCCGGTGACGCTGACCTCGGCGGGTGTTGGAACCATCACTTCGGCCGTATCTTCCAACGCCGCCACATCTTTTAATGGCAGCACGGATGTTAATGTGCCGGATTCCACGATCACCGTGCAGTCGGGTTCAACACAGTACCAGACGGGCGACGTTGTGCGGTACGACTACGGGACGTCAGGCTCGTACACGACGATCGGCGGACTCAACAACGACGAACTCTACTACGTTGTTGTCGAGAGCAACGGCAGCGGTACGCAGACCATCCAACTGGCCGCCACGCTGGCCGATGCCCTGGAAGGGAAGACCATTACCTTCACAAGCGCCGGCCCAGACAGCACACAGTACCTGCAGCCAGTGGTGGCATCGCGGACCATCGCGAGCGTGAACACCACCGCGAACACCATCACCTTCACCTCTAATCTCGCCAGCTTCCTGAACGGCGAGAGAGTGGTCTACAGCGACGGCGGCGGAACCGCGATCGGCGGACTGACGAGCGGCGGCACCTACTACGTCATCGTCGTCAACCCGACCACCATCGAGCTTTCGACTCAGCCGCTTACGACCGCCAGCACCCTTACCATCAACGGTACGAACAGCGCTGCGGAAAGCCTTCTGATGCGGGCCAATTCGGCAGGTACGATGGGCTTTGTCGCCGATATTGATTCGGCCACGAATGTTGAGCGGATCAACTATACCGGCGCCATCAGCGATCTGATCGTCAACACCGGCACCGGCGCCGGCGACTCCGTGACCATGGACGACAACCTGACCTATACGGTGGTGCAGGGCAACGGCGGCAACGACAACTTCCAGGTCGGCCAGGTCTTTCAGTCGCAGCGCGACGCCAGTTCCGCCAATGAAGATGACGGAGTGTCGATGGACGACGCCTTCACGACCGTCAACACCTCGCAGGGCTGGCTCAGCAACGGCGTCAGCTACGAGACAACCATCCTGGGAGGCACTGGAAGCGACACGTTCACCGTTTATCACAATGTTGGACGGCTCGACCTCGATGGACAAGGCGGCAATAATACCTTCGTAGTGCGGGCCTTTGCCTCCGATTCGTCGAACACCGCAATCCACACCGGCAACGGCAATAACATGGTCGAATACGTCGCCAATGCCGATGTCAGCATCGACGGCGGCAGCGGCAATAACACCCTTGAGCTGATTGGCACGGAGTTTGACGATGTCTTTGTCGTCACCGCCACAGGCATCTATGGCGCCGGCCGGACCGTCGAATTTACCAACATTCAAAACTTCATCATCGACGGACTCGCGGGCAACGATCAGTTCTACATTCTGAGCACGAGTTCGACGGTCACCACGACACTATATGGCGGCATCGGAAGCTGCGAGTTCGTCATCGGCGGCGCGCTTCCCGCCGGCTTGAATGTGGATGACGGCTCGGGTCTGCCCTTCGCGGCGCCGGCTGGCACCACCTACGGCGACCTGAACGCGATGCAGGGCAAAATCAACATCTACGGCGGCCCGTCGTCGACCATTTCGACGACAATCGACAAGCCGGTCATGCTGCCGGGCGAGTTGAACTATGCGGTTACGGACGGAACCGTTGGTGCCTTTACGGAGGGCGAGGAGGGCCAGGACGATAGCATGACGGTCGAAACGTCAGTTCTCGTTGCCGCGGCCGAGAGACTCGGCTATACGGGCACTACCGCGCAATTGCTCAGCGACCTGCAGGGATATACGCTCAGCATCAGTACCGGTAACGCCGCGGGCTGGTTCTATCAGATCGAGGACCTTACCCTCTCGGCGAACCAGACCGAGGTCACGCTGACGATGCAAGAGCCGACAGACATCGCCCAGTTCGCAAAATCCACGCCACAGGCTGGAGACAGCTTCGGAATCACCAGTCTTTCCAGCGACTTCTTCGTGAACGAAAACGCGCAGGTGAACTACCTGACGGTCTACGACAACCAGAGCGTCGATCCGCAGAATGTAATCCTGACATCCGACAGCCTCACCGTCACGGACACAACGACCGGCAACACCGCGGCGATCAGCTACTACAACATCGGCGTGCTCGAGGTGAACCTGGGAGACTATGGAGACAATGTCGATATCACCAGCACGATGTCGCGTTCGACCTTCGATTGCGTCACGATGGTGAACCTGGACTCCGGCTTCACGGGAACGGGCTCGATCAAAAACATCGTTGACAATACCGTGACGGTCGGTCTGACCAGCAGCACCGACGGCCTGTTGGCCATCAATCTGGAGGACGGCAACAGCACGGTCGATGCCTCCGCCTCCACTGTCGGCCTGATCATCTTCGGCGGCGAAGGTAACAACACTATCCAGGGAGGCCAGGGCAACGACATTATCTTCGGCGGCGAAGGAAGAGTCGATTATTACGACGCTTCGGGCAATCTCATCACCCGGCTGGGTGTCGATCTGAACGATCAGAACGTGCTCACTCCTTCTGAGACCGCAAACTCGTCAAGCCCGGTCAACGATGTTCCCTACTGGCAGACCGAAAGCAGCTTCAGCGGAACGATCGACGTATACAGCGTCGATTCGAATGCGGTTGCCGGGTTGGAAGGAAACAATAATATCACTGTTGGGAACGGCAACAATATCGTCTTCGGCGGCGATGGTAGCAGCAACATCATTAAGGTCGGCAATGGCAACGAAGTTGTATTTGGCGACAATGGATCGGTTCAGATCAACGCCAGCGGGATGGTCTCCTCGGCCAGCCAGAACGCACCCAGTGGAGAGATCGCAACCAACTGGAGCTTCACCTCGCTGACCATGGCCGATACGGGCACCAACTCGGGCGATAAGATTGCGGTCGGCAATGGCACCAACTACGTCTTCGGCGGCGATGAATCCGACACGATTCAAGTCGGAGATGGCACGAACTACGTCTTCGGCGACAACGGTACGATAGACTTCAGCGGCGTTACAGTCGCATCGGCGGCCACGACCGCGACCGATTCCTCGGTCGGATCGGACGACACTATCATCGTCGGCAACGGCACCAACTTCGTCTTCGGCGGATACGAATCCGACAACATCACGGTTGGCAACGGCACCAACTACGTCTTTGGCGACAACGGCACGATCAGCTTCAGCGACGGAGTGGTCGTATCGGCCTATTCGGCCAATTCTCCGATTGGCGCGAACGACACAGTTAATGTTGGCACCGGCACAAACTATGTCTTCGGCGGATCTGGAACCGACATCATCAATGTGGGAATCAGCGCAACCGTAACCGGCACGAACTATGTCTTTGGCGACGCAGGCACGATCAACTTCAGCGGCGGCGCGGTGACGCTTGCGGAGACGGTCGATGCCGGCATGGGCGCCGACGACACGATCAATGTTGGCGTCGGGAACAACTATATCTTCGGTGGCGACTCATCCAACACCATCACCGTCGATGCTGGGACCAACTACGTCTTCGGCGGCGATGGCGAGATCAACTTCAGCAACGGCGCGGTCACGTCTGCGTCCACGTCCGCTTCCTCCATCGGCGCCAACGACACGATAACGGTCGGCAAT